>NZ_JBVHTI010000012.1:0-178742 GCF_055565975.1 Streptomyces sp. NPDC028289 | reverse complement strand
CGGTCTGGGTGGAGCGGCCGTGGCCGCGGCGGTCGGCGGCGACCACGCGGAATCCCTGGTTGAGGAAGAACAGCAGCTGAGGGTCCCAGTCGTCCTACGAGAGCGGCCAACCGTGGCAGAAGACGATGGGCCGGCCGGAGCCCCAGTCCTTGTAGTGGATGTCGAGGCCGTCGGAGGTGGTGATGGAGGGCATGCTCGCTTCTCCCTGTCCGTTCGCAGCGATGGCATGACAGACGCCGTCGGTCTGATCTGCCTTCGAGTGCGCTCCCGCGGTTCGGCACGTTGACGTTCACCTCGACAAGCGCTTTCGAACACCTTGTCAGCCCCGTACGGCGCGGGGGGGCCGGCGCCCGGTGCCGTGCACGGAACGCACAAGGGGGCTCACTTCGCGCACAGCGCGCTGCGCGGGCCGGCGCCTGGCATTCGATCCGCATGCGCCGACCTGCAACCGCCGCATGTCGAATTTCCCTGCCGCCCGTTCAGCGCTTCCGCCATTCGCTGGGGGACATGCCGTATTCGGCGCGGAAAGCGCGGCTGAAGCTGGACAGGTCGGCGAAACCGTGGCGCCGTGCGACCGCACCGACGGCGACGGCGTCGTCGTCGGCGAGGGCCTGCCTGCACGCTTCGAGGCGGCGGGTGCGGATCCAGTCGGCGAGACCGATGCCGCTTCCGGCAAGCACCTTGTACAGATAGCGCACCGAGATGTGGTGCGCGGCCGCGATCTGCTCAGCGGACAGGCCGGGGTCGTGGAGGTGCCGGCGCGCGTATTCGAGGATGCGCATCTGAAGGGTGGCGGCCATGGGCTCGGCGGCCAACTCTTCGGCGCGCAGATGGGTCGCGATCACGGCGCGGATGAGTTCGATGCTCGGGTGACCCACGAGGTCGGCGTTCACCGCAGTGGTCAGGGCGGGGTCGGCGGCCAGCCGGCGCAGATAGTCGTGGGTCAGGGAGGCCACCGGGTGCCCCGGACTCAGCTTGACCGCGCACGCCGCGCGGATCATGTCGTGCGGCATCGCCAGCGCCGAATGCGGCACTCGGAAGAAACTTCCGGTCATGCCGGTGTCGTTCAGCAGGGTGTAGGGGGACGTGGAGTCGTACATGACCAGTTCACCGGGTCGGATCACCGCTTCCCGGTCGTGCTGGACGACCATGCTCGACCCGAAATGCTGCACGTTGATGAAAACACTCGGTTCCATCGAGTCGTGGGCCAGGGCGGCCGTGCGTTACACCCGCACTGCGGTGGTCCGTCCGGAGCAGACGGTCAGACCGTCCAGGTCCGTGACGACGCCGTGCGCCGCCACGGACCGGCGCCGCCCGGGCCAGTGCAGTTCGATCGGCACCATCGTCGCGCCGAGCGCCTCGTGCACGAAGTCAGCACGATCACGGTCCTCGACCTCATCGGTGTTCAGAATGAAAGGCATAGCGCCGACCTTTCGACCCCCACGCCGGAAACATACCCGTACTGACCAGGCACGGCGCCGAACTCGCTTCTCTTCGTCGTACGTTGTGACCGACTGTGGCACCCGGACTCCGTCGGCCGACACCCTGTTCTCGGTGGCAGGTCTGCCGCCCGGACGTGCCAGGAGTCACCGGCCGGCGGCTGGGCCGTCGTCCGGTCCGCGCCGCACGGCGAACGACTCGATGTAGGCCAGCGCTCCGTACAGTGCGTCGCGCAGGGGTGTGGAATCGCCGGCCGCCTGGCCCAGGAGCGCTCCGCCCTGGAACGCGGCGGTGAGCAGGTGGGCGAGCGCGGCCGGGTCGGCCTCCGGCCGCAGCTCGCCGCGCTCGCGCATCGTGCCGAGGCCACGCCGGAACAGCGCCTGCCACCGCTCGAAGCCGTCGGCCACCGCGTCCCGGTGGGCGGGTTCGGCCTTGACGACCTCGGCCGCCAGGGAGCCGAACGTGCAGCCGCCGCGCAGCATGTCCTGCGAGGCGATGTAGGAGTCGGCCCACCGGTACAGGGCGGCGAAGCTGTCCAGCTCGCCCAGCTCCGGTGCCTGGTGGCGGGCGACGATGACGTCGGCCTGCCAGGCGAGCACCGCGCGCACCAGGGCCTCCTTGGTGGGGAAGTGGCGCGTCAGCTGTGAGCCGCTGACCCCGGCGGCTTCCCGGATCTGCTCGTTGTTGATGTTCTGCGCGCCGTGCTCGTTGATCAGCTCGGCCGCCGCCCGGACGATGCGCTCCCGTGTGGCCGCGCCCTTGGCGGTCAGCTTCCGGTCCGGCACTTGGCTGGTGGTGGTCATGGCCACCAGCGTACCGCAAAAAGGGGCTTGACAACCCATTCTGCGAGGTGTTCTCTGGGTGCAGACGAAAAAGGGGCTACCAAGCCCACTTCTTGGGAGGCGGACGGAAGGCGTGCGGCACCCGCGCGCCGGGTTGACGCTGGAATTCCCTCCGGTTCCCGCTCAAGAAACGGAGATCACCCTCATGGAACGCACCCTCCTCGTGATCGGGGCCACCGGCAAGACCGGCGGCCAGACCACCGAACTCCTGCTCCAGCGCGGCCACCATGTCCGCGCCCTCGTCCGGGGCCTCGACGGGCGTGCCGAGCGGCTCGCCGCCCTGGGAGCGGACGTCGTGGAAGGCGACGTCCTCGACCTGGACTCCCTGGCCGAGGCGACGAAGGGGATCGACGCCCTGTACTTCACCTATCCGATCCGTCCCGGCCTGATGGACGCCACCGTCAACGTGGCGCAGGCGGCGGAGGAGAACGGGGTCCGGGCGATCGTGAACATGTCGCAGATCTCCGCCCGCCGCCACACCGCCAGCAACGCGGCCCGCCAGCACTGGGTCGCCGAACGCGTCCTGGACCGCTCCCCGGTCCCGGTCACCCACATCCGCCCGACCTTCTTCGCCCAGTGGCTGATCGACACCTGGGCCGACGGAACCGGCGAACTGCGCCTGCCGTTCGCCGACGGACGCCACGCCCCCATCGCCGAGAGCGACCAGGCCAAGGTGATCGCGGCCGTCCTGGAAGACCCCGCCCCGCACGCCGGGCAGATCTACCCGCTGTACGGGGCGGAGGAGCTCAACCACTACGAGATCGCCGAGAAGATGTCGCGGGCGCTGGACCGGAAGGTCACCTACGTACCCATCGAACTCGACGAGTTCGCCGCCATCCTGCGCGGGCGCGGCGCGCCGGACCACCTGATCCAGCACCTGCTCGCCGTGGCCGTCGACTACCGCAACGGCGTCTTCGCCGGCACCAACGACCTGGTCAAGACGATCGGCGGCAGCGACCCCCTCGACGTCGAGACCTTCATCGCGCAGAACCGCGCGGCCTTCGACCTGCCCACCACCATCTGAACGCTGGAGAACAAAATGAGCATCTGGTTCGTCACTGGATCGTCCCGGGGCTTCGGCCTGGAGATCACCCGTGCCGCCCTCGCGGCCGGCCACCAGGTGGTCGCCACCGCCAGGAAGCCCGACACCGTCCGCGAGAAGTTCCCCGACGCGGGCGACAAGCTGCTCACCGTGGCGCTGGACGTGACCGACCCGCAGAGCATCCAGGCGGCCGTCGACGCGGCCATCGAGCGGTTCGGCCGGATCGACGTCCTGGTCAACAACGCCGGCACCGGCCTGCTCGCCGCCGTCGAAGAATCCGACGACGCCGCGGTCCGCGCACTCTACGAGACCAACGTGTTCGGCCCGCTCGCCGTCCAGCGCGCCGTACTGCCCGTCCTGCGGCATCAGCGCTCCGGCCACGTCATCAACATCAGCTCCATCGTCGGCTTCGCCACCGCGCCCGGCTGGGGCATCTACGCCTCCACCAAGTTCGCCGTCGAGGGCTTCACCGAGACCCTCCACACCGAACTGGCACCCCTGGGCATCCACGTCACCCTCGTGGAACCCGGCTTCTTCCGCACCGACTTCCTCGACCCCGCCAACCTGCACACCGGACCCGACACCATCGACGACTACGCGCCCACCGTCGGCGCCATGCGCACTGCCGCCGCGAGCCTCCACCACACCCAGCCCGGCGACCCGGTCAAGGCCGCGCGCGCCATCGTCGAGATGGCCGACGACCCCGAACCGCCCCTGCGCCTCCCGCTCGGAGCCGACACCCTGCAAGCCTTCGACGCCAAGCTGGACACCTTCCGCAAGGACATGGACGCCGCCCGCCCCATCGCCCTCGCCACCGACCACGACTAGAACACCACCGCGGAATCCGCCTTCATCACCGCCGCAGTCCGAAGCCGAAGCCGGGAAGAGCGACGCAGCGCCCGACGGCCTGTGCCCGGGGCGTACGACGCTCCCCGCCGACGAGCTTCAGGACGCGGCGGAATTCCAGCCGGCATCCGGCCCGGCACGGGCAACACCCCAGTACCTGAAGGAGAATCGATGCCAGGCTTCCTGTTCGACTCGGCCGAGACGCGGCACGTCGACACCCCCCACGGAGCACTCGCCTACCGCGAGATCGGACCCGTCACCGCAGCGCCGCTGCTGCTCCTGAACCGCTTTCGCGGCACACTCGACCACTGGGACCCCGCCCTGCTCGAGGTGCTCGCGGCACACCGTCGCGTGATCGTCTTCGACAGCGCCGGTGTCGGCTACTCGGGCGGAAAGCCGGCGGACACCGTTCGCGGCATGGCCGATGTGGCCGTGGCCTTCCTCGACGCCCTCGGATTGCAGAAGCCGGACCTGCTCGGCTGGTCCATGGGCGGGTTCGTCGCACTCGACCTGGCCCTGGAACACCCCGAGCGGGTACGCAAGCTCGTCGTCGCGGGCAGCGGTCCCGGCGGTGTGCCCGACAACCCGGGCCCGAACCCGCGGGTCCCCGAGCACGCCCTGCGTGAGAAGAACGACGACGAGGACTTCCTCTTCCTCTTCTACCCCGAGACCGAGACCGGCCGGGCCGCGGGACTGGCCTCCCTGCGCCGGATCGACCGGCGCCTGGCCCACTCCGGGCAGGACGCGCCCGCGCCTGTGCGCGAGGCCCAGATGAACGCCGTCGTCCAGTGGAACAGCGGCATCGACTCGGCCTGGAGCCGGCTCGGCGACCTCGCGGTACCGGCCCTGTTCGCCAACGGCGCCCACGACGTGATGGAGCACGCCTACCAGACGTACGCCATGGCCCGGGCCGTCCCCGACTCCAAGACCGTGATCTACGGAGACGCCGGTCACGCGTTTCTCTTCCAGCACCCCGAGGACTTCGGCGGCGAGGTCCTGCGCTTCATCGAGTGACCCGGCCGGTCCGGGGCTCGGCGTGTGCCGAGGTGGTGGGGGCTCGGCGGAGCGGGTCGGGTGGGTGGGAAGGCGCGCGGCTACTCCACGGACGTCGCCTTCAGGGCCAGCCACAGTTCCATCCGGACGTCCGGGTCGTCCAGGGAGCGGCCCAGGATCTCCTCCACCCTGCGCATCCGGTAGCGGAGCGTGTGGCGGTGGACGCCGAGGTCGGCCGCCGCGGCGTCCCACTGGCCGTGCCGGGAGAGCCAGGCCCGGAGGGAGGCCACCAGGTCTCCCCGGCCGGTCGCGTCGTGCTCGTACAGCGCCCTGAGCAGACCGTCGGCGAAGGCCTTCACCGCGTCGTCGGCGAGGAGGGGCAGGACCGAGCCCGACGCCAGCTGGTCGTGCTCGACCAGGACCCGGCCCCTGCGCCGGGCCACGGACAGCGCCTGTTCGGCCTGCTTGTAGGCGGCCGCCGCGGCGATCGGGCCGGACGGGGCGGACAGGCCGATGACCAGTTCGTCGTCCTCGCCGCCGCCCTGCTCCGCCGGCACCGCCCGCGCGGCCTCCCGCGCCGCCGCGTACTCCACGCACGCCGCCACCGCCGCGCCCCCGTCCGCGGCCAGCACCACCAGCCGCTCGCCCTCGGGCACCACCAGCACCGCCTCCCCGGAACGGGCCGCGGCCGACTCCACCGCCTCGGCGAGACCGGCCAGCAGCTCACCGCCCGCGTCGGCGACGATCATCCGGAACGGGGCGTCGAGCAGACCGCCGTACAGGTCCCCGGCGACCCCGCGGGCGTGGTCCGGCTGGCCGGCGAGCAGCATGCGCAGCACCGCCGCCCCGACCCGCTGCTCGGCCGCGTGCAGCGAGCGGGAGCGTTCCGTCGTGAGGGTGAGGAGGGCGATCGCGGAGTGCACGGCGTAGCGCTCCGCCGTGCCCAGCGCCGAGGCCGTGCCGACCGCCAGGGCCGCCCTCGGGCGGCGGCCGGTGCCGAGGGAGTGCAGTTCGACCCGGTCCTCGTTGTCGGGGCCGCCGACCACCGCGGACGCCGGTGCCGGGCGTTCCCGCAGCCGCTCCACCTCCGCCGTCAGGCGCGCCGCCCGGCGTCCCGCCCACTCCGGTGCCGTCGCGACGACCGCGCCCGACGCGTCGTACAGCGCCGCCCAGCCGTCCACCTGCGCGGCGAGCGCGGCGAGCAGGCCCTCCGGGCCGGCGTTCAGCGCCTGCCTGGTCAGTTCGCGCTGGGCGGCGAAGCCCGCCGTCACCGCCCGGTACTGGTCGGCCGCTATCGCCGCCGAGACCGCCTTGCTGATGGCGAGGAAGGGGGTGCGGCGGGGTACCTCCAGCAGGGGCAGTCCCTCGTGTTCCGCCGCGTCGACCAGGGCCTTGGGAATCTCGTCGTAGTTGACCCCGACGGCGAAGCCGAGACCCACCACCCCGGCTCCGACCAGGCGCTTCACGTACTTCCGCATCGCCTCCGGATCCTCCGCGTCCAGCTTCAGCGCGGTGATCAGGAGCAGTTCCCCGCCCTCCATGTACGGCACCGGGTCGGCGAGTTCGCTGACATGGGCCCAGCGCACGGGCACGTCGAGGCGGTCCTCGCCCGCGCGCACGGTGAGTTTGAGCGCGGAGTGGTGGACGAGCGAGGCGAGCGTCGGTGGCATCAGGCCGTCAGGTCTTCTCTTCGGTCGGGAGCGCCGCGAGCTTCGTGAGCGCCGCGAGTGAGGGCAGTGGTCTTTGGCCGTCCCGTATGAACGGACTCTAGCGATTCTGCCTCACTGTACGGTCCCGTGCGCCCCGGTGTTCAGAGCCGGCCGCCGGCCCTCAGGTCCACCAGCAGCGGGGGCGCGTGCTCTCCCTTGACCGTCGTGAGGGACAGGACCGCGTGCCCCGGAGGCAGACCGTGGGCCAGCTCCGACGCCGACCAGCGCTCCCGCTCCACCTGCCGGACGGTGACCGCCCGTGCCGTGGCCGCCTTGCCGGTGATCACCCGGCGTACGACGTGCAGCGCCTTGCCCGCCGGGGTCTCCGCGATGATCTGGCGGTCGGTGACGTCCCGGGCCTCGGTCCACTCCTTGCCCCAGACCTCGGCGAAGTCCTGCCCGTCCCAGGGGGTGAGGCCGGCGAAGGCCATGCGGCAGCCGGCGGCCCCGAGGAGCGGGCCGCGGAGCGGGCGGGGTACGTCGTCCAGGGTGCGCAGGGTCAGTACGACGCCCGCGTTGGCGGAGCGCAGGCGCTGGACGGCGCGGACCGCCTCCGGGGTCACCACGCCCGTCGCGTCGTCCAGGAGGAGGCAGGAGAAGAGCGAGCGGTCGTCCCGTACCGCGACGCTGGCGGTGAACTGGGCGAGCACCAGGCGGGCCAGGATGCGGGAGGCGTCCGCGTGACCGCGCTCGGGCAGGTCGATGCGGACCCGGACCGGGTGGTCGAGGGCCTTGAGGGAGAAGGGGCGTGACTGGCCGGAGGTGTCGAAGAAGCCGGCGAAGGCCGGGCGGTCGAGGAGGGCGATGCGGTCGGCGAGGACCGCGCCGACGTCCCCCGGGTGTCCCATCTGGCGTTCCCGCGCGTCGAGCTCGCGCAACAGCGACTCGTGGCCGGTCGTCGTCAGCGCCTTGCGGAGCGCGGCGAGCGGGCCGGGGGCGCCGTCGAGGAGCTGGCGGAGTTCGGGGACGGAGGGGAAGCGGCCGTGCACCGCCCTGAAGGGGCCGAGCAGCTGGGCGAGGACGGTGGTGGAGCGGCGGCTGTCGCTGCCGGGGTGCGGGTCGGCGAGATCGCCGGCGAGGGCCTCGGCGAGTATGGCGGCGGCCTCGTCGGGGTCGGTGGTGCCGCCGTACAGGTCGAGGTCGTAGACGGACTCGGGGTGGGCGATGCGGACGACGACGTCGTAGGCGTCGGCGGGGCCGAGGCCGGCGCCGGCCGCGCCGACCACGACCACGGAGGCGCGGCCGGCGAGCGCGTGCAGGCAGAGCGACTCGGCGAGCGGGCGGACCAGGCTGCCGGTCTTGCCGGAGCCGGCCGGGCCGACGGCGAGCAGCGAGGTGCCGAGCAGTTCGGGGCCGAGGGCGAGGCCGGTGCCCCGGTACCGGTAGGGGTTGCGAGGGTCGTCGGCCGTGGTGCCGAGCCGGACCTGGCCGGTGACCAGGTCGTGGCGGGCGTGCCGGGCGGGCAGGTCGCGTTCGCCGGAGGGGTGCAGGCAGGCGGCGGCGCCGTCCTTGACCACCGCGGCGGTGAAGGTGGCCATGCTGTGGCGGCCGCTGCGTACGCCCTGCCAGGCGCGGGCGATCCGGGCGTGGTCCACGTCGCGCATCAGCCCGCTCCGGGCCTCACCGGCGAGCCGGTCGGCGGCGGCGTCGGCCCCGGCGGCACGGAGGTGGGGCCACTGGGCGGGGTCCTCCGACGGCGCCGGAGGCTCCTGGCGGGATCCCGCGGACGCCGCGGCCCTGAACCGGGGCGCCACGAACCGCCGCCACACCTCACCCCACCGGCCGAGCTTGCCCACCACGAGCATGATGGTGAGGGCGACCAGGTACGTGTATCCCTCGTAGATGAAGCGGGTCGCGGTCGGCGAGATCGTCGCGTTCGCGCCCTGCCACGAGGCGGGGAGAAGCAGCTGGAGCGGCAGGCCCCACCACGCCCCCAGGTACCCGTGCGTCAGCAGGGACCAGACCAGCCACCCCACCAGAAAGGCGATCAGGGCGCCGCTGAGCAGTTGCCGGGTGGGCAGTTCCTCGGGTTCCTGCTCGGCCCGGGGCCGGTAGCCGAACCGCCACACGCCCGGCGCCGCCTCCGGCCTGGGTGCGCGCAGCCAGGTGAGGAAGGCCGAGCCGTCCGGCAGCGGCGGCACCGCCGACGGCGGTGCCGTGGGCCGTGGCGGTACCGCCGGTGCCTCGGCCGGCACCGCGTCCGCGTCGTGCGGCCCCGCCGGACGCGGTACAGGATTCGCATGCGTACGCCGCGTGTCCCGCGTCCCGTCGCTGTCCATCGCTCTCGCTCCCTGACCAGCCGTTCTTCCGTCCACCGTCAGCGGCCAATCTAACGCCCTCGCAAGGGGAGTTCACCGCTTACGCGGCCGAGGAGCCGACCGCTCCGTCACGATCCCGCCGACCGCACTATGTCCAACACGGACAACGTCACTCTCCGACAACGCCCACATGGAGCATGCCCACCTCCCACACCCGGCCCTAGCCTGCGAAGAAAGAAGGAAAGCGTCCGAAAACGCACCACCGGAGCAACCGGACGGGACGCGCCCGGCACGCATCGGTTCGCACCACTCATCAGGGAGCCCCCATGACCGCACTTCCGCAGGAGCGTCGCGTCGTCACCGCCATACCCGGCCCGAAGTCGCAGGAGCTGCAGTCCCGCCGTCTCGCCGCGGTGGCGCAGGGTGTGGGTTCGGTGCTGCCCGTCTTCACCGCGCGCGCGGGTGGCGGGATCATCGAGGACGTCGACGGCAACCGCCTCATCGACTTCGGTTCCGGCATCGCCGTGACCTCCGTCGGTGCCTCCGCCGAGGCCGTCGTACGCCGCGCGAGTGCCCAGCTGGCCGACTTCACCCACACCTGTTTCATGGTCACCCCGTACGAGGGCTACGTGGAGGTCGCCGAGGCCCTCGCGGAGCTCACCCCGGGTGACCACGCCAAGAAGTCGGCGCTGTTCAACTCCGGCGCCGAGGCCGTCGAGAACGCCGTGAAGATCGCGCGTGCGTACACCAAGCGCCAGGCCGTCGTCGTGTTCGACCACGGCTACCACGGCCGGACCAACCTCACCATGGCGCTGACCTCGAAGAACATGCCGTACAAGAACGGCTTCGGTCCGTTCGCGCCCGAGGTCTACCGGGTCCCGGTGGCCTACGCCTACCGCTGGCCGACCGGGCCGGAGAACGCCGGTCCCGAGGCCGCCAAGCAGGCCATCGACCAGATCAGCAAGCAGGTCGGAGCCGACAACGTCGCCGCGATCATCATCGAGCCGGTGCTCGGCGAGGGCGGCTTCATCGAGCCGGCCAAGGGCTTCCTGCCGGCGATCAGCCAGTTCGCCAAGGACAACGGGATCGTGTTCGTCGCGGACGAGATCCAGTCCGGGTTCTGCCGTACGGGTCAGTGGTTCGCGTGCGAGGACGAGGGCATCGTCCCGGACCTGATCACCACGGCCAAGGGCATCGCCGGCGGCCTGCCGCTGGCCGCCGTGACGGGCCGCGCCGAGATCATGGACGCCGCGCACGCCGGCGGGCTCGGCGGCACCTACGGCGGCAACCCGGTCGCCTGCGCCGGTGCGCTCGGGGCCATCGAGACCATGAAGGAGCTCGACCTCAACGCCAAGGCGAAGAACATCGAGGCGATCATGAAGCCCCGCCTCACCGCCATGGCCGAGAAGTTCGACGTCATCGGCGACGTGCGCGGCCGCGGCGCGATGATCGCCATCGAGCTGGTCAAGGACCGCGCCACCAAGGAGCCGAACCCGGAGGCCACCGCGGCCCTCGCCAAGGCCTGCCACCAGGAGGGGCTGCTGGTCCTGACCTGTGGCACCTACGGCAACGTGCTCCGCTTCCTGCCCCCGCTGGTCATCGGCGAGGACCTCCTCAACGAGGGCCTCGACATCATCGAGCAGGCCTTCGCGCGGATCTGAGCCACAGGCTTCTGCCAGCAGGCGCACAGGGCCTCGAACCCGTGTGCCACCACCGCCCCAACCCTCCCACCTGGCGTGATGCGGGGGGCTGGGGCGCCCCCGGTCAGGCCGTGTGAAGAAGGTGTGCGGGGTGGATGGCGGGACGCGATTCCGCCTGTCGCCGCGCCGGACCCTGCCGTAGGTTCTACCCAGATGAGAGATACACCCCGCCCACAGGGGACTGTGGGCGATTTCAGGCCGGGGCCTCCCCAGCTTCGACCTGGTCGTGCCCTCGCGCACACAACCGGGGCCTCCGGCTCCGGATCTCCTCACCGATCGGACGGTCGCCCGCCCCAAACCCCCCGGGGC
Organism: Streptomyces sp. NPDC028289; assembly: GCF_055565975.1. NCBI lineage: Bacteria > Bacillati > Actinomycetota > Actinomycetes > Kitasatosporales > Streptomycetaceae > Streptomyces > Streptomyces sp. NPDC028289. The sequence goes on along the minus strand of NZ_JBVHTI010000012.1, from coordinate 167,603 downwards.
GCGCGGCGTTCCGATCCGGACGGCCGCCCCGGAACCACCCCCCCTGTTCCGGGGTGGCCGACCTCCTTCCTTCACTTTCGCCCCGCGGGACTCGTGGGGCTTCTGGGCCTGCCGGCCCTCCTCTTCGCGCTGATCACCTGGCAGGTCGTGGCCCATGGCCCGCTGCTCCGTCTGGACAGCCGTCTGAGCAGCGCGCTCGTCCACCCGGACCGGTTCTCCGAACTCCTCTCGGACCTCGGGAACGTACAGGTCGCGGTCCCGGTCCTGGTGCTCGTCATCGCGTACGTCGCGTGGCGTGGCCGTGCCACTGGTACAGACCGGTGGTGGCTGCCGCCGACGGCCGCCGCCGTCCTGATGGCCCTCGTCCCGGCGATCGTCGTGCCGCTCAAGGACTGGACCGCCCGGCCGGGGACCCCGGTGGTGCCCCCGGCGGTCGGCTACTTCCCCTCCGGCCACACGGCGACGGCGGCGATCGCGTACGGCTCCGCGACCCTGCTCCTCCTCCCCTGGCTCGCGTCCGCCGCCGCCCGCCGGGCCATCGTCGCCGTCTGCGCGACGCTCGTCCTCGGCGTCTCCTACGGCCTGGTCCGCCGCGGCTACCACTGGCCGCTGGACGTGGTGGCCGGCTGGTGCCTGGCCACCGTCCTGCTGACGTCGCTGGGACTGCTGCTCAGCCGAAGTACGCGTCGAAGGTCTTCTGGAACTCCCAGTTCGAGAACCGGTCCCAGTTGACCGACCAGGTCATCAGGCCGCGCAGCGCGGGCCAGGTGCCATGGGTGGTGTACGAGCCGCAGTTGGTCTTCTTCGTCAGGCAGTCCAGGGTCTTGGTGACCTCGGACGGTGCCACGTAGCCGTTGCCCGCGTTCGTCGACGCCGGCATGCCGATCGCGATCTGGTCGGGGCGCAGCGGTGGAAAGACGTTGTTGGCGTCCCCGGCCACCGGGAAGCCGGTGAGCAGCATGTCGGTCATGGCGACGTGGAAGTCGGCGCCGCCCATGGAGTGGTACTGGTTGTCGAGGCCCATGATCGGGCCCGAGTTGTAGTCCTGGACGTGCAGCAGGGTCAGGTCGTCGCGCAGGGCGTAGACGACCGGGAGGTACGCCCCGCACCGCGGGTCCTGGCCACCGAACTTGCCGGTGCCGTAGAACTGGTAGCCCATCTGCACGAAGAACGTCTCGGGCGCCATGGACAGCACGAACTTCGAGCCGTACTTGGCCTTCAGCGTCTTCAGAGCGGAGATGAGGTTGACGATCACCGGGGTCGTCGGGTTCCTGAAGTCCGTGTCGCTCGCGTCCAGGGAGAGCGAGTGGCCCTCGAAGTCGATGTCCAGGCCGTCGAGGCCGTAGGTGTCGATGATGTTCGAGACGGAGGAGACGAAGGTGTCCCGGGCGGCGGTCGTGGTGAGCTGGACCTGGCCGTTGGCGCCGCCGATCGATATCAGCACCTTCTTGCCTGCCGCCTGCTTGGCCTTGATCGCCGCCTTGAAGTCGGCGTCGCTCTCGACGTTCGGGCACTCGGTGACCGGGCAGCGGTTGAAGCGGATGTCCCCGGAGGTGGCCGAGGTCGGCTCGCCGAAGGCCAGGTCGATGACGTCCCAGCTGTCGGGGACGTCGGCGAGCCGGGTGTACCCGGAGCCGTTGGCGAAGGAGGAGTGGAGGTAGCCGACCAGGGCGTGGGTGGGCAGGCCGGTGGAGCCTCCGGAGGAGCCGGTGCCCGTGGTGGCGGTCACCGCGGCGGACTTCGCGGACTCGCCGGCGTCGTTCACGGCGGTGACCTGGAAGCTGTACGCCGTCGACGGGTTCAGCCCGGTCACGGTCGCCGACGTCCCGGTCGCCGTCTGGACTTTCACGCCGTCCCGGTAGACCGCGTAGCTCGTGGCCCCGGTGACCGCGGTCCAGGACAGGGCAACGCTGGAGGAGGTGACCGTGCCCGCGGTGAGGCCGGTGGGGGCGGCCGGCGGCTGGCCCGCGGAGGCGCCCGGTCCGACCAGCGACAGGTCGTCGGCGTAGTAGGCGCCGGTGCCGTACCAGCCGTGGGTGTAGACGGTGACCTTCGTCGTCGAGGCGCCCGTGGTGAAGGTGGTCGTGAGCTTCTGCCAGTCGGGGGCGGACTGGGTCCAGGTGGAGACGTCGGTGGTGCCGGTGCCGCTCGCGCCGAGGTAGACGTAGGAGCCGCGGACGTAGCCGGACAGGGTGTACTGCGCACTCGGCCTGACGGTCACGGTCTGCGCGCACTGGGCGTTGTCACTGCCGGCCGGGGTCGCCTGCAGCGCGGAACTCCCGCTGTGCACGGGAGAGTTGACCGTCGTGCCGCTGCCCGCCGTGCAGGTCCAGCCGGAGAGGCCCGATTCGAACCCGCCGTTGACGGCGAGGTCCGCGTCGGCCGCACGGGCGGCCGACGAGAGAGCGGTGATACCGGGTACGGCCAGCAACGCGGCCGTGAGCATGGTGAGGACAGGTCTCGCGCGAACCACAAGTGCCTCCGGGGATGGGGGATTTGGAGGTGGGGTGCGCACTCAACTTGGTCCAGACCAATTTACCTGTCAAGGGCTGCGGCAACGATCTGCCCACAGACCTGCCACCCCCCAAAGGGGCGCGGGGAACTGCGCGAACAATCCCCACACGCCTGCACCCGACCGACAACCTCACGCGAACGGCGCCTAAGGGCTGTCCCGTAATCCCCGGCGGGCGCACGACGACAGCTACGGCACCTCGCAGCGTTGTCGGGCTCGCCCGAATACGCCCAGTATGAGGACGACCCTCCGCCTTGCGATGCACCGCATCTGACGCCGCGCGCTGATCCACCAGGGATTACGGGACAGCCCTTAGTCATCGGCCAAGCCGGCGGCAGCCTCATGCATCGCCAGTTCCAGCAGCCCCGGATCCGTCAGCGTCCCCGACCCGTCCGGCGCCACCAGCCACCGCACCCCCTGGGCCGACCGCCCGGGATACGGCACGACGATCCAGGTCCCGGCCCCCGCCGTGCGGACCCCCGTGCCGAGCCACCTGGCGGCCGTTCCGGGCGGCACGAAGAAGCCCACCCGCTCGTCCCCGAAGTCGGCCAGGACGGGCCCCGGTTGGTCGAGGACGCGGGTGAGCACGTCGAGGGTCGGATAGCCGAGTTCGCCCGGCAGGATCAGTACGTCCCAGGCCCTGCCGGCGGGCAGCAGCGCGATCCCCAGCGGGTTGCGCTCCCATTCCCAGCGGCAGGCCTCGGGATCCGGTGCGACGGATGCCAGCCATTCGACCGCCGTCTTCGCCCCAGTCATCAGAAGACCTCCCCATCTCGCTCGTCGACGCGGGCGTCGCGTCACGGGGAGAGAGGGCGGTCTTCGGAGGGCATTACGCGGGTTTCACCGACCGATTGAAGTGACCTGGATCACATTCGAGACGGCGTCAACCCGGAACCGGCTCAGCTGTCGAAGCCCAGCCCCAGCCGGTCCATCGCCCTGAGCCACAGGTTGCGGCGGCCGCCGTGGGCGTCGGCGCGGGCCAGCGACCACTTGGTGAGGGCGATGCCCGTCCAGGCGAACGGTTCGGGCGGGAACGGCAGCGGTTTCTTGCGGACCATCTCCAGCCGGGTGCGCTCGGTCTCCTCCCCGGACAGCAGGTCCAGCATCACGTCGGCGCCGAACCGGGTGGCGCCGACGCCGAGGCCGGTGTACCCCGCCGCGTACGCCACCTTGCCCTGGTGCGCGGTGCCGAAGAACGCCGAGAAGCGGGAGCAGGTGTCGATCGCGCCGCCCCAGGCGTGCGTGAAGCGGACGCCCTCCAGCTGCGGGAAGCAGGTGAAGAAGTGCTCGGCGAGCTTGGCGTAGGTCTCCGGACGGTCGTCGTACTCGCGGCGCACCCGGCCGCCGTAGTGGTGGACGGCGTCGTAGCCGCCCCACAGGATGCGGTTGTCGGCGGACAGCCGGAAGTAGTGGAACTGGTTGGCGGAGTCCCCGAGGCCCTGCCGGTTCTTCCAGCCGATCGCACCGAGCTGCTCCGCGGTGAGCGGCTCGGTCATCAGGGCGTAGTCGTAGACCGGGACGGTGTAGGCGCGGACCCGCCTGAGCAGGTTCGGGAAGATGTTGGTGGCGAGCACGACCTGCCGGGCGCGGACGGCGCCGTACGGGGTGCGTACGGCCATGCCGGCACCGTACGCCTTCAGGTCGAGGGCGGGTGTGTGCTCGTACACCCGGACGCCGAGCGCGAGGCAGGCCTGCTTGAGGCCCCAGGCGAGCTTGGCCGGGTGCAGCATGGCCACGCCCCGGCGGTCGTACAGGCCCGCCTCGAAGGTGGGCGAGGCGACCTGCTCGCGGACCGCGTCCGCGTCGAGGAACTCGATGCCGTCCGCGAGGCCCTGCTGCTCCAGTCGCCGGTGCCAGTCGCGGAGTTCCCAGGCCTGGTAGGTCTCGGTGGCGACGTCGATCTCGCCGGTGCGTTCGAACTCGCAGTCGATGCCGTGCCGGGCGACGGCGGCCTCGATCTCGTCGAGGTTGCGCATGCCCAGCTCCTGCAGCCGGTGGATCTCCTCGGGCCAGCGGGCGAGCCCGTTGGGCAGCCCGTGGGTGAGGGAGGCGGCGCAGAAGCCGCCGTTGCGGCCCGAGGCGGCCCAGCCCACCTCGTGGCCTTCCAGCAGGACCACCTCGCGCCCGGGGTCGCGCTCCTTGGCGTTGAGCGCGGTCCACAGTCCGCTGTAGCCGCCGCCGACGACCAGCAGGTCGCAGGTGTCGGCGCCGGTGAGCGCGGGCTCGGGGTGGGGCTTGCCGGGGTCTTCGAGCCAGTACGGGACCGGCTGTGCTTCGGAGAGAGACTTGGTCCAATCTGCCTGACGGCTCATGGCGCTTGGGGCCATGATTTTCAACTCCCTACAGAGTCAATTTAAGGGGTTATGCCTTTTGCCTGTTGCGGCGGCTGTTGATGAGCATCGATGCCAGGACGAACAGTACGGCGACCAGGAACATGGCCGTACCGATGACGTTGATCTGGACGGGCGTGCCGCGCTGTGCCGAACCCCAGACGAACATGGGGAAGGTGACGGTGGAGCCCGCGTTGAAATTGGTGATGATGAAATCGTCGAAGGAGAGCGCGAAGGAGAGCAGCGCGCCCGCCGCGATTCCGGGGGCCGCGATGGGGAGGGTGACCCTGAGGAACGTCTGCGCCGGTCCGGCGTAGAGGTCCCGGGCCGCCTCCTCCAGGCGCGGGTCCATCGACATCACACGCGCCTTGACCGCGGTGACGACGAAGCTGAGGCAGAACATGATGTGGGCGATCAGGATGGTGTAGAAGCCCAGCTGGGCGCCCATGTTGAGGAACAGGGTGAGCAGCGAGGCCGCCATCACGACCTCGGGCATCGCCATCGGCAGGAAGATCAGCGAGTTGACGGCGCCGCGGGCGCGGAACCGGTAGCGGACCAGCGCGAAGGCGATCATCGTGCCGAGCACGGTGGCCCCGATCGTCGCCAGGGCGGCGATCCGGAGGCTGATGGAGAGCGAGCCGCACATGTCGGCGACCCCGCACGGCTGCTTCCAGGCGTCCAGCGAGAACTGCTGCCATTCGTAGTTGAAGCGCCCCTTCGGTTTGTTGAAGGAGAACACCGTGACGATGACGTTCGGAAGCAGGAGATATCCGAGCGTCAGGAGTCCCGCGATGACGACGAGATTCTTCTTGAGCCAGTTGACGAAGGGCATTTAGACCAGATCCTCCGTCCCGGACCGGCGGATGTAGAGGGTGACCATGGCGAGGATCGCGGCCATGAGGATGAAGGAGAGCGCGGCCGCCGTCGGATAGTCGAGAATCCGCAGGAACTGCGTCTGGATCACGTTTCCGATCATGCGGGTGTCGGTCGAGCCGAGGAGTTCGGCGTTGACGTAGTCACCGGCCGCCGGGATGAAGGTCAGCAGGGTGCCGGAGACCACGCCCGGCATCGACAGCGGGAAGGTGACCTTCCGGAACGTCGTCCACGGCTTGGCGTACAGGTCGCCGGCGGCCTCGTGCAGCCGGCCGTCGATCCGCTCCAACGAGGTGTAGAGCGGCAGGATCATGAACGGCAGGAAGTTGTACGTCAGGCCGCAGACCACGGCGAGCGGGGTGGCCAGTACGCGGTCGCCGGCCGTCCAGCCGAGGAAGTCGGTGACGCTCAGGACGTGCAGCGAGTTCAGGACGTGCACGACCGGGCCGTTGTCGGCGAGGATCGTCTTCCAGGCCAGGGTGCGGATCAGGAAGCTGGTGAAGAAGGGCGCGATCACCAGGATCATGATCAGGTTCCGCCAGCGCCCGGCGCGGAAGGCGATCAGGTAGGCCAGCGGGTAGCCGAGCAGCAGGCAGAGAACCGTGGCCGCCGCCGCGTAGAAGACGGACCGCAGGAACTGCGGCCAGTACTCGCTCAGCGCGTCCCAGTAGGTCGCGAAGTGCCAGGTGACCTTGTAGCCCTCTTCCAGGGAGCCCGTCTGGATCGACGTGGAACCCTGGTAGATCATCGGCAGGGCGAAGAAGACGACCAGCCAGAGGATGCCGGGCAGCAGCAGCCAGTAGGGGGTCCACCTGCCGCGCTTGCGCGGGGGCTTCTTCGTCTCGGGTTCGGCGGGCGCCAGGGGCGGGGGCGCCTCGGAGAGCGTGGCCATCAGGCGGCCTCCTCCTCGGTGCCGGCGTCGATGTCCTGGGCGGCGTCGAGGCCGAAGGTGTGGGCCGGGCTCCAGTGCAGGACCACGTCGGCGCCGGGGACGAGCCGTCCGTCGCGCTCGATGTTCTGCACGTACACCGCGAACTCGTCGCAGACCGGGCTGTCGATGACGTACTGCGTGGAGACGCCGATGAAACTGGCGTCGACGACCTTGCCGGTGATCCGGTTGCGGCCCTCGGGGATGGAGCCCGCGTCGTCGGCGTGCGTGAGGGAGATCTTCTCGGGCCGGATCCCGACCAGCACCTTGCCGCCGGTCGTGGTCGGCGCCGAACATCGCGCCTCGGGCAGCACCAGCTTCCCGCCGCCGGCCTTGAGGACGATGTCGTCCCCGCTCTTCGTGTCGACCTCGGCCTCGATGAGGTTCGAGGTGCCGAGGAAGTTCGCGACGAAGGTCGTGTTCGGGTTCTCGTAGAGGTCGGCCGGCGAGCCGAGCTGCTCGACGCGGCCCGCGTTCATCACGGCGACCGTGTCGGCCATGGTCATGGCCTCCTCCTGGTCGTGCGTGACGTGCACGAAGGTGATGCCGACCTCGGTCTGGATCCGCTTGAGCTCCAGCTGCATCTGGCGGCGCAGCTTGAGGTCGAGGGCGCCGAGCGGCTCGTCGAGGAGGAGCACCTTGGGGTGGTTGATGAGCGCGCGGGCCACCGCGACGCGCTGCTGCTGGCCGCCGGAGAGCTGGTGCGGCTTCTTGCGCGCCTGCTCGCCGAGCTGGACCAGCTCCAGCATGTCCTCGACCTGCTTCTTCACGCTCTTGATGCCGCGCCGGCGCAGGCCGAAGGCGACGTTCTCGAAGATGTCGAGGTGCGGGAAGAGGGCGTACGACTGGAAGACCGTGTTCACCGGCCTCTTGTACGGCGGCAGATGGGTGACGTCCTGGTCGCCGAGGTGCACGGTGCCGGTGGTCGGCTCCTCCAGTCCCGCGATCATGCGCAGGGTGGTGGTCTTGCCGCAGCCGGAGGCACCGAGGAGGGCGAAGAAGGAGCCCTGCGGCACGGTCAGGTCCATCGGATGTACGGCGGTGAAGCCGTTGTCGTAGGTCTTGCCGATGCCGGTGAGGCGGACGTCGCCGCTGCTGTCTGTCGTCATGGTGTCGTCACGCCCCTGTGAGCTTCGCGAACTTCTGCTGGTAGGCCGTCTCTTCCTTCGAGCTCAGGGAGCGGAAGGCACGGGACTTGGCCTGCATGGCCTTGTCGGGAACGATCAGCGGGTTGGTCGCTGCCGACTTGTCGATCTTGGCAAGGTACGGCTGCACGTCCGCGACCGGACTGACGTAGTTGATGTAGGCGGCGAGTTCCGCGGCCTGCTCGGGCTCGTAGTAGTAGTCGATGAGCCGCTCGGCGTTCGTCTTGTGGCGCGCCTTGTTCGGGATCAGCATGTTGTCGGTCGACGTCATGTAGCCGCTGTCCGGGATGACGTAGGCGACGTCCGGGTTGTCGGCCTGGAGCTGCACGATGTCGCCGCCCCAGGCGACGCAGGCGGCCAGGTCGCCCTTGCTGAGGTCCGAGGTGTAGTCGTTGCCGGTGAACCGGCGGATCTGCCCCTTGTCGACGGCCTTCTGGAGGCGGGCGATCACCGTGTCGTAGTCGTCGTCGGTGAACTTCGCCGGGTCGATGCCCATGTCGAGCATGGTCATGCCGACGGTGTCCCGCATCTCGGTCAGCAGCCCGACCCGGCCCTTGAGCGCGGGGTTGTCGAGCAGGTCGGAGACCGACTTCACCTCGACGCCGTTCAGCGCCTTCTTGTTGAAGGCGACGACCGTCGAAATGCCCTGCCAGGGGTACGAGTAGGCCCGGCCCGGGTCCCAGTCGGGGCTGCGGAACTGGTCCGACAGGTTGGCGAAGGCGTGCGGCAGGTTGGACGCGTCCAGCTTCTGGACGTAGCCGAGCCGGATCATCCGGGCGGCCAGCCAGTCGGTGAGGACGATCAGGTCGCGGCCGGTGTCCTGGCCGGCGGCGAGCTGCGGCTGGATCTTGCCGAAGAACTCGTCGTTGTCGTTGATGTCCTCGGTGTACTTGACCGTGATGCCGGTCCGCTTGCGGAACGCGTCCAGCGTCGGATGCTTCTTCCCGCTGTCGTCGACGTCGATGTACTCGGGCCAGTTGGAGAAGTTGACGACCTTCTCCGTGGCCGAGTGGTCGTCGGCGGAGACGCCGCCCTGGGACTTGCCGGCCGCGGGGATGCCGCAGGCGCTCAGCGCCCCGACGCCGCCCACCGCGAGCGCGCCGCCCAGGAACGACCGGCGGGCCAGGGCGGCCCGGCCGGTGCGGAGACTGCGCCGCATGGCGGCCACTTCGACCGGGGTAGGGCGGTCGGGCTCGTACTGCCTCATGCGCTAGATGCCCTTTCGGGAAGACGGCCGTTCACCGAGCGGCCGGAGCTGTGACTATCGGTCCCCGAAGATCGTGCGGTGCCAGTCCTTCCGCGGCACCGCCGTATTGTCGAACATAACGTGCTTGACCTGGGTGTACTCCTCGAACGAGTACGCCGACATGTCCTTGCCGAAGCCGGACGCCTTATAACCGCCGTGCGGCATCTCACTGATGATCGGAATGTGGTCGTTGACCCACACGCACCCCGCCTTGATCTCGCGGGTCGCGCGGTTCGCCCGGTAGACGCCGCTGGTCCACGCGGAGGCTGCCAGACCGTACGGGGTGTCGTTGGCCAGCCGGATCCCCTCATCATCACTGTCGAACGGCAGGACGACCAGCACCGGCCCGAAGATCTCGGACTGGACGATCTCGCTGTCCTGCGGCGCGTCGGCGATCAGGGTGGGCCGGTAGTACGCGCCGCTCTTCAGCTCGTCCTGCGGCGGTTCGCCGCCGGTCACCACGCGCGCATAGCCGCGCGCCCGCTCCACGAACCCGGCGACCCGGTCCCGCTGCGCGTGCGAGATCAGCGGCCCGAGATCGGTACCGGGCGCGAACGGGTCCCCCAGCCGCACGGTCTCCATCAGGGCGGCCGTCCGCTCCACGAAGGCCTCGTAGAGCGGCCGCTGCACGTACGCGCGGGTGGCGGCGGTGCAGTCCTGCCCGGTGTTGATGAGGGCGCCCGCGACGGCACCGTTGACGGCCGCCTCCAGGTCCGCGTCGTCGAAGACCACGAACGGCGCCTTGCCGCCGAGCTCCAGGTGCAGCCGCTTCACGGTCGCGGTGGCGACCTCGGCGACCCGCTTGCCGACACCGGTGGACCCGGTGAAGGAGGTCATGGCCACGTCGGGGTGGCCGACGAGGTGCTCGCCGGCCACCTGCCCCGTCCCGGTGACGATGTTGATCACACCGTCCGGGATCCCGGCGAGCGTGGCGGCCTCGGCGAAGAGGAGGGAGGTCAGCGGGGTCAGCTCGGCCGGCTTCAGCACGATGGTGTTGCCTGCGGCGATCGCCGGGAGGATCTTCCAGGCGGCCATCTGGAGCGGATAGTTCCAGGGCGCGATCGACCCGACGACGCCGATGGGCTCGCGGCGGATGTACGACGTGTGGTCACCGGAGTACTCGGCGGCGGCCTGCCCCTGCAGGTGCCGGGCGGCACCGGCGAAGAACGCGGTGTTGTCGACGGTCCCCGGCACGTCGAACTCGCGCGTCAGCTTCAGCGGCTTGCCGCACTGGAGGGACTCGGCACGGGCGAATTCCTCGGCGCGGTCGGCGAGCACGGCGGCGAACCGGTGCAGCGCGTCCGACCGGTCGCCGGGCGTGGTCGCGGCCCAGCCGGGAAAGGCGGCGCGGGCGGCGGCCACGGCCCGGTCGACGTCCTCGGTTCCGGCCAGCTCGTACGTGTACACCTCCGCGCCGGTGGCCGGGTCGACGACGGCGTGCGTACGACGTGACGTCCCCTTGGCGAACCGGCCCGCGATGTACTGCGCGCCGCCCGCGAGCCGCTCCTGCGCGGGGAAGGTCTCCGGGGTGGCGGTGCCCGGGTTGTCCATGTCGCTTCTCCTCCGCCGTCACCCCGCCCCGAGAGGCGGGTGGCGTAGCTCCGGCTCGATTTGACTGCCGATCCTGACAGAGCAAGGGACTGCCAACAAGTGATTCCGTTGTTGCCTTTTGGTTACGCGACGGAATCTGTCGACCAGGTGTCGAGTCAGCAGAGAAAAGGCGGGACGGAGTGTCAGTGGTGGCTGCCAGACTGGCGTGCATGGCGAAGATCGATTCTGTGGAGGCCCTGATCGGGGCGGTCCAGGCGGGGGCCAGGATCACGTACCTGCACTTCTGGGGACACCGGCCGAGGCCCGACGGGCAGGTCTCGGCGAGCTGCCTGAGCCAGTGGTGGCCGTCACCCTTCGTGGTCGACGGTGTGGAGTACGCGACCGCCGAGCACTGGATGATGGCGGGAAAGGCCCGGCTCTTCGGGGACGCGGAGGCGGAGCGCGCGGTCCTCGCGGCGACACACCCCGCCGCGGCGAAGAAGGCGGGCCGACTGGTCCGGGGCTTCGACGAGGCGACATGGCAGCGGGAGCGCTTCGGCATCGTGGCCGAGGGCAGCGTCCACAAGTTCACCGCCGACGCCGGGCTCCGTGACTTCCTGCTGGCGACCGGCGACCGCGTCCTGGTGGAGGCCAGCCCGCTGGACCGGGTGTGGGGCATCGGTCTGGCCGCGACAGACACGAGGGCAGAGGCCCCGGAGAAGTGGCGGGGGCTGAACCTCTTGGGCTTCGCGTTGATGGAGGCAAGGGAGCGCTTGGAGACAGAGGGGACTGCTTCCGTCTGAGGGGCGCGGGACTTCCGCCCGACAGGACCGGTCCCGCCCAAAGAGGCGCGGGACTCCGCCCGACAGGACCGGTCCCGCCCAAAGAGGCGCGGGACTGTATCTGATATGCGGCTCCGCCGCGTGGGCGCGACCAGCCCCCACGCAGCCGCACCCGGACGACGACCTCTATTGGTTGCCCTGGCTCCCCGCCACCACGATCAGCGTGATGAACGCCGCCGCGAGCACCAGCCCCGCCGACCCGCAGATGATCCCGGCCAGCGCCTGCCCACCGTTCGTCGCCTGACCTCGTCTCACCCGAGCCCGCCCGATCGAACCCAACACAATGCCCAGCACCCCCAGCACCAGCGCGACCGGCGCCAGGCAGAACCCGATCGCGCTGATGATGCCGGTCACCATGGCGGCCGTCCCCAGCCCGTTGTCGGGCGCCGGCTGCATCCCCGGCCACCCTCCGTACCCGGGCCCGGCCGGGTACGACGGCAGCGGCCGGCCGGGATAGCCGTATCCCGGCGCCGGAGCACCGCCGGGATACCCGTACGGCACCGGCCCCGGCCCGTTCGGGGCGATCGGCGGTGGCGGCACCGCCGCACTCCGCGGCTGCTGCGCCGCGGGCGGGGCGTAGGGGTTGGGCGGTGGACCGGCGGGATCCGGCGCCGCGAAGGGGTTCGACTGCGGGACCGGCCGCGCGTCGGCGGGCACCGCTTGAGGGCTGGCCCACCCCTGGGGCGGCGGGGCGGCGGGCGGCCCGGGTATCGCCGCCGCCGTCCGCTGCTCATGGACCGGCGGCGGTACCTCCGACGCCTCCGGCCCGGCCCCCTCCCCGGCGGACTCCCCCTTGTCCAGCCGTACCTTCGGAGCCTCCGGCATCTCGTCAGCCATCGTGCGATGTCCCCTCTCCTGCGCGCATGCCGCCGTCATGCTACGGCCCGGCCCTCCGCCGATCCGCGGCCCGGCCTACGATGACCCCGAGTCACCGATCAGCCGATCACCGCGCAGGGCCCCACGGCCGTACCCCGCCGCAGGCGGCCCGCGCCGTTCCGGGGAGGAACCCTTGACCGACCGCCACACCGACCCCGCCGCCCTGCGCGACACGGGCGACGCGCACGACGTGCACGCCTTCATCGCCGGACTGCCCAAGGCCGAACTGCACGTCCACCACGTCGGCTCCGCCTCCCCCCGCATCGTGTCGGAACTGGCCGCCCGGCACCCCGACTCCAAGGTCCCGACCGACCCCGAGGCCCTGGCCGACTACTTCACCTTCACGGACTTCGCCCACTTCATCGACGTCTACCTCTCGGTCGTCGACCTGATCCGCACGCCCGAGGACGTGCGGCTGCTCACCTACGAGGTGGCCCGCGACCTGGCCCGCCAGCAGGTGCGCTACGCCGAGCTGACGATCACCCCGTTCTCGTCCACCCGGCGCGGGATCGACGAGCGGGCCTTCATGGACGCGATCGAGGACGCGCGGAAGGCAGCGGAGGCCGAGTTCGGCACGGTGCTGCGCTGGTGCTTCGACATCCCGGGCGAGGCGGGTCTGGAGGCCGCCGAGGAGACGGCACGGCTGGCGACCGACGACCGCCTCCGCCCGGAGGGCCTGGTCTCGTTCGGTCTCGGCGGCCCCGAGATCGGCGTGCCGCGGCCGCAGTTCAAGCCGTACTTCGACCGGGCCATTGCAGCCGGCCTGCGCTCCGTCCCGCACGCGGGCGAGACCACCGGCCCCGGCACGGTCTGGGACGCGCTGACCCACCTGCACGCCGAGCGCATCGGCCACGGCACCAGCTCCGCGCAGGACCCGAAGCTCCTCGCCCACCTCGCCGAGCACCGCATCGCGCTGGAGGTGTGCCCGACCTCCAACATCGCCACCCGCGCGGTCCGCACCCTCGAAGAGCACCCGATCAGGGAGTTCGTGGCCGCGGGTGTCCTGGTCACGGTCAACTCCGACGACCCGCCGATGTTCGGCACCGACCTCGACAACGAGTACGCGGTCGCCGCCCGTCTCCTCGGCCTCGACGAGCGCGGCCTCGCGGACCTCGCGAAGAACGCGGTGGAGGCGTCCTTCCTGGACCTGACGGGCAAGGCGAGGATCTCGGCCGAGATCGACGCGTACACCAAGGCGTGGCTCGCCCCCTGACGAGGCCCTGCGGAACCTCTGCGGAACCCCTGCCGGGCCCTGCGAACATGGACCCATGCAGACCGTGACCGCCGTGGCCCACCGCGGCGACCCCTACCGCTTCCGCGAGAACACGCTCGACTCCCTGCGTTCCGCGCTCCATCGGGGCGCGGACGCGGTGGAGACCGACGTACGGCTCACCCGTGACGGCGTTCCCGTCCTCCTGCACGACAACACGCTCAAGCGGCTGTGGGAACACGACCGCCCGCTGCGCTCCCTGTCGGCGGACGAGGTGTGGGGCCTCACCGCGGGCGGTGTCCCGACCCTCGCCGAGGCGCTGGCGGCGACGGAGGGCAGCCGGGTGATGCTCGACCTGCCCGGGGAGCCGGGCGAGCGGGCGGTGGCGCGGATCGTGGCCGTGGCCCGGGAGTGCGACGCGACGGACCGCGTCTACTACACGGGGGACGCCGTCACGATGCTGGCGGTCCGGGCGGCCGACCCGTCCGCCGAGATCGCCCTGACCCGCAAGAGCCTGGCCCCGACCCGCCCCGCGCTCCTGGACGTGATCCGCCCGCGCTACCTGAACTACCGCTTCAGCCTGCTCGATCCCGAACTGGTCGAGCACATCCACCACACCGGTTACCTGGTCTCCTGCTGGACCCCGGACACCCGCCGCTCGATGCGCCGCCTGCTGAAGATGGGCGTCGACTCCATCACGACAAACAGGGTCGGGCTTCTCAACACCCTGCGCGAAAGTGCGCCCCTTTAGGGGCGCGGGGAACTACGCGCCCAGCCCCGACCGGCCCGCACCAGACGCTCGGCGAAGTGCCGGGACATGCCGTCTGCCGTCCGCCGTCTGCCGCACCGTCGTGGCCGGTCGCGCAGTTCCTCCCCCAGCCTCCGGCCGGGGGTACCCCCGGCGCCCCTGACGGTCGCCGGGCCCGCTCAGACCCGCGATCTCTGCCCCACCGTCGCCGGATCACTGGGCACCGACCTCGTCACGTACTGCGGAACCGGCGCCGCGTCCGTCCCGTCGTCCCGCACCAGCCCGTACCGGATCGCGCCCTCCGGAGGCCCGTACAGCACGTCCTTCTCCACCGCGTCCCAGGACGACGGGAAGACGCTCACCCCGTAGTCGGCTCCGCGTTCGTTCACCGTGAACGTGACGCTGCCGTCGACGTAGTAGTACTCGTTCTGCCACATCTGCTGCGCGCCGGCGGGCAGCACGGCGTACCCGGTCGAGGAGCTGCCCATCCCCGTCGCGGACGTGTCCGTCGTACTCACCCGGTCGTCCATGCGCCGCCCGCCGGCCGAGGCCACATGGAAGATCTTCCCCTTCAGCCCGGTCCAGGACGGCATGACCAGGCTCCCGGCCCGGTACTGCGGTGAGATCTGCCAGCGGACCAGCACATAGCCCTGTCCGCTGAGCGTCACGCCGTCCCCGCGGTGGTTCAGCACCGCGTGCGCCCCGCCGCTGCTGGTGATCCCGCCCTCCGGCCGGTGCGGCAGCGCACCGGGCTTCGCGTCCGGGTCCGGCGCCGTGTCGACCGCGTCGACGACCGAGCCGTAGACCGCCGCGCCCGCCGAAGCCGACGGGGACGCAGACGGCGGGGTGGAAGGGGACGGCGAGGGAGTGGTCACCGGCGCCTGCGGTACCGCACGTGAGACGGCCGCCGTCGGCGACACTGCGGTCCGCGGTGCCGGGTCGTGCGGTGTCTGTACGACGACGTACGCGCCGCCCGCCACGATCGTCGCCCCGGCGGTCACCGCCACGGCCGGCTTGGTCAGCGCACCGAGCACCTTCGCCGACCACCCGGCGGACGTCGCGGCGGTGGCCGCCACCGCCGTCTTGCCGCCGAGCGCCAGCGACAGCGTGAAGCCGACCGGCACCGGGACCAGGGCGATCCCGACCAGCAGCCGCTCCGCCGGTACGACGGAGTCGCGGGTGTCGCCGCAGTAGCCGCAGCCGCGGATGTGCCGGGCCAGCCGCTTGCGCCAGACGGAGTCGGGCCGCCCGTCCCAGCGGCCGGTCAGCTCGCGCAGCCCGGGGCAGGCCCCGTCCAGCGCGCGCACGATCCCCCGCGAGGTCTCCAGCCGCTCCTTCATCCGCTGGACGCGGACGGCGGCGTGCTGCCGGCTGATGCCGACGGCCGCCGCCAGTTCGCGTCGGGTGAGTTCGCCGGAGACCTCCAGCCACCACAGCGACACCAGCTGCCGGTCCTCGGCGTCCAGCCAGCGCACGGCCTCCGCGACCTCCCGCCGCTGGCCCTCCAACTGGAGTCGCAGCACGGTCAGTTCGGCGAAGTCGGCGGTGCCGTCCGGGACCGCCTCGTCCAGTTTCCGGTCCTGCCTGCGGCGCGCCCGGTCCCGGATCTGCCGCATGGCGATGGCCACCAGCCAGGACCGGAAGCTGTCCGGGTCGCGCAGGGTGCCGAGGTTGTCGACGGCGCGCAGCATGGTCTCCTGGACGACGTCGTCGACGTCGGCGTGGCCGTTGAGGGCACGGCCGACCACGTTGTAGACCAACGGCAGCCAGCCCGCGACCAGTTCGTCCAGGGCGCGCCGGTCGCCGGCCTGCGCGGCCGCGACCGTGGCCCGCCACTGCCGTGACACCGGCACGTCCGTCGTCCTCATAACCGCACCCTCTCAGCCGGGGCGGTGGCCTTGGCAATGTCGGGGATCACAGTGTGGAGACGGAGTGTGGAGTTCCGGGATAACACTTTTTCGCCTTGCCGGGGCCCGGGACCTGGGCCGGACCCTCGTCTGCTCCGTCGACGCGACCGACGCGAGGGGCGAGGACACCGACCCGGTCGCCCAGCCGACAGCGCCGGCCGCGGTCAAACAGGCCAGGCCGGGGGGCGGGCGGCCGGGTGCCGTCCGCCGCGGTGAGTACATCGCTCTGGTACCCCGGTACCACTCACCGGCCGAAGATTCCCCCGGGGTCCCAGGGCCTGCGGCCCGCCCGCTCCTACCTTCGACAGCGGACACCGCGCCGGGACCGGCCGCGGCCGAGTGCGAGACAGGAAGGCCCAGCTCCATGATCGAAGCGCGTGAACTGACCAAGCGCTACGGCGACAAGACCGTCGTCGACCGTCTGAGCTTCACCGTGAAGCCGGGCGAGGTGACCGGCTTCCTCGGCCCGAACGGCGCGGGCAAGTCCACCACCATGCGGATGATCGTCGGCCTGGACGCCCCCACGCACGGGTCGGTCACCGTCAACGGCCGTTCCTACGACCGGCACTCGGCGCCCCTGCAGGAGATCGGCACTCTCCTGGAGGCCAAGTCCGTCCACCCGGGCCGCAGCGCGGTCAACCACCTGATGGCGCTCGCGTACACGCACGGCATCCCGCGCAGCCGGGTCGACGAGGTGATCGAGCTGGCCGGGCTGACGAGCGTGGCCGGCAAGCGGGTCGGCGCGTTCTCGCTCGGCATGGGCCAGCGGCTCGGCATCGCCTCCGCGCTGCTCGGCGACCCGGCGATCGTGATGCTCGACGAACCGGTCAACGGCCTCGACCCCGAGGGCGTCCTCTGGGTCCGCAACCTGCTGCGGCAACTGGCCGACGAGGGGCGGGCCGTGATGCTCTCCTCGCACCTGATGAGCGAGACCGCGCTGATCGCCGACCACCTGGTGATCATCGGCCGGGGCCGGCTGCTCGCGGACACCACGGTCGACGACTTCACCCGGGAGGCGGGCGGCGGTGGCGTGAAGGTCGTCACCGGCGAGCCCGCGAAGCTGCGCTCGCTGCTGGCCGGTCCCGACGTCACGATCACCTCCTCGTCCGCCGAGGAGCTGCTGGTCGCGGGCCGGGACGCCCGGGAGATCGGCACGATCGCCGCGCTGCACGGCGTACCGCTGTACGAACTCACCCCGCAGGCCGTCTCCCTGGAGACGGCGTTCATGGACCTCACCCGGGACGTGGTCGAGTACCAGAGCGCTCCGGCCGGCACCGCACGAAAGGCCGCCTGATGACCGTCACCCCCATCGCCCCCGCCCGCCCGGCCGCGTACAAGGTCACCGGCGCCCGGGTGCTGCGTTCGGAGTGGGCCAAGTTCTGGTCGTTGCGCTCCAGTTGGATCACCCTCTCGGTCGCCGTGTTCCTGCTGGTCCTG
Source organism: Streptomyces sp. NPDC028289 (assembly GCF_055565975.1). Taxonomy (NCBI): domain Bacteria; kingdom Bacillati; phylum Actinomycetota; class Actinomycetes; order Kitasatosporales; family Streptomycetaceae; genus Streptomyces; species Streptomyces sp. NPDC028289. Next base: position 150,019 of record NZ_JBVHTI010000012.1, on the reverse strand, counting down.
TTCGGGACGATCGCCGGCTACACCTACACCGCGGGCGCCGCGGCGGGCGGCCCGCCCGGCCAAAGCAGCGGCGACAGCGACGCGGTCAGCCTGGCCCTGACCGGCGTGACGTTCGCGTCGCTGGCCGTGGGCGTGCTCGGGGTGCTGCTGTCAGCGGGCGAGTACAGCACCGGGATGGTCCGCTCCACGCTCACCGCCGTCCCGCGCCGCCTGCCGGTGCTGTGGGCGAAGGCCGTCGTGATCGGCCCGATCGCCCTGGTCCTCACCACGGTCGGCGCGCTGGCCGCGTTCGGGCTCGGCGCACCCGGCCTGGACGGCGAGAAGATCTCCCTGTCGCTCGGCGACGACGGGGTGCTGCGCAGCCTGGCCGGGGCGGGCCTCTACCTCGGTCTGGTCGCCGTCTTCGGTGTGGCCCTGGGCGTGCTGCTGCGCAACTCCGCAGGGGCCATCGCCTCCCTGGTCGGCATCCTGCTCATCCTGCCCGGGCTGGCCTCGCTGCTGCCCGACTCCTGGTACGACACCCTCAGCCCCTACTTCCCGAGCAACGCGGGCCAGGCGGTCTACGCGCTGCACCAGTCCTCCGACGCCCTCTCGCCCGGCGCGGGCATCGCCGTCTTCGCCGGCTGGGTGGCGCTGGCCCTGGCCGGGGCGGCGTACCGGCTGGTCAGGACCGACGTCTGACCCCGGCCCGGCAGACGAGGCACATCTGGAACCGAGGACAATGGTCGGCATGAGTCCGCCGCACCGCGCGGCAGCCGCCGGGGACACCGCCCGGGGGACGGCGAGCACGCCGTCCCCCGGGTTCGACGCGGCCTGGGCGCATCCGCTGCTGGGCCGGATGCTGCGCGACCGCAGCCGCAGGCGGCAGCTGGACCGGCGGCATCCGTGGCTGCTCGACACCGCGACGGTGCTGTTCATGGTGCTGGTCAGCCTGCCCGACCTGCTGATGGTCGACCACGGGCCCCCCTTGGGGGACGAGGTCGCCCGGGACGCGCTGCCGCCCGGCGTCCTGTACGCCCTCGTCGCCGCGCTGGTGGTACCGCTGTGGTGGCGCCGCCGGGCTCCCGCCGCCGTGTACTTCACCATCCTCGCCGTGAACCTGGCCGAGTGGTCGGCGGGGGTCTGGCTGCGGGCGGGCACCGCCACGCTCGTCGCCCTCTACACGCTGGCCCGCCACGGCTCCCTGCGGGTGCTGGGCTGGGCGGTCGGGCTGACGGTCGGCGCGCTCGGTCTGGGCGCCTACGGCCTGGCGCCGGTCGACCATCCGCTGCTCGGCGCCTTCTTCCTGCTGGGCACGCTGACCGCGGCGGTCGCCGTCGGCCTGACCGTCCGTATCCGGGGGCTGTACCTGGCGGCCCTGGAGGACCGGGCCCGGCAACTGGAGATCGAACAGGAGCAGCGGGTACGGCTCACCGCCGCCGCCGAACGCTCCCGGGTCGCCCGGGAGATGCACGACATCGTCGGCCACAACCTCTCCGTGATGGTCAGCGTCGCCGACGGCGCGGCGGTCCTCGCCGGCAGCCGCGGCGAGCGGTCCGCGGAGGCCCTGCGGATCCTCGGCGACACCGGCCGGCAGGCGATGAGCGAACTGCGCCGGGTCCTCGGCGTGCTGCGCGAGGGCGCCGACGACGAGCGTCCGCTCGCGCCGCAGCCCGGCATCCGGGACCTGGACCCGCTGCTGGCCCGGGTCCGGGCGGCGGGGCTGCCGGTGACGTACCGGACGACGGGCGACCCGGACGCGCTGGGCGACGGTGTCCAGCTCACCGTCTACCGGATCGTCCAGGAGGCGCTGACCAACACCCTCAAGCACGCCGGGCCCGGCACGTCCGCCGAGGTGACGGTCACCGTGGCGGCGGGTGAGGTGCGGGTCCGGGTCGCGGACACCGGCGCGGCGCCGGAGCCGTCCGAGGGCACCGGCGGCGCCACCGGGCACGGCCTGGTCGGTATCCGGCAGCGGGCCGCGATGTACGGCGGCACGGTCGTCGCAGGGCCGCGCGAGGGCGGCCCCGGCTGGCTGGTCGACGTCGCCCTCGACGTACCCTCCGCGGCACCGGCTTCGGGAGAGAACCTGTGACGACCGTACTCATCGCCGACGACCAGCCCCTCCAGCGGATGGGCGTGCGGATGCTGCTGGAGGGCACCCCCGGTCTGGAGCCGGTCGGCGAGGCCGAGCACGGCGCGGCGGCCGTCCGGCTCGCCGCCGAGCTGAGGCCCGACGTCGTCCTCATGGACATCCGGATGCCCGGCATGGACGGCCTGGAGGCGACCCGGCGGATCGTCGCCACCGGCGGCCGCACCCGCGTCCTCATCGTGACCACCTTCGACCTCGACGAATACGCGTACGACGCGCTGCGCGCCGGGGCCGGCGGCTTCCTGCTCAAGGACGCCCGCCCGGAGGAGCTGGTCGCGGGCATCCACGCGGTGGCGAGCGGCGACGCCGTGGTGGCGCCCTCGCTGACCCGGCGCCTCCTGGACGCCTACGCCCACCGGGTCCTGGCGCCCGCTTCCCCGGTCGAGGACCCCCGGCTGCGCTCGCTGACCGACCGGGAGCGCGAGGTGCTGGTCGCCATCGGCCACGGCTGGAACAACACGGAGATCGCCGAGCGCCTCGTCCTCACGGAGTCGACCGTGAAGAAGCACGTCGGCCGGGTCCTCGCCAAGATCGGGGCGCGCGACCGGATCCAGGCCGTGATCGCGGCGTACGACGCCGGACTGGTCCGGGCCAAGTAGTCGGACCCCCCTCTCCCGGTGCGGCGGTCCCAGGCGTAGCATGTGAACGAAACAGTTTCGTTCACGGAACGGACCTCGCATGGAGAAGACAGGCACGGTCTCCGTACTCGTCGTCAACGACCAATCCCTCCAGCGCCTCGCCCTGCGCATGCTCCTCACCGCCGAGCCCGGGCTGACGGTCGTCGGGGAGGCGGCGGACAGGGACGAGGCGATCCGTGCGAGCGCCGCGCTCCGCCCCGACGTCGTCCTCATGGACAGCCAGCTGTCCCGGGCGGACGCCATCGACACCATCCGGCGCATCGCCCGCCCCGCTGCCCGGACCCGCACCCCCTCCCCCGGCTTCAGCGGCGAGCCCGCGGCCGCCCCCCGCGGCTCCCGGGTCCTGATGCTGACCGCGGCCGAGCAGGAGGCGGACGCCTGGGCGGCCCTGCGAGCGGGCGCCGGCGGCTTCCTGCTCAACGACGCCGACCCGGCCGAACTGACCGCGGCGATCCGGGTGGTGGCCGCCGGCGCCGCCGTCATCACGCCCGGTCTGACCCGGGCGCTCATCGACGCCGTCCGCCAGCAGCACACCGTCCGCCCGCTCCCCCGCACCTCGGGGCTCGGCACCCTCACCGGGCGCGAACGCGACGTCCTGATCGCGGTGGCCTCCGGGTGGACCAACGCCGAGATCGCGCAGTGGCTGTCCATCGCCCCGACCACCGTGAAGACCCACGTCAGCAACGTCCTCGCGAAGATCGGCGCCCGCGCCCGGGTGCAGGCGGTGGCCTTCGCCTACGAGTCGGGGCTGATCCGGCCGGCGGCCTGAGCCGCGGAAGGCGGCGGCTCAAGCGGGTCCGACGGATTCCGCCGCGGTTCGGCAGCGCCCGGAAGGGGCGCGGGGCCGTACTCATATGCGGCTCCGCCGCGTGGGCACGACCAGCCACGGCGGCCCCGCAGACGGCAGACGGCAGACGGCAGACGGCAGACGGCAGACGGCGTATCGCGGCACCTCCAGCGACCCGCCGTGGCTGACCGGCGGCCGGGGCCGGGGCCGGGGCCGGGGCACGGTCGGCACGAGTTCCCCGGAAGCGACCCGGAGCGTCCCGCACGCGATCCTGGAAGCGATACGGAAACGCCAAGGAGCCGATCATGACGACCCAGTGGAATTCCGGCGAGGGGCGCATCGAGACCACCGCCCGAGGCCGTGCCGTGCTCTCCCAGCCCCGCCTCAACCGGGGCACCGCCTTCACTCCCGAGGAGCGGCGGATGCTGGGCCTGGTGGGCCTGGTGCCGCCGGCGGTGCTGACCCTGGAGCAGCAGGCCGAGCGGGCGTACCAGCAGTACGCGGCACAGCCGACGGACCTGGCCAGGAACGTCAACCTCACCGCGCTGCACGACCGCAACCAGGTGCTCTTCTACCGCCTGCTCTGCGACCACCTCGACGAGATGCTGCCCATCGTCTACACCCCGACGGTCGGCAAGGCGATCCAGCGCTACAGCAACGAGTACCGGCGTCCGGCCGGCGTGTACCTGTCGGTGCACGCCCCGGAGGAGATCGAGGGCGCGCTCACGGCCGCCGGTCCGGGCCCGGACGACGTGGACCTGATCGTCGCCACGGACGGCGAGGCGATCCTCGGCATCGGCGACTGGGGGGTGGGCGGCATCGACATCTCGGTGGGCAAGCTCGCCGTCTACACCGCCGCCGCCGGCATCGACCCGAACCGCACCCTCGCGGTCATGCTGGACGTCGGCACCAACCGCCAGGAGCTCCTCGACAACCCGCTCTACCTCGGCAACCGGCACCCGCGCGTGGACCGGGAGACGTACGACGCCTTCATCGACGCCTACGTCACCACCGCCCGCCGGCTCTTCCCGCACGCCCTGCTGCACTGGGAGGACTTCGGCCCCGCCAACGCCCGCCGCATCCTGGAGCGTTACCGCCCGACCGAGTTCACCTTCAACGACGACGTGCAGGGCACCGGTGCCGTCAACCTCGCCGCCGTGCTCTCCGGGGTGAAGGCCAGCGGCACCCCGCTGCGCGACCACCGGGTCGTGATCTTCGGCGCGGGCACCGCCGGCATCGGCATCGCCGACCAGCTGCGGGACGCCATGGCCGCCGACGGCCTGACCGCGGCGGAGGCCACCTCCCGCATCTACGGCGTCGACCGTCACGGCCTGCTCACCGAGGACCAGCAGGACCTGCGCGACTTCCAGGTCCGCTACGCCCGCCCGGCCGCCGAGGTCGCCGGCTGGCAGCGGGACGAGAAGGTGGGCGGCATCGCGCTCGCCGAGGTCGTCGCACGGGTCCGGCCGACGGTCCTGATCGGCACCTCCGGGCAGGGCGGCTCCTTCACCGAGGAGATCGTCCGTACGATGGCCGCCCACGCCGAACGGCCGATCATCCTGCCGATGTCCAACCCGACGGACCTGGCCGAGGCGGTCCCCGCCGACCTGCTGGCCTGGACCGACGGCCACGCCCTGATCGCCACCGGCAGCCCGTTCCGCCCGGTCGAGCGGGACGGGGTCCGGTACCTGATCGGGCAGGCCAACAACGCGCTGGTATTTCCGGGCCTCGGCCTGGGCGCGATCGTCGCCCGGGCCACCCGGGTCACCGACGGCATGCTGGTCGCCGCCGCGCACGCCGTGGCCGGGCAGACCGAGGCCGACGGCCCCGGCGCGCCGATCCTGCCCCTCACCGACCAGCTGCGCGAGACCTCGGTGGCGGTCGCCGTGGCGGTGGCCCGCGCCGCGGCCGCCGACGGGGTGGCCGGCACGACCGTCGACGACTCCGTCGAGAAACGCGTCCGGGCCGCCATGTGGCAGCCGGTCTACCCGCCCGTCAAGGCCGTCTGACCCGGCCCCGCGGCGCCTCCCCCCGGCTACCGGATCCCGGGACCGGGGCCATGCCGCTCGTCTCCGCGGTCATCGCCGCGTTCTGCCTGCTGACGGTGGTGTGCCCGGCGCTGCCGGGTGAGACCGGCCGCGCGGGTCTCACCCGGCACGGGCACGGACGTCCCGGCACACGCCCCTCACCCGCGCCCGGCGGGAGCGGTACGGACGTCCGCTCCCGGGCGCGGTGCGAGGGCGGCCGCGGCCTCGTCCGCGGAGTAGGCGGAGGCGAAGGTGAAGGCGCGCGCCGAGGGTCCGTGTGCGCGGAGGTCGGCCAGCCGTTCCAGGGCCTCGCCGGTGCTCGGAAGGTGACCGGCGGGGACCCACCAGAGCACCATGTGCGCCTCGACGTGCCGCTCGAACCACTCGCGCCGGCGCCGCAGGACGTCCAGGTGCTCGCTGCGGTAGGTGAAGCCCCACAGCGTCTCCTGGGTCTCCCACACCGTCAGGTTGACGATGACGTCCTCGCCCGCCGGGCGCAGGGCGGTGGCGTCGTCCGCCCCTTCCTCCACGAGCCGCCACACGAAGCCGGGCGCTTCGTCGGCGGCGGCGTTGACCGTGTCGAGCATCTCGACGAACGGCGCCATGCGCGGGTCGTCGAGGGGGAAGCGGAGCGTGGCGACGTTCAGCTGGGCGAGGTGGGCTGCGTACGCGGATGCGGTCATGGCCTCATACCAGCACGCACCCCCTTCTATGTCAATCTACGTTGTTTTTAGAGTTCTTCGTCAGCAGCCTCCACCACCACGCAGCACTCGCCCGGCCGGGCGGCCATGCGGGCCCGGACCGCACCGCCGGTACCGAGCAGCCCCTCCAGCAGGGCGAGGTTCATCCCGCAGACGAGCGGCGGGAAGCGTTCGGCGACGGCATGGAAAGGGCAGTTGCGCATCCGGACGACGGCCGCGGCCCCGGCGCCCGCGGCTTCCCCCGCGCCCCCGACGCCCTCCGCGGCCCCGGCGGCCTCCAGGTGCGGTTCGTAACCGCGGGCCGCGAGCGTCTCCATGGCCTCTTCGAGGCCGCCACAGGGTGGCGCCGAGCCCCGCAGGGCCTCGCCGCGACGGCGTGCGGCCGCACAGAGCCCGGCATCCAGCCCCGCCTGCTCGGCGGCTTCGGCGAGCAGCTCGGCGGCGGTGCGGTAGTCGCGGGCGGGCAGCGACACCGCCCGCTCCTCCCGGGCCCGCGTGTACACCTTGGCCGGCCGGCCCGCGCCCGGTCCCGAGCGCCCGGTCAGCCGCCGGCTGCCGGTGTCGAGCAGCCCGGCCTCGGCCAGCCTGTCCAGATGGTGCGCGGCGAGCGTGCGTGCCACCCCGGTCGCCTCGGCGGCCTCGTTACGGCCGACCTCGCGGCCCTGCGCGGCCACGTACTCGTACAGCCGACGTCGCACCGGATCCTGCAACGCCGCGATCGCGTCGATGTCGTTCACCCGGCCATTCTAGGAACAACACAGGTTGGAGATAGAGCGGGCCGGGTGTGGACGAGCTCCGTCGCCATCAGACCGCGGACGACGCGTGGCCGGGACACGCACGGCCGGGACACCCCATGGCGGCGGGCCGCGCGATGACGGGCAAATGACGGTCCCGATGATGGCCAATTGAGGGATTCGGGGGCTTCACCAAATCCCATCCCGACCCTAGCGTTGCGACCACGTGAACGGGCTGGCCGTTGACGTTGCGCGACCGGTCGGCGCGTCGGCCACGGCCGCGTTCCGACAGTTTCCTGAACGGGGAGGGCGATGGCGCCCGTGGAGTTGCCGGTCGACGGCCGGAGGCGGAGCCGCGGTGCGGCCGGGGCCGCCGGGTCCAGCCGGGAGCCGCGCCGCCCCTCGGACGACGGACCGGCCGCCCGCTCTTCCACCACCCGGACGCCCTCCGCACCCGCCCCCGGACGGGTATGACGCACCCGGCGACGACTCCGGTCCTCGTCGACGCCGCCCCAGGCGTCGCCGCCCCCCACTGGAACCACCGAAAGGCCACGGCATGACCACCCCACAGCAGAACCGGATCGCCGGCGCGCCCATCTCCTGGGGCGTGTGCGAAGTGCCCGGCTGGGGCTACCAGTTGACGCCCGAGCGGGTGCTGAAGGAGATGCGCGAGGTCGGCCTGGCCGCCACCGAGTTCGGCCCCGACGGGTTCCTGCCCGCCGCCCCGGAGGCGATGGCCCGCGTCCTGGCCGACCACGACCTGCACGCCGTCGGCGGCTTCACCCCGCTGCTGCTGCACGTCCCGGGCCACGACCCGCTGCCCGAGGCGGAACAGCTCCTGGCGAACTACGCCGCCTCGGACGCGGAGGTCCTCGTCCTGTCCGCCATCACCGGCCAGGACGGCTACGACTCCCGCCCCGAACTCGACGCCGACGGCTGGAAGCTGCTCCTGTCCAACCTCGACCGGCTGACCGCGCTGGCCGCCGAGCGCGGGGTACGGGCCGTTCTGCACCCGCACGTCGGCACGATGATCGAGAACGGCGACGAGGTCCGCCGGGTCCTGGAGGACTCGTCGATCTCCCTCTGTCTGGACACCGGCCACCTGCTCATCGGCGGCACCGACCCGGCGGAGCTGACCCGGCAGGCCCCCGAGCGGATCGCGCACACCCACATGAAGGACGTGGACGCCTCCCTCGCCGCCAAGGTCCAGTCCGGCCGCCTGACCTACACCGACGCCGTCCGCGCCGGCATGTACCGCCCGCTGGGCGCCGGAGACGTCGACGTCCAGGCCATCGTCACCCACCTCACCAGCCGCGGCTACGACGGCTGGTACGTCCTCGAACAGGACACCATCCTCACCGCGGAACCCAAGGAGAAGGGCCCGGTCGAGGACGTGTGGGCCAGCGCCGAACACCTGCGCTCGGTACTGCGCGGCGCCGCGTAGCCCCGCAGGCGCACCGCGGCGCGGGCGGGCGGTGGATCCGCTGGATCCCGGAAGGCACCAGGGGGCCTGGGCCGGGACGGACGAGGCGAGGGGCGGACGAGGCACATGCACACCGAGGATCTGCTGGCCACCTGCTGGACCACGGCCGGCGCCGCCGACCCGGCCGGCGCCGACCAGCGCAGTCCGCTCGGCCTCCGGGAGCGGGCCGAGGCGGCGAGCGCGGCCGGGTTCCGCCGCCCATGTGCAGGATGCGGGGCCCGGCCGGGGGCGAGGGACCGCCCGGCGGAGGCGACGGACGCCACGGCATCGGTGTACAGGCGCGCATCGGGTCCGCCGACGGTCAGCACCAGCGCGTCGGCGTCCTTGCCCAGGTCGGCGACCGTCCCGGCATCGGTGACGTCGCCGGACACCAGCCGCACCCCGCCGGGCACCGAAGCGATCCGGGAGAGGTCCCGGGCCACCGCGGTGACCTCGTGACCACGGGCGGCGGCCTCGGCGACGACACGGGAGCCGGCCTTTCCGGCGGCTCCGAACACCACGATCCTGCTCATCGTCCTTGCCCAACTTCGGCAAGTTCTTCACCCGCCACACCGGCACGACACCGGGCGCCTTCCGCCGCACCCACCACGCCGCGCAGTGAGCGGCCGTATCCAGGCGTCGACTCGATCCACCTGCCGGTTCAGGCCGTACGAGGCGGTCAGCAGCATCTTCTCGGCGAGGTCCCCGCAGGGCGAACGCGTTGCCGAGTTCGCCGAACGGCAACAGGCGAGGCGCGTGTGGCCGTGACGGGGCTGCCGGCTGTCAGGCTTTGCCGAGCAGGCGCCAGATCTGGTTCTTCTTGGTGCTCAGCGCGCTCGCCGGATCGCAGGTCCACTGGTGGATCAGCGCGCCGGCCGTGGTGGAGACGTTACTGACGTCGACGCACTTGCCGCTGTGGACGGCGACGATCTGGTAGTCCTTGCCGTTGCCGAGCGCGGTGACGGGGTCGAGGGTGAACTGCTGGTTGGTCCCGCCGTTGCAGGTGTACTGGATGACGGAGGCGCCGTCGGCGGTGGAGGCGCCGGAGACATCGAGGCACTTGCCGCTCAGCTCGTCGACCACGGTGTAGGTGTTGGTCTTGCCGCTGACCGGCCTGAGGTCGAGCATCTGCTGGTAGCCGCCCTCGCAGTAGTACTGCTGGTACGGGGTGCTGTTGGCGGTGCTCAGGTTGGTGTCGTCCAGGCACTGGCCGCTGTTCTCGCTGACCGCGACCGTGGGGATGGTGGTGTTGGAGGGGGGGAGGAGGGTGACGGTGTAGCCGTCCTTGGCGTTGCTCCAGGGGATGTTGACCGAGGCGGCATTGTTGCCGACGCTCAGCGTGGTGTCGGCGATCGTCTCGGGGCCGGCGACCGCGGCGCCGTTGTTGTACGGGACGCGCTGCACCACCGCGCGCACCTGACCGTTCTCCACCACCGACGTGGTGTTCAGGCCGGTCAGCTTGACGGTGACGGTACCGGTGTTGCCGCTGCTGCCGAGGAGGATCTTGGCGTTCGCGGCGGCGTTGTCCTTGGTGGCCAGGCCGTCAGTGCCGGTCCCGGGGACCAGGTTGACGATGCTGCCGCTCTGGGAGCCGTAGTAGCGGTACATGAACCACTCACCCAGCGGCAGGTACTGGCCGGCGCTGTTCTTCGTGAGCAGGTTGGCCTCGTCGTCGTGAAGGCCGGTGCCGGAGGCCCAGTTCCCACGAAGGCCGTCGGCACCGGCCCGTTCCAGGCGGCCGATGAACCAGGCGCCGCCCCCGGGGGACTGCATGGACAGGGTGGCGTACTCGTTGATCTGGTAGGGGCGGGTGTTGGTGAGTCCGGCGGCGGCGAGGGTGGAGTTGGCACGGCCGACGTCGGTGGCGGGGTCGCCCGGCTCGTCGTGCCAGCTGTAGATGTCCGGGGCGACGTTGTTGGCCTTGATGTAGTTCAGGTAGGTCGTCCACCAGGTGTTGGACGAGTTCGGCTGGCCGGCGATGCTGGGGCCGACGATGAGCTGGTTCGGGAAAGCGGCCCGGACCCGGGCGTAGAAGCGCGACCACATCTGCAGGTACTGGGCTTGCGAGGGCTTCCAGAACCCGGCGCCGTCGGGCTCGTTCCACAGGTCCCACTGGACCGTCATGTTGTTGGCTTTGACGTCGCCTATGAGCTGGGTGACGAAGTTGTCGAACTGGGTCCAGTCGCCGTTGTCGCCAGGCCAGCCCTGAGTGGTAGTACCGTCCGCGCCCCACAGGTCGTGCGGCAGCAGCACGAACGTGCCGCCGAGGGCAGCGGTCCGCTTGTACTGGGCCAGGGTCGAGTTCCAGCGGGTCTGGTAGTCGGCGAGACTGGTGGCGTAGCCACCGCTGTTGAGCTGGGCGCCGCCGGCCCGCATGAAGTGCCACTTGATGTCCTTGAAGAAGTGGTCCTGCGGGAGTGAGCCGTCCGGCGTCAACCCGTAGATCATTCCGGAGGCGTGGTAGGTGGGCGCGACTCCGGCGGTGGCGAAGTCGACGGTGACGCCGGTGTCGGCGGCCTGGGAGGGAGCGGCGGGCACCAGGGTCGAGGCCAGGGCAGCCGTGAGGACGGCGAAGGTCGACACTGCCCGGCGTCTGGTGCGGGGCCCGGTTCCGGGGAGCGTTGCGGGTGACTTCATTGTGCGGCTCCTGGGGAGGGGAGGAAGCACCGGGACCTCGGGGGCCCCGGGGCTGTGCGGACGACGGCCGGTCAGCGGCCGTCTCGGTGCGCGTGCGCTTCCGCGAGCAGGAGGTAACTGCTGGCGGTCCAGGTGTAGGCGCGGTCACGCAGACCCGTTCCGGTGAGTGCGTCGAAGTTCTCGGCGAAGCCGTGAATCTCGCACAAGGCGCGGAAGCGGGCGCTGATGTCGTCGGCCAGGCGGTGGTGGCCGGCGCGGCGCAGGCCGTCCTCGACGAGGATGGTGGCGGGTGCCCAGATGGGGCCGCGCCAGTAGCCGTCGGCGAGGTAGTGCGGCGAGGTGGTCAGTTCGGTGGCCAGGCCGTGCGGCGTGAGATGAGCCTTGATGCGGTCGGCGAGCGCAATGCCGACCTCGGCGGGGAGGTGCTCGCCCAGCACGATGGGCATCAGGTCGAGGAGGCTGGTGCTGCTCCAGGTCGCCCCGGTGCCGACCCCGCGGGTGACGAAACGGTCGCCGGTCCAAAGCTGCTCGAACAGCGCGGCCTGGATGCCCTCGGCCGTACGAGTCCACCGCCCCGCCTCTTCCGTCCTGCCCACTTCTTCTGCCAGATCGGCGAGTTCGTGCAGCTGCAGGACGAGGAACGCGGCCAGGTCGGCGCTGACGACCACTCGCTCGGGGTCGAAGGTGGTGGCGTTGTCCCATCCGCTGTCGTTGCCGTGCTGGTAGTAGGGGAGTTCGTCAGCGGGGGCACGCCTGGCTGTGAGCCAGAAGTTCGTCCAGCCCTCCAACCGCTCGTAGGTCTCGAGCAGTTCGGCCTGGCTTGGTGGCGTCGGCAGGCGACGGCGCAGGTGGCCCAAGGCCCAGCCGTGAATGGGTGGCTTGACGAAGTTGTGCAGGACCTCGGAGTGGGTGACGGAGTCGGGCAGAGCGCCGGTGGCGTCCTGGTGGTCGAAGGGCAGGTGGAACTGGTCCCAACCCAGTTCCGGCCGGCCCGACGTCAGAGCAAGGGCGTTGAAGCAGTGGTCCCAGCTCCAGACCTTGTCCATCCAGTGCTTGGACATCAGTACGGCGGGCCGGGTGACGAGCCCTGTCGGCCGTACGGTCGCCGACCAGATGACGTAGGCGGCGAGTTCGGCTGCCGGGGTGGCGGCCGAGCGCCAGGGTGCCACCGCGTCGACGAAGCTCGCGAACGCGCCCCGTGCGGTCTCCACGATGTCGTCGAAGGTGGCCGAGGTCGCGTACCGCGGGCGGGCAGTGTCGAGTTCCTCGATCGCGATCTCCCAGGGCCCGTCCGCCGTGACCGCGACGCCGCGGTCGGCGCTGCCCAGGGCCTGGGTTCCGGTGGTCTCGGCGATGGTTCCGGACAACAGGGTCACGCGGTAGCGGCGCCCGGTCTCGTACGAGGTGAACACGTGGGCGCCCGCCGCCGGGTCGTGGAAGAGGTACGTGCCGCTGAATGGCGTCAGGGTGCGAGCGGCGGCGAACACGCCGATACCCAGGCCGCTTCCCCGCAACCGCACGGTGTCCGGCGACTCGTAGGCGAGGTCGACGCGCCCGCTCTCGCCGATCCAGCTCAGCAGGCCCGGTGCAGCCGCGACACGGGTCTCGGCGCGGTCGCCCGTCGTCGGGTCCGAAGGGACCAGGCGCAAGACGCCGTGCATGCCGTTCTGGTGCGAGACGAGGTGCAGGTCCTCGGCATACGTCTTCTCCGCGATCACGGGAGATATGTCGAACCATGATCCGTACGTGCTGAACGGGATGTCGTGGACGGAGAATGCCGGGCCGGGTCGGGCGGCGGTCATGTGGCGTGACTCGTTTCTTGGGCAGGGGGCAGCGACCGGACGACGCACGAGAGGGTCGGCCGGCGTGGCAGGGGCGGGCGGCTCAGTCCTTGACGGCGCCGGCGGTCACGCCTGCGGCGACGTAGCGCTGGGCGAGGACGAGGATGACGGCGGCCGGCAGGGAGGCGACGACGGCGGTGGCCATGATGGCGTTCCACTGCTGGTTGTTGTTGCCGATGTAGTGGTAGATGCCGAGGGTGATCGGCTCGTGGGCGCCGCCGTTGACAAGGGTGCTGGCGAAGACGAAGTCGGACCAGGACCACAGGAACGCGAACAGGGACACCGTGACGACGGCGTTGCGGCTGATCGGCAGAACGATGGACCAGAACGTACGCAGCGGCCCGGCCCCGTCGGTCGTGGCGGCCTGGAGGAGTTCGCCGGGGATGCCGGACATGAACGCGGTGAAGATGAGGACGCCGAAGGGGACGGCCAGGGTGGAGTCGGCGACGATCAGGCCGGGGACCGACTGGAGCAGGCCGAGCTGGAGGTAGATGGCGTAGAAGCCCATCGCCATGATGATGCCGGGGATCATCTGGGCGGCCAGCAGGACGAAGTTGAGGATGCCGCCGCCGCGCGGGCGCAGTGTGGCCAGGGCGTAGCCGGCGGGGGCGGACAGGGCCACGGTCAGAGCGACGGTGCCCAGTCCGATGACGAGGCTGGTGCCGAGGTAGGGCAACTGCTCGTCGAGCACGGTGCGGTAGCCGGCCAGGGTGCCGTGCAGCGGCAGCAGGTCCGGCGGGCTCTTGCGCATGTCCTGGTCGCGGGTGAGGGAGACGTTGACCATCCAGTAGACCGGGAAGAGCATGATCGCGGTCAGCAGGACGCCGATCGTGGTCTTCATCCGTGTATGCCTGCGGCTTCGGCTCATGACAGCGCCTGCTTTCTCTGCACCCGGACGTAGACCAGGCCGAAGACAAGGGCGGCGACCACGAGCAGGTTGCCGACGGCCGCGCCGGGGCCGAAGGCCGGCAGGAGGTTGCCGAAGCCGAGCTGGTAGGACCAGGTGGCGAAGGTCGTGGAGGAGTCGGCCGGGCCGCCCTTCGTCATGATCCAGATGATGTCGAAGACCTTGAGCGTGTAGACCAGGCCGAGCAGCAGGGTGATCGCCGACACCGGGCGCAACAGCGGGAAGGTGATGCTCCAGAAGCGCCGCCAGGCGCCCGCTCCGTCGATCGCGGCCGCCTCGTACAGGCCGGCTGGGATGGACTGCAGGCCGCTGTACAGCACGACCAGGTTGAACGGGACACCGATCCAGACGTTCGCGATGATGACCGAGGTCAGCGACCAGGACGGTGAGGTCAGCCAGTTGACCGGCCCGATGCCGACGGCGTGCAGGGTGGCGTTGACGACGCCCGACTCGCTGTTGAGCATCCAGGACCAGGTGGAGGCCGAGACGATCAGCGGCAGCAGCCAGGGCACGAGGAACAGGGCGCGGAGCGTGGCCGAGAGCCGGAAGTTCTGGTTGAAGAAGACCGCGAGGGCGAGTCCGATGGCGTACTGGAAGACGAGGCATACGGCGGTGAAGACCGCGGTGTGGAGCAGGGCGGGGGCGAAGGTCGGATCGTCGAAGACCTTGCGATAGTTGGCCAGCCCGGTGAAGGGGGCGTCGCCCTGGACGAAGGAGCGGACGGTGTAGTCGCGCAGGCTCAGGTCGAGGTTGCGGTAGAGGGGATAGGCGTAGAAGAGGCCGAGGTAGAGGATCACCGGGGCGAGGAACCCCCAGGCGGCCCTCCCCCAGGCTCCGCCCGGGGGGACCCCCAGGGTGGAGGTGGGCAGGCGGCGTCCCGGGCTGCGCGCCGGGGGCGGGGCGACGTCCGCCGCCCCGCCCGGGACGCCCGCGGACCGGTGGTCCGGCGGATGTGTGGTCTGCTTCATCGGGCTCACGTCACTTGGCCGCGGCCTGCGCCGCGGTGAGGGCGTCCTTGGGCGATTGGGAGCCGCTGAGCGCGGACTGAACGGCCTTCCACATCTGCTCGGAGATCTTGGGGTACTTGGTGCCCAGATCGTCACTGGTACGGCCCTTGGCCGCCTTGACCGCCTCGACCCACGGCTTGAGCTCGGCGTTCGCGGCCACCTGCTTGTCCTGGACCTCACCGGTGGGGGCCACGTAGGACAGGGTGCTGTCGGTGGTGTACAGGTTGGTGGTGCTGGTCAGACAGGTCGCCAGCTTCTGGGAGGTGGCGTAGCGGCCGGTGTCCTTCTGGACCGGGACGGTCACGAACTCGCCGCCGGTCGGGGCTGCGGCGTTCCCGCCGTTCACGCCGGGTATGGGCAGCACTCCGTAGTCGAAGCCGGCCTTCTTGGCGTTGGCGAGCTGCCAGGTGCCGTTCTCGCTGAACGCGTAGTCCCCGCTCGCGAACTCCTGCCAGCTGGTGGTCTGGGTGTTGTTGAGGACCGAGTTGGGGGCGTAGCCGTTCTTCAGCCAGTCCTTCCACAGGGCCAGCGCGGACACTCCCTGGGCGGAGTCGAGTTCGGTCAGCTTCGCGCCCGCGCCCCAGAACCAGGGCAGGAACTGGAAGCTGCCCTCCTCCGTTCCGATCGCCGAGAAGGTGATGCCCTTCTTGCCTGCCTTCCTGACCTTCGCCAGCGCCGCCGTGAGCGACGTCCAGTCCTTGACCGAGGCGATGTCCACCCCGGCCTTCTCGAGCACGTCCTTGTTGTAGTAGAGGGCGAGGGTGTTGGCCCCGATCGGGGTGCCGTAGGTCTTGCCGCCCGACTGGCCGGCCGCGAGCAGGTTGGGGTCGACCTTCGAGGTGTCCAGCTCGGTGTCGTCCGTCGTGGTGAGGACACCCGCCTCGGCCAGGGTCGACACCACCGGGTTGTCGACGATGAGGACGTCCGGGGAGTTGCCCTGCTGGGCCGCGAGCAGCGTCTTGTTGCCCAGATCGCTGGTGTCGAAGCCGGTCCGCTTGATCTTCACCCCGGCCTTGGTACCGCACTGGTCCAGCAGCTTCGCCCAGTCGGAGGTCTTGTCGAACTGCGGGTACGGGTCCCAGATCGTGTACGTGCCGCTGCCGGCGCTCGTCGTGCCGGTGTTGCCCGAGCCGGAGGAACAGGCGGTGGCGGCGACGGCCACGGCGAGGGCGGTGATGGCCGCGGCGGTCAGCCTGCGCTGTCTGGAGGAGCTGTTCATCGCGAGGTTTCCTTTGTTCTGGGCATGCCGGTGCCGAGGGCACGGGGTGGTGAAGGCCTGAGGCGTGAGGAGAGACGGGCACGGCGAACAGCGCTGTCGAGCGGTTCGGGCGTCCGTTGAAGTGAAGCCGGGAGGACTACGCGGGTGCGGTCAGGACCAGGTGATGTTCAGGGCGCGGTACTGGTCCCGGCGGGCCCGGTGCTGGCCCGCAGCGAGATGGGGGGAGTGAGGAGGTGGTGCCGGGGCGGCGCCTCGGGGTGGTCGAGCCGCTCCACCAGCAGGTCGACGGCGCGCCGGCCCATCTCCTCCGCCGGTACGTCGGCGGCGGTGAGCTGCGGGGTCACCGTCTCCGCCCACCGGCTGGCGACGACCCCGGTGACGGAGAAATCACGCGGCACATGACGGCCCGCCCGGGCCAGCCCCCGGTAGAGACCGCCCAGCGCGGCCTCGTTCAGCGTGACCAGGGCCGTCGTGGCCGGTTCATCGTGCAGGATCCGATCCAGGCAGGCCTCGCCGGAGGCGGCGTCGTCCTCGCAGCAGTACGTCCGTATCGCCAGCCCGCGCTCGGCCGCGGCCTTGGTGAAGCCGTCCAGGCCGCGGTGCGCGGACTCGTATCCGGCGCGCAGCAGCTGCTCGGGCCGGTTGACGAACGCGACCCTCGTGTGGCCCAGGTCCGCGAGGTGGTGCACGCAGGCCGCCGCGAGCGCGGTGTGGTCCAGCCCGACCCACCAGCCGCCCTCCGGGTGGGCGGTGCGGCCGATGGCGACGGAAGGGAACCCCAGGTCGGCCAGGTGGTCGACCCGGTCGTCCGCCAGCCGGATCTCCATCAGGATCGCACCGTCGACGCGCTGCTCCCCCAGCAGTCGCTGGAACGAACGGTCGCTGTCCACGCCGCTCGGAGACAGCAGTACGTCGTAGTCGTAGGCGGCGGCGGCCTCCACCACACTCCCGATGAAGTCCAGCTGCATCCCGGTGTAGTGGTTGCCGGCCGGCGGGAACACCAGGCCGATCGTGCTGGTCCGGCCGTTGGCAAGGGCACGCGCGCTGGCGTTCGGGCGGTAGCCCAACTCGTCGATGACCTGCTGGATCTTCCGACGCGTGTCGTCCGAGACCGGGCGCTTGCCGCTCAGCGCGTACGACACGGTGCTCCTCGAGACACCGGCCCGCCGGGCGATCTCACCGATGTTCACGGCAACTCCTTGCTCGAACCGGCTCGATACTCCTGCGGAGCAGAGCGCCCGATCGCATGGATCCTGGAGGGTGAGGAAAGAACGTCCACCGGCTGTCGAACCGGTTCGCGTGAAGTGAAGTTAGGAACAAGCCGGGCGACTGTCAATACGCGAAACGCCACTTCTCGCAACAGCCTGGAGATCTGGACGCCTTGTCCCGCCCGCTCCCGTCAGGGGTATTGCTGCGAGATTTCCCCGGTGCTAACTTCCAGCGAACCGGTTCGACGAAGCGACCCTTCCGGCGGTCACATGCCCTGCCACCCCCGTCCGTACGTGATCGAACCGATTCGACGGAGCGCTTCAAGCCCGGCCCTTCATCACCGGTAACAGCCCGCAGGCGATCAGCCGGCCGAGGCGGGCCCGTCGGACCCCGCCGCTCAAGGATTGAGGACGCGATCCATGCCATCCGCTGACAGTTCCGCCCGGCGCCGGGCCCCGGCCTCCGTGGCGCTGGCCCTCGGTGCGGGCCTGCTGGTCGCACCTGCCGTTCCCGCACGTGCGGTCGACACACCCCTGCCCGCCGCGCACTACACCTTCGACCAGGACGACCTCGCCTCCGGCAAGATCGTGGACCGTTCCGGCAACGGTCTGACAGCGACCCTGGTCAACGCCTCCACCGCCGAGTCCGTCGCGGGAGCCGGCGGCGGCAAGGCGCTGTCCCTGCCCGGCGGGGCGCCCACATCCGACGGCGCGTATGTCCGACTGCCCCCCGAAGTCCTGCGCGGTGCCGACGACTTGACGGTCTCGGCCCGTGTGAAGTGGAGCGGCGGCCAGTCGGCCTGGCAGCGGATCTTCGATCTGGGCACCGACACCACCAGGTACCTCTTCACGACGCCGTACAACGGCAGCGTGCTGCGCACCGCCGTGACCACCGGCGGAGCGGGCGCGGAAGCCCAGGCCTCCGGTTACACGCCCCTGCCCGCCGACGACTGGCGAACCGTCACCGTCACCCTCGACACCGCCGCCCACCGGGTCACCACCTACCTCGACGGCGTGGCCGTCTCCTCCGCCACAACGACGGTCAACGCCCAGAACCTGCTGGACAGTTCGGCCACGACTGCCGGCTACATCGGCAAGTCCTTCTACCCGGACCCACTGCTCAAGGGCGCGATCGACGACTTCACGGTCTGGCACTCGGCGCTCACCGCTGAACAGGTGGCCGGCACGGTCGGGAGCCTTCCCACCCTCCAGCAGCTCTCACAGACGGCCTTCGAGGTCCGTACGACGACCGGAACCGCCCCTTCCCTGCCCGCCGCGGTCCGCGCCTCCTTCTCCGACGGCTACGACCGCGACACGCCGATCAGCTGGGACGCGATACCACCGGAGAAGTACGCCCGGCCGGGGACGTTCACCGTGACCGGAACGACGGCAGGCCACGCGGTGCAGGCGACCGTTGCCGTGGTCCGCGAGGGCGAGCTCACCGTCGACCTCGGCTCGGACACCGGCGCCTTCCACGGCGGCGCGTCCGGCACGCTCTACGGCGTGTACGGACCCGACGTCCCCACCAACAACCTCATCGAGGGCATGGGCCTGCGCACGGTCTCCACCAAGGCCCAGGACGGCCCACAGCACCCCGGTGCCGACGCACTGGACGTGGTCAGGCCACTGGCCGACGCCACCGACGGCGACGTGTACATCTACATGACCGACATCAACCGCGGCTTCCCCTACGAATGGCCGGGCGACACCCCCGCGGAAAAACTCAGGCTCTACGAGGAGAAGATCGCCAAGCAGGTCGACCAGGTGCTGCAGCTGCCTGAGCAGTACCAGGACAACGTCGTCTTCGTGCCCTTCAACGAGCCCGAGGGCAACATGTTCGGCACCGGCGACTGGAGCTACGACAAGGTCAGCTGGCTCGACGACCCGAAGGACTACTTCGCCGCCTGGGACTCCACCTACCAGCTCATCAAGAGCAAGATGCCCACCGCCCGCATCGCCGGCCCCAACACCAGCGTCCTCTTCGACCAGGTCAAGGGCTTCCTCACGCACACCCTGGCCGCCGGCACCCTCCCCGACGTCATCACCTGGCATGAGCTGAGCCACCCTGAGGCGGTCCGCCAGAGCGTCGCCAAGTACCGGGCCTGGGAGAAGGAGCTCTTCAAGGGCACCGACCGCGAGGGCACCCGACTCCCCATCAACATCAACGAGTACGCCTTCAACTACCACACCTCCGTCCCCGGCCAGATGATCCAGTGGGTGTCCGCGATCGAGGAGTCCAAGGTGGACGCCGACATCGCGTACTGGAACATCGACGGCAACCTCTCCGACTCAGCCGTGCAGTCCAACCGTGGCAACGGCCAGTGGTGGCTGCTGAACTCGTACGCCTCCATGAGCGGGCACACCGTGACGGTGACCCCGCCGTTCCCGGGCCAGAACTACACCATGCAGGGTGTGGCCACGCTCGACACGAAGAAGAGGCAGTCCCGGCTGATCTTCGGCGGGTCCACCGGCAAGGGCCACATCACCTTCGCGGGCGTCCCCGAGAAGGTCTTCGGGGACCGCGTGCACGCCTGGGTGCGCGAGATCGACTGGAGTGGCCAGGTCGGCGACAACTCCGGCCCGAAGCTGCTGGCGGAGACGAACCTGAAGGTGGGTGACGACGGCGAGGTCGTCGTCGACTTCGGCGACGGCGCGCTGCCGGAGCTCAAGGAATCCTCGGCGTACGAGATCGTCCTCAGCCCCGCCGGAAAGGCGAAGGGCACGCAGACCGCACCGGTGCGCTGGCAGGGGTCGTACGAGGCGGAGGACGCCGCCCACACCGGGTCCGGCTACTCCAAAAACGGCCCGGAGGGGTCGACCAGCGACGTGTCGAAGTTCTACACCTCCGGCGGATACGACGTCGGCGGCCTGCGCACCGGCTCGGACGTCACGCTCGACTTCACCGTGGACGTGCCCGAGGAAGGCACCTACGACCTGAGCGTCTTCGCCAATTCCCTCAACACCTTCGACAAGGTGAAGGACCAGGGCCCCACCAACGTCTTCCTGCGGGTCGACGGGCAAGCGGACAGCGAGCAGGAGCTGTACATGCCGCTCGGCTACAAGTGGGTGGTGTGGGACCACACCGGCACCAAGGTCCACCTCACCAGGGGCGAACACACCCTGACCCTCGCGGCGAAGAGCCTCGACGGCAAGCGCGCCACCAAGGGCGACGCCATCGTCGACCGCCTCACCCTGTCCCTGCCGTCCCCGTCGGCGGCCACCGAGGTCTACGAGGGAGAACTGGCCTGGACGAGCGGAGGAGCGCGGCCCGTCTACGACCTGCCGAAGCACACCGCGACACCCGCCACCGGCTCCGGCGCGGTCAGGCTCGGAAAGAACCAGGCGGCCACCTTCTGGGTCTACTCGCCCGCCGACCGCGAGGCCACCCTCGGGGTCGACACCCTCGGCAGCGCGGACGCCCGGCTGTCCGTCAACGGGCACGACGTACTACACGTGACCAAGGGCAGGCACGAGGTCGCCGTCTCCCTCTCGGGCGGCATCAACAAGGTGACGGCGACCGGCGGTTCGGCCACCACCCTCGTCGACCGGCTGACCGTCACGCCCACCGACGGCACGCTCACGGCGCGTACGTACGAGGCGCAGGACGCCAAACTCGCGGGCTCGGCCACGCTGACCCCACTGCCCCTGGCGACCAACGGTACGGCGATCACCGGGATCGGCGGTGACCCGGGCAACGGCAACACAGCGACGTTCACGGTCGCGGCGGACAAGGCCGGCCTGTACGCGCTGCGCATCCGCTACTCCAACCCCGAGCAGTCCGAGGCCACCCACTACAACCCGGACCCGCTCGCCCGCCACGCCGACATCAGCGTCAACGGCGGCAGGACACAGCGCGTCGGCTTCCCGCACACCTTCCACCAGGACAACTTCTGGGAGCTGACCGTCCCCGTCCACCTGAAGAAGGGCGAGAACAGGATCACCTTCCGCTCCGAGGAACTGCCCGACTTCGACGGCACGACCTACGCCTCGGACACCTTCCCCGGAGTACTGCTCCGCTCCCGCTACGCGCCGCTGATCGACCGGATCATCGTCGCGCCGTACGCCCGAGAAGTGCGATGAGGTGACTGGCCACCGGCGGCGAAGCGACGCGCACAACGGCCGGACAGCAGGGCGTTCCTCCCGAGGCCCTGTCCGACAGGCCGCGCCCGCTTCGCGGCCGGTGCATCAGGTGGACGATCAAGCCCCGGTCGATCCGGACTCCCGTCCTCCTCGCTGCTTACGCCAAGGCCGCCCAGGACCTGAGGTGCCGACCGGAAATCCTCGTCACAAAATCCCGTGCCCAGGATCGGTAGTTGGCACTAGGCAACGTTCGTGACCTGCGCTGATGCCAAGTAGCTTCAGCATCTCGAGGCGCGACATCAGAGCATGGCATGTACCGGGCGACTCCTGGTGCCCGGCCGCCTGAAACGGGACGCTGTGGCTGGTGCGTTCGCCAGCGGCTCCACCGAGGTGACTCCAACTGCCCCTACTTTGCTGACAATTAGTGGCTGATCAGCTGGTTACCGTTCCCGGCCGGTGCGACCCTGGTCCTCAGCACCGACGGGCTCACCGAGACCCGGGCGGCCGACGGTACGTTCTACCCCCTCGATGAACGCCTGGCCGCCCACACGGATGTCGCCGCGACGGCTCTGCCACGGGCCCTGTACGACGACGCCCGCGCATTCGCCCGTCCTGGCCGTCCGCCGCTCCCCACGGCGTGTTGCGCGCTGATCACGGCCGGCTTTCTCAGGCGTGCCGGACGCCGTGGGCCAGTGGGAGAACCAGCCGAAAGGTGCAGCCCTCGCCCGCGCCGGTGTCCAGTTCCACGCGCCCGCCGTGGCCCTGGGCGATCGCCGACGCGATGGCGAGGCCGAGGCCGCTGCCGCCCCGGTCACGGGAGCGGGAGGGGTCGACCCGGTAGAAGCGCTCGAAGACCCGCTCGGCCTCCTGTGAGGAAAGTCCGGGACCCTGGTCGGCGACCTCGATCACGCCGATCGGCACGGACTCGGTCAGGGGAGGGCAGGCGCTGGTCCGGCCGGGCCGGTCGGTTCCGCCGGTGATCGCTCCGGCCCAGGCAGTACCGACGCGCACGTCGACCGGGGTGCCCGGAGGCGTGTGGACGAGGGCGTTGGACAGGAGGTTGTTGACGACTTGGAGCAAGCGATCAGGATCGCCCACCGTCTCGACGACCTCCAGTTCGGCGTCCTCGGTACTCGTGTCGAGCGGGCTGAGCGTCACACGGTGCTCGCCGTTCGCGCGCACGGCCGCGGCGCTCACCGCGTCGGCCGCGAGTGACAGCAGGTCGACGGGGTTGCTGCGGTAGGCGGGCTGCTTGTCGAGTTTGGCGAGCAGCAGAAGGTCGTCGACAAGGAGGTTCATGCGCTCGGCATTGCGGGCGATCTGTTCGTCACCCTCCCGGCGTTGCTCGGCGGGGCGGTCCGGGTGGCGCAGGGCGAGCTGGGCGAAGCCCTGGACGGTGGTGAGGGGGGTACGCAGTTCGTGTCCGGCGTCGGCGACGAACCGACGCAGTCGCGCCTCCGAGAACTCCCCTTGCTGCAGAGCCTGTTGGAGGCGGTCGAGCATGTCGTTGAGTACGGTGCCCAGGCGGCCGGTCTCGGTGCGTGGGTCGGTGTCGGGCAGCCGTAGACCGAGTTCCCCGGCGGTGATGCGCTGGGCGGTGTGCTCCATGCGGGTCAGCGGCAGGAGGCCGAGGCGGACGACCGTGCGGCCGATGGCGATCAGACCGACCAAGGCCGCGCCCAGGACGATGGCGTTGAGGGCCAGTTGCTTCGACAGGGCTCCTTCCACCGTGTCGAGTGGCAGGGCCACCACGTAGGTGGTGCCGCGCGTCGGGGCTGCGCGCCACAGGACCCGCCATTGGCCGTCCCCCGACTCGGCGGGGACGGTGGTCTCCCGTCCCCGCGTCAGATGCAGCTCGCTCGTGGACCGGGCGAGCTTCGGGCCCGGCGTGCTTCCGCCGCCGAGGGTGCCCTGCTCCTCACCCGAGGCGTTGTAGAAGGTGACCCGGAAGTCCGATGGAAGGGTCCCGGAGTCCGGCACGGGTCGGACAGCGGGGTCGGGGTGTTGTGTGAAGGCCCGGTCCGGGAGGGCGAATTCGGTGAGCTGCTGGTCGACGCGGTTCAGGAGCCAGGAGTGCATCCCCGCGACCCCGATGGCCTGCGTGGTCAGGACCACTGCCGCGGCCAGCAGGGTCACGCCCCACACCAGCCGGCCGCGCAGCGAGCGGGGGCGCAGGGTCCACCGACGCCGGATCATTTGTCGGCTCCCGCGCTGTGACCCTGGGGAAGCCTGAGGCAGTAGCCGACGCCGCGCACGGTGTGCAGCAGGGGTGGATCGATGCGGTCGATCTTGCGGCGCAGGTATTTGATGTACGTCTCCACGATGCGGCTGTCGCCCGCGAAGTCGTAACCCCACACCCGGTTGAGGATCTTGGTCTTGCTCAGCACCCGGTTGGGATTCTCCAGGAGATAGGTGAGCAGGTTGAACTCGGTCGGCGACAGTTGGATGTACTCGCCGGCCCGGTGCACTTCGTGGGCGTTCTCGTCCAGCTCCAGGTCGGCGAAGCGCAGGATCCCGCTGTCGGTGCCGTCCGGGCCGGACAGGTGCTCCGGGTAGGTCCGGCGCAGGATGGCACTGATACGCAGGAGCACCTCCTCGATGCTGAACGGCTTGGTCACGTAGTCGTCGCCGCCCGCGCTCAGTCCCGCGATGCGGTCGGCCAGCTCACCGCGGGCCGTGAGGAACAGCACCGGCGTGCGGACCCCGGCCGCCCGCAGCCTACGGGTGACCTCGAGGCCGTCCAGGTCGGGGAGCATGATGTCGAGGAGCACCAGGCCCGGCCGGCACTCCTCCACCTCCCGCAGTGCTTCCTGGCCGCTCGCGGCACCGAAGACCTCGTAGCCGGACAACCGCAGCGCCGACTCCAGCAGCATGCGGATGCTGGGGTCGTCCTCGACCACGAGGAGGCGGTGCGGAGCGGGCGCGGCAGCCGGGTCGGGCATGGTGCTGTGTGGTCCGTTCTGCCGAGGCCGCTAGTTGGTACGGGTCTTGGCGACGCAGTCGTACAAGGTTGTGCTCATACCGCCCATCATGCCGCCTGCGGCGGAGCCGCTCCCGTTGGTGCTGCCGCCGTACTCCTTGGCAGATACCTTGGTGCAGTTGTCGCTGATCCAGGTCGACCGCTTGGCAGCCGCGCTGTTCTCGCCACCCATCCGGGCGCCCATGCCGCCGGATGATGCGAGTACGTAGCGCAGGTCTCCGTTCTTGGTCCATTTGTCCAGCTGCTGCACGGAGGGGGCGTTGTCGGTGCCGAGGAAGCCGCCCATGCCGATCACCGTGGCGTCGCTGTTCAGGATGTAGGCAGCCGCTCCCGTGGCTCCGCCATCGACGGCGAGGGTGATACGAGCGCCCTTGGAGTGCTCAGTGGCATAGGTGAGGATCTTGCGCTGGTCGGAGGTGAGGCTGGTGCCCCGGTCCGCTCCACCGAGCCCTGCCGGGCGGCCGCTGAAGCCGCCTGATCCACCGCCGGTTCCCGGGAACGAGGGCATCGTGCCACCGGGGCCCGACCCCGGAGCACCGCTCCCGCCTGAGCCTGCTCCCGGGCCGCCGCTGTCACCGAAGCCTTCCGGCATCTCAATGCCTTCGGGCAGGCTCCCGCCCCCGCCACCGCCCGGCATCTCAAACCCTTCAGGCAGGCTCCCGCCTCCGCCACCGCCCGGCACGCGCCCGGAACCGAAGGACATCGTCACCGGTCCGGCCGTCGGATTCGCGCCGCCCATCGCCGATCCGGATCCGCTCGGCACGCTCACGGCCCACGCGCCCGGTGCGAGCAGGATCGCCAGCACCGCGCCGCCGAGGGCGGCCACCGCGAGCCGCGGCTTCAGTATCGCCGCTGCGAGGAGCCCCACCGCGAAAAGCCCCAGCACCAGCACCATCCAGGCCAGCCACCCGTGCCAGGACGGAACCCGCCGCATGACGACTACCGCCCAGATCACGGTCAGCAGCACGGTCCCGGCACCCGCCGGCAGCGCCCAGCGGGCACCCGCCCGGTGTGCCCGCACCAGTGCGGTGACGAGGCCTGCCGTCAACGCGGCGACGGCAGGAGCGAGTTGGGTGGTGTAGTACGGATGGAACGTACCTTCCTGGGTGGAGAACACCAGACCGCACACCAGCAGCCAGGTCCCCCACAGCACCCATCCCGAGCCCGGCAACGCCTCGCCCGCCGAGCTGCTGCCACGCCGGCGCAGTACCGCCCCGACCACGGCGATGATCAGCGCCAGGGCGCTCACCGGCAGCAGCCAGCTGATCTGGCCGGCCACTTGGTCGTTGAACAGCCGCAGCAGCCCGGCCTCACCGCCGAAGGCGCCGCCGATGTTTCCCATTCCACCGCTGCCCGCGCTGGCACCGAAGATCCTGCCGAGGCCGTTGTAGCCGGTCACCAGGTTCCAGGCACCGCCGTCGGTGCTGCCGCCGATGTACGGCCGGTCGCCCGGCCACCAGGCGACCATCGCCACCCACCACAGCGAGGAGACGGCACACACGGCACCGGCGATCAGCAGTCGACCGACCCGTGACAGCCAGCTGCCGGTCGCGCCGACCAGCCAGGCCGCGGCGAGCGCCGGCAGTACCATCCAGGCCGCCATCATCTTGGTGAGGAAGCCGCAGCCGATCAGGAATCCGCTCACGCACAGCCACCACGTACCGTGCCGGCCCGACTCGGACTGCAGAGCGCGCGTGAGCGCGTACGCGGCGCTGACCAGGAAGAGCACCAGCAGTGTGTCGGGGTTGTTGTCCCGGTTGATCGCCACGGTGATCGGGGTCAGGGTCATCACGAGGGCGGCGAGGAGGGCCGCGCCCTCACCCGCCCAGCGCCGTACCGCACGGTGCAGGACGAAGACCGCGGCGACGCCCTCCAGCATCTGGGGCAGGAGCAGTGCCCAGCCGTGCAGGCCGAAGATCTTGCTGCTGATCACCTGCGGCCAGAGCGCGGCCGGGGGCTTGTCGACCGTGATCACTCCGGCCGGGTCGAAGGAGCCGAACAGGAAGTTCGTCCAGCTCTGGCCCATGGACTTCACGGCGGCCGAGTAGTAGCTGTTGCCCCAGCCGAGAGAGCCGAGCGCCCAGCCGTACAGCAGCGCGGACAGCAGCAGGATCGCGCCCAGCGCGACGGGGGCCGCCCAGCGTGGCAGGGCTCGGCCGATGCCGGGAAGGCGCGTAGCGGTGCCCGAAGGCGCCTCGGTGGTGTGTGTCACGGGGAGATTCGCTCTCGGGTCTCGGGGAGGGGGATCAGGACGCGCGGCGGAACACGGCCAGCCGCAGTACCAGGAAGCGAATGCCGGTCACCAGGACGGAGGAAACGGCCAACACGAGCGTCTCGGCGGCCGCCGACGCACCGGGCACGGCGTCGCGGAAGACCAGGACGGCGGCCGAGGTGATGAGGTAGCCCACGACGAACAGTGCGCCGGCGCCCAGGTGGACGCGTCCGGCGCCGACGCCGTCCGCGGAGTAGCGGAAGGTGAGCCGGCGGTTGGCCTCGGTGTTGAGGAGTGTGAGCACGAGCAGGGAGACGAAGTTGGCCGCGGCGGGCTGCCACCAGTCCCGCAGCAGCCAGTAGAGCAGGGCCTGCCCAAGGGTCGAGGCGATGCCGATGAGGACGAAGCAGCCGATCTGCCAGGCGAGTTGGGAGCGGGCCGCGTCCGGGGCCAGGACCGCGTCGGGGTGCTCGGCGGCCGGTTGCGGGCGGGCCGGAACGGGGACGCGCGCGGCACCGGACGCCTTGAGCCGGGCCATCCGCCACAGGCCCTTGAGATCGTCGGTCGCGGTGCCGACGACGTCCACCCGGGTGTCGACGTCCTCCACCCAGTCGACGGGGACCTCGTGGATACGCAGTCCGTTGTGCTCGGCGAGCAGCAGCAGTTCGGTGTCGAAGAACCAGGCGTCGTCCTCGGTCTTCGACAGCAGCGGACGCAGCGCCTCGGTGCGGGCGGCCTTGAACCCGCACTGCGCGTCGCTGAAGCGGGCGCCGTGGGTGACCCGGATCAAGGCGTTGTAGCAGCGGGAGATCAACTCCCGGCGCGGGCCGCGCACGGTTCGGGCGCCGGGGGCGAGGCGGCTGCCGATGGCAAGGTCGGAGTGGCCGCTGGCGAGCGGGGCGATGAGCGGCAGCAGCCCGTCCAGGCCGGTGGACAGGTCGACGTCCATATAGACGACGATCTCGGCGTCGCTCGTGCCCCAGACGGTGCGCAGCGCGAGGCCTCGTCCTTTGCGTTCGAGGTGGACAAAACCGACGCCAGGCAGTTCGTCGGAGAGTTCCCGGGCCACGTCGAGGGTCCCGTCGACACTGGCGTTGTCGGCCACGGTGATCCGCCAGGGGTACGGCAGCTCGTCACGCAACCGCGCGTGCAGGGTGCGGATGCAGCCGGGCAGCGCGCGTTCCTCGTTGTAGACCGGGATGACGATCTCGACGGTCGGCGTGCGGGTCGCGGCCGGGTCCGCGGCGTCGGCCAGTGTCGGCGGCTGGAAACTCCGGGCCGTACGCAAGCCACTGGTTGTCTGCGTCATGGGTTCCTCGAGGGATGGGGGTCGGTGGGGGCGGCTCCCGCGCACGCCCACGTCCTGGCGGCGCACTGGTCGACTCTGACCTGTGCGACAGGGGAAACGCGGGGAGGAAGCTGGGAACTGACGGGGAGTCCGCTGTCAGTCCCTCCGCCGACTGGCGGCGGGGTACGTCGCCGATCCTTGCGACAGAAGATGAGAGGACGAGGTCAGCGGGCCGGGAATCGGCCGAGAGAACGCTGTGCGACCACTCCGGCGACGGCCGTGGCATGACGTGCTCGTTCGGGCCGGTCCATACGCTTACGGCATGAATGCCTTCGGCGCCGGTGTGGAGGTCCGTCGGCTGCGTCCCTGAGGGCGGGAGCGTGCTCTCGTCTTTCTGGTCTGCGCGATCGCGGCGATCTCGATGGACCCACCTGTCTATGAGCTGCTCGGTGGACTATCGACAGGCCTGCGCCTCACGTCATGCCGGAGGATGGTGCGTGGCGGTCATCGCGACGGCACAAGCGACGGACGGCGGCTGGACGTGAGCTGCGGGCGAGGAGTACCTGGAGATGCCGTACCGCATACGGCGCCGCCCCAAATCCTCGTCCGCCGTAAGACAACAGCTCACCGACGAGATCAGCGGCTTGCCGGCACGCACGGCCTTCCACCAGGCGTGGCTCCAGACAGAGGCATCAGCCGTCGCGGGCCCCTACGCGACCCTCGTGGCCACGGCACGAGCGGAGGCCGGTGCACAGATGAGTCTTGCCTGGGACCAGCCGCCGATCACCACCGACAGCGGCATGAACCCCGGAGTTCCATACCCCCGGGACCAATCGAACGCGGCCCGAGCCACGTGCGTTGAGGTGATGCACCGTCACCTGCGAGAACGCCAAGTGATCTCGGTGCCAACCATCCCTCTTTTGTGCCGACTGAAAATCCTCGTCACACAAACACCACGGCCCGCCCCTACAACCCCACGATCCCGTTCCACCGCTTGGCGAACTCGACCCGTTCCGTCGACGTGATGTCCCGGGCGATCGCGAGGCGCTTGCGCATCGCCGTGTTGGGGAAGATCAGGGGGTTGTCGGCGAGGGCCGCGGTGTCCTTGTCCTTGGAGTCGGCGAGGACCTGCCGGGCGGCCGGGACGGGGCAGACGTAGTTGACCCAGGCCGCCAGTTCGGCGGCGACCTCCGGCTCGTAGTAGTAGTCGACGAGGCGTTCGGCGTTGGACTTGTGGGCGGCGCGGTCCGGGATCATCAGGGAGTCGGACCAGAGCTCCGCGCCCTCCTCGGGGACGACGAAGCGGATGTCGGGGTTGTCGGCCTGGAGCTGGATGACGTCGCCGGAGTAGGCCTGGCAGGCCAGGACGTCCCCGCTGACCAGGTCCTTGGTGTAGTCGTTGCCGGTGAAGCGGCGGATCTGGCCCCGGTCGACCTGCTGCTGCACCTCGTCGCAGACGGCGTAGAAGTCGTCGGCCGTCCACTTGGTGATGTCCACGCCGTTGCCCTGCATGAGCAGCGCGAAGGCCTCGTCGAGACCGGAGAGCAGGGTCACCCGCCCCTTGAGGTCGCTCGCCCACAGATCCTTGACGTGCCGGACCTCGCGGCCCAGCTTCCTGCGGTTGTACGCGATGCCGGTGATGCCCGACTGCCACGGCACGGTGGAGAGGCGGCCCGGGTCGAAGGCGGGCGAGCGGAGCAGCGGGTCCAGGTACTTCGCCACGTTGGGCTGGTGGGCTCGGTCCATCTTCTGGACCCAGCCCAGGCGGACGAACCGCGCGCACATCCAGTCGCTGATGACGATCAGGTCGCGGCCGGTGGACTGGTGGTTCATCAGCGCGGGGCTGATCTTGCCGAAGAACTCGTCGTTGTCGTTGATCTCCTCGATGTAGTCGACGGAGATCCCGGTGCTCTTCCCGAAGGCGTCGAGGGTGGGCCTCTTGTTCGGGTTGTCGTCGTCCACGTCGATGTACAGCGGCCAGTTCGCGAAGACCAGCCTGTGGTCCCTGGCGGACAGGTCGGTCACGGCGCGGTCGCCGGCCTTGACGTAGGCGGCGGGCACCCCGCAGCCCGCCAGCGCGCCGAGCGCGGCGGTGCCGCCGAGCGCGCGCAGCAGGGAGCGACGGGAGAGCGCGGACGTCCGGGAAGAAGTCTGGGGCACACCTGAAGAATGTCGCGCCCGCCCCTCACCGGGCAATCGACGCTGCGTCGAGCCACCTGACACGGACCCGACACCTTGTCGATGACCCAGGTCAACACGGCCTTACAGCAGAGCGCTGCCCGGGGGACTTCCCGACCCCGGGCAGCGCAACGCCCGTGCAAGGGGCGCTGGGGGTACCCCCGGCCGAAGGCTGGGGGAGGAACTGCGCGACCAGCCCCCACGCACCCGCACCCGACCTGCGACCTACGCGTCCAGCGACGTCATCACATGCTTGATCCGCGTGTAGTCCTCGAACCCGTACCCGGACAGGTCCTTGCCGTACCCGGACTTCTTGAAGCCGCCGTGCGGCATCTCCGCGACCAGCGGGATGTGCGTGTTGATCCACACGCAGCCGAAGTCCAGCTTCTTGGACATCCGCATCGCCCGCCCGTGGTCCTTGGTCCACACCGAGGACGCGAGGGCGTACTCGACGCCGTTGGCCCACTCGACGGCCTGCTCCTCGTCCGAGAAGGACTGGACGGTGATGACCGGCCCGAAGACCTCCTTCTGGATGATCTCGTCGTCCTGCTTGACGCCGGAGACGAC
This sequence comes from Streptomyces sp. NPDC028289, assembly GCF_055565975.1. NCBI lineage: Bacteria > Bacillati > Actinomycetota > Actinomycetes > Kitasatosporales > Streptomycetaceae > Streptomyces > Streptomyces sp. NPDC028289. The sequence continues at coordinate 119,415 of NZ_JBVHTI010000012.1, read as the reverse complement.
GGTCGGCGCGTAGAAGTACCCCTTGTCACCGACCCGCTGCCCGCCGGTCTCGACCTTGGCGTGGGCGGGGAGCCGCTCGATGAAGCCGGAGACCTGCTTGAGCTGGTTCGGGTTGTTCAGCGGCCCGAACAGCACGTCCTCGTCGTCCGGCTGCCCGGTCTTCGTCTCGGCCGCGGCCTTCGCGAGCGCGGCCACGAACTCGTCGTGGATGGACTCCTGGACGAGGACCCGGGTCGCCGCCGTACAGTCCTGTCCCGCGTTGAAGAAGCCCGCGACGGAGATGTCCTCGACGGCCTTGGCGATGTCGGTGTCCTCGAAGACGACGACCGGCGCCTTGCCGCCCAGCTCCAGGTGGACCCGCTTGAGGTCCTTGGACGCGGACTCGGCGACCTGCATGCCGGCGCGCACGGAGCCGGTGATGGAGGCCATGGCCGGGACGGAGTGCTCGACCATCAGGCGGCCGGTGTCACGGTCGCCCGTGACGACGTTGAAGACGCCCTTCGGCAGGATCCCGCCGATGATCTCGGCCATCAGGACGGTCGACGCCGGGGTGGTGTCCGACGGCTTGAGGACCACCGTGTTGCCCGCGGCGATCGCCGGGGCGAACTTCCACACGGCCATCATCATCGGGTAGTTCCACGGCGCGACCTGCGCGCAGACGCCGACCGGCTCGCGGCGGACGATGGAGGTCATCCCCTCCATGTACTCGCCGGCCGAGCGGCCCTCCAGCATCCGGGCCGCACCGGCGAAGAACCGGATCTGGTCGACCATCGGCGGGATCTCCTCGGAGCGGGTGAGCCCGGTCGGCTTGCCGGTGTTCTCCACCTCCGCCGCGATGAGTTCCTCGGCTCGCTCCTCGAACGCGTCCGCGATCTTCAGCAGGGCCTTCTGACGCTCGGCGGGCGTGGTGTCGCGCCAGCCCGGGAAGGCCGCGGCCGCGGCCGCCATCGCCGCGTCGACGTCGGCCTCCCCGGACAGCGGGGCGGTGGCGTACGCCTCGCCGGTCGCGGGGTTGACCACCTCGGTGGTCCGCCCGTCGGCGGCGTCCCGGAACTCACCGTCGATGTAATTGCGCAGACGACGCAGCTCGGTGCTCACTGCCGGCCCTCCAAGTTCGGGTGTCCAATCACTGAGACACCCACAGTAATCCGAGATCCCACGTTTTCAACACCCCCACGGCCGCCGCGTCTGCGAAATCCGCAATCCACGGCGCCTCAAACAACGAATTTCATCGATACGGCCTTGCGGAACCGTCGAGACGTCGTGCACAGTGAGGTCGTGGCCAGTCGAAGCGCAGACCAGAGGGACTCGTCCCGCGAGTCCAGGAACGGCACTCCCCAGTTGGACGCCGTCTCCCTCGCCATCATCCAGCAGCTCCAGGAGGACGGCCGCCGTCCGTACGCCGCGATCGGCAAGGCCGTCGGCCTGTCGGAGGCGGCCGTGCGCCAGCGCGTCCAGAAGCTGCTGGACCAGGGCGTCATGCAGATCGTCGCCGTCACGGACCCGCTCACCGTGGGCTTCCGCCGGCAGGCGATGGTCGGCATCAACGTCGAGGGCGATGTCGAGTCGATCGCGGATGCGCTGAGCGCCATGTCGGAAGTCGAGTACGTGGTGATGACCGCGGGCTCGTTCGACATCCTCGCGGAGATCGTCTGCGAGGACGACGACCACCTGCTGGACGTCATCAACAAACGCATCCGGGCCCTGCCCGGCGTGCGCTCCACCGAAAGCTTCGTCTACCTGAAGCTGAAGAAGCAGACCTACATGTGGGGAACCCGATAACCGTGACCCAGAAGGACCTCAGCCGCATCGCGTACGACCACCTGTGGATGCACTTCACCCGCATGTCCTCGTACGAGAACTCGCCCGTCCCGACCATCGTCCGGGGCGAGGGCACCTACATCTACGACGACAAGGGCAAGCGCTACCTCGACGGTCTCGCCGGTCTGTTCGTGGTCCAGGCCGGTCACGGCCGCACCGAACTCGCCGAGACCGCGTTCAAGCAGGCCCAGGAGCTGGCGTTCTTCCCGGTGTGGTCGTACGCCCACCCGAAGGCCGTCGAGCTCGCGGAGCGGCTGGCCGACCACGCCCCCGGCGACCTGAACAAGGTCTTCTTCACCACCGGCGGCGGCGAGGCCGTCGAGACCGCCTGGAAGCTCGCCAAGCAGTACTTCAAGCTGCAGGGCAAGCCGACCAAGTACAAGGTCATCTCCCGCGCGGTCGCCTACCACGGCACCCCGCAGGGCGCCCTGTCGATCACCGGTCTGCCGGCGCTGAAGGCTCCCTTCGAGCCCCTCGTCCCCGGTGCCCACAAGGTCCCGAACACCAACATCTACCGCGCCCCGATCCACGGCGACGACCCGGAGGCCTTCGGCCGCTGGGCCGCCGACCAGATCGAGCAGCAGATCCTCTTCGAGGGCCCCGACACCGTCGCCGCGGTCTTCCTGGAGCCGGTCCAGAACGCGGGCGGCTGCTTCCCGCCCCCGCCCGGCTACTTCCAGCGCGTGCGCGAGATCTGCGACCAGTACGACGTGCTCCTGGTCTCCGACGAGGTCATCTGCGCCTTCGGCCGCCTGGGCACGATGTTCGCCTGTGACAAGTTCGGCTACGTCCCGGACATGATCACCTGCGCCAAGGGCATGACCTCGGGCTACTCCCCGATCGGCGCGTGCATCGTCTCCGACCGCGTCGCCGAGCCGTTCTACAAGGGCGACAACACCTTCCTGCACGGCTACACCTTCGGCGGCCACCCGGTCTCCGCGGCGGTCGGCCTCGCCAACCTCGACCTGTTCGAGCGCGAGAACCTCAACCAGCACGTCCTGGACCACGAGGGCGCCTTCCTCTCCACCCTGCAGAAGCTGCACGACCTGCCGATCGTCGGCGACGTCCGCGGCAACGGCTTCTTCTACGGCATCGAGCTGGTCAAGGACAAGGCGACCAAGGAGTCCTTCAACGACGAGGAGACCGAGCGCGTCCTGTACGGCTTCCTCTCGAAGGCCCTGTTCGAGAACGGCCTGTACTGCCGTGCCGACGACCGCGGCGACCCGGTCGTCCAGCTCGCGCCGCCGCTGATCTCCAACCAGGAGACCTTCGACGAGATCGAGCAGATCCTGCGCGCCACCCTCACGGAGGCGTGGACGAAGCTCTGATCTTCGCGTCAGCGGTCCGACCCGGCCCCGGCGCCGCCCGTTCGAGTGAGAACGGCGGCCCGGGGCCGCGTGCTGTCCGGGCTCCGCCCGTGGATCTGCCTAGCGTGCACGTGACCGATCGGCCCAGCCTTCGTTCCCCCGGACGTGGGAAGGCACGGCAAAACGGATCAGAACCGAGGTGTACGCCCATGGAGGCCCCGCCGGACAACGACGTGCTGTGGGCACGCGCCCTGCACTTCAGCCACCCGGACGGCTCACCGGGCATCACCGGCATCTCGCTGGGCGTGCGGGAGGGCGAGATCCTCGCCGTCAGCGGCCCGCGCGGCAGCGGCAAGACGACGCTGCTGAGGTGCCTGGCCGGTCTGGTCCCGGCGCAGGGCGGCGAGGTCTGGTTCAACAGCAAGGCCGTGCACCGGATGGGCCCGTCCGCCCGCGAGCGGCTGCGCCGCGACCGCTTCGGCTGGATCGACCCGGCCCCGGCCCTCGTCCCCGAGCTGAACGTCTGGGAGAACACCGCCCTGCCCCTGATGCTGCGCGGCACCGGCCGCCGCCGGGCCAAGGTGGCCGCGCTGGAGTGGCTGGAGCGCCTCGACGTCGGCGACAAGGCCCGCAGGCACCCGGGCGAACTCCAGCAGGCCGAACGCCAGCGCGTCTCCATCGCCCGCGCCCTCGCCCCCGCGCCCACGGTCCTCTTCGCCGACGAGCCGACGGCCCCGCTGCACCGCGCCGACCGCGCCCACGTCCTGCGTACCCTCACCACGGCGGCCCGCTCGCACGGCATCACGGTCGTCCTCGCCACGCACGACGCGGAGACGGCGGCCCTCGCCGACCGCAAGGTCGACCTCCTGGACGGCCGCCGGGTGAACACCGTCCACCTGCCACCGGTCCCCGAGACGGAAGGCCGGGCCGAGTGCTCGCTCTCCGCCTGACCCGCGCCGCCCACCCGGCCGTCCACCTGCGCCGCCTCCTGGTGGCCGCGGCGGCCGCCGGCACGGGTTTCCTGCTGCTGTCCGCCCTCGGCTACGCGCTGACCCACCCGACCCACTCGACGGCAGCTCTCCTGCGCCTGTCCTGGTGCGCGATCCCGCTCGCCAGCACGGTGTACCTCGCGGTCGCGGTGGCCCGCACCGACCCCGGCGCCAAGCCGCGCTCCGGTCTCTCCGCCTTCGGCCTGGGCCCGGCCCGCCTGATGGCCCTCGCCGCCCTCAACACGGCCCTCGCCTGCGCCCTGGGCTCCCTGCTGGCCCTCCTGGTCTTCCTCCACCTGCGCGGCGACCTCACGGGCATGCCCTTCGACGGCGCGGCGAAGGACTTCCTGGCCGCGGACAGGTCCCTGCCCGTCCCGGCGGCCCTGACCCTCCTGACCGTCCTCCCGGTCCTCGCCTCCGCAACGGTCGCCCTCACCCTCCGCCCCCGCGACCTGCCCCACCCCGGCACCCGCTCCCGCATCCACGGCCGCTTCGGCGCCTACGACCGAACAGCGAAACCCGAAACCTTCGGCGCCTACGGCCGCTTCGGCGCCCGCTTCTTCCGCGGCCCGACGCCCACCACCCGCCCACCACTCACATCCACTCAACCCGCGTCCGCCCCCCAGCCACGGCTGCACGCCGCGGACGCCCCCCAACCAATGCTCCACGCCACGGACGCCCCCCAGCCACCGCTTCAACCCGCGGGCAGTCGTGCCGCTGGGGCGGCACGGGTGGGCGCGGACGGCACCCTGCAAGCGCCGGTAAGCGACACCCCGCCCACCCCCGGCCCAGCCGACCACAGCGAGGAAACCCCGGCCCCGCTCCCCGACCTCCCCGCCACCTCACCCCCCGGCCTCCCCTGGGGCATCGCCGTCCTCGCCGCCGGCCTCGCCGTGGAGTCCTACGCCGGCGTCACCGACACCGCCCCGCACACCCCCCTCCCCGGCGGCCTGGCCGGCGGCCCCGTCGGCGTCCTCGCAGGCTGGGCTCTCACCGCCCTCGGCCTGATCCTCGCCGCCCCCGGCCTCACCCACCTCTGCGGCCGCCTCCTCCAGGCCGTCCGCCCCGGCGCCCGCCGCCTCCTCGCCGGCCGCGTCCTGATGGCGGAAGCCACCCGCATCGGCCGCCCCCTCGGTGTCGTCTGCGCGGTGGCGTCGGCGGCCGTCGCGGCCACCGCCCTCTACGGCGACGCCGGCAACGCCCCCGCCTTCGGCCCCCTCACCGCCCTCGGCGGCCTCGTGGTGGCCGGCTGCACGGTCGCCACCCTCGCCACCGCCGCCGTCGAGGCCCGCCAGTACCGCGCCGACATCACCGCGGCCCTGCTCCGCCTCGGCGCCCCGGCGACCGTACTGCGCAGCGCGGCGGCCCTGCGCACCGGCGCCCTGCTGGTCCTCTTCGGCCCGCTCACCCTGCTGATCGCGGAGCTCGCCGCACTCCCGCTCGCACGCTGAAAGGCCGTACGAGGAAAGGCCGTACGAAAAGATCCGGACCCGGCGATGACTTTCGCCGCGTCCCCCGGTCTACCCCCACGAACGGCACGACACCCGAGGGAGAGACCCCATGTACCAGCAGATGATCTTCGTGAACCTGGCCACCAACGACGTCGCCGCATCGCGGAAGTTCTTCACGGAGCTCGGCTACTCGATCAACCCGCAGTTCAGCACCGACGACTGCTCCTGTGTCGTGATCAGCGACACGATCATCGCCATGCTGCTGAGCAAGCAGCGCTACGCCGACTTCACGAAGAAGGAGATCGCCGACTCGACGAAGACCAGCGAGGTGCTGATCTGCCTGAGCGCGGAGAGCCGCGAGAAGGTCGACGAGCTGGTGGGGAAGGCGGTCGCGGCCGGCGGCACGGCGAACGACGACGTCCAGGACCAGGGCTTCATGTACGGCCGGTCCTTCGAGGACCTCGACGGCCACAGCTGGGAGGTCGTGTGGATGGACCCGGCGGCGGTGCAGGGCTGACACCTAGAGTGGGCGGGTGCATCCGACACCCGCCCAGCCGTCCTCCGCGCAGCCCCGTCCCGCCCAGCCGCACCGGGCCGCCCGCGACCGTGAGATCGAGTCCCTCGCCGAGTTCGACGAGGTCGTCGCCGCGCACGGCACGCTCGCCCAGTACCGGATCCAGGCCGTCGATCTGACGGACCGTACGGACGCCCTGCTGACCACCGACACCACCGGCGCCGTCTTCCTCGGCTGCCCGATGTCCCCCGAGGCCGCCGCCCGGGCCGGCGCGTCCGGCGCGCTGGTGTTCCCGCCGGTCCCGGACCTCCCCTTCGATCCCTACCGCGCCTTCGTCTACACGCCCGGCGAGCTCTTCGACTCGCTCGACGCGGGGTACGAGGCGACCCCGGACGCCCGCTCGTACGCCTGGTTCCAGCAGACCAGGGCGGACGGCGACATATTCGGCTCGATGCTGCGCTCGATCCACGACGACGCGGTCTCCGACGCGCTGGACGAACTCCTCGTCGGCGCCCGGGTGGTGGGCGTGATGGGCGGGCACGCGATGGCCCGCGGCACGGCGGAGTACGCCGGTGCCGCCCGGCTCGGCCGGGAACTGGCGCGGGCCGGGTTCACGGTGGCGACCGGCGGCGGGCCGGGCGCGATGGAGGCGGCGAACCTGGGCGCGTACGCGGCGCCCTTCGACGACGGGATGCTGGACGAGGCACTGGAGCTCCTCGCCAAGGCACCGTCGTTCCGGCCGTCGGTCACCGACTGGGCACGCGCCGCCTTCGAGGTCCGCGAGCGCTGGCCGGAGGGCGGCCCGTCGGTCGGCATCCCGACCTGGTTCTACGGCCACGAGCCGCCGAACGCCTTCGCCGCGCACATCGCCAAGTACTTCGCCAACGCCACCCGCGAGGACGGCCTGCTGGCCCGCTCCAACGCCGGAGTGGTGTTCCTGCCGGGCGCCGCCGGGACCGTACAGGAGATCTTCGACAACGCGACGCCCAACTACTACGAGTCACGCGGCGGGCCGACCCCGATGGTGCTCGTGAACGAGGCGCACTGGAGCGAGAAACTGCCGGCCTGGCAGCTGCTGACCTCGCTCGCGGGGGAGCGCGCGATGGCGTCCCGTATCGCCCTGGTTGACCGGATCGAGCAAGCTTCACAGGCGCTGAAACGTCTCAGCGATTAATGAGCAGGTAAAGTCAACGCCTGTGGACCGCATATGCATTGACACTACTTACGGAGCGCTTATAGACCTGTGAGCCTCTTGGGGATTCTGATGCCTCACCCCGTCGTCGCGTCAATTCCCTCTTTACCCCCCGCAGTTATGCACTCAGTAAGGACAAACGTGTCCATATCCCGCCGCAGTGCACGTCGTTCCGTGCGCATCCTGGGTGTTGCCTCCGCGTCGGCCGCGCTGGCCCTGGGCGTCTCCAGCAGCGCCTTCGCGTGCAACATCTCCGAGTTCTCCGCCGAAGCCACCTGCGACGGCTCCAACGGTGTCATCACGGTCACCGACCAGGACGCCTCAGGTACTCCGGCCACCATCACCGTCTTCCTCGAGAGCAACGGTGCCGACGCGAAGCAGGTCGGTGACGCCCAGACCGTCAAGGGCTCCAAGGCAGGCAAGAAGATCACCTTCTCCGAGGACTGGGCGCCCGACGCGACGTACCGCGTCCACGTCAAGGTCGACAGTGGCAAGATCCAGATCGACACGGACATCACGCCCAACCTGACGACCCCGTCGACGGCGTGCAAGTCCACGGAGAGCTCCAGCCCCTCCCCCTCGGGCTCGACCACCCCGTCGCCGTCGGCGTCCGAGACCACCCCGGCCGAGTCGGACTCCCCGACCCCGTCGGCCACGGACAGCACCACCGCCCCGGCCGGCACGTCGGACAACGCTCCCTCCCCGGCCGTCGGTGAGTCGAACCTCGCCGAGACCGGTGCCAACTCCAACACCGGCCTGATCGCCGGTATCGCCGCCGCGCTCGTGGTGGTCGGCGGTGGAGCCGTCTGGTTCGGCATGCGCCGTCGTGGGGCGCACAGCGGCAACTGACGCGCCTCTCACCCGTACATCGTCGAGGCCCGTCCCCGTATCCCCGGGGGGCGGGCCTCGGCCGTACCCGCGCACGCGGTCAGTCCAGTACGACGGTCTCCGCCGCGTCGAACTCGACACCCACCGCGTCCCCGGCCTCCGGCGCCTCCCGCAGTGCGCAGGCCGCTTCCAGCCGGGGCCCGTCCGCGGGCTGGAGGTGGACGGTGACATGGGTGCCCTGGAAGGTGCGGGCGGCCACCGTGCAGGGCAGCCCCGCGTCGGGGGCGACGAGCCGTACCCCCGCCGGCCGCACCAGCAGCGTCCGCGGGCCCTGCGCCGAACCCTCGGGCACCGGCAGCTTCCCCCACGGCGTGACCGCGACCGCCTCCTCCACGGTCGCCGGGACCACGTTGCCGAAGCCGAGGAAGCGGGCCACGAACTCGTCCGCGGGCCGCTGCCAGACCTCAAGTGGCGTGCCGGACTGGGCGATCCGACCGTCCCGCATCACCACCACACGGTCGGCCAGCGCGAACGCCTCGCCCTGGTCGTGCGTCACCGCCAGCACGGTGGTGCCCAACCTCCCGAACAGCTCGCGGAGTTCGACCACGAGCCGCTCCCGCAGCGAGCGGTCGAGCTGCCCCAGCGGTTCGTCGAGCATCAGCAGCCGGGGCCGGGGCGCCAGCGCCCGCGCGAGCGCCACCCGCTGCTGCTCACCGCCGGAGAGCCCGGCGACGGCCCGCCTGGCCGCACCCGGGAGCCCCACCAGCTCCAGCAACTCAGCCACCCTCTCGGCCTGTTGCGCCTTCCCGGCGCCACGCATCCGAAGCCCGAAGGCCACGTTCCCGCCCACGTCCCGCTGCGGGAACAGCTGATGATCCTGGAACATGAGCCCGACCCCCCGCTGGTGCGCCGCCACCCGCGCCTGGTCATGTCCGTCGAGCGACACCCGCCCGGAGTCGAGCCGTTGCAGCCCGGCAACCGCCCGCAGCAGCGTCGACTTGCCGCTCCCGCTCGGCCCGAGCACGCACACCACCTCGTGCTCGGCCACCTCCAGGCCGACGGTGTCGAGCACGGCCCGCCCGCCGAACCGCACCGTCGCCTGCTCCAGTTCGAGAAGCGGCATCAGAACTCCCCCGTCCGGTCGGTCCGCAGCCGCTCGAGGACCAGCAGCGCCACCGCGCACACCACCATCAGAATCGCGGAAAGGGCCATCGCCTGGCCGTAGTTGAGATCACCGGGACGGGACAGCAGCCGGGCCACGGCGACCGGCAGGGTCGGGTTGTCCGGCCGCGCGATGAACACCGTCGCCCCGAACTCCCCCAGCGACACCGCGAACGCGAAGCCCGCCGCGATCAGCAGCGCCCGCCGCACCAACGGCAGATCGACCTCCCGCCACACCCGCCAGGGCGAGGCCCCCAGCACGGCCGCCGCCTCCCGCAGCCGCTCGTCCACGGCCCGCAGCACGGGCAGCATGGTCCGTACGACGAAGGGGACGCCGACCAGCGCCTGCGCGAGCGGGACGAGGATCCAGGACTGGCGCAGGTCCAGCGGCGGCTTGTCGAGCGCGATCAGGAACCCGAAGCCGACGGTCACGGCGGACACCCCGAGGGGCAGCATCAGCAGCGCGTCGAACCCCCGTACGAGGCGCCCCGCGTCCCGCCGGGCCAGCGCGGCGGCGGCGAGAGCGCCGATCACCACGGCGACGGCGGTGGCGACGACTGCGTACTGCAGCGAGTTGACGACCGACTCGATCGGCGCGACCAGGAAGGTCCCGCCGTCGGCGTCGCCCAGCGCCCGGTAGTACCCGAACCCGCCGTCCAGCGACCGCCGTACCAGCACGGCCAGCGGCAGCACGAGGAGGACGGCGATGGTGGCGAGGACCCCGCCGAGCAGCGCCCACTGCCCGGCCCCGCGCGGCCGGCGGGCCGTCACCGCCGGGTCCACCAGCCTGAGCGCGCTCTCCCGCCGCCGTACCGTCCACGCGTGCACGGCGAGGATCGCGCCGACCGCGGCGAACTGCACGAGGGTGAGGACGGCGGCCGTGGAGAGGTCGAAGATCTCGGAGGTCTGCCGGTAGATCTCCACCTCGAGGGTGGAGAACGTCGGCCCGCCAAGGATCTGCACCACGCCGAAGGACGTGAAGGTGAACAGGAAGACCATCAGCGCGGCGGCGGCCACGGCGGGCGCGAGCGCGGGCAGGGTGACCCTCCGCCAGGCGCCCAGGGGTGAGACGCCGAGCATCCGGGCGGCCTCCTCCTGCCGCGGGTCCAGCTGGGCCCACAGCCCGCCCACGGTCCGTACGACGACCGCGTAGTTGAAGAAGACGTGCGCCAGCAGGATGGCCCAGACGGTGGTGTCCAGCCGTACGCCCCACAACTCGTCCAGCAGGCCGCCCCGCCCGACGAGCGCGAGGAACGCGGTGCCCACCACGACCGTCGGCAGCACGAAGGGCACCGTCACCACGGCCCGCAGCACCTGCTTGCCCGGGAAGTCGAGGCGGGCGAAGACGTAGGCGGCGGGCAGCGCGGCCAGCAGGGTGAGCGCGGTGGAGGCGAGCGCCTGCCAGGTGGTGAACCAGAGCACGTGCCGGATGTCGGACTGGCCGACGACGTCGGCGATCCGCCCGAACCGCCACACCCCGTCCACCCTCAGCCCGCGCGTGACGATCGCCGCGACCGGCCAGGCGAAGAAGACGGCGAAGAACGCGACCGGCACGAACATCAGTCCGAGCCGCGCCGCGCTCCCCGAACGGCCCTTGTGCGCGGCTACTTCAGTACGAGTGACGTCCACGTCTTGACCCACTGGTCACGGTTGGCGGCGATCTTGTCGGGCGCCATGGTCTCGGGGTCCTGGGCTGCGGGCCCGTACTTCGTGAACTCGGCAGGCACGCTCGCCCCCTTCACCACCGGGTACACGAACATGTTCAGCGGCATGTCCTCCTGGAACTCCTTGGAGACCAGGAAGTCGATGAGGGCCTTGCCGCCCTTGGTGTTCCCCGCGTTGCTCAGCAGCCCCGCGAACTCGATCTGCCGGAAGCAGGTGCCGGTCGCGACCCCGGTGGGCGCGGTGCTCGGCTTCGGGTCGGCGTAGATGACCTCGGCGGGCGGCGAGGAGGCGTACGACACGACGAGCGGCCGGTCGCCGCCGGCCTTCTTGCCGCCGGCCGAGCCGGAGAACTCCTCGTTGTAGGCCTGCTCCCAGCCGTCGACGACCTTGACGCCGTTGGCCTTGAGCTTCTTCCAGTAGTCCTGCCAGCCGTCGTCGCCGTACTGAGCCGCGCTCCCCAGCAGGAATCCCAGCCCCGGCGAGGAGGTGGACGCGTTCTCGGTGACGAGGAGGTTCTTGTACTGCGGCTTGACGAGGTCGGCGTACGAGGTCGGCGGGGTCAGCTTGTGCTTGCTGAAGTACGCCTTGTCGTAGTTGACGCAGATGTCCCCGTAGTCGATGGGCGTCACCCGGTGCCTGTCCGCGTCGAGCTGGTAAGCCGTGCCGACCGTGCCGAGCCCCTTCGCCCGGTACGGCTGGAAGAGACCGTTGTCGAGGGCCCTGGAGAGCAGGGTGTTGTCGACGCCGAAGAAGACGTCGCCCTGCGGGTTGTCCTTGGTCAGGATCGCCTTGTTGACGGCCTGCCCGGCGTCACCGTCCTTGAGGACCCTGACCTTGTAGCCGGACTGCTTCTCGAAGTCCTGGAGCACGTTCTTGGAGACGGCCCACGAGTCGTGGCTGACCAGAGTGACGGTCTTGGAATCGGCGTCGGAACCCGACGACGACGAGCACGCGGACAGCGTGACGAGACCGAGCCCGACGGCCGCGGCCAAGAAGGTCCTTGTGTGCACTGGTGTTTTCCTCCTGGGGTTGACCAGGAAGAGACGCGGCCCTGCCCGCGGTGTGCGGGCAGGGCGCAACAGCTTGAGTGATGACCGAACTTCCTACCCAGAATGACCTGGGCGAGGTTCAGAGGGTCTGCGGCCCGGTTGCCGCACTCTCAGCGCTGTGGCGCTCCCCTGTCGGAATATGAAGATGTACCTACGGCCCTCAGATTACCGCTCGGTGGCCGCGAGCTGACCGCAGGCTCCGTCGATCTCCTGCCCGCGGGTGTCCCGGATCGTCACCGGCACACCGTGCGCCTCGATCGCCTCGACGAACGCCTTCTCGTCCTCCGGCCGCGACGCGGTCCACTTCGAACCCGGAGTCGGGTTCAGGGGGATGAGGTTGACGTGCACGGGCTTGCCCTTGAGCAGGCGGCCCAGCCGGTCCCCCCGCCACGCCTGGTCGTTGATGTCGCGGATGAGGGCGTACTCGATGCTGAGCCGACGCCCGCTCTTCTCGACGTACTCGAACCCGGCGTCGAGGACCTCGCGCACCTTCCACCGCGTGTTCACGGGGACGAGCGTGTCGCGCAGTTCGTCGTCGGGGGCGTGCAGCGAGATCGCCAGCCGGCACTTGAATCCCTCGTCGGCGAACCGGTGGATGGCCGGGACCAGTCCGACGGTCGAGACGGTGATCCCGCGCTGCGAGAGGCCGAGCCCGTCCGGGGCGGGGTCGGTGAGCGCCCGGATCGCTCCGACCACCCGCTTGTAGTTGGCGAGCGGCTCGCCCATCCCCATGAAGACGATGTTGGAGAGCCGCGCGGGACCGCCAGGCACGTCCCCGTCCCGCAGCGCCCGCATCCCGTCCACGATCTGGTGGACGATCTCGGCGGTCGACAGATTCCGGTCCAGACCCGCCTGCCCGGTCGCGCAGAACGGGCAGTTCATCCCGCACCCCGCCTGCGAGCTGATGCACATGGTCACCCGGTCCGGGTAGCGCATCAGCACCGACTCGACGAGCGTGCCGTCGAACAGCCGCCACAGCGTCTTGCGCGTCGTCCCCTCGTCGGTCGACAGATGCCGTACGACGGTCATCAGCTCGGGGAACAGCGCCTCCCGCAGCTTGTCCCGCGACCCGGCCGGGATGTCGGTCCACTGCTCGGGGTCGTGCGCGTACCGCGCGAAGTAGTGCTGCGAGAGCTGCTTGGCACGGAACGGCTTCTCCCCGACCTCGGCCACCGCGTCCTTGCGCTCGGCGGGCGAGAGATCGGCGAGATGCCGCGGCGGCTTCTTGGCTCCGCGCGGCGCGACGAAAGTGAGTTCTCCGGGCTTAGGCATAGCTGTACCAGTGTCGCAGATCGAATCGGGTGACCTGCGGTCGTCGGCCCCGGGGGCGGTCGTTGTTGGTCGTCGTGGCCCTCCTCGGACGGCCCACACACGGCCCGGCCGACCACAGGCCTCAGCGACATTCGCGCAGGTCCAAGGCCTACTGCCACCGACCCTCTCATGGCCGTCTATGGATGGCCCCGTCCGCTCCTGCGTCCCACCGTTGGAAGCGAAAACCACAGCAGCGCAGGAGTCGGACGCCGGAGGAGGGACATGCCTCGTTTTGCTCGACGGTTTCGCCGGACTCGCACGCCCACCCCTGGTACTGAACGGCTGTCCGCCCGGGCCGCAGTCGCAAGTGTTGTCATCGCGGCTGTCTCCGCCATCACTGCGACGGTTTCAGCGGTCTACGGTGTAGATGCGTCCAGAGACCTGGCCAATGCACAGCGGCAGGATTCAGCTCGGAACGAGATAACTCAATACGTAGTGCAAATGAGCGAACTCGACCGCACCGGCGGATCCGCCCGCCTCAATGAGATTGTTACGCTAGGCAGGCAAGCAGACAGCTTGATAACTCAGTATGGCCAGAAGAGGCTCAATCTTAGCGCTTCAACCTATCGAATGATTGGGCTATTCCTGACACTTTCAACCACAGACCTTGAGCTCGCAGAGCGCATGGCCAAGAAAGCGTTGCAACTGGCCGAACAAAGGCAATCTGACGGAGCAGGCGGCCTGCGCATGGCAGACCCTTTGGAGGCCCTACAGGCGCATCGAGTACTCGCCGATGTGGCTGCACAGAATCTGGACTTCCCCACCATGACCAAAGAATATCAAGCAGCGCTCGATATCACCGACACGGAAGGAAAGAGAAACCGATACATCAGAATAGAGGCACGTCACTTTACACAGATGTACTGGGCCCTGAATGCAATGATGCTCGTTGACGATCTAGGGACACCCACTACAGCGCAATGCAGCGAAGTGAAACGTCGTGTAGATATGGCCCGCGAGGACTTCAAGACCCTAGGCAAGAATCCTGAGGTAGTTCGTCGCGCAAGGAGGATCGAAGGCGATAAATGTTCAACCGGACTTAATCTCAATCATCTGAAGCAGTATTGAAATGCCTTGCTTAATTTTCAGACATTGATGGATGCCTTGCGTTAGGACGCATGGCGGCGCCGCCGACATTTATTGCCCGACAATCCCTCCATGGACCACGAAGAGACCCGGACACTTTGTCCGGGTCTCTTCGCGTCGACCTCTTCATGCTTGTCCTGGCTCAAGTAAGGCGAGGTGAACTTCCCACCTGACCATGTCTGTACGGTGAGACGGGCCCAGGTGACCGAGAGAGATCACCGATCCAACGCTCACGCTGAGGGTGTACGCGCACCTCATGCCGTCGAGTCAGGAGCGGACCCGAAAGACGGTCGATCACATCTTCCGCGAATTCCCCCCTAAGGGCTGTCCCGTAATCCCTGGTGGATCAGCGCGCGGCGTCAGATGCGGTGCATCGCAAGGCGGAGGGTCGTCCTCATACTGGGCGTATTCGGGCGAGCCCGACAACGCTGCGAGGTGCCGTAGCTGTCGTCGTGCGCCCGCCGGGGATTACGGGACAGCCCTTAGGTAGTGCTTCGCAGGCACAATCACCGCCATGGACGCGGGGGTTATCGCAATCATCGGCTCTGCTGCCGGTCTGCTGGGGGCGGCGGTCGGCGCCAGCGGGGCGATCGTTGCGGCGATGGTGACTGGTCGCAGTCAGGATCGTTCACAGCACGCTCACTGGCGCCGCCAAGTCAGACGGGAGGCGTACGGCAATCTCGTCAATGCGGCCTACGAGCTGTATCAGGAACTAGAGCCACGGTCTCTGGCGATAGTTCACCACAGCGTCATGTACGCCAGGCCCGTGCCTGAGGAACTGATGGGCGCGCTAGTGAAGGCTTGTCACACGGTGCAGCTGGAGGGTCCGGCCGATGTTGCAGCTCAGGCTGAGGCAGTCCGTGACCTCTTCGCCGACTGGGGAGGTGCAATCCGTCTGTGGGAGGTACAGAACGGGGACCAGCCAATCAGGCTCCCCGAGCTTGAAAGGTTCGCGGGTGCGGATCTTCTGGAAATGAAAAACAGCACAGACGCCGGTCGGGACAGGTTGCTGACACTGGCTCGCACCGCTCTTGATACGACGGCGGACGGCCCAGGCACGGCCCAGTGACCTATGACGGGCCCTCTCTCAACACCAAACACCCTGGTGAGACGCCTATGGCTGCCGGACAAATGCGAGTCCTCCGGGCTTAGGCATGGCTGTACCAGTGTCGCAGATCAACCGAGGTGGCCTGCGACCGAAGGTTCGGCGGGGAATTGGAAGGGCTCAGCCCCTGGCCGTCGTGATGATGGCGAAGAGGGCGCCGGAGGGGTCGCGGAACATGGCGAAGCGGCCGATGCCCGGGGCCTCGGTGACCGGGATGAGGGTGGTGGCTCCGGACTCGGTGGCCCTGGCGAAGGTGGCGTCGCAGTCGGTCACCTCGAAGTAGGGGTGCCATTCCGGGGTCGAGCCGGCGTCCAGGTTGGCCTGGGGCAACTGCATCAGTCCGCCGTGGGCCGCCGCCGGGCCGGCGCCGGCCGGGGTGAGGATCGTGTAGGTCAGTCCCGGGCCCATCGGCACGTCCCGCGTCTGCCAGGAGAAGACCGACGCGTAGAACGCCTTCGCCGCGGCCGCGTCGGTGGTGTAGAGCTCCGTCCTGGCCAGGCTGCCGGGGACCGCGACGAGGTCCAGGCCCTGGGTCTCGCCCGGCTGCCAGACCGCGAAGTCCGCGCCGGTGGGGTCGATGAAGGCGGCCGCCCGCCCGAAGGCGAAGACGTCCGCCGGGGCGATCCGGACGCTGCCGCCCGCCTGCTCCACGGCCTTGGCGGTGGCGTCGGCGTCCGGGGTGTGGAAGTACACCCGCCAGGACGGGATCGCGCCCTCCGTCGTGAGCGGGCCGATCCCGGCGACCGTCGCGCCGTCCTGCTGGAAGAAGCCGTAGCCGCCGGCCTCCGGTCCCGCCGACCGGTGAGCCCAGCCGAAGACGGCCGAGTAGAAGGCGGCGCTCGCCTCGATGTCCGTGGTCCCCAGGTCGAGCCAGTTCGGGGCGCCGGGGACGTAGGTGGTCGTCAGCATGGTGGGGTTCTCCTCGGTCCTTGCCGGTCACCAGGTCACGGGCAGCGTACGCGGTCCGCGGATCAGGCCCTGGCGCTGGAACCCGACCTCCCCGGGAGGCACGGCCAGCCGGATGCCGGGGAAGCGGGAGAGGACCGAGCCGATCATGATCTCGGCCTCCATGCGGGCCATGATCGCGGCCATGCAGTGGTGGGGCCCGTGGCCGAAGGCCAGGTGGGGACCGCCCGCGCGGTCGAAGTCGAGGACGTCGGGGTCGGTGAAGACGGCGGGGTCGCGGTTGGCGGCGACATAGGCGTTGTAGACCACGTCACCGGCCCGGATCAGCCGGCCGCCGATCTCGACGTCCTCGACGGCGACCCGCGGGATGCCGACGCCGTTGCGGTGCGGGACGTAGCGGAACAGCTCGTCCACCGCCTTGGGGAGCAGGTCCGGCTCGCGGCGCAGCCGGTCCAGGTGCCTGGGGTGGGTGAGCAGCGCGTACATCATCGAACCGCTGTTGTTGCGGACCGCGTGCCCGCCGCTGACCTGGACGGCGGTGGCCAGGGAGATCGCCTCGTCGTCGGTGATCTCGCCGTCCGCGGTGGCCTGGGCCAGCACTCCGGCGAGGTCTTCGCGGGGCTCCTCGCGGCGGCTCTGCAGCAGCTCGGCGATCCGGGCCCGGGTGGTCCGGGCGGCCTTGCGGGCGCGGTCCTCGGCGTCGGGTCCGGCGGAGAGCAGCGCCTCGCCGGTCGCCGCCCAACGGTGCCAGTCCTTCTCGTCGACGCCGAGGAAGTCACGGATCACGGCGATCGGGAAGGGGCCGTGCAGGTGCTCCATGAGGTCGGCCGGCGGGCCCGCGGCCTCCATCGTGTCGAGGAGTTCGCCGGCCCTGCGCTCCGCCATCGGCCGCAGCCGCTGCATGGCCCGCCCGGTGAAGGCACGGGCGACGACCCGGCGCAGCCGGTTGTGTCCCGGCGGGTCGATGTACTGCAGGCCGGCGGTCTGGGAGGCCACGGGCGCCGGGCGCATGCTGGTGATGTCGCGGCCCACGACCAGTTCCCGGGAGAAGCGCGGGTCGGAGGTGACGAGGCGGACGTCCTCGTACCGGGTGACCAGCCAGGCCTCCCCCTCGCCGTACGCGAGTCGGATCCGGGTGACCGGCTCCTCGCGCATCACCTCGTCCAGGAAGGGGTCCGGGTCGAGCGCGGGCAGATCGTCGACCGGCCAGAACCGCACCGGCGGAGGAGGTGGGGAGGGGGATGCGGCGGGAGCCGGGTCGAGGGGCACGGGCACACTCCCTGCACGTCGGAGGAGACAGCGTCCTCACAGGAAGTCTGCCTCCGGCCGGAATGACCCTGCGATTTCTGCTGCGTCATCCGGGGCCGGCATGCCACCGAGCCCCCGCCGCGCGAAGGACGGGGGCTCGGCTACGACAGCTGTACGCCGGTCACTCTGCAGACCGGTCGGCGTCCGGCCCGGTCAGCCGCTTCCCACGAACAACACCATCAGCAACCACACCACCGGAGCCGTCGGCAGCAGGGAGTCCAGCCGGTCCATGATGCCGCCGTGGCCCGGGAGGAGGGTGCCCATGTCCTTGATGCCCAGGTCCCGCTTGATCATGGACTCGCCGAGGTCGCCGAGCGTGGCGCTGGCCGCGACCGCGAGGCCCAGCAGCAGGCCCTGCCACCAGGTGCCGTCGTCGATCAGGAACTCCATGCACAGCGCGCCCGCGACCATCGCGAACAGCACCGCGCCGACCAGGCCCTCACGGGTCTTGCCGGGGCTGATGCGCGGGGCGAGCTTGTGGGTGCCGAAGCGCCAGCCGACCGCGTAGGCGCCGGTGTCGCTGACCACCGTGAGGAGCAGGAAGGTCAGCACCCGGAAGGGGCCGTCCTCGGCGGTCAGCATCATCGCGACGAACGTCGCCAGGAACGGGACGTAGAACGCCGCGAAGAGACCCGCCGTGACGTCCTTGAGGTAGCCCTCCGGCGGTTCCGTCATCCGCCAGACGAGGACCGCGAGCCCGGTGAGCGCCAGGGCGACCCAGGCGCCCTCGGCCCCCCGCGCGTACCCGGCGACCACCATCGCCGCGCCGCCCAGCGCCAGCGGGACCAGGGGTGCCTTGATGCCCTTGCGCTCCTGGAGCCGGCTGGTCAGTTCCCACAGGCCCACCACGACGGCGACCGCCACGACACCGACGAAGACGGCCTTGACGACGAACAGGGACGCCACGATCACGACGCCCAGTCCGACGCCGACCCCTATGGCCGCGCCCAGGTCGCGCCCCGCGCTCTTCTTCTGCGGCGCGGGGGCCGGCTGTGGGGCGTCGGGCATGGGCTCCGGATTCTGCGGCGTCGCGTGAGGCAGGGGCTGCGCCGACGGTGTGTCGTTGCGGAACGTCTCGTCTCGGAACAAGGGGCCGCCCAGCCGAGCGGCCCCCCTGTCACCGTCCTGGTCCGAGCCGTACGCGGGTACGTCGTCGGGCACGATGGGCATGGGGCGAGTCTGCTGCGCGTTCTGCGCATCGTACGCGGGACCCGCCGGGGCGGCTCCCCGGACATGCCCCTGGTCGTAGCCCTGGGCGCGACCGAGGTCGTACCCCTGGCCGGGACCCTGTGCAGGGGCTGCGCCGGTGCCGTACCCCTGGCCGGAGCCGGGGTCGTATCCCTGGCCGGAGCCGTGGTCGTACCCCTGGCCGGTGCCCTGATCGGCCGGTTCCCAGTACCCGGCCGGCGGTCCGGCCTGCCCGGGCTGCGGCCCGGCGTGCGGCGGGGCTCCCCAGGATGAGTCGTTCATCAGACTTCGAGAAGCTCCGCTTCCTTGTGCTTGAGGAGCTCGTCCACCTGTGCGACGTACTTCGCGGTGGTGTCGTCGAGCTCCTTCTCGGCGCGGCGGCCCTCGTCCTCGCCGACCTCGCCGTCCTTGATCAGCTTGTCGATGGCGTCCTTGGCCTTGCGGCGGACGGAGCGGATGGAGACCTTGGAGTCCTCCGCCTTGCCCTTGGCGACCTTGATGTAGTCGCGGCGGCGCTCCTCGGTGAGCTCCGGGAACACCACCCGGATGATGTTGCCGTCGTTGCTCGGGTTGACGCCCAGGTCCGAGTCGCGGATCGCCTGCTCGATGTTGCGCAGGGCCGTCTTGTCGAACGGGGTCACGACCGCCATGCGCGGTTCCGGCACGGAGAACGAGGCCAGCTGGTTGATCGGCGTCGGCGCGCCGTAGTAGTCGGCCACGATCTTGTTGAACATCGCCGGGTGCGCACGGCCGGTGCGGATCGCGGCGAAGTCCTCCTTGGCGACCACGACGGCCTTCTCCATCTTCTCCTCGGCTTCGAGGAGGGTCTCTTCGATCACCACTTGCTCCTGCGTGTCTTGAGTAAGGCCCGGCTGCGGTTCCGTTGCGGGGCGGCGGCCGGCTGCGTCGCGTCTTCTTTCCCTGACGGTTCCCGACCGGCAGGACATTGTCCATCCCCCGGTCAGGGTCCGTCAGGCGGTGCCGGTCAGTCCCGGCTGCCCTGGTCACCCACCAGCGTGCCGATCTTCTCACCCTTGACGGCGCGCGCGATATTGCCCTCCGCCAGCAGCTCGAACACCAGGATCGGCAGCTTGTTGTCGCGGCAGAGCGTGATCGCGGTGGCGTCGGCGACCTTGAGCTCGCGGGTGATGACCTCGCCGTAGCCGAGGGAGTCGAACTTGACGGCGTCGGGGTTGGTCTTGGGGTCGGAGTCGTAGACCCCGTCCACGCCGTTCTTGCCCATGAGCAGCGCCTCGGCGTCGATCTCCAGGGCGCGCTGGGCGGCGGTGGTGTCGGTGGAGAAGTACGGCATGCCCATACCGGCGCCGAAGATGACCACGCGGCCCTTCTCCAGGTGGCGCACGGCGCGCAGCGGGATGTACGGCTCGGCGACCTGTCCCATGGTGATCGCGGTCTGCACCCGGCTGTCGATGCCCTCCTTCTCCAGGAAGTCCTGGAGGGCGAGGCAGTTCATGACCGTGCCGAGCATGCCCATGTAGTCCGAGCGGGCCCGGTCCATGCCCCGCTGCTGGAGCTCGGCGCCGCGGAAGAAGTTGCCGCCGCCGATGACGACGGCGACCTCTGCGCCGTCGCGGACGACGGCCGCGATCTCACGGGCGATCTTGTGCACCACGTCGGGGTCCACGCCCAGGCCGCCGCCACCGGAGAAGGCCTCTCCGGACAGCTTCAGCAGAAACCGGCCGCGTACTTTGCCGTCGTCGCTCTTCTGGGCCTTGGTGGTCATGGAGATCCCGCCTCTTTCACGTGGTGCACATACAAAGAAGGCCATTGCCGGTGGGGTCGCTTTTCGCTGCCCATGCGCGGCAATGGCCTCCTCGTCAGATCTGCCGTCGTCCGTCACGTCCCTGGGTGTGGCGGGTGTACGGACGACTGCTGTCGACCGACCCTATCGGGATTTCCCCGCGGGTCGCGCGTCGATCGCGGTACGGACTCAGATGCCGACCTTGATGCGCGTGAAGCGCTTCAGGGTGACACCGGCCTCGTCCAGGACCTTCTGGACCGACTTCTTGTTGTCGAGCGCGTACGGCTGGCCGAGCAGCGTGGCGTCCTTGAAGAAGCCGTTGAGGCGACCCTCGACGATCTTCGGCAGGGCGGCCTCGGGCTTGCCCTCGGCGCGGGTGGTCTCCTCGGCGATGCGACGCTCGGACTCGACGACGTCGGCCGGCACGTCCTCCTTGGCGAGGTACTTCGGCGCGAAGGCGGCGATGTGCTGGGCGACGCCCTTGGCGATCTCGGCGTTCGGCTTGTCGAGCTCGATGAGGACACCGATCTGCGGGGGCAGGTCGGGCATCGTGCGGTGCATGTAGGCGGTCACGTAGCCGTCGGCGTACTGCGCGAAGCGGTCCAGGACGATCTTCTCGCCGAGGTTGGCGTTGGCCTCGTCGACGTACGCCTGGACGGTCTTGCCGGGCTCGATCTCGGAGGCGAGCAGGGTCTCCAGGTCCGCCGGGGCGGTCTTGGCGACGTGCTCGGCGATGGTGTTGGCGACGGCCTGGAACCGGTCACCCTTGGCGACGAAGTCGGTCTCGCACTTCAGCTCGACGAGGACGCCGGAGGAGTTGTCGTCGGCGATGATCGAGACCACGGCGCCGTTCTCGGCGGAGCGGCCCTCACGCTTGGCGACGCCCTTCTGGCCCTTGATGCGGAGCGCCTCGACAGCCTTGTCGACGTCGCCCTCGGCCTCGTCCAGGGCCTTCTTGCAGTCCATCATGCCGGCGCCGGTGAGCTCACGGAGCTTCTTGACGTCAGCGGCGGTGTAGTTCGCCATGAGTCGTTAAGTCTTTCTCGAAGTCGGGAGATCTGCCCGATCCACGATCTACACGTAGATGTAGAGCGCGAATCTATGGGTGAACGGCGGGGGCGTACGGGATGTCGCCGCCCCCGCCGTCAACGCTGACGGGTCAGGCCTGCTCGGCGTCCGCGGCCGGAGCCTCGGCGGCCGGAGCCTCGACAGCGGCCTCGGCGGCGGCCGGAGCCTCGGCCTGCTCGGCGTCGGCGACCTTCTCGGTCTCGGCGGAGGTCTGGACCTCGGCGTCGTCCGCCTTCTTCTCGCCCTCGAGCAGGTCGCGCTCCCACTCGGCGAGCGGCTCGCCGGCGGCCTTCTCGCCCTTGTCACCGGTGGCGACGCGCGAGCGGCTGATGAGGCCCTCGGCGACGGCGTCGGCGATCACGCGGGTGAGCAGGGTGACGGAGCGGATCGCGTCGTCGTTGCCCGGGATCTTGTAGTCGACCTCGTCGGGGTCGCAGTTGGTGTCGAGGATCGCGACGACCGGGATGTTGAGCTTCCGGGCCTCACCGACCGCGATGTGCTCCTTCTTGGTGTCCACGATCCAGACGGCGCTGGGCACCTTCTGCATCTCGCGGATACCGCCGAGGGTCTTCTCCAGCTTGGCCTTCTCGCGCGAGAGTACGAGAAGCTCCTTCTTGGTCAGACCGGACGCGGCGACGTCCTCGAAGTCGATCTGCTCGAGCTCCTTGAGGCGCTGCAGACGCTTGTAGACGGTCGAGAAGTTGGTGAGCATGCCGCCCAGCCAGCGCTGGTTGACGTAGGGCATGCCGACGCGAGTGGCCTGCTCGGCGATGGCCTCCTGCGCCTGCTTCTTCGTGCCGACGAACATGACCGTGCCGCCGTGGGCGACGGTCTCCTTGACGAACTCGTAGGCGCGGTCGATGTACGACAGCGACTGGAGCAGGTCGATGATGTAGATGCCGTTGCGCTCGGTGAAGATGAAGCGCTTCATCTTCGGGTTCCAGCGACGGGTCTGGTGACCGAAGTGGACGCCGCTCTCCAGCAGCTCCCGCATCGTGACGACGGCCATGGCCGTATCTCCTTGAATTTCTCGGTTGTGCCGCGGGGGCCGGACGGCTCCCGCGCCTGACGCCCGTGTGCGCTGTGCCGCGAGGACCGAGAAGCGCTGACACCTGCTGGTGACGGCCAGATGTCGGGGCGTGCGAAGTCGACCCGGTGACCCGGATCGCCAAGGGAAGTGTACGGGACCGGCGAGGCGCCGGGTGACGCCGCTGTCCACAACTCGGGAGTAATCCACAGGTACCGGCCAAGATCGGCGCTGGTGCGGGAGCGTTCGGCCATGTTGGTCATGCGACGCGCGATGCGATGGATGTGGGCGGCGACGGCGTTGCCACTGGCCCTGGGAGCGGCCGCGGCCCGGGCCTGGGTCGGGGCGGACGGCCCGCCACCCCCTGCCGGGCCGCCCGTGCCGGCGGTCGCCCGCGCCTGGCCGGTGGGGGTGAGGCCACCGGTCCTGCGCGGCTGGGAGCCACCGGCGACGGTGTACGGCCCCGGGCACCGGGGGGTCGATCTGGGCACGGTGCCCGGTGCGCCGGTGCGGGCGGTGGCGGCGGGCCGGGTCTCCTATGCGGGGCGGGTGGCGGGGCGGGGCGTGGTGTCGGTGGCGGTGACGGGCACGGACCTGCGCACGACCTACGAGCCGGTGACGGCCACGGTGGAGAAGGGGCAGGAGGTGGCGGCGGGGGAGGTGGTGGGCATGGTGGAGCCGGGGGGCGCGCACTGTGGCGCTCGCGCGTGTGTGCACTGGGGGCTGCTCAGGGGGGACGCGTATCTGGACCCGTTGCTGCTGTTGCCGCCGTGGCTGCGGGATCGGGGGCCGTCGAGGTTGTTGCCGGTGCTGGGGGTGCCGCTGCCGGAGGGGTGAGCCGGGGGTTCGCCGCCGGAGGGGTGGCGGGGGCCGGTCGCGCGACTGCGGGTGCATGTGGGCTGGTCGCGCAGTTCCTCCCCCAGCCTTCGGCCGGGGGTGCCCCCAGCGCCCCTTACGGGGCGCCGTCCCGGCCGTTTCTTTCAGCCGCGGGCAAGTCTTGCCTCCCCCAGTGCCTTAAGGGCCTGGGGGAGGCTGAGGGAGGCACCCTGCAAGCGCCGGTAAGCGTCCCCGCCCCCGGCCTCAGCGCCACGTCAGCCCCGCACGCCCCGCAGCGCCATGGCAACGGCCGCGTCGGTGATCACCACCGGATCCTCCGCCGCCCCCAGCTCGATCCGCCGTACCGCGGCGTCCACCACCCCCTGCACCAGCATCGCCGCGAGCCGAGGCTGGTCATGCCCCAGCTCCCCGAGCGCCTCCACGATCATCGCGACGAGTCCGCCGTGCGCGGCCCGGATCTTCTCCCGCGCCCCCGCGTCCAGCTCGCTCGCCGAGATCGCGACCACCGCCCGGTGCCGCCGGTCCCCGACCAGGGTGAGCTGCTGCCGCACATAGGCCTCGACCTTGCCCTCGGCGGAAGCCGCCCGCTCCATCGCTGCCGCGACCTCCGCCGCCCACACGGGGAAGTCGGCCGCGCACAGCTCCTCGACCACGGCAGCCCGGGAACGGAAGTACTCGTAGACGGACGACCGGGCCAGCCCCGTGCGCTCGGCGAGCGCGGGGAAGGTCAGCGCCTCCGTCCCGCCCTCGGACAGGAGGGACCGCGCCGCGTCCAGCAGGGCGGCTCGCTGCATCGACCGGTGCTCGGCCACGGAGGCCGCTCGAATCCTTGGCACGTCAACCACTTTACGGACGCGCCGGGCCGGAGGGGAGACAGCACCACCGAGAGACGGCCCGCCGGTCGCGGCCGACGGCCGAAAACCCTGCTCAGCGGCCGAAACTCGCCAGCTTCGCACGTAGTTGCAGCACCGATTTGGTGTGGATCTGACTCACCCGGCTCTCGGTGACCCCGAGCACGTTCCCGATCTCGGCGAGTGTCAGCCCCTCGTAGTAGTAGAGGGTCACGACGGTCTTCTCCCGCTCCGGCAGCGTGTTGATCGCCCGCGCCAGGAACCGCCGCAGCTCCCGGTCCTCGGCCACCTCCACGGGGTTGTCCGCCGCGGTGTCCTCCAGCGTGTCCATGACGCTCAGGCCGTCGCCGCTCTCGCCCCCTACGTGCAGCAGTTCCTCCAGCGCCACCACGTTGGCCAGCGACAGCTGGCTGAAGACGGCGTGCAGCTCGTCCACCTCGATGCCCAGCTCGGCGGCCACCTCGCCCTCCGAGGGCGTGCGCCGCAACCGCGCCTCCAGGGTGGCGTAGGCCCGCTCCACGTTCCGTGCCTTCTGCCGGACCGAGCGCGGGATCCAGTCCAGCGCCCGGAGCTCGTCGATCATCGCGCCCCGGATCCGGGTGATCGCGTACGTCTCGAACTTGATCTCCCGGTCGACGTCGAACTTCTCGATCGCGTCGATGAGCCCGAACACCCCGGAGGAGACGAAGTCGGCCTGCTCCACGTTGGGCGGCAGGCCCACGCTCACCCGCCCGGCCACGTACTTGACCAGCGGCGAGTAGTGCAGGATCAGCTGTTCCCGCAGCCGGTCGTCCCCCGTCGCCTTGTACGACCGCCACAGCTCGTCGAGCGTCGAGGGAGCGGGCGGCCGCACGCTGCCACCGTCGCGGGCGGCTGGGGGGAGCGCCGCCCGGTCGGACCCGGAGGTGTGCTGGGGCATTCGTCGCCTTGTGCCGTTCTGCCGTGAAGTGCCAGGAAGTGCTGTGTTGTGCCGAGGAGCGGGGTGAGCGGGGGTGAATGGCGATGGGTGGGTGAGGTGTCGGTCTCGTGTCGGTTGGCGCGGTCTGCGCCAGGCCTTTCGTGAGCGTAGCGTGACTGGGGAGTCGCGGTGCGCGAACAGCGAGGCTCCACCCCTGCGCGAACCCCCTGTACGGCGCGCCCCACCACGCTCGGCGCGTCGCTCTGCGTGATCGGCCGGAAGCGTCAACTCCGGGAATTCCCAAGGGCGTCGGGGGTTCCCCCGGACGGCCGAACACGCTCGGTCAGCACCGGGTCCGACCGGTACGGACCGAGATCATCGCCTGGCGTGTCAACTTCCAGCCGTCGCCATGTCGTTCGACGTAACCAAGTGCTCGGAGTTCGTACAGTCTCGCGACGGCATCGTCCTCGGACGTCTGCGCGCCGCGTGCCACCTCTTCGGGTGAGGCGGGCCGGTTGCCGGGCAGCGCGTCCAGGACCTGCCGGGCGGCGGGTTCCAGCAGGTCGCGCGGGAGTACCGGACCGCGTCTGGCCGGGGCCAGCTCGCCCATGCCGCCGACCAGCTCGACGACCTCCGCGGCGTCGGTGACCAGCACGGCCTCGCCGCGGAGCAGCTCGTGCACCCCGGCCGAGAGGCCGCTGGTGGCCGGGCCGGGCACGCCCATGGTGAACCGGCCGAGCCGCTGCGCCGCCCGCGCGGTGACCAGCGAGCCGCTGCGATGGGCGGCCTCCACGACGACCGTGCCCCTGGTGAGCGCCGCGATGACCCGGTTGCGGAGCACGAACCTGCTCTGCGTCGGGTGCTCGCCGGGCGGCAGCTCCCCCACCACCAGTCCCTGCTCGGCGATCCTGTTGATCAGCTCGGAGTGGCCCCGCGGGTAGGGGCGGTCGACCCCGCAGGCCAGCACGGCGACGGTGGCCCCGCCTGCGCCGAGGGCACCGCGGTGGGCGGCGCCGTCGACCCCGTAGGCGCCGCCCGACACCACCACCCAGCCGCGCTCGGCGAGCCCGGCGGCGAGGACGGCCGCCATGTGGGCGCCGTACTCGGTGCAGGCCCGGGCCCCGACCACGGCGACGGCCCGGAGCGCCCACATCCGCAGACTGGGCCGGCCGCGCACCCACAGGCCGAGGGGGCGGGCGTCGCCGAGGTCGTCGAGCTGGCTGGGCCACTCGGTGTCGCCGGGAGACACGAACCGCGCGCCCGACTCCCGCGCGACGGAGAGGTCGGCCCGGGGATCGGCCTGCGCCGCGCGGGCCAGCAAGCCCGCCCACCGCTTGGCGCCGACGCCGGGCAGGGGCTGCCCGCCCTTGCGCAGCCGGGCCGCCACCTCGTGCGCGCCCCGCTCCCGCACCCACCGCCCGGCGGCCTCGTCACCGGGCTCGACGACCCGGGCCAGGAAGACCCGGGCGAGCAATTCGGTGTCGGTCATGGGGCGATCCCTTCCAGGACCGCGCCGCGCCGGACGCCGGTGCGCAGCTCCAGGGCCAGGTTGACGTCGTTGACCGAGGGCCGGTCGCGGCCCGCCAGGTCGGCGAGGGTCCAGGCGACCCGGAGCACCCGGTCCAGGCCGCGAGCGGAAAGCAGACCCCGGTCGAGGTCCAGCTCGGCCTTGAGCAGTGCGCCCGGCTGGACGTGCCAGCGGGTGCGGAGTTCGTGGCCGGGGACCTCGCTGTTGGTGCGCCAGGGCAGTCCTTCGTAGCGGCGGGCGGCCCGCTCCCGTGCCGCGCGCACCCGGTCGGCCACGGCGGCGGAGGGCTCGGCGCCGGTGTGCAGCCGCAGCAGTTCCTCCCGGGCGACCGGTTCCACGGCGACCCTGAGGTCCACGCGGTCCATCAGGGGGCCGGAGAGCCGGGCCCGGTACCGCTTGATCGAGGAGGGCCGGCACTCGCAGACGTCGCCGGGGGTGCCGTGGCGGCCGCAGGGGCAGGGGTTGGCGGCCAGGACCATGAGGAACTTCGCGGGCATCCGCAGTATCCCGGCGGCCCGGGCGATGACGACGTGGCCCGACTCCAGGGGCTGGCGCAGGGCGTCCAGGACGCTGGCGTGGAACTCGGCGGCCTCGTCCAGAAAGAGGACGCCGTGGTGGGCCAGGGAGACCGCTCCGGGGCGTGGCAGGCCGGTTCCGCCGCCGACCAGGGAGGCCATGGTGGCCGAGTGGTGCGGGGCGCAGTAGGGCGGCCTGTCGACCAGGGGGTGGCCGGGTGGCAGCAGCCCGGCGACCGAGTGGACGGCGGTGACCTCGAGGGACTGCTGCCGGCCCAGCTCGGGCAGCAGCCCCGGCAGTCGTTCGGCCAGCATGGTCTTGCCGGCGCCGGGCGGGCCCTTGAAGAAGACGTGATGGCGTCCGGCCGCGGCCACCTCCAGGGCGGCCCGGGCCACGTGCTGGCCGGCGACGTCTGCGAGGTCGGGGGCGTGGTCGCCGGTGGCCATGCCGGTGCCGAGTCCCATGCCGGGCAGGGCGAGCCCGGCGAGGAAGGGGTCCGGGCGGATCTCGCCGGGGACGGGCTCCTCGTCGGGCACCGGTTCGTCGGTGAGGACCGCGATCAGCTGGCGCAGGCTGCGGACGCCCAGCACGGACACCCCCGGCACCAGTGAGGCCTCCGGCACCGCGTTCTCCGGCACGACCACCTGTTCGTACCCGGCGTCGGCGGCGGCCAGCACGGCGGGCAGGATGCCCCGGACCGGCCGGACCCGGCCGTCCAGGCCCAGCTCCCCGATCATCACGATCTCGGCGAGCACCCGGGGATCGATCCGCTCGGCCGCCCCGAGCACCGCCGCGGCCACCGCGAGGTCGAAGCCGCTGCCGCTCTTCGGCACGGATGCCGGGCTCAGCCCGACCGTGAGCTTCTTCGAGGGCCAGGAGGCGCCCGAGTTCACCACCGCGGCCCGGACCCGGTCCCGGCTCTCCGTCAGGCTCTTGTCCGGCAGCCCCACCAGGGTGAAGGCCGCCACCCCGGGCTCCAGGTCGGCCTGGACCTCCACCACCACGCCCTCGACACCCACCAGCGCCACCGAGCAGGTCCGTGCGAACCCCATCTCACGCCACCCCCCGGGCGTGCTCGACCACGGGCGCCCCGCGCTGCGGCAGGAGCACGCCGACCACGTCGATGCGGACGCCGCCCGGCGGTGCCCCTCCGTGTGCGTGGATCCAGTGTTCGGCGAGGCCGCGCAGGCGCTGCGCCTTCTCCGGGGAGACCGCGGCCATGGGATGCTCGAAGACGCCCGCCCGCCGGGTCTTGACCTCGCAGACGACCAGGACGTCGCCGTCCCGCGCCACGATGTCGATCTCGCCCGTCCTGCCGCAGCGCCAGTTGCGCTCCAGGACCGTCAGACCGGCCTCGGCCAGCCGCCGTGCGGCCAGCGTCTCGCCGTACCTGCCGAGTGCGCTACGTGCCCGATTCGGGCGTGCCTGATGCGTGCGTGCCTGATGCGTGTTCATGTCGGCACCACCTCCGGCGCCAACGGTCACGCATCCCCCGCCAAGAAGTTGATCTTGGTGAGTTACTCAGAGACTGTGGACAACTCCGTCACCCACACGGGTGACCCCGGCGGCCGGCTCAGCCGCCCGGCAGCTCCAGGTCGGTCTTGTTCAGCTCCTCGATGTTCACGTCCTTGAACGTGAGGACGCGGACCTGTTTCACGAAACGGGCCGGCCGGTACATGTCCCAGACCCAGGCGTCCGCCATGGACACCTCGAAGAACACCTCACCCTGGACCGAGTGCACCTGCATCTCGTAGTCGTTGGTGAGGTAGAAGCGCCGCTCGGTCTCGATCACATATTTGAACAGACCGACGACATCGCGGTACTCCCGGTAGAGCTTCAGCTCCATCTCGGTCTCGTACTTTTCGAGGTCCTCGGCGCTCATGGCATGTTCCCCTTCAGCCGTGCGATCCCCCCATTGTGCGCCAGTCCTGCGCGCCCCTAGACGATTTCCGTGTCAAGGGTGACGGGCCCGGCGGGGGGACCTTCGTCGAGCAGCCTACGGAACAACTCGGCGAGTCTGGTCGGATACACCGTCTCATGTGCCCGGGTCAGTTCCTGGCACGTCCACCAACGTGCTCCGGCCACACTGCGCCGCTCCAGCTCGGTCAGGGCCGTGGCCTCGGTGACCGTCTGCGTCGTACGGGCCAGGTAGTACCACTCGTCCTGGTCCCACCGGCGGCCGGCGAACGGGAAGGAGCACGTCCGGCGCCACAGCACCGGACCGAGGTCGACGTCCGTGATGCCGGTCTCCTCGGCGAGTTCCCGCAATGCGGCCTGCTCACGGGTCTCGTCGCCCTCCAGGCCGCCGCCGGGCGTGAACCACCAGTCGTCGGCCGGGTCGTCGGGCTCGTGGCCGTGCAGGAGCAGGATGCGGTCCTCGGGGTCGAGCAGGACCACCCGGGCCACCTTGCGCAGGCCGCCCTCCAGCGGCCCCGGCAGCGCCTCAGCGGGCACCGGCGGACTCCGTACGGGTACGGCTGCGGGAGCGGCCCAGCAGGTTCGCGACCGGGCCGTAGGCGCCGCCCGCGAGGACCAGCACGGCACCGGCCACGATCATGAACTCGATGACGCGCAACGGGCCCGGCTGGGAGAGGGAGCCCAGGGCCTCGAAGCCGGTCGGGCGCTTGAGCAGGCCCTTCATCGGCCAGATCACGGCGTCCACCCGGGCGCTGACGGCGGTACGCGCGACCGTGCCCTGCGCCGCGTCCGTGAGGTGGGCGGTGGAGTCCAGGGAGCCCTGGCGCTCGTCGCCGAGGAGGAAGAGCCTGCCCTTGGGGACGGTCACGGTCGGGAAGCCTTGGAGCTCAGCCGCGGTGCCGACCGGCAGATACGGCTCGTCGATCTGCTTGCCGTTGACCGTCAGCTTGCCGTCGGTGCAGCAGGCGACGGTGTCCCCGCCGACCGCGACCACGCGCTTGACGACGTCCGCGTTGGTGACCCAGTTCTTGTCCTTGAAGACGACGACGTCACCCCGGCGCACCTCGCCGCCGTCGATGCGCTGGCCGAGGACCCGGTCCCCGGCGTCGATCGTCGGCGTCATGGAACTGGTGGGCACGGTGTAGGGCCGGTAGGCCACCGCGCCCCAGCCGAATCCGCCGAGGAACATCACGATGCCCAGCGCGACGGCGATCCCGGACAACCGCTGTCCGAGCCTGCCGCCGGTCTGTGCCGCGCCCGTGCTGGTGCCTGCGCCGCCGCGCGGAGCCGTACGTATCGTGCTGTCGCCCATGAGGCCGCACCCTACCCGGCGGTACCGGGCAGGGGCAGCCCTTCTTCGGCGCCCCTGGTCACAAGCTCCCCAAGGGCTTCACATGGGACGGTCAGCAGACGCACACGGGATCCGGTCCCGGCGCGCGCCACGCGGTCAGCGCTTGCCCGCCGCCACGCGCTTGTCGAACTTCTGCTCGATCCGCTCACCCCGACGGCGGCGCCACACCGCGACCGGCAGAACGGCCGCGACCGCCACGCCCTGCGGCGCCACCGTGAGGGAGGCCGCGGCGGACGACTGCGTGTTGATGCCGCCCTGGTCGAAGGTGTCCGGGATCGGCAGCGTGCCCCAGCGGTTGATCGGCCAGGCCTTGACGATGGCACGGCCGACGACGTCCTTAACCGGGACCATGCCGTGGTGCTTGTCGGACTGGTTGTAGCGCGAGTCGCGGGAGTTCTGGCGGTGGTCGCCCATCACCCAGATGTAGCCCTTGGGCACGTGCACCGTGAACTGGCCGCCCTGGTCGTCGACGCTGCACGGCGTGTTGCCCGGGTACACATAAGGCTCGTTCAGCGCATGGCCGTTGACCATGAGCGGGCCGCTGCCCTTGCAGGAGACGGTGTCGCCGCCGACGCCGATGACCCGCTTGATCAGGTCCCGCTCCTCGGCGGACGGCATCAGGCCGATCCAGCTGAGGAAGGTCTGGATCGCGTTCGGCTGGGCGGTGGGCTCGCCCGCCAGCCAGTCGTCCGGGTCGTGGAAGACGACGACCTCGCCGCGCTCCGGCTTGGAGCCGAACCACGGGGTGAGCTTGTCGACCAGGACCCGGTCACCCTGCTGGAGGGTGTTCTGCATCGAGTCCGACGGGATCGAGAACGCCTGCACCAGGAACGTCTTGATCAGCAGCGCCAGTACCAGCGCGATGACGACCAGGATCGGCAGCTCCTTCCAGAAGGAGCGTGGTTTCTTGGGTGCGGGCGCCGCCGATTCACCCGGGTCCCCGTCCATGCCCGAGCCGTCGCCGCCGGAGTACGGACCGTCTGCCGGGGTGCTGTCTCCGCCGGGCCCGGTGCCGTTCCCGGAGGTCGAGGCGCCTTCTGGGGAGGGGACATTCTCCACGGGGCGCCCGCTGTGCTCCTCGCCGTCGTGTCCCGACCGTGCGCCTACCGCCACATCCCCCACGCCAACTCCTTACTCCGTGCCGCCGCCTGCGCCATCCCCGGCGCAAGCCCACCACTCCCATAACGAGCGGGAGTTCCGCAGGGGTCGGGAGTTGGATGTATCCGTTCGGATCGTCGGAGGCAACCCTATGCGACAGCTGGGGAGCCGCGGTCGACCCCGACCCGGAGTCAGAAACGCTTGCGAAGGTTTTAGGTTCGTCGAGCTTGGTCCAGTGGCCGATGGGCCATCCGATCATCATGGCGCGGCCCACCACCGAGGTCACGGCCACCGTGCCGCCGTAATCGGTGTCCTGGTGCGCGCGCGAGTCGGCGGAGTTGCCGCGATGGTCGCCCATCACCCACAGCCGCCCCTTCGGGACGGTGATGTCGAACTGCTGAGTGGAGGGGACGTTCCCGGGATACAGGTAGTCGCCCTCGGTCAGCGGTACGCCGTTGACGGTCACCCTGCCCTGTGTGTCACAGCACTTGACGTGGTCGCCGCCGACGCCGATGACCCGCTTGATGAGGTCCTTCTCGTTGGCGGAGGGCAACAGACCGATGAAGGTGAGCCCTTCCTTGACCTGCTTGACCCCGACGGGGTCGTTCGCCTTGGTGGTCTGCTCGTCCTTCAGCCAGCCGCCCGGGTCGTGGAAGACGACGACGTCGCCGCGGTGCGGCTGCCACCCGAACCAGGGAGTGAACTTGTCCACCAGGACGCGGTCGCCGATCCGGATCGTCTGTTCCATGGAGCCCGACGGGATCACGAAGGCCTGGACGAGGAACGTCTTCAGCACGAGCGCTATCAGGACGGCCACGCCGACCAGCAGCGGTATCTCCCGCACCGCACCGCGCCGGCGCTTGCGCTTGACCTTGCGCTGCAGCTTGCGCCGCTCCGCGCGGGACCGGCCGCCGCCGGACGGGCCGGAGGTGCGCCGGGCCCCGGTGGGCAGCAGGTTGGCGGCGGCGTCGACCGGCACGCCGCGCGGTCGGCCCCGGTTACCCATGGGACGCTCCGGCGGCCGGCACGCGCGCGTAGGCGACGGGACGGGTGAGACGGGTCCAGTGGGCGTACGGCCAGACGATCCAGTCGGCCCGGCCGACGACCCTGCTGACGGGGATCATGCCGCCGCCGGGCGAGCCGAGGTGGTCGCGGGAGTCGCTGGAGTCGCTGCGGTGGTCGCCGAGGACGAAGAGCGTGCCGTCGGGGACGTCGACGTTGAAGGGCACGGTGGAGGGGGTGTCCCCGGGATAGAGGAACGAGGTCTCGTCGACCGGCCGGCCGTTCACTTCGATCCTCCCCTTCTTGTCGCAGCAGACCACGTGGTCTCCTCCCACACCGACGACGCGTTTGATGTAGTCGGCGTCCCCGAAGTACCCGGAGCCGTCGAACACCACGACATCTCCCCGGCGCGGCCCGGCACCGAAACGGTACGCCAACTTATTTACGAGAACGCGGTCCCCGATCCTCAATCCCTGTTCCATGGATCCGCTGGGAATCTGGAATGGTTGCGCCACGAAAGTGTTGAGGACGAGCAAAAACGCCAGGCAGGCGAAGAGGGTGAGGGTGATCCAGCCGCCCGGCAGCCAGTCGGTGACCCGCTCGGTGGCCCGCGCCACCAACGCGAAACGCGACCGGCCCTCCGCGGCCTCCGGTTCGGGGCGGGAGGAGCGGTCGCGCTCCGTGTGCTGTGCTTCGGTGTCCATCGGGGCCAGATGCTATCCGGCGACGATGAGACTCCTTCTTACCGGCTCGTCCGCCTACGGCTTCCGGGGGCCGGCACGCGAGATCAGCTCTCGCGCTTCTCCTTGATCTTCGCGGCCTTACCACGCAGCTCGCGCAGGTAGTACAGCTTGGCGCGACGCACGTCACCGCGGGTGACGAGCTCGATCTTCTCGACGATCGGGGTGTGCACCGGGAAGGTGCGCTCGACGCCGACGGAGAAGGAGACCTTGCGGACCGTGAAGGTCTCGCGGACACCGCTGCCCTGGCGGCGGATCACAACGCCCTTGAACTGCTGCACACGGGAGCGGTTGCCCTCGATGACGCGGACGTGGACGTTGACGGTGTCACCCGGGCGGAAGGCCGGGACGTCGCTGCGCAGCGACGCGGAGTCGACGGTGTCGAGCAGGTGAGACATTTCGTCTGCTTTCCTCGCTGATGCCACAGGTCATCAACGGAAACTAGGTGTTCCATGGGGTCTGCCGTGCGGATCGGGGCGGGCGTCGTGTCCCCCTGTGGCAGGGGCGCACGCCGGACGGACGCACAACAGCTGGTTATTCTTCCACGCCCTGTGGCCTGCGCCAAAATCGGCCGTGGGGTGCGCCCTCCGGGTCCGGGGCCCAGCCCAGGATGGAGAGCATCTCCCGGTCCTTCTTGTCGAACGCCTTGGGGTCGCAGCGCTCGATCAGGTCGGGCCGGTGGGCGGTGGTCCGCTTCAGGGCCTCGTCGCGGCGCCAGCGGGCGATCTTGCCGTGGTGGCCGCTGAGCAGCACGTCGGGGATGTCCCGGCCGCGCCAGACGGGCGGCTTGGTGTAGACGGGGCCCTCCAGGAGGTTCGCCATGGCGCCCGGCGCGAAGGAGTCGTCCCGGTGCGACTCGGCGTTGCCGAGGACGCCGGGCAGCAGCCGCGCCACGGCCTCCGTGATGACGAGGACGGCCGCCTCGCCGCCGGCGAGGACGTAGTCGCCGATGGACACCTCGTAGACCGGCATCCGGGTGACGTACTCGTCCATGACCCGCCGGTCGATGCCCTCGTAGCGGGCCGGTGTGAAGATCAGCCAGGGGCGCTCGGAGAGGTCGACGGCGAGTTCCTGGGTGAAGGGTCGGCCGCTCGGGGTGGGGACGATCAGCGCGGGGTCGTGCGAGCCGGTCTCGTAGCCGTCGGCGAGGACGGTGTCGAGGGCGTCGCCCCAGGGCTCGGTCTTCATGACCATGCCGGGTCCGCCGCCGTAGGGCGTGTCGTCGACCGTGTTGTGCCGGTCGTACGTCCAGGAGCGCAGGTCGTGCACCTGGACGCCGAGCTGCCCGCGCGCGCGTGCCTTGCCGACCAGCGAGACGTTCAGGGGTTCGAGGTACTCGGGAAAGATCGTGACGACGTCGAGCCTCATGCTTCGTCGTCCCTGGACGAGTCGATCTCCGCCCGGTCGTCGATCAGGCCGGGCGGCGGCGCGATGACGGCCCGCTGCTCCTCCAGGTCGATCTCGGTGACGATCTCCTCCACGAACGGGATCATCACCTCGCTGCCGTCGGGCCGCTCCACGATGAACAGGTCCTGGGAGGGCAGGTGCGAGATCTCGGTGATCCGACCGACCTCGGTGCCGTCCTCGGTGACCACGTCCAGGTCGACGAGCTGGTGGTCGTAGTACTCGTCCTCGCCCTCGGGCAGTTCCTCCGGGTCGATCTCGGCGATCAGGAGGGTGTTGCGCAGGGCCTCGGCGCCGGTGCGGTCCCTGACGCCCTCGAAGCGCAGGAGCAGGCGGCCGCTGTGGACGCGGCCCGTCTCGATGGTGAGCGGTCCCACGCCGGCGGGATCGGTGGCGAGTACGGCGCCCGGCCCGAGCCGGAGCTCCGGTTCGTCGGTACGTACCTCGACGGTGACCTCGCCCTTGATGCCGTGGGCGCGGCCGATCCGTGCGACTACGAGCTGCACTGTGCCTGTTCTCCTGTCATCTCCTGCTCGACCTGCTCATGCCTGCTCATGCCTGCTCATGCCTGCTCATACGACTGCGGGCCGGGGACGGCCAGTGGCCCTCCCCGGCCCGAGCCGGTTGCGATAAGCGTCAGCGGACGTGGTCGACGTCGACCAGGTCGACGCGGACTCCGCGACCGCCGATGGCGCCCACGACGGTGCGCAGGGCACGCGCGGTGCGGCCGTTGCGGCCGATCACCTTGCCGAGGTCGTCGGGGTGCACCCGGACCTCCAGCACGCGCCCGCGGCGCAGGTTGCGCGAGGCGACCTGCACGTCGTCAGGGTTGTCGACGATGCCCTTCACGAGGTGCTCAAGCGCCTCTTCGAGCATGCTGCTCAGGCCTCGGTCGACTCGGACTCAGCCGCGGCCTCGTCCTTCTTCTCAGCCTTCTTCTTCTGGGTGATCGCCTCACCCTTGCCCTCGTCGTCACCGCCGAGCGCCTCGAACGACGGACGCGTGGCCTTCGGAGCGGCCACGAGCAGCGGCGCCGGGGCGGGCTCGCCCTTGAACTTCTGCCAGTCGCCGGTCTTCTTCAGGATGGCGAGGACGGGCTCGGTCGGCTGGGCGCCGACGCCGAGCCAGTACGCGACGCGGTCGGCGTCCACCTCGATGACCGACGGGTTGTAGGTCGGGTGGTACTTGCCGATCTCCTCGATCGCACGGCCGTCACGGCGGGTGCGGGAGTCGGCGACGACGATGCGGTAGTGAGGCGAACGGATCTTGCCCAGACGCTTCAGCTTGATCTTGACTGCCACGGGAGTGGGTTCTCCTGGATTTGACGTGGTTGGGCACGGCGAGACTGCCGCGTGGGGTTGCGGTACCCGAGTGCCCGATGGACGCGTCAGCCGGAGGAGAGAGGGGTCCTGTGCGGCTGTCGAGTACAGCTAGCCATTGTGCCATACCCTGCGGGTCGCTTTGGCCGACGGTCTGGTGGGCGACTCCTGGGCATGCCCGAGTCGCACCCGGCGTGGAGGTGAGGTCACGTCGGGTGCGATGACCGGCGCTGTGAAGTTGCCGTCCGCGCCCACCCGTGCCGCCCAGCGGCAACCGCCCGCGGGGAGACGGGGTGCCTGCGGTCCGTGGGCCGGTGGCGGAGCAATGGCTACGGCTGCCACGAGCAGCCGTCCCTCATGCCGCGCCAACGACCTCCGGAATGCGGAACGGTTTGCCGCAGCCGCCGCAGACGATCGGGGCCTGGGCCAGGACCGACGGCACCACCCGGACGTTGCGGCCGCAGTCGCACACCGCCTTGACCCGGACGCCGCCACCGGAGGAGCCGTGACGGGCGGCCGGGCCGCGGAAGGTACGGGAGGTGTCCGCGGACGTGGCCACCGTGTGCGCCTTGAGAGCGCGCTGCAGTCTCTCGATGGTCGGGCGGTAGCGTCGCTTCGCCTCGGGGTTGAGCGTGACCAGCGAGAAGCCGCTGCTGGGATGCGGCTCGTCGGGGTGGTCCAGGCCCAGTTCCTCGGCGATCGCGAGGAATCGGCGGTTGTGGTAGCGGCCGGCCCGGGAGGTGTCGCGGACCCCCCGGGAGGCGGCGATGCCGTGGACTGCCTCATGGAGCAGCCGTTCGAAGGAGAGCTCGTGACCGCACGCGGACGACGACTCCCCGATCAGGGACTCTGGCGCGGCAAGGTCAGGCAGCTCGGGGTGGTACCGCTGAATGTCGGCCCAC
Organism: Streptomyces sp. NPDC028289; assembly: GCF_055565975.1. Classification (NCBI taxonomy): domain Bacteria; kingdom Bacillati; phylum Actinomycetota; class Actinomycetes; order Kitasatosporales; family Streptomycetaceae; genus Streptomyces; species Streptomyces sp. NPDC028289. The sequence goes on along the minus strand of NZ_JBVHTI010000012.1, from coordinate 82,314 downwards.
GCCTCTGCCAGCTCTGCGGCGAGAACAGGTGGTGTCTGTGTCGTGCTCACGTAATGAGAACGAGCGGGAGGGCCCCTGTGTTCCTATTCCGGGGCATCCCAAATAATTTGCACGTACCCGTCAGTTGCCGCTGATGCGTGGAGACGAGCACGGGTGCGCTGATCTGCGGAGAAGCCTCACAGCTCGTACCAAGCCGGTGCGTAGTCTGACGTACGACCCGCCACGTATCCCTGGTCCGGACGCCTGGACGACGGAGGTCTGCGGATGCGCAAGAGGCGTTTCGGCCGCTCTCGTGGCCGGGGCCCCATCCCGGTCAGCGTGCGCGGCGGCCCCGGCGTTACTCGCGGCCCGTCGTCATCCGGCACCGGCCCGGCTCCGGCGACCGGAACACCGCACGGCCGCCGTGTCCGCGGACCATGGCCAGAACCGCCGTGTCGTGGGTCCGATGGTAGAGCCCCAAGTTGCCGGGATGTGAAATCTCGCCACAGTCACAGCGCACGTACAAGCGGGGACCCGCGACCTCTGGACGCCATCGCGAGCCCGGAGTTATGTGGCATAGGTGGGAAGTGCGGGCGCACGGCACGGGGGCCACGGAATCGGTCAGTGCGTAACTCTCGGCGGAATGGGGCGCTTACCTATGACACCTACGCTCGTGCGGCACCACCTGTCTCACGTGGACTCACCACCCCGTGTGAACCTGGGCGCACGCGCGCGTGACTGGTCCGAGATCCAGGAGCGGATGCTGGTGCCGCTCTACGAGACCGTCCACGAGCGACTCGAAGTGGGCCCGGCCACCCGGCTGCTCGGCCTGCACTGCGGTTCCGGTCTCGCCCTGCTGATGGCGGCGGTCAGAGGAGCCGCGGTCACCGGAGTCGACTCCTCCCCCGAACGGCTCGCCCTCGCCCGTGAGCGTCTGCTGCCCGACCCGGCCCCCGGTGCAGGCGCGCGTGGCCGTGCCGCCCGGATCGTCGAGGGCACTCCCCGGGACGCGGCGGACGCGCAGGCACCGGCATACAACCTGATCACCGCCTTCGATCCGATCGGCTGCCTGGCCGGCGACGCCGAGCGGCTCGGTGACCTGCTGGCCGAGGCGACCCCCCTGGCGGAGCACGGGGCGGCCGTGGTGCTGACCGGCTGGGGTCCACCGGAGCGCTGCGCGACCTCGTCGGTGCTGCGGGTGGCCGCGAAATTGGCCGATCCTTTGCGCAGTACGGGCAGTTGGCGCCCGGCTTGTCGTGACGATCTGGAGGAGGTCGCCCAGCGGGCAGGTCTGCGGATCGACGGGTCCGGGCGGGTCTCCTGCCCGTTCGGGTACGCCGACGCCGACAGCGCGGTGCGGGGGCTGCTGTCGACCGGGCTGTTCGATGCGGGGATTGTGGCGACCGACGAGGAGCAGGTCGGCAAGGAGCTGGCCGAGGCGCTTCATCCGCACCAGCGGGCGGACGGCACGGTGTGGATGCCGAATGTGTTCCGGTACTTGATCGCGCGCGTGCGTTGACGCTTCGCGGGTCCGCCGTCTTCGGGTGCGGCGCCGTGGGGGCTGGTCGCGCAGTTCCTCCCCCAGCCTTCGGCCGGGGGTACCCCCAGCGCCCCTTACGGGGCGCCCAGGCTCGGGGCGTTCAGATACAGAGGCGGATTCAAAGCGGTCAGGCCTCGTCCAGGTCCTTGGTCAGTCTCGTGATCCCCGCGATGCGGTACGCGTCCGCCTCCTCCAGGGTCTCGTTCTCCAGGAGGGCCTGGGCCAGGGCGTCCAGCTGGCCCCGGTGATCGACGAGTTTGCGGCGGGCCTCGTCGTAGCACTCGTCGACGATGCGGCGCATCTCGGTGTCGATCACGTCGAGGGTCTGGGGTGCGGCGGCGAGGCCGTAGGCCTGCTGGGCGTCGCTGGGAAGGGCGGAGAGGCGGCCGACCTCCTCGCTCATGCCCCACCGGGAGACCATCCCGCGCGCGATGCCGGTGACCTGCTCCAGGTCGCTCTCCGAGCCGGTGGTGATCACGCCGTAGACGACCTGCTCGGCCGCCATGCCCCCGAGGGCGCCGATGATACGGCCGCGCAGGTACTCCTCGGTGTACGCGTACTTGTCGGCGTCCGGTGTGGAGAGCGTGACGCCGAGGGCGCGGCCGCGCGGGACGATGGTGATCTTGCGGACCGGGTCGGCGCCGGGCTGGAGCATGCCGAGCAGGGCGTGCCCGCTCTCGTGGTAGGCGGTGCGCCTGCGCTCCTCCTCGGGCATGACCAGGGGTCGCTCGGCGCCCAGCTGGACCTTCTCCAGGGCCTCCGAGAGGTCGGACTGGGTGACCATGTCCTGTTTGCGCTTGACGGCGAGCAGGGCGGCCTCGTTGGCGAGGTTGGCCAGTTCGGCGCCGGTCATGCCCGGGGTCGTACGGGCCACCTGGGCGAGGTCGACGCCCTCGGCGAGCGGGATCTGGCGGGTGTGGATCCGGAGGATGGCCTCGCGGCCGGTGCGGTCCGGGGGCGACACCTGGACGACCCGGTCGAAGCGGCCGGGGCGAGTGAGCGCCGGGTCGAGGATGTCGGCACGGTTGGTGGCCGCGATGACGATGACGCCCTCCGAGCCGGAGAAGCCGTCCATCTCGGTGAGGATCTGGTTGAGGGTCTGCTCGCGCTCGTCGTGACCGCCCATGGAGGCGCCGCCGCCGCGCGCCCGGCCGATGGTGTCGATCTCGTCGATGAAGATGATGGACGGGGCGACCTTGCGGGCCTCGGCGAACAGTTCGCGTACGCGGGAGGCGCCGACGCCGACGATCATCTCGATGAACTCGGAGGCGGAGGCCGAGAAGAACGGCACCCCCGCCTCGCCGGCGACGGCCCGCGCGAGCAGCGTCTTGCCGGTGCCGGGCGGGCCGGCGAGGAGCACGCCCCTCGGCATCTTGGCGCCCATCCTGCGGTAGGCGTCGGGGTTCTTGAGGAAGTCGACGACGTCGTTGAGCTCGCCCTCGACCTCGTCGATGCCGGCCACGTCCTCGAAGGTGGTCCGCTGCTGTCCGGGCTCCAGTTCGACCGGCTTGGGCGGCGCCTTGCGACCCAGCATGCCGCCCGCACCGCCGAGGCCCGCGCTCATCCGGCGGGCGATGAAGACCCACACCGCGACGAGGATGATGATCGGCGCCAGTGAGATCAGCAGATTGGCGAGAAAGCTGCGGTGCTGGACGACCGGTTCGGCGGTGACCGTCACGTCGTGCTTGGTCAGGCTGGTCCAGAGGTCGTCGCCGGCGAAGGAGGGGCGCTCGGTGTTGAACTTGGTGTAGTTCCCGCTGCCCTCGGGGTTCTTCTGCTCCTTCTTGAGCTGGCCCTGGATCGAGTCGCCCTTGGCGTAGATCTTCTCGACGTTGCCGTCGTTCACCTGCTTGCTGAACTCGGTGTACGAGATCGTCGGCTCGTTCGCCTGGTCGAAGTACGACAGCACCAGGTTGGCCAGCAGGTACACGACCAGTGCGGTGACGATCAGCCGCCACCAGCCGCCGTGCATCCGCCGCCCGCCGTTCGGCGGCTTGGGCGGCTCCTCGGGAGCGCCCTCGGTACGCCAGGGCTGGTCGGGTGACTTGCGCGGCGGCGCGGGGTTGGTCATATGCGGACCGTACGGCACGGACCAACCCCTGGCACCCGCATAGGTGAACTCAGCCCATGAACTTCTTGAACTCGTCCGGCAGCTCGAAGTCCTGGGCGCCCTGCTGCGGGAGCCCGAAGGCGCCGCCCTGTGCGGCGGCCTCGCGGCGCTGGGCCTCCTCCAGCTCCTGCTGCTTGCGCTTCATCGGGTTGCCGGAGCGCTGCTTGCCCTTGGCCTGCTTCGGCTGCTTCTTCTGCCGGCCGGGGCCGCCGCCCATGCCCGGGATCCCCGGCATGCCCGGCATGCCGCCGCCCTGGGCCATGCGGGACATCATCTTGCGGGCCTCGAAGAACCGCTCGACCAGGTTCTTCACGGCGCTGACCTCGACACCGGAACCCTTGGCGATACGGGCGCGGCGCGAGCCGTTGATGATCGTCGGTTCCTGGCGCTCGGCAGGGGTCATCGACTTGATGATCGCGGCGGTGCGGTCGACGTCACGCTCGTCGAGGTTGTTGATCTGGTCCTTGATCTGGCCCATGCCCGGCAGCATCCCGAGGAGCTTCGAGATGGAGCCCATCTTCCTGACCTGTTCCATCTGGGCCAGGAAGTCGTCCAGGGTGAAGTCCTGGCCCTTCTTGGACGCCAGCTTGGAGGCCATCTTCTGGGCCTCTTCCTGGCTGAACGTCTTCTCCGCCTGCTCGATCAGGGTGAGCAGGTCACCCATGTCGAGAATGCGGGAGGCCATCCGGTCCGGGTGGAAGGCGTCGAAGTCGTCGAGCTTCTCGCCGTTCGACGCGAACATGATCGGCTTGCCGGTGACCTGGCGGATGGAGAGCGCGGCACCACCGCGGGCGTCACCGTCGAGCTTCGAGAGCACGACGCCGTCGAAGCCGACGCCGTCGCGGAAGGCCTCGGCGGTGGTGACGGCGTCCTGGCCGATCATGGCGTCGACGACGAAGAGGATCTCGTCGGGCGTGACGGCGTCCCGGATGTCGGCCGCCTGCTGCATCAGCTCCTGGTCGATGCCGAGCCGGCCGGCGGTGTCCACGATCACGATGTCGTGGACCTTGGACTTCGCGAAGTCGATGGAGTCCTTGGCGACCTTGACCGGGTCGCCGACGCCGTTGCCCGGCTCGGGCGCGTAGACGGCGACACCGGCGCGCTCGGCGACCACGCTCAGCTGGTTGACGGCGTTGGGGCGCTGGAGGTCGGCGGCGACGAGCAGCGGGGAGTGGCCCTGCTCCTTGAGCCAGCGGCCGAGCTTGCCCGCGAGGGTGGTCTTACCGGCACCCTGGAGACCGGCCAGCATGATCACGGTGGGCGGCTGCTTGGCGAACCGCAGCCGGCGCGTCTCGCCGCCGAGGATCGTGACCAGCTCGTCGTTGACGATCTTCAGGACCTGCTGGGCCGGGTTGAGCGCCTTGGAGACCTCGGCGCCGAGCGAGCGCTCCTTGACGTTCTTGATGAACGTGCGGACGACCGGGAGGGCCACGTCGGCTTCGAGGAGCGCGATGCGGATCTCCCGGGCCGTGGCGTCGATGTCCGCTTCGCTCAGACGCCCTTTGCCGCGCAGATTCTTGAAGGTCGCTGAAAGGCGATCGGAGAGAGTGTCGAACACGGCGGCGTCGGTCCTCGGAGTCGGGGGCGGTGAGCGTCTTCCAGGGTATCCGGCCGCGCAAGGAAGTGGTCCCCGCCGTGCACGACCGTGCGATCAGCCCCTCAGTGTCTCCTCCAGCTTGCGCGCCACGGAGGCCGCCTCCTCCGCGGGCAGCGGCGCGTGGTCGGTGCCGGTCACGTAGAAGGCGTCGACGGCGTTGGAGCCGAGCGTGCTCACGTGCGCGCTGCGCACCCGCACCTCGGCGTCCTCCAGCGCCCGTCCGATCCGGAACAGCAGACCCGGTGCGTCCTGGGCCCGTACCTCGAACACCGTGGCGTGCCGGGAGGCCGCGGAGGCCACCGACACGCGCGGCGGCGGGGCCACCCAGCCCCGGCGCCTCGGGTAGGCGGCGTCCCGCTCCGCGAGGCGGCCCGCGATGTCCAGGGTGCCGTCCAGCGCCCGTACGAGATCGGCCCGCAGGCGGGCGGCCTGCGGCAGGGAGCCGTACTCGGCCGCGACCCGCCAGTCAAGCAGCAGGACCGTGCCGTCGTCGACGTCGTCCGGGAGCCGGAGAGAGCGCAGCTCGGCGGTGCGGACCGTCAGGCGGTGCACGGCCAGTACGCCGGCGACGGCCGGGAGCACGCCCGGCTGGTCCGGTACGGCGATGAGCAGCTCGACGCCTAGCGGTTCGGGGTCGCCCGTGGGCTCCTCGTCGGCGGCCGGCGGCTCGGTCTGGGCGCGCAGGGCCAGGACCGGGGCGCCGGTGCGGTAGGCCTCGATGGCCAGCCGCTCCTGCTCGGCCGTGGGCGCGCCCGGCTCTGGCTCGTCGACCGTGTCCCCGGCGAGGACCGCCGAGACCCGCTTCACCAGGTCGGCGACGAGGGAGCCGCGCCAGGAGGACCAGGCCGCCGGGCCGGTGGCCAGCGCGTCGGCCTCGGTGAGGGCGTGCAGCAGCTCCAGGGTGCCCTGGGTGCCGACGGCGTCGGCGACCAGGCGGACCGTGGCCGGGTCGTCCAGGTCGCGCCGGGTGGCGGTCTCGATCAGCAGCAGGTGGTGTCGTACCAGCGTCGACAGGACCGCCACGTCGGCGCGGTCGAAGCCGATCCTGGCCGCCACGTCCTTGACGATGATCTCGCCGGCCACGGAGTGGTCGCCGGGCCAGCCCTTGCCGATGTCGTGCAGCAGGGCGGCGACCAGGAGCAGGTCGGGGCGGTGGACGCGGCGGGTGAACTCGGAGGCGCGGACGGCGGTCTCGATGAGGTGCCGGTCGACGGTCCAGATGTGCACGGCGTTGCGCTGCGGCCGGCAGCGGACCCGCTCCCAGTCGGGCAGGAGGCGGGTGATCAGGCGCTCGGCCTCCAGCGCCTCCCAGACCTCGACGGTGGGTCGGCCGGAGCCGAGCAGGGTGACCAGCTGCTCGCGGGCCTCGGCGGGCCAGGGCGTGGGCAGGGGGCGTGCGGTGGCGGCCAGGTGCCGTACGGCGTGCAGGGAGAGCGGGAGGCCGGCCTGGGCGGCGGCGGCCGCGGCGCGCAGCGGGAGCACGGGGTCGCGTTCGGGGCGTGCGGCGCGGGCGAGCACCACCTCGCCGTCCTGCTCCACCACGCCTTCGGCGAGCGGGGAGCGCTCGGTGACCGGCTTGCCGCCGCCCAGCATGGCGCGCAGGCGCGGGCGGACGGCACGCGAGCGCAGCACGCGCCCCACCTCGCGCCAGGTGACGTCACTGGCGTACGAGATGACGCGCGCGGACTCGTAGACCTGGCGCAGCAGGGTGTCGGCGTCCAGGAGGTCCAGTTCGGCGGCGACCTGGTCCTGCTCCTGGAGGGCGAGGCGGTCGGTGGCGCGCCCGGTGGCGAGGTGCAGGGCGTCACGGACGTCGAGGAGCCGTCGGCGGGCGTCGGCTAGGCCCTCGCGCGGGGCATCGGCCAGCCAGGAGGCGGCGACGGCGCGCAGCGTGGTGGCGTCGCGGAGGCCGCCGCGGGCCTCCTTCAGGTCGGGTTCCAGGAGGTACTGCAGCTCGCCCTGGCGTTCGCCGCGCTCGGCGCAGAGTTCCTGGAGTTCGGGGAGGCGTTTGGGCGCCTGGTTGCGCCAGTCGGCGAGGATCGCGGTGCGCAGTCCGGTGGTCAGGCCCAGGTCGCCGGCGATGTGGCGGGCGTCGAGGAGGCCGAGCTGGACCTTGAGGTCCTCACCGGCGGTCTTGCGGGCCTCGGCCGGGGTGCGCACAGAGTGGTCCAGGGCCAGGCCCAGGTCCCAGACGGGGTACCAGAGCCGGTCGGCGACGGCGGCCACCGCACCGGAGTCGGCGCCGTCGTGCAGCAGCAGGAGGTCCAGGTCGCTGCGTGGGGAGAGCTCGCTGCGGCCGTAACCGCCGACGGCGACCAGGGAGACACCGCCCCGGATGCCCTCGGTGGCCGCTGCGAACAGCCCGGTCAGCCATTCGTCGGTCAGCTCGGCGAGGGCCGTACGGCGCGGCGGCCCGGACCGCGCCCCCTCGGTGAGGAGGCGCAGCCGGGCCGCCGCGTAGCCGCTGGGTCCCGCGTTCTCTGCGTCGTTCCGAACTTCCGTACCCGTCACCCAGCGACTCCTGCCTGTATTCAGATGGTTCTGTTCTACAGTGCGTCCGGTCCGCGCTCGCCGGTGCGGACCCGTACGGCGGTCTCGACCGGGAGCGACCAGACCTTGCCGTCACCGATCTTGCCGGTGCGGGCGGCCTTGACGATGACGTCGATCAGCTGCTCGGCGTCCTCGTCCTCGGCCAGCACCTCGATGCGGATCTTGGGCACCAGGTCGACCGTGTACTCGGCACCGCGGTAGACCTCGGTGTGGCCGCGCTGCCGACCGTAGCCGCTGGCCTCCGTGACCGTGAGGCCGTGGACGCCGAAGGCCTGCAGGGCCTCCTTGATCTCGTCGAGCCGGTGGGGCTTCACGACGGCGGTGATGAGCTTCATGCGTCCACCTTCTTGCTCGTGCCGGCCAGGGCCGCGGCGGAGACCGCGCCGATGACACCGCCGCCCGTACCGCTGAAGTCGTATGCAGTCTCGGCGTGCTCGGCCTGGTCGATGCCGGACACCTCCTCGTCCTCGCTGACCCGCATGCCGAGGGTCTTGTCGAGGAGGAAGGCGAGGACCGCGGAGGCGACCAGGGAGTAGCCGAGGACCGCGCCGACACCGGCGAACTGCTTCCACAGCTGGGTGAAGGAGTGGTCGCCGTAGAAGACGCCGGTCGCGGTGGACTGGCCCTTGCCGGTGGCGAAGAAGCCGATGAGCAGGGAGCCGATGATGCCGCCGACCATGTGGACGCCGACGACGTCCAGGGAGTCGTCGTAGCCGAACTTGAACTTCAGGCCGACGGCCGCGGCGCAGGCGACACCGGCGATGGCGCCGACGGCGATCGCGCCGAGCGGGGAGACCGCACCACCGGACGGGGTGATGGCGACCAGACCGGCGACCGCGCCGGAGGCGGCGCCCAGGGTGGTGAACGCGCCGTGCCGGATCTTCTCGTAGGCGAGCCAGGCGAGCATGGCGGCGGCGGTGGCGACCTGCGTGTTGACGAACATCAGCGCGCCGACGCCGTCGTCGTTGCCGAGCCAGGAGCCGGCGTTGAAGCCGAACCAGCCGAACCACAGCAGACCGGCGCCGAGCATGACCAGCGGGAGGCTGTGCGGGCGCATCGGGTCCTTCTTGAAGCCGACGCGCTTGCCGATGACCAGGATGACGCCGAGGGCGCCGGCACCGGCGTTGATGTGGACCGCGGTACCACCGGCGAAGTCGATCACGCCGAGCTTGTAGGCCCAGCCGTCGGCGCCCCAGACCCAGTGGGCGACCGGGACGTAGACGATCGTCAGCCACAGGGCGACGAAGAGCGCCCAGGCCGAGAACTTGACGCGGTCGGCGATGGCACCGCTTATCAGGGCCGGGGTGATGACCGCGAACATCATCTGGAAGACCATGAAGACGAAGATCGGGATCGTGTAGCCGTCCCAGAGCTCCGTCAGGCCGACGTTGCTCATGCCCAGCCAGTCGGAGTTGAAGCCGATGAAGCCGTTGCTGGAGCCGAAGGCCAGGGAGAAGCCGTAGAGCACCCACAGGATGGTGACGATCCCGATGCTGACGAAACTCATCATCAGCATGTTCAGGGTGCTCTTGACGCGGACCATGCCGCCGTAGAAGAAGGCGAGGCCCGGCGTCATGAGCAGCACCAGGGCGGAGCAGATGAGCATGAAGCCCGTGTTCGCGGAGGACAGCTTGGGTGCCTCCGCGGCAAGCGTGATGGCGGCTGATGCCATCGGCGTCTCCTCGTCGGTTGTACGGCCCCGTGCGGGTCGGAGCGTGAGCGGTCCGGTCAAGCGGGGGGTGGGCCGGTTATGCGCCATGAGATTGGCGCAGCGCGGTTTCGGTCGTTGCCCCTCGTTGTTTCGCCGGAGTGACGAAGGCGCCTGGCGTGTTACGGGTAGATGAATTGCGAGATGTCCGGCTGCGCGATCGTTATCGTGGCGCAACCTTCTCTCGGAGGATAAAGAAGCCGGCCGCGGTCGGCCTTCCGATGACCTGGCGTGGGGGAGCCGAGTCGGACAGTTCGGGAGGGCCGGCCGCGGCCGGGGTCTGGGAAGTGCCGGGGTTCAGACCGCCTCGGCGGTCTCCGGGAGGTCGACGGCGAGCTGTTCGGTGAGGTCGACGACGGCCGCGAGGTCGCCGTGGTCACGGACGGCCGAGTCGACCGTCTTTCGAATACGAGTGTTCACCCGCTCGGAGCGCACCTTCTTGGCGATGCCCATCGCCTCGGAGGCCAGAACCGTGCTCTGCTCGGGCTCGCCGCGCAGCAGGTGCACGGTGGCCATCCCGATGAGGTTGAGCGCGTACGACCGCTGGTGCTCGGAGTCCTTCGCGAACAGCTCCACGGCCTTCTGCATCAGCGGCTCGGCCAGCGAGGCGTAGGTGGGGCTGCGCCCGGCGACATAGGCGAGGTCGCGGAAGGAGTGGCTGTTCTCGCCGTAGAGCTCGGCCTCGGAGAAGAAGCGGATCCAGTCGGGGTCAGGCTCGTCCCACTCGTCGGCCTCGGCGAAGGTGTCCTCGGCCATCCGGACGGCCCGCTTGCACTTGCCGGGCTGGCCCATGTTGGCGTAGGCGCGGGCCTCCATCGCATACAGCATCGACTGGGTGCGCGGGCTCGCGCAGTCCCGGCTCCCGTACTGGGCGAGGTGGATCAGCTCCAGGGCGTCGTCGGGCCGGCCGAGGTGGATCATCTGGCGGCTCATGCTGGAGAGGATGTACGAGCCGAGCGGCTTGTCGCCGGCCTCCTTGGCCGCGTGCAGGGCGAGCACGAAGTACTTCTGGGCGGTGGGCTGGAGGCCGACGTCGTACGACATCCAGCCGGCGAGCTCGGCGAGTTCGGCGGCGACCTTGAAGAGCTTGCGGGCGGTGGCCTCGGGCTGGGGTTCCTGGAGCAGGTCGGTGACCTCGTGCAGCTGGCCGACGACCGCCTTGCGGCGCAGACCGCCGCCGCACTGGGCGTCCCACTGGCGGAACATCTCCGTGGTGGACTCCAGGAGGGCCAGCTCGGGCTTGGAGATGCGGCCGGGGCGGCGGGGGTCGGCGGACGGCTCGGGGCCCTGCTGCGGACCGCCCGGCGAGGGGACCAGCCAGCGCTGCATGGGCTCGATGAGGGACGGGCCCGCCGACAGCACCAGCGAGGTTCCGAGGAAGCCGCGCCGCGCCAGCATCAGGTCGCTGCGCGAGAACTCGCTGAGCAGGGCCACCGTCTGCGGGCCCGTCCAGGGGAGGTCGACGCCGGTCGCGGAGGGTGACTGGCGGGCGGCCCGCAGCCCGAGGTCCTCGACCGAGACGACACAGCCGAACCGCTCGGAGAACAGCTCGGAGAGGATCCGGGGGATCGGCTCGCGCGGGTTCTCCCCGTCGAGCCAGCGACGCACCCTGGACGTGTCCGTGGAGATGTGGTTGGCGCCCAACTGGCGTGCTCTGCGGTTCACTTGCCGCGCCAGCTCGCCCTTCGACCAGCCGCTGCGCACGAACCACGAGTTGAGCAGCTCGTTGGGGCGCTTGTCGGTACTGGTCGCGGTCGCCCCGCTTCCGCCGTTGCCGCCCACTGGAACGCCCCCATCCCTGAGACCACTTGATGCCGGATGCGCCAAGCCCTATCAGAATGCCGGTAAATACGGCCGCCCGTCCGGTAGTTCTCACCCTTCGAACGGGATGCCGAGTTGCCTCCGGCATACCCACGAGTGCAAGTGCCCCCAGGCCTCGTGCACTCAAAGTAATCCTACGATCACTGCTCCAGCCACGGCGATCCCGGAAACGCCACCATTCGCCACCCCTTCGAATGAACTCACGATGCCCTTGGCGCGATTCACTTGACATAGGACGGCCGGGAGTAGGCGGAGCGGTGCACTCAGGGGCGCACATCCCCAGGTGCACCACCCGGGGAGCTTCAGAGCGCTGCCGTGACCTCGCGGGCCGGAGGGAAGGCGGAGCCGTAGCGTCACGTTCCGTTTCCGTCTCGTTCCGTGTCGTAACCACCGGCGCGCCGGACCCGTTGGAGGGGGCATGGGCTTCACGATCGGCGGCATTCGCGAGATCCGCTCCGGTACGCGCCGGCGCGGTCGTTCATCGGACTGCACCGCCGTCGCCGAGTTCACCGGACTGTGGGGCTGGGACGTGGTGCCCGGCGCCCGGGCCGCGGCCGGCGCGTGCTCCTGCGGGCACTCCGGCTGCCCCGCACCGGGAGCGCATCCGCTGGACTTCGCGCCCCAGGTGTCCGCGGGCGCCACCCTCGACGAGGTCACCAAGGCCTGGGGCGAGTTCCCGGGCGCGGCGGTGATGCTGCCGGTCGGCCGCGCGTTCGACGTGATCGAGGTCGCCGGACCCGCCGGGCGCCGTGCCCTGGTCCGCCTGGAGCGGATGGGCCTCCCGCTCGGCCCGGTCACCGCCACCCCGGACGGCCGCGCCCACTTCCTCGTCGCCCCCGGCGCCGCCGCCGAACTCCCGGAGCTGCTCTACCGCATGGGCTGGGACGACCCGACCTCCCTGGACCTGCGCGGCCTCGGCACGGGTACGTACATCACCGCTCCGCCGTCCGACCGGGGCGGCCTGGGTCCGGTGCGCTGGCTGCGCCCGCCGGCCCTGGACTCGGCGACGAGGCCCCCGGCGGCGAGGCTGCTGCTGGGGACGCTGGCCTACGTGGCGCACCGGTCGCGGGCGTAGCCGCAGGGGTCCCGTGCGGCCGATACGCCGAAGCGCCCGTCCCCGACTGCGTCCTGGGGATCGGGCGCTTCTCACGGAGGCGGCCGGCGGATCGACGACCGTCAGTCACCGATAAGGGCATCCACGAACGCTTCCGGCTCGAACGGTGCCAGGTCGTCCGCGCCCTCGCCCAGGCCGATGAGCTTGACGGGGACGCCCAGTTCGCGCTGGACCGCGATCACGATGCCGCCCTTGGCGGTGCCGTCCAGCTTGGTGAGGACGATGCCGGTGATGTCGACGACCTCGGCGAAGACCCGGGCCTGGACGAGACCGTTCTGCCCGGTGGTGGCGTCGAGGACGAGCAGCACCTCGTCCAGCGGGGCGTGCTTCTCGACGACGCGCTTGACCTTGCCGAGCTCGTCCATGAGGCCGGTCTTGGTGTGCAGCCGCCCGGCGGTGTCGATGAGCACCACGTCGACGCCCATCTCCTTGCCCTCCTTCACCGCGTCGAAGGCGACGGAGGCGGGGTCACCGGCCTCCGGGCCGCGCACGGTGTGGGCGCCCACCCGCTCGCCCCAGGTCTGGAGCTGGTCGGCGGCGGCGGCCCGGAAGGTGTCGGCGGCGCCGAGCACGACCGTACGGCCGTCGGCGACGAGGACGCGCGCGAGCTTGCCGGTGGTGGTGGTCTTGCCGGTGCCGTTGACGCCGACGACCATCACGATGCCCGGCTTGCGGTCCGCGGGCTCGGTCTTCACCTCTCGGTCGACGTCGGTGCCGACCAGCGTGAGCAGCTCCTCGCGGAGCAGGCCGCGCAGCTCGTCGGGGGTGCGGGTGCCGAGCACCCGGACGCGCTCGCGCAGCCGGTCGACCAGCTCGGTGGTGGGCTGCACGCCGACGTCGGCGGTGAGCAGGGTGTCCTCGATCTCCTCCCAGGTCTCGTCGTCGAGGTGCTCGCGCGAGAGCAGCGTGAGCAGCCCCTTGCCGAGGGCGGTCTGCGACCGGGAGAGCCGGGCGCGCAGCCGGACCAGCCGGCCGGCGGTGGGCTCGGGGATCTCGATCTCGGGCGCTTCGACCGCGGGAGGCTCCTCGACGGCGACCGGAGCCGAACCGTCGGGAAGGTCGACCTCCTCTATCGTCCGGCGCGGTTCGTCGCGCGGCGTCTCGGCCTCGTCGCCGACATGCGGCTCGACCGGGGGTGCGGTGATGTCGGGCGCGGCGGGGGGCGGCGGGGGCAGCGGCTTCTTGCGCCGGCTGCCGATCACGAGCCCGCCGAGCGCGCCGAGCACGACTACGGCGATGACTACAGCAAGGATGACGGTTTCCATAACCCGACCAGTATCCATCCCTCGCCCGCGGCCGACTTTGCTCCCTCGCGCGGGAGTTTCTGGATGATCCTCCGAATCCGGATGTCCCCTTTGAGGGTATTAGTCGGGCTAACGTACGATGACTGCCTATGGGCACCACCGCCGACCACGATGGCGCGCTCGAACATCTCGAAGAGTCGCTGGAGCACCACGGCCTCGAAACCCGGGGCATCGAACCGGTCCCGGACTCCGAGCGCACCGGCACACCCCGCGGGCTGCTCCCCACCTGGATCGCCGCGAACATCACCGTCCTGCTGGTGACCGTGGGCGCCGGCCTCGCGGTGTCGTTCGGGCTGAACTTCTGGCAGTCCCTGGTGGTCGGCATCGCGGCGCCGATCGTGTCGTACGGCCTGGTCGGGCTGATCGGCATCGCGGGCAAGCGCGGCGGCGCACCGGGCATGGCCCTCTCCCGGGCGGTCTTCGGCCAGCGCGGCAACCTGCTCCCCGGCGCGCTGATCTGGGTGGCGCGCTGGGGCTGGGAGACGATCAACGCGGTGACCGGCGCCTACGCGTTGCTGACCGTCCTCGACATCCTGTTCGGGATCGGGAGCAACACCGCCCTGATCATCGCCACCCTCCTGCTCTTCGTGATCACCACGTTCGCGATCTCGGGCATGGGCATCAGGGCGGTGCGGTCCTGCAACCGGTGGGCGACCTGGCTGTTCGGCGCCTTCTCGCTGCTGGTCGTCGGCCGCCTGGTCGCGGCGGCGGACTGGGCCAGGGTGTTCGGGCAGCCCGCCGGCTCCGCGGCCGCGATGGTCACCGGGGCCGGGCTGATCGCGGCGGGCGGGATGAGCTGGGCACCGGCCGCGCCGGACTTCACACGGTACCTGCCGGGTACGGCGTCCTCGGCGGCGATCGTCGGCAGCACGGTCGGCGGTGCCGGGATCGTCGTACTCCCCCTGGTCCTGATGGGCGCGGTGACGGCGTCCGCCACCCCGGGGCTCGCCAGGGCGGCCGACCCGGTCTCCTTCCTCGGCGACATCCTGCCCCTCTGGCTGGCGGTCCCCTATCTCCTCGTCGCGCTGGTCGGGATGCTGCTGATCAACGCGATGTCGATGTACTCGGCGGGCTTCACCGCGCAGACGCTCGGCTTCCGGATCCCCCGGCACTGGGCGGTCTCCGTCAACGCGGTCATCTCGCTGGCCCTCGGGGCGGTGCTGATGCTGGCGGCGACCTCGTTCATGGCCTCCTTCATCGCCTTCCTGTCGCTGCTGGCGGTGGCGTTCTCGGCGTGGGTGGGCGTCTTCGGGACCGACATGTTCCGGCGGCGCGCGTACGACGCCACGGCCCTCCTCGACACCACGCGCACCAGCGCCTACTGGTACCGGGCGGGCTTCTCCCCCGCCGCCGTCGCGGCCTGGGCGCTCGGCCTGGCGGCCGGCCTGGTCTTCACCACGTGCGACTGGTTCACCGGCCCGCTCGCCACGAACAACCCCGTCGGCCGCTACGGCCTCGGCTGGATCGCGACGATCGCCGTCTCGGGCCTGCTGTACGCGGTGCTGCCGAAGCCTGCGGTGGTGCCGGCGACGGCTGGGAAGCCCGCACCCCTGGCCGTCTGACGCACCGTCAGCTAATGTCCCCGCACACCCGCCCGGCCAGCCAAGGTGAAGGGGAACTCCCATGCCCGTCTCGGTCGTCCGCTTCAACCTCGTCGAGCCCGGCGCCTCCCCGGCCGCGCTGGGCGCCCGGTACCGAGCGGCCCTCGACATGGCCGCGTACGCCGACGAGCACGGGGTCACCACCGTGCAGACCGAGGAGCACCACGGCGTCGACAACAACTGGCTGCCGTCGCCGTTCGCCTTCGCGGGCGCGGTGTTCGGGGCGACCCGGACCATCGCGGTGACCGTGTCGGCGGTGATCGGCCCGCTGCACGACCCGCTGCGGCTGGCGGAGGACATCGCGGTCCTCGACCTGCTCAGCGGGGGCCGGCTGGTGACGGTGGCCGGGATCGGCTACCGGCCCGAGGAGTACGCCCTGTTCGACGTGGACTGGAAGCGGCGGGGCCGACTGCAGGACGAGCTGCTGGAGACACTGCTGAGGGCGTGGACCGGGGAGGAGTTCGAGTACCGGGGCCGTACGGTACGGGTCACCCCCCGCCCGCTCACCGACCCCCACCCCCTGCTCCTGGTCGGCGGCTCCTCCAAGGCCGCCGCCCGCCGGGCCGCCCGCCTCGGCCTGCCGTTCTTCCCCAGCGCGCATCTGCCGGAGCTGGAGGCCTACTACAAGGAGCGGCTCACCGAGTACGGCACGGAGGGCTGGACGATGATGCCCACGGCCGAGACGCCGCTGCTGCACATCGCCGAGGACCCGGACCGGGCGTGGGCGGAGTACGGCGGACACTTCCTGCACGAGGCCCGGACGTACGCGTCCTGGCAGTCCGGCGACATCCACTCCGCGGTACGGTCCGCGGCGACCACGGTCGCCGAACTGCGCGAGGAGGGCGTCTACCGCATCCTCACCCCGGACGAGTGCGTGGCGGCGGGACTGGACAACCTGGTCCTGCACCCGCTGGCGGGCGGGATGCCGGTGGATGAGGGGTGGCGGAGCCTGCGGTTGTTCGCGGAGTCCGTGCTTCCGGCGCTGCCGGCGTAGCGGGGGCGAGGCGTGTCCGCGGGTGGCTGCGGGAGGCTGCGGCACCGCCGGACCGCGCCGTCGTGGCTGATCGCCGTCGCGGCGGAAACAACTGGTGCGGCGGATTTCAGGACCAGGAGCTCTGCAGCCGATCGAGAAGCCGGGTTCTACGGCGGTGGGGGCGGACCGAGGGACGGCGGAAGCGGTGCGGCCGCATGCGAACCGCCGCCCCGCCCGGGCAGTGACCGGGCGGGACGGCGGGGGATACGAGGAGAGGGGCAGCGGGGACTTGGCCCTTCTCCCCGAGTCGGGGGCGGGCTCAGCCCATCTCCTCCAGCGACTTGCCCTTCGTCTCCTTGACGTACTTGAGGACGAACGGGATGGAGAGGGCCGCGAAGACCGTGTAGATCACGTAGGTGCTGGAGAGGTTCCAGTCGGCCAGCGACGGGAAGCTCGCGGTGATGGCCCAGTTGGCGATCCACTGCGCGGAGGCGGCCACGCCCAGGGCGGCGGCGCGGATCCTGTTCGGGAACATCTCACCGAGGAAGACCCAGACGACCACACCCCAGGACAGGGCGAAGAAGAGGACGAAGATGTGGGCCGCGATCAGCGCGGTCCAGCCCTGCGCGGACGGCAGCTTCCCGTCGACGAGGTGGTACGAGAACGCCCAGGCCTCCAGCGCCAGACCGACGACCATGCCGACCGAGCCGACGAGTGCCAGCGGCTTGCGGCCGATGCGGTCCACGAAGATCATCGCGATCACGGTGCCGATGATGTTGATGATCGACGTCGTGAAGGAGTAGAAGAACGAGTCCGTCGGGTCGACGCCCACCGACTGCCAGAGGGTCGAGGAGTAGTAGAACGCGACGTTGATGCCGACGAACTGCTGGAAGACCGACAGGCCGATGCCGACCCAGACGATCGGCTTGAAGAAGAAGGAGCCGCCGAGCAGGTCCTTGAACGTGGACTTGTGCTCGCTCTTCATCGCGTGCTCGATCTCGGCGACCCGGGCGTCCAGGTCGACGCTCTTGCCCTCGACCTCTTCGAGGATCGCGCGGGCGCGCTCACGCTTGCCGACGGAGAGCAGGAAGCGCGGGGACTCGGGGATCGCGAAGGAGAGCAGGCCGTACAGGACGGCCGGGATCACCATGACGCCGAGCATGACCTGCCAGGCCTCCAGGCCCATCAGCTTGCCGCGCTGGTCGCCGCCGGCGGCGTTCAGCAGACCCCAGTTGACCAGCTGCGAGATGGCGATGCCGACGACGATCGCGGCCTGCTGGAAGGAGCCGAGGCGGCCGCGGTAGGCGGGCGGGGCGACCTCGGCGATGTAGGCGGGGCCGATGACGGAGGCCATGCCGATGGCGAAGCCGCCGATGATCCGCCAGAAGGCGAGGTCCCAGAGCGCGAAGGGCAGCGCCGAGCCCACGGCGCTGATGGTGAACAGCACGGCCGCGATCTGCATGCAGCGGATACGGCCGATCCGGTCGGCTATGCGGCCCGCGGTCGCGGCGCCGATGGCGCAGCCGATCAGGGCGATGGCGATGACCTGGGCGAGGGCCGCGGACCCGATGTCGTAACGGGTCCGGATGGCTTCGACGGCGCCGTTGATGACGGAACTGTCGTAGCCGAAGAGGAAACCACCCATCGCGGCCGCCGCCGCGATGAAGATGACATGCCCGAGGTGATCGGGGTGAGCCGTCCCGGCTCCTGAACGGGGTGCCTGCGCAGTGCTGGTCACAAGAAACTCCTCGGGCCACCGGCAACGCCGCCGGGGGTGGGGGGGTGAGCCCTCTCAGGTCTGAGTGGCGCGCATCTCCGCACCGCTCACACCTGAAGGTAAAAGCAACGTTGCAGAGACTATGCCTTCAAGTTTCGAAGTCAATAGGCGGTGGCGTGTGAAGTTGCAGATACCACGCAATGAAGATGCGTTCACTTCTTGAAGAAGAGGGGAAGATGACGCGCCCCAAAGAGGCGCGGAGAACTGCGCGACCAGCCACAACGGTGCCGCACCCGAACGGTCGACCAGGACCCCAGTGTCAGCGCAGCCGCTGGCTGATGACCTTCGACACACCGTCGCCCTGCATGGAGACGCCGTACAGCGCGTCGGCGACCTCCATCGTCCGCTTCTGGTGCGTGATCACGATGAGCTGGGACGACTCCTGGAGCTCCTGCATGATGCGGATCAGCCGCTGCAGGTTGGTGTCGTCCAGGGCCGCCTCGACCTCGTCCATGACGTAGAACGGGCTGGGGCGCGCCTTGAAGATCGACACCAGCATCGCGACGGCGGTCAGCGAGCGTTCGCCGCCCGACAGCAGGGAGAGCCGCTTGACCTTCTTGCCCGGCGGGCGGGCCTCGACGTCCACGCCCGTGGTGAGCATGTTGTCGGGGTCGGTGAGGATCAGCCGTCCCTCGCCGCCCGGGAAGAGCCGGCTGAAGACGCCCTCGAACTCCCTCGCCGTGTCCCGGTACGCCTCCGTGAAGACCTGCTCGACTCGCTCGTCGACCTCCTTCACGACCTGGAGCAGGTCGGCGCGGGTCTTCTTCAGGTCCTCCAGCTGCTCGCTGAGGAACTTGTGCCGTTCCTCGAGGGCCGCGAACTCCTCCAGAGCCAGCGGGTTGACCTTGCCGAGCTGCTGGTAGGCCCGCTCGGCCGCCTTGAGCCGGCGCTCCTGCTCGGCCCGGTGGAAGGACTTCGGCTGGTTGCGCGGGTGCTCGGGGTCGTCCGGCAGCACCTCGCCCTCGGCGGGGGGCGAGGGCGGCACGAGCTGGTGCGGACCGTACTCCTCGACGAGCCCCGCCGGTTCGACACCGAGCTCCTCCAGCGCCTTGGTCTCCAGCTGCTCTATCCGCAGCCGCTTCTCGGCGCCGAGTACCTCGCCCCGGTGAACTGAATCCGTGAGTTTGTCGAGCTCCGCCTTGAGGTCGCGGCCGGTGGTGCGGGCGGCGGTCAGCTCCTGCTCGCGGCGGGCCTTCGCGGCCTCGGCCGCGGCACGTTCCTGCTCCGCCCGGCCGACCGAGACCTCGACGTGCGCGAGCAGCTGCCGCGCACCGGCGGCGACGGCCTCGGCGACCGCCGCCTCGTGGCGCAGCCGGGCCCGGCGCTGTTCCGCACGCGCGCGTGCCTCGCGTTCCGCGCGGGCGGCGCGGTCGAGGGAGTCGGCGCGGCCGGCGAGCCCCTTGACGCGCTCCTCGTGGGTACGGACCTGGAGCCGGGCCTCCATCTCGGTCTGGCGGGCGTTGGCGCCGTCGGCGGCGAGGCGGTCCCGTGCCGAGGTGTCGGGCTCCTCCTCGACGGGCATCTCCTCGGCCACGGCGAGCCGCTCGGCGAGGATCTCGACCTCTTCGAGTGCCTTGTCGAGGGAGTCCTGGGCGCGGGCGGCGGCCGCCGTCGAACGTTCCGCCTCGCCCGCCGCGCCGCGCGCCTGTCCGGCGAGGCGGCCGAGCTGCTGGGCGACGGCTGACTTCTCGCGGTCGGCGGCGCGGCGCCGCTCGCCCAGCTCCTCGACGAGGGCCGCGGACTCCTTGCGGAGTGCTTGGGCCGACTCCTGCGCTTCCGACAGCTCCTCGCAGCGGACGGCGAGCTCCTCCAGCTCGGCGGCGGCCTCGTCCACGGAGGCCTGGACTTCCAGCAGGCTGGGGGCGCCGGCGGAACCGCCGTGGGCGAAGTGGGCGCCGAGGAGGTCGCCTTCGGCGGTGACGGCAGTGAGGTGGGGGTGGCGGTAGACGAGGTCCTCGGCGGCTTCGAGGGTGTCTACGACGACGATGCCGGCGAGGAGGCGTCGTACGGCGGGCATGAGGTCGGCGGGGCCACGGACGAGGTCTGCTGCGAAGTTCCCTGACGGGGGGGCCGTGGTGGGTCGTCGGTCGGGTGCGGGTGTGTGGGGGCTGGTCGCGCCGTTCCCCGCGCCCCTATGGGGCGCCGCCCCGGCTTCGGCGTCTTCGGCTGCGGGTGCGTCGTGGCTGGTCGCGCCGTTCCCCGCGCCCCTTTGGGGCGCCACAGACCGGGGCGCTTCAAGGTGGGCCGTTTCAGAGTGCGGCGGTGGAGAGTGGGGGGGCTCCGGGGCCCCCGCCAGCAGCAGTGCCGCTCTGCCGCCGTCCTGCTTGCGCAGGAGACGGATCGCGTCGGCCGCCGAAGCCGGGGTGGTCACCGCGATCGCGTCCGCCGCGGTGCCGAATGCGGCTGCCAGGGCGACCTCGTGGCCCGGGGTCACCGTGAGGAGTTCTGCCGCCGGGCCCAGGATGCCGGTGAGGCGGTCCCGGGCGCCGAGCAGTATGCCCGTGCCGTCCTTGCGGCGCAGGCCCAGTGCCAGCGCCTCGCGGCGGGCCTGGGTCGCGGCGCGCTTGCGTTCCGCCGCCGTGACGGCCTCGCGGGCCGCGGTCAGGGCCGCCTCCGCCTCGGCGAGCCGGTGCTTGGCCTGGTCGTGCTGTCCGGCGAGTTCCTCGTCGCCCGCGTCGAGGCCGTCGACCTCCGCCTTGAGCGCCTCGTACTCCGCCTGCGCCGAGACCGCCCGTTCCTGGGCCTCGTCGCGGGCGGCGGCCAGCCGGTCGATCTCGGCCTGGGCGGACGAGGCGCGGGAGCGGGCCGCGCCCACCTGGCCGTTCAGCCGGGCCAGGCTCTCGCGGCGGTCGGCGATGGAGCGGGCCACGTCCTTCAGGCGCCGCTCTTCCAGGGCGAGTTCGCGCTCCAGCTCGGCGCGGTGGGCGACGGTGTCGTCCAGGGCGTGCTGGGCCGCCTCCAGGGAGGCCTCCAGCTCGGCCTCCTGCTCACGGATGCGGTGGGCCTCGCGCTCCATGTCCTCGGGGTCGCGGCCGCGCCGTTCCTCGGGGGGCGCGGAGGTGGCGCTCTTCACCCGGGCGTCGGCCAGCGAGGTGGTGCCGCGGACCCGCTCGGCGAGCTGGGAGAGCTCGTACCAGGTCTGCTGGGCGCGCTGCAGGCGCGGGGTGAGCCGCCGTACCTCGTCCTCCAGGAGGGCCTCGCGCTGGAGGGCCTTCTTCAGCTCCTGCTCGGCCGCTTCCTTGCGTTCCTTGAGGGCGGCCTCGTCGGCGATCTCGGTCTGGAGTGCGTTGCGGAGTCGTACGAGGTCGTCGGCGAGCAGGCGCAGGCGGGCGTCGCGGAGGTCCGCCTGGATGACGGCGGCCCGGCGGGCGACCGCGGCCTGGCGGCCGAGGGGCTTGAGCTGGCGGCGGAGTTCGTCGGTCAGGTCCTGCACGCGCGCGAGGTTGGCCTGCATCGCGTCCAGCTTGCGCAGCGCCTTCTCCTTGCGCTTGCGGTGCTTGAGGACGCCGGCCGCCTCTTCGATGAAGGCGCGGCGGCCCATGGGATCCGCGTGCAGGACGGAGTCGAGCTGGCCCTGGCCGACGATGACGTGCATCTCGCGGCCGATGCCGGAGTCGGAGAGGAGTTCCTGGATGTCCAGGAGGCGGCAGGTGTCGCCGTTGATCTGGTACTCGCTGCCGCCGTTGCGGAACATGATCCGCGTGATGGTGACCTCGGCGTACTCGATGGGCAGCGCACCGTCGGAGTTGTCGATGGTCAGGGACACCTCGGCACGGCCCAGCGGGGGGCGCCCGGTGGTGCCGGCGAAGATGACGTCCTCCATCTTGCCGCCGCGCAGCGACTTGGCGCTGTGTTCGCCCATGACCCAGGTGAGCGCGTCCACGACATTGGACTTGCCCGAGCCGTTCGGACCGACGACACACGTGATCCCCGGCTCGAACCGGAGCGTGGTCGCCGAGGCGAACGACTTGAACCCGCGGAGGGTCAGGGCCTTGAGGTGCACGCCGTGGGACTCTACCCGGCGCCGCTACCGCACTCCACGACCCCTCGCAACCTCGCGGTTTCGCGCATGAACATGCAGGGCACACCAGACGTTAAAGAAGGTGAAAGGATGCGCGGGGCTGGAAGGGCCGGGCTCGGGGCAGGTCGGGGGCAAGAAAGAAGGGACGCCGGGGCGTCCCTTGCAAATCTTGACAACTTAAGCGGTTGAAAGGGCTGCCCAACCGCCGCATGTGCTGTTGTGGAGCGATGCAGCGATCAGGTGAGCGCAGGCTCCGCCTGGTTTGCGTCGATGCTCTCCATGATCCTGTCGGGAGAAGCGGCAGCCGTCAGCGCGTCGTTCTCGGCCTGGATCCGTACGAGCTCGGATTCGAGGTCCTGGACACGCTGCTGGAGCCGTCGCATCTCGGCGAGGAGTCGCGGGTCGGAGCCGCCGACGTAACCGAGAAGCGCCTTTGCCATGATGGATGGTCCTCCACACTGAGTGACCGACCGAAGCGGTGTGGGTCGTGAGGGATCGCACCCGCGGTGCTTGACACATCCGAGTGTTGCTCGACTGTTGCGCCATGCCAAACAGCTAAGGTGCGCGGGGCTTTCAGCGTCTCACCAAAAAGTTTGACGGTCAACACGATCACACCCCGTATTGGCGGGCGAACCCGTGGTCGGGCGGCCCTGGACGGGCGGCGCTGCGACTCCCGCGGGGCCCTCGGGGCGTGGCGATCATCTGTAAGTGCGGAGCCTGCCACGACCCGTGGTTCTTGGCAACCACCAGGCCGTTTCCGCTCGGGGCACATGCCGGTGGCAGATCACTCCGCTTCCGCATGCGCCGCTTCACGAAACGAGCTCAGCGGATGGCGAAGCCCTCGTAACCGCCCCGGGGTGTGTCCCAGATCTCGGTGACACCCTCTACACGCCCGGGCGTGTCATCGCCCTGGAGCCAGTCGAGCAGCCCTTCGCAGCCCGCCCGGGAGCCCTCCGCGACCACCTGGACGCGACCGTCGCCCAAATTGAGAGCAAAACCACTCAGGCCCCCGATCTCCAGCGCCTTGGCCCGCGTGAACCAGCGGAAGCCCACACCCTGCACGCGTCCACGGACCCAGGCGACCAGTCGCACATCCTCGCTCATGGGTGCAACCTAACCGGCCAATGTCACTCGGGGCACTCCCTCACTCAGCGGCATGCGGTACCGTCCCCACCCAATGAATCTCATATGAAACTCACTCGATCGGGTGAGTCTGGTCGACCAGAGGGAGTCATTGGCCACACCGGCCCCTGGTCGACCCCGACCGCGAGGACGAGGGAAGAGGGCAAGGACATGGGACGCCACCGACGCCACGCCGCCGGCCGCGCCGCCACGGGCCGCGCCACGGGGGTCACGGACAACGGCGGCTCGTACCCGGGCGGCCACGACCCGCAGGACTCGTACGCGGGCCTCCGCTTCGGCACGGGCACGGCCGCCTACCTGCGCCAGGACGAGTACGCCGACACGAACGCGCGCAGCTCGGCCTATCTGTTCGCGACCGAGGACGACTACGCCCGCTTCATGAACACCGCCGAGTTCCCGGCCGAGGAGTTCACCCCGGCCGGCGGCTCCCCCTCGGGCGGCGGACACCGGCGGCGGAAGAAGGGCGGGCGCCCCGTGGCCACGGGTCTGCTCGGGGTCTCCGCCGCCGTCGCCATCGGCACCGTCGCGGTGGCCGCCGGTGTGGTGCCGGGCCTGGAGAACTACAAGCTCGGCGGCGGCAGGGGCACGACCGGCGGCGAGCGGGTGCAGGCCGACGGCGCACCCAGTAACACGGCCACCGAGCAGGGCGGCACCTCCGGCAGCGCCGAGAGCCGCGGCACCGGCTCCTCGACCAGCCGTGACACCCAGCGCTCCACCACCCCGACCCCGTCGGCGTCCGCCTCGAAGTCCGCCTCCGCCTCGGCTTCCGCCTCCGCCTCCTCGTCGGCCACCCCGACGAAGACGGCGACCGAGAAGCCGACGCCCGCCACCACGCCGTCCAAGAAGGTGACGGCCACCCCGAGCAGGACGGCCGCCAAGGCCCCGGTGAAGACCGCCGCGCCGATCACCTCCTCCGAGGAGGCGGTCGTCGAGGCCGAGGTGCTGAAACTGGTGAACGAGGAGCGGGCCAAGGTCGGCTGCAGCGCAGTGTCCGCGAGCTCCTCGCTGACCAAGCTGGCCGAGGCGTTCAGCGACGACATGGCGGCGCGGAACTTCTTCGACCACACCGACCCGGACGGCAAGACGCCGTGGGACCGGGCCGCGGCGGCCGGCGTATCCAACCTCGGCGGCGAGAACATAGCCCGCGGTCAGGCCACCGCCCAGGCCGTCATGGACGCCTGGATGAACAGCGAGGGCCACCGCGCCAACATCCTGAACTGCGACTTCAAGACCCTCGGGGTCGGCGTGCACTTCGGCGAGGGCGGCCCGTGGTGGACGCAGGACTTCGGCTACTAGCCAGGCACCTGCACTAACCAGCAGATAGCGCGCCCTGTTGGTTAGCGCTGTGCTCCCGTACGCTTGACGTATGACCATCACCCAGGACGGCGTCGTGGAGCCGCAGCCTCCGTACGACGTCTTCGCCCGGGCCTGTCCCTCGCGCACCACCCTTGAGCACGTCATGGGCCGGTGGGGCGGGCTCACCCTGAGCGCGCTGCACGAGGGATCGTTCCGGTTCAACGAGCTGCGCCGGCGCGTGGACGGCGTCAGCGAGAAGATGCTCTCCCAGACGCTCCAGGCCCTGGAGCGCGACGGCCTGGTGCACCGCGAGGCCCAGCCGACCAACCCGCCGCGCGTCGACTACGAACTCACCCCGCTCGGCCGCGCCGTCGCCGAACGCCTCCTCGCCGTCGTCCACTTCGTGGAGGGCCGGATGGACGAGGTGCTGGCCGCCCGCGAGCGTTACGACGAGACGCGCGGCGCCCGCTGACACTGCGGGCAGAAGTAGCTGGACCGGTTCATCCAGGGCCGCCTGCGTATCGGCGTACCGCACCGCCGGCAGGGCAGCCCCTCCCGGCCGTAGGCGTCCAGCGAGCGGTCGAAGTACCCGGACTCGCCGTTGACGTTGACGTACAGGCTGTCGAAGCTGGTGCCGCCGACGGCCAGGGCCGCGTTCATCACGTCCCGTACATGACCGAGGAGTTCGGCGGTGCGCGGGCGGGTGAAGCCGGCGGTCGGGCGCTCGTAGTGGACGCGGGCGCGCCAAAGGGCCTCGTCCGCGTAGATGTTGCCGACTCCGCTGATCAACGACTGGTCGAGCAGCGCCCTCTTGATGGTGGACCGCTTCCGGCGCAGTGCCTGGTGGAAGGCCTCGTCGTCGAACAGCGGGTCGAGGGGGTCGCGGGCGATGTGCGCAATGACGTCCGGCAGTCCGTCGAGGGTGTTGTCGTGCAACGACAGTCCGCCGAACGTACGTTGGTCGACGAAGCGGAGCTCCGTGCCCAGGCCGTCGGCGAACCGGACGCGGATGCGCAGGTGTTTCTCCTGCGGCGCCTCGTGCGGCTGGACCAGCAGCTGGCCGCTCATGCCGAGGTGCGCGAGGACCGACTGGTTGGTGTCCTCCAGCGGCAGCCACAGGTACTTGCCGCGCCGGCTCGGGGTGCCGATGCGGTGGCCCTTGAGCCGGTGCGTGAAGTCGTCGGCGCCGGCGAGGTGCCGACGTACGGCACGCGGGTGCAGGACCTCGGCCTCGGCTACGACCCGGTGGGCGACCCACCGCTCCAGGCCGCGCCGGACGACCTCCACCTCGGGCAGTTCAGGCATCGGGGCTCCCGTGCAGGACCGTGGACGGTCCGAGCGCCCGCCTCCGTGGAAAGGGGGCGGGCGCTCGGGCTGCGCTGTTCGTCAGGCGGAGGCGGCGGACGACGGCGGGCCGTCGTCCTCCTCGGCTTCGGCCCGGGCGGCCTGCTCGGCTGCCTTGGCCTTGGCGCGTTCGTCCGCCGCGGCGCGGATGGCGCGCCAGGCGGACTCGGCGGCCTGCTGCTCCGCCTCCTTCTTGCTGCGGCCGGTGCCGGTGCCGTACGAGACGCCTCCGACGCGGGCGGCAGCAGTGAAGGTCTTCTCGTGGTCGGGGCCGGTCTCCGTGACCAGGTACTCGGGCACGCCGAGGCCCTCCGTCGCGGTGAGCTCCTGGAGACTGGTCTTCCAGTCCAGGCCGGCTCCGAGGTTCGAGGACTTCTCGATCAGCGGGTCGAAGAGCCGGTGCACCAGCTCGGACGCCGAGTCGAGGCCCTGGTCGAGATAGACCGCGCCGATCACCGCTTCCAGGGTGTCGGCGAGGATGGACGCCTTGTCCCGGCCGCCCGTGCCCTCTTCACCGCGGCCGAGCCGGATGAAGGAGCCCAGGTCGAGACCGCGGCCCACCTCCGCGAGCGCACGCGAGTTCACCACCGCGGCCCGGAGCTTGGCCAGCTGGCCCTCGGGCAGATCGGGGTGGGTGTTGTACAGCGTGTCCGTGACGACGAGACCGAGGACGGAGTCACCGAGGAACTCCAGCCGCTCGTTCGTCGGCAGGCCGCCGTTCTCGTACGCGTAGGAACGGTGGGTCAGCGCACGCACCAGAAGGGCGGACTCGAGCTTGTAGCCGAGCCGCCCTTCCAGAAGCGTGTGGGACGAGGCCGTGCTGTCCGCCTTCTTCTTGGCGGTTGGGTCCGCCTTGGGCTCATCGCCCTTCTTGGGACTGGACACAGTGCCTCTCACCTGGCCGCTCAGACTTCGAGGACCTGGCGCTTGTTGTAGGTGCCGCAAGACGGGCACGCGATGTGCTGCTGCTTGGGCTCGTGGCAGCGCTCGCACGCAACCAGGGTGGGGACCGCAGCCTTCCACTGCGACCGGCGGTGGCGCGTGTTGCTGCGCGACATCTTCCGCTTCGGAACAGCCACGGCTACTTCTCCTGCTTCTCGTCGACGCCCGCTTCCGCGTCAGCGCCGCTCATCTCGTCCTTCTCGCCGTCCTTCATGGAACCGGCGAGTCCCTGCAAAGCCGCCCAACGGATGTCGACGGCGTCGTGGTGGTGGTCCGGGTCGTCCGTGAGCCGGGCTCCGCACTCGGAGCACAGGCCCAGGCAGTCGTCCTGGCACACCGGCTGCATGGGCAGTGCGAGCACCACCGCATCGCGCAGCACGGGTTCGAGGTCGAACAGGCCGTCCTCGATGAAGAACCTGTCCTCGTCGTCCTCGGCGTCGTCGCCCGGTTCCGCGATCACGCGGCCCCGGTCGTCGGCGTCAGGGTACGAGAACAGTTCCTGGAAGTCCGCTTCGAGCTCCTGCCCGACCGGCTCCAGACACCTTACGCACTCCCCCTCGGCCTGCGCACGGGCGGTGCCTGTGACGAGCACACCTTCCATGACCGACTCGAGCCGGAGTTCGAGCTCCACCGGGGCGCCCTGCGGCACTCCGATGACCCCCTTGATCCCGAAGTCCTCGGGAGCGTCGATCGTGCGGGTCAGGCGCTGCAGCGCACCGGGACGCCGCCCCAGCTCGTGCGTGTCGAACACGAACGGGTTGCGGTGGTCGAGGCGCGCGTGAGGAGCCATTCCTGCTTTCGATCTTCGAGTTCAGAGGGACGCCGTCCGGAGATCCCTCCGGGCAGCGTGGATCGCGGACGTAGACGCGACCGAAGAGCCAGGATACTGGACCTTTCGCTGTCGGCCCAATCCGGCGGTCTTCCGCCCGCCTTCGGCCGGTTTTCTACAGGCCCCGGCCCTGCTCGTAGGCCCGCAGCTGCTCCGGCGTGATCATGCTGGTGTCGAAGAGGCTGGTCTCGTCGAGGGCGTACGACTGGTGCTGCTGATGCTGCTGCTGGGCCGCCTGCTGGGGATCGTAGACGGGCTGCTGGCCGGTGTCGTAGCCCTGGTAGGCGGCGGCGTACGGATCGGCCTGCTGGTAGCCGTAGGGGTCCTGCTGGTAGCCGTACGCGTCCTGCTGGGCGTATACGGGCTGCTGCTGGGGGTAGCCGTACGGATCCTGCGCCATGGGCTGCTGGTCGTACTGCGGCTGCTGCTGGGGCTGGGCGGCGGGCTGCTCGGCCGGGGACGGCTGGGCGGCCTGGGCCGCCCGGTCGTCCTGGTCGGCGAGGGCCGCGAGGTCGGCCAGGTAGTCGGCGTCGCTGGAGTGCTGGAACGTCGTGTTGTCGTCGGCCAGGGCACCGAGGGCGTCCGAGGCGATCCGGCCGTGCAGCTTGGCGCGGCCCTTGCCGACCGCCTCCAGGGTCTTGGCGAGGACCGCCTCGAAGGCGCCGAGCTTGACGTCCACGTAGGCGTCGGCGTCCCGGCGCAGGGTCTCGGGGTCGTGGCTGCGCTCGGGGGCGTCCTCGTCCTCGTACCCCTGCTCGTCCAGGCCGGGACCGGTGCCGAGCAGCTTCTCGCGGCCGCGGCCGACCGAGCCGAGGGTCTTGGTGAGGACGACCTCGAAGTTGGCGAGCTTGGAGTCGACGTAGTCGTCGGCGTCGGCGCGGACCTCCTCGGCCTCCTGCCGGGCCTCGGCGAGGATCCGGTCGGCCTCGGCCTGCGAGCGCCTGGCCACCTCGGTGTCGGAGATCAGCGAGCCGCGCTCGGCGTGCGCGGTCTCGATGATCCGCTCGGCCTCCATGCGGGCCTGCTCGACCATCTGGTCCCGGCCGCCGATCAGCTCCTCGGCCTGCGCGAGCGAGCCGGGCAGCGCCTGGCGCAGCTCTTCGAGCATCGCGAGCAGTTCGGCACGGTTGACCACGCACGACGCCGACATGGGCATGGACCGGGCGCCGGAGACCGTGCTCACGATCTCGTCGAGCTTCTTCTGCACGTCCACCTGTGCTCGCCACTCTCTACAGCTGGGTTGGAGACGGACGAGACGACTGTAGCCCCATCAGTCCTTGCCGAGACGCTTGTTGAGGGCCTCCAGAACGGCCGGCGGAACCAGGTGGGCGATGTCGCCGCCCCACTGGGCCACCTCCTTGACCAGCGAGGAGGAGAGGAAACTGTAGGTCGGGTTGGTCGGCACGAACAGCGTCTCGACGCCCGAGAGGCCGTTGTTCATCTGGGCCATCTGCAGTTCGTAGTCGAAGT
Source organism: Streptomyces sp. NPDC028289 (assembly GCF_055565975.1). Taxonomy (NCBI): domain Bacteria; kingdom Bacillati; phylum Actinomycetota; class Actinomycetes; order Kitasatosporales; family Streptomycetaceae; genus Streptomyces; species Streptomyces sp. NPDC028289. The sequence goes on along the minus strand of NZ_JBVHTI010000012.1, from coordinate 53,195 downwards.
CACTGACCGCCCGGAGGCCCTTGACGATGGCCGGGATGTCGCGCTGCTTGCAGAAGTCGACGAGGAGGCCGTGGAACGCCTCGACCCGGACGTTGCCGTAGTCGGCGGTGACCGTGCGGATCAGGTCGATCCGCTCGTCGATCTCGAACAGGCCCTTCTTGGACTTGTTGATCATCACCGCGACGTAGACCTCGTCGTACAGACGGGACGCGCGGGCAATGATGTCGAGGTGTCCGTTGGTGACGGGGTCGAACGACCCGGGACAGACGGCGCGGCGCACTTGTGATCCCTCGCTCTCCGGTCCGGTCATCGTGCGTCTTCGCACGTAGAGGCGGCGCGACCGTACCAAAACGTTCCCTCGCCGTAGCGACGGGACCGGAGGCCTTCGAAGCCGGTCGGCCAGTTGAAAACGCCACCTCTGGTGCTGCGCTCCACGGTGACGAGCGCCTCGGGCGCGAGCCAGCCCCCGGAGTGGAGTGTGAGGAGAATCTCCCGAAGATCGTCGTCCGTGACGGCGTACGGGGGGTCGAGGAAGGCGATGTCGTACGGCGGTGCGGGCGCCGGGGACCGGATGATCTGCTCGGCCTTGCCCGCTCTTACCTCGGCACCGGGGAGCCCCAGATTCTTTACGTTTTCACGTACGACGCGGGCGGCTCTGGGGTCGGCCTCCACTAGGAGGGTGTGGCCGGCACCGCGGGACAGCGCCTCCAGGCCCACGGCTCCCGAACCGGCGTAGAGGTCGAGGACGCGTTCGCCGTCCAGGGGGCCGCCGAGGAGGGACTGCCAGGTGGAGAAGAGGCCTTCGCGTGCGCGGTCGGAGGTGGGGCGGGTGCCGTTTCCTGGCGGGACTGCCAGGCGGCGCCCGCCGGCTGCGCCGGCGATCACGCGGGTCATTTTGAATCCTCGGTCCGGGGTGGTTACGGATTCAGTTTGGCAGCAGGTGCGTCGTGGTTGCTCGCGCAGTTCCTCCCCCAGCCTTCGGCCGGGGGTACCCCCAGCGCCCCTTTCGGTGCGCTGCAGCTCAGCCCTTTTCCAAGTACTGCTCCCTCTCCTCGTCCAAGAGGGCGTCCAGGGCCGTTCGCAGGCCCGGGAGGTCGGTCAGTTCGGGGTCGCGGGCCACCAGGGCCGTCGCCTCCTCCCTCGCCTCCGCGATGATCTCCTCGTCCTCGATCACCGCGAGGACGCGGAGGCTGGAGCGGGCGCCCGACTGGGCCTGGCCCAGGACGTCGCCCTCTCTGCGCTGTTCGAGGTCGATGCGGGAGAGCTCGAAGCCGTCCAGGGTCGAGGCGACCGCCGTCAGGCGCTGGCGGGCCGCGCTCGCCTCCGGCATCTCCGTGACCAGGAGGCAGAGGCCGGGGGCGGAGCCTCGGCCGACCCGGCCGCGCAGCTGGTGGAGCTGGGAGACGCCGAAGCGGTCGGCGTCCATGATCACCATGGCGGTGGCGTTGGGGACGTTGACGCCGACCTCGATGACCGTGGTGGCGACGAGGACGTCGGTCTCCCCTGCCGCGAAGCGACGCATGACCGCGTCCTTGTCGTCGGGGTGCATACGGCCGTGCAGGACCTCGACCCTGAGGCCGCTCAGCGGGCCCTTGGCCAAGTGGTCGGCCACGTCGAGGACGGCCAGCGGCGGGCGCTTCTCCGCCTCGTCCTCGGCCGACTTCTTCGCCTTCTTCGGGTCCTCCTCCTCGTCGCCGATGCGGGGGCAGACGACGTAGGCCTGGTGGCCGTTGCCGACTTCCTCTCTCACCCGTTCCCAGGCGCGGGCCAGGAAGTGGGGCTTGTCGGCGGCGGGGACGACGTGGGTGGCGATCGGGGAGCGGCCGGCCGGGAGCTGGTCCAGGACCGAGGTCTCCAGGTCGCCGAAGACCGTCATCGCGACCGTGCGCGGGATGGGGGTGGCGGTCATGACGAGGAGGTGGGGTGGCTGCTTGCCCTTGCCGCGGAGGGCGTCCCGCTGCTCGACGCCGAAGCGGTGCTGTTCGTCCACCACGACCAGGCCCAGGTCGTGGAACTGGACCTTGTCCTCGATGAGGGCGTGGGTGCCGATCACGATGCCTGCCTCGCCCGTGGCCAGGTCCAGCATGGCGTGGCGGCGGGCCGCCGTGCCCATCGAGCCGGTGAGGAGGACGACCTTGGTGGCATGGTCCGCGCCGCCGAGCATGCCGCCCTCGGCCAGTTCGCCCATCATCTCGGTGATCGAGCGGTGGTGCTGCTGGGCCAGGACCTCGGTGGGGGCGAGCATGGCGGCCTGACCGCCCGCGTCGACGACGGCGAGCATCGCGCGGAGGGCGACGAGCGTCTTGCCGCTGCCGACCTCGCCCTGGAGGAGGCGGTGCATCGGATGCTCGGTCGCCAGGTCGTCGAAGATCTCCTTCGAGACCTTCTGCTGGCCATCCGTGAGGGTGAAGGGGAGGCGGTCGTCGAAGGCCGTGAGGAGGCCGTCGGGGGACGGTCTGCGGGCCACCGCCGGGAGCAGGGCGTCGGTGTGGCGGCGGCGGGCCAGGGCGACCTGGAGGACGAAGGCCTCGTCCCACTTGAGGCGGTCGCGGGCCGCCGCGATGTCCGCCTTGGTGTGCGGGCGGTGGATCTTGAGGAGGGCGTCGGGGAGGGAGACCAGACCGCGGCCGTCGCGGAGGGGCGGGGGGAGGGGGTCCAGGGCCTCCTGGGCGCTGGGGAGGACCGTCTGGACCGCCTTGCCGATCTTCCAGGACTCCAGTTTGGCGGTGGCCGGGTAGAGCGGGATCAGGGCTCCCGCCCAGGTCTCCACGGACTCGTCCGGGTCGTCACCTCGTAGCAACTCGTAGGCCGGGTGTGCCAGTTGGAGGCGGCGGTTGAAGACCGAGACCTTGCCGGCGAACATCGCGCGGGTGCCCGGCAGGAGTTCCTTGTGGGGTTTGTGCACGCCGTTGCCGAAGAAGACCAGTTGGAGCCGGCCGCTGCCGTCGGTGATCGTGACCTCCAGGCGCTGGCCCTTGCCGCGGGGCGCCTTGGCGGAGGCGAAGGTGTGTAGGCGGGCGTCGGCGACCATGGCGACCACCGTGACGTGCTCGTCCATGGGCAGGTCGGCGAGGTGGGTGAGCTGGCCGCGCTCCTCGTATCTGCGCGGGTAGTGGTGCAGGAGGTCGCCGACGGTGTGCAGGCCGAGATGCTCGGCCATCACCTTTGCGGTGGCTGGGCCGAGCACTGACTTCAGCGGTTGTTTCAGTGGTTCTTCCAGTGCGGGCACGAGATCCATTGCACACCACACCACTGACAATGCCGTATATGTCTCGGGAAACCCCTGGTCAGGCGGCCGTTTTGAGTCATAGGATGGCGCGCTCCGGCCATCCTTCCGCGGTCACCGCCCCACCAGGGACCGCCCGACCCCGCGCCGACCACGTCTTCCCCCCTCCGGCGCAGCGACGATGGACTCCCAGACCTCACAGTCATCCCAGGCATCACAGTCACCTCATACGTTCCAGGTCGACCTGCGTGGTTTGGTGGACCTGCTCTCCCATCACCTGTACTCCAGCCCCAAGGTCTACCTGCGCGAGCTGCTGCAGAACGCCGTGGACGCGATCACCGCGAGACGGGCCGAGCAGCCCGACGCCCCGGCGCGGGTGCGGCTGTACGCGGACGGCAGTTCCCTTCGGGTGGAGGACAGCGGCGTCGGGCTCACCGAGTCGGACGTGCACAGCCTGCTCGCCACGATCGGGCGGAGCTCCAAGCGGGGGGACGGGCTGCAGGAGGCACGCTCCGACTTCCTGGGCCAGTTCGGCATCGGGCTGCTGGCCTGTTTCGTGGTCGCCGAGCGGATCCGGGTGGTCAGCCGCAGCGCCCGCACGCCGGACGCGCCGCCCGTGGAGTGGACGGCCCGGGACGACGGGTCGTACACCGTACGGACGTTGGCGCCCGAGGCGCGGCCCGAGCCCGGTACCACCGTGTACCTGGTGGCGCGGGCGGGTGCGGCGGAATGGCTGGACGAGCGGCGGGTGCTCGCGCTGGCGCGGGACTTCGGTTCGCTGCTGCCGTACGACGTCCGGGTGGGCGACGAGGCGGTCACCGACCTGCCGGCGCCCTGGGACCGGTCGTACCCCTCCCCCAGCACCCGGCGGGTGGCGCTGGCCCGGCACTGTCACGACCTGTTCGGGTTCACGCCGTTGGACTCGATCGCGCTGGACGTGCCGCTGGCCGGGATCCGGGGTGTGGCGTACGTGCTGCCGTCGGCGGTGAGTCCGGCGCAGCGGGCCACGCACCGCGTGCACCTGAAGGGCATGCTGCTCACCGAGCGGGCCGAACAGCTGCTGCCGGACTGGGCGTTCTTCGTGCGCTGCGTCCTGGACACGGACAGTCTGCGGCCGACCGCCTCGCGGGAGTCGCTCTACGAGGACGAGACGCTGGCGGCCGTACGGGAGGCGCTCGGCGAAAGGATTCGGTCCTGGCTGACCGGGCTGGCGGCCGGTGATCCGGAACGGCTCTCCGCGTTCCTGTCCGTGCACCATCTCGGGGTGAAGTCGCTGGCGCGGCACGACCCGGAGATGCTGCGGACGATGCTGCCGTGGCTCCCCTTCGAGACCACCGACGGGCAGCTGTCCCTGGAGGAGTTCGCGCAGCGGCACCCGGTGGTGCACTTCACGCGGACGGTCGAGGAGTACCGGCAGGTCGCGCCGATCGCCTCCGCGCAGGGCGTCGGGGTGATCAACGGCGGTTACACGTACGACAGCGAGCTGGTCGAGGCGCTGCCGTCGGTGCGGCCGGGGACGGTCGTCGCGGAGCTGGACGCGGACACCGTGACCGCGCATCTGGACGCGGTGGATCCGGCGGAGGAGCTGGCGGTGGCGGGGTTCCTGGGGGTGGCGCGGGCGAAGCTGGACCCACTGCAATGTGACATTGTACTGAGGGCCTTCCACCCCCTCTCGGTCCCCGCCCTCCACCTCGACGACCGCGCCGCCCGCCACGAACAGGCCCGCGCGGAGGCCGAGGAGCAGGCCGACGACCTGTGGGCGGGCATCCTGGGCTCGCTGCGCGGCAGCGCGCCCCGGGCCCGGCTGGTGCTCAACCACCTCAACCCGCTGATCCGGCGGATCAGTGCCCTCAAGGACCCGGAGCTGATCGGCACCGCGACCGAATCGCTCTACGGTCAGGCGCTGCTGATGGCCCAGCGTCCGCTGCGGCCGGCCGACTCGGCGCTGCTCAACCGCTCGTTCATCGGCCTCCTGGAGTGGGCCACTCATGGGGAAGACGATCGCTGATGGAGATTGCTGACTTCGACTCGCTGCGCCGGGCGATGGCGGAGAACTCCGAGGAACCGGAGGGGCCCGCCCGCAACGCGCGTGCGGAGCAGCTGCTGGCGGAGGCCGAGAAGCTGAACATCCCGCTCGCCGTGGTCGAGGCGCTCGGGCACCAGCTGAAGGTCTACAACTACAGCTCCGAGAAGGACAAGATGTTCGTCCCGTTCGCGCGGCTGCTGCGGATGTGGGACGAGCGGCCCGAGGACTTCGACGAGTACGAGACGCATTCGCTGCACTGGGTCTTCAAGTGGATGACGGCCGGCATGCTCGACCAGCCACACATCCCACTCGCCTCGATCGAGAAGTGGCTGGGCGAGATGGAGCACCGCTACCGGCTGGCCGGGCACTCCGAGCGGGCGGTGCGCAGCGCGGAGTTCAGTGTCGCCGGGCACGTCGGTGACCTGCCGCGCGCGGAGCGGGCGTACGCGGCCTGGCTGGCGGCGGACCGGGACCGGATGGCCGACTGCCACGCGTGCGAGCTGCACGGGCAGGGCGGCTGGCAGCTGAAGAACGGCCGGGACGAGGCGGCCCTGGAGCTGTGGGGGCCGGTGCTGGACGGCGAGTACAGCTGCGCCCACGAGCCGCACACGGTCCTGGCGTCCTCCCTCGCCCCGCTGCTGCGCCTTGGCCGCGTCGACGAGGCCCGCGCGCACCACCTGCGCGGTTTCCGTCTGGTGCGCCCCATGGAGAGCATGCGGGGCGCCTACGCGGACCATGTCGAGTTCTGCGCGCTGACCGGCAACGAGGCGCGCGGCCTTGAGCTGCTGGCGGAACGTCCCGCCTACTTCACGGACACCGGGCAGCCGCGCAGCCGGATGGACTTCCTGGCGGTGGTGGCGCTGCTGATGGACCGGCTGACCGGGCTGGGGCTCGGCGGGCAGCGGGTGCCGGGGCCCGCCGGGCGGTCGTGGACCGCCGGGGAACTCGCCGGGCACGCGCGCGCGGGGGCCCTGGAGCTGGCCGCGCGGTTCGACGCCCGCAACGGCACCTCCTACGTCGGCGACCAGCTGCGCGAGCGGATGGCGCAGCGGCCGCTGGTGGACCGGCTGCCGCTGGGCGTGCGGGCGGCGCGGACGGCGCCCGCCGGGCCGCACGCACCGGTCGTCCGGCCGCCCGCGCCGGACCAGGCGGACCAGGCGGAACAGGCGGAACAGGCGGAACAGCCGTCGCTGCCCGCGCTCCTGGCCGAGGCACGCCGGCTGTCGGACGCGCTCCGGCCGCACGCCCTGGAGGCCTGGGCGGCGGTCGCGCGGGCCGCCGAGGAGACCGAGGTGGACACGTACGTCCGCGCGGAGATCGCCGACCACACGGCGATGGGCCGCGGCCCCGAGGGGGTCGAGCTGTTCGAGCGGGCGGCGGAGCTGTACGCGGAGGCCGGCGACGAGGGCGAGGCGATCGCCGCACGCGCGCGTGCCGCCTACGTACGCGCGCTGTCGGGGGAGCTGGACGAGGCGCTGGCCGCGATCGACGAGCCGTACGACCGGATCCTCGCCCTCTACGCCGACGACGCGACCGGGGTGCGGCAGACGGCGTCCGTGCTGATGAGCCGGGCCCGGATCCTGATGCGTCAGGTGCACGAGCGGTCCACGGGCGCCGGGGACGCCGAGCAGGCCGTACGGGAGCTGCTGGCGCTGGTCGGCGGGCGCGGCGGGTCCGACGTACGGCTGGTGTCCCGGGCGGCCGAGGGGCGGGCGATGCTCGCCGAGCTGGCCGAGCACGCCGGGGACGGTGAGCGGGCGGGCGAGCTGTTCCGGCAGGCGACGGCGCAGTTCGTCGGCGCGGAGCTGCCGTGGTTCGCGGTCGAGTACGAGGTGCGGGTGGCCGCGCTCGCCCATGAGCAGGGCGACCTGGCCGAGGCGGAGCGGGCGCTGCGCGCGGCGCTGGAGCACGGCGGGCCGTACGTGGAGCCGGTCGGGCGGGCCCAGCTGCATCTGCAGCTCGCCGAGGTCGTCGGCGGCCGGGGCGCGGCCGAGGAGGCCGCCGAGCATGCCCTGGAGGCGGCGCACTGGGCCGACGAGGCCGGGCAGAGCGGCACGCTGGGTGCCTGGGCCCGGCACCAGCTGGGCGGCTTCCTGCTGCGGCAGGGGCGGTTCGCGGAGGCCGCCGAGGTGCTGGAGTCGGCGCTGGCCGACCTGAGCGCCGAGACGCACGGCGACGGTGCGGTCGTCCAGACGCAGTGGTGGCTCGGGGACTGCCTGAGCGAGCTGGGCGAGCACCACGCGGCGGCCGAACGGCGGCTGCAGGCGGCCGAGATCGCCCGGCACTGGCCCGAGCAGCACGACCACGCCACCCTCGCCCACCTGGCCGCGGAGTCGCTGGGCAACGCGGGGCTGCCGGCGGAGGCGGACCAGGCCTACACGCGCGCGGGTGAGTTGTGGCGGGCGATGGGCAACGTGCACTTCCTGGTGCGTTCGCTGCGGGCCCGCGCCTGGCTGGCGCTGCGCACGGAGGCGGGGCCGGAGGGCGCGCGGAAGCTGATGGCGGAGGCGGTGCGGGAGTGCGAGGCGGCGCTGGACGCCGTCGAGGACCCGGCCGCGGCGGAGCGGCTCGCCGGCGAACTGGGTCACACCCACCGGCAGTTCGGCGACCTGCTGGCCCGTTCCGTGCCGGAGGACGCCGACGATCGGGCGATCCGGAAGGCGTTCGAGGCGGCGCTCGCGGAGATGGCTGCCGCGATCTCGGTGTTCGCCGGGCTCGGCGAGGACGGGCTGCACAGCCGTACCGCCGCGGAACTGGCCGCGGGCTGGCTGGAGGCCGACCTCAGCCGGCCGGCCGCGGCGACGGCACGCGCACGTGCGGTGCTGGACGCCTACGAGGGCGCCGACCCGGCCGACGAGACGGTCCGGGCCCGGCGGGCGGAGGCCCGGCAGTTGCTGGAGCCCACGGAGGAGTGAAAGCGGGTGGGGGGGCTCACTCGACGCCGATGAGAAGCGGAGCCCCCTGCCGGCCGCCCCGGTAGACCACCGTGTCGACGGCGAGGTACGCCTCGCGCACGCGTGCCTCCAGGCGGTCGGCGACGCCGTCGGGCGCCTCGTCGCCGAGGACGAGGGTGACCAGCTCGCCGCCGGCCTGGAGCATGCGGTCCAGGACGGTCTCGGCGGTGGCCGTCACGTCCGAGCCGATCACCGCCACGTCCCCGTCTATCAGCCCCAGTACGTCCCCGGCCTGGCAGATGCCGGCCATGGTCCAGGACTGCCGTTCCGCGACCACGACCTCGGCGTAGCGGGTGGCGCCGGCCGCGGAGGTCATCTGGACGACGTCCTCGTCGAAGCGGCGGTCCGGCTGGTGCACCGCGAGCGCGGAGATGCCCTGGACCGCCGAGCGGGTCGGGATGAGGGCGACCCGGATGCCCTCCGCGCGGGCCTGCTCGGCCGCCGCGGCCGCCGTGTGCCGCAGGTCGGCGTCGTTGGGCAGGAGCACCACCTCGCGCGCGTTGGCGCGCCGCAGGGCGTCCACCAGTTCCCCGCTGGCCGGCGGCTCCCCCGGGCGCGCGAGCACCGTGGTCGCGCCGCCCTCGGTGTACAGCCCGGCCAGCCCCTCCCCGGGCACGACGGCCACCACGGCCCGCTGCACCCGCTCGCGCGGCGGCCGCGCCCTGCCGGTGTGCACGTCCCCGGCGCCGAAGTGCGTGATCCGGATCCGGTAAGGACGTCCGGCCTCCACACCCGCCTCGACGGCGGCTCCGGCGTCGTCGACGTGCACATGGACGTTCCACAGGCCGTCGCCGCCGACCATCACCAGGGAGTCGCCGAGGACGTCGAGCCGGGCCCGCAGCCGGTCCACGGCGGCGTCCTCGGCCTCCAGGAGGTAGATGACCTCGAACGCGGGCCCGCCGGTGCGTTCCGCGCAGTTCTCGGCCCGGGCGCCGGAGACGGCGTCCACGCGCGCGTGGACGACCGGGCCCGCCCCGTGCGCGTGCAGGTCGAAAGCCGTCGGCGTCTCCCCCGTGAACGCCTCCACCAGCGCCCCGAGCACCGCGACCAGACCCCGTCCGCCGGCGTCCACCACCCCGGCCCGCTCCAGCACGGCCAGTTGTCCCGGAGTCGCCGCGAGCGCCTTGCACGCGCCCTCGTAGGCGGCCCGCGCGACCGCCCCGCAGTCGTCCTCGGCCGCGTCGGCGGCGTCCGCCGCGGCCGCCGCGACCGACAGCACCGTGCCCTCCACCGGGTGGGCGACGGCCCGGCGGGCGGCGTCGGCGGCGTGCCCCAGGGCGAGCCGCAGCCTGTCCGCGTCGATGTGAGTCGCCTCACCCTCGGTGAGGACGTGGGCCATGCCACGCAGCAACTGGGCCAGGATCGTGCCGGAGTTGCCGCGCGCGCCTATGAGGGCGCCGTGCGCCATCGCGCGGACGGCGTCGGCCAGGGTCGGCACCTCCTCGCCCAGCTCGTAGCCCGCGAAGACGGCCTCGACGGCTCCTGCTGCCGACTCCACCGTCATGTACAGGTTCGTTCCGGTGTCGCCGTCGGCCACCGGGTAGACGTTGATCGCGTCGATCTCCTCGCGCGCCCGCCCGAGTGCCCCCAGCGACAGTCCGCACCAGGTGCGTACCGCGAGAGCATCGAAGAATGTCTGCGGCACCTGCGCCACCTGCGCCTCCTTGAGCCGGCCGAACGTGGACGCAGCGTAGACCCCGGAAGGGTGTCCGCCGGAAGAGGGCCGGGGGCGGGCCCCTGAGCTGCCATGCTAGTTTCGTCTAACGGACGCAGTCGTTGTATGCTGCTCCGGTTGCCCGATCCGATCGGGCCATTTCCCCGGCAGGCCACTCAAGATCTCAGATCCCCAGGATCTGAATCCCGGCACGCCGGGATTCAACCGTAAGTGCATCTGAAGTCTTTGGAGTGACCCGTGGCTGCCAACTGCGACGTCTGCGGCAAGGGGCCGGGCTTCGGCAACAACATCTCGCACTCGCACCGCCGTACGTCCCGCCGCTGGAACCCGAACATCCAGCGTGTGCGTACCGTGGTCGGCGGGACGCCGAAGCGCGTGAACGCCTGCACCTCGTGCATCAAGGCCGGCAAGGTCTCGCGCTGACGCACTGTCGCTGAGCGCGCGGCCACCGCTGGTTCGCTGCACAGAGCCGGTCCACCTCCGGGTGGGCCGGCTTTTTGCCGTGCCCGCGTTCAGCCGTGCCGGAAATTCCGGACCCCGGCAAACCGTGCCCTGACAAGCTGATCCCATGCGCTTCGGCATCCTGGGCCCCCTGGACGTACGCACCGACGACGGCACCCCCGTGGACCCCGGCGGCCCCCGCCCCCGCGCCCTGCTCACCCTGCTGCTCCTGGACGCCGGCCGGCCGGTCTCCACCCAGCGCCTCACCGACGGCCTGTACGGCGCCGAGCCGCCCGCCGGGGCCGCCAACGCGCTCCAGTCGCAGATCTCCCGGCTGCGCAGGCGGCTGGCCCCGCACGCCGAGATAGAGGCCACCGCCACCGGGTACCGCGTCGCGGTCGCTCCCGACACCGTGGACGCACACCGATTCGAAACCTGGTCCGGGGCCGGACGCGCCGCCCTCGCCGCCGGCGACCACGTGACCGCCGCGGCCCGGCTCCGCGAGGCCCTCGCCCTGTGGCGCGGCCCCGCGCTGACCGACCTCCCGGACGCCGAGGCCGAGGCGGCGCGGCTCGAAGAGCTGCGGCTGACCGCCGTACAGGACCGGATCGAGGCGGACCTGGCGCTCGGCGGCGGCTCGGAGCTGGTGCCTGAGCTGCGGGCGCTGCTGGCCGCCCGTCCGCTGGGCGAGCGGCTGTACGGGCAGCTGATGCGGGCCCTGCACGCGGCCGGGCGCCCCGCCGAGGCCCTCACGGTGTACGAGGAGGCCCGCCGCACCCTCGCCGACCGGCTGGGCGCCGATCCCTCCCCGGAGCTGTCCGCGCTCCATCTGGAGCTGCTGCGGGGCGCGGCACCCGAGCGGCCCCGCCTCCCGGTCCAGCTCACCCGCTTCGTCGGCCGCGAACCCGAGCTCGCCCGGATCGCCGCCGGCCTCGCCGGCTCCCGGCTGCTCACGCTGACCGGGCCGGGCGGGGCCGGCAAGACACGGCTCGCCGTCGAGGCGGCCCAGCACCACCCCGGCGCCTGCCTCGTGGAACTCGCGCCGCTCACCGACGGCTCCCGGATCCCGTACGCCGTCCTGGCCGCCCTCGGCGTCCGCGAGGGCCTGCGCAGCCCCGCCGCCGACACCACGGACCGGCTGCTGGCCGCCCTGGAGGAGCGCGAGCTGCTGATCGTCCTGGACAACTGCGAGCACCTGGTCGAGGAGGCCGCACGGCTCACCGCGCTGCTCCTCGCGGCCTGCCCGGGGGTGCGCGTGCTCGCCACCAGCGGCCGCGCCGGAGGAGACCGCCGATCTGCTGCGCACCCGGGCCACCGTGCTGCTGCACCGGGGCGACACGGCGGCCGCCGTGGCCCACTTCGACGAGGCGCTGACGCTCGCGCGGGGCGCCGGGCTCCCCGACAAGGTGGCGGCCGCCCGGCGCGGCCTCGGCGACGCGGCCCGGCTGTCCGGGAACACGGCACGCGCGCGCGTGCACTACGAGAGCGCCCTCCAGGAGTGCGCCGCCAACTGGTTCAGCGTCGGCGAGACCGTCCGCAGCCTCATCGGGCTCGGCCGCACGGCCGCCGCCGAGGGGCACACCGAGGAGGCCCGCGACTGGTTCCGGCAGGCCGCCGAACTGGCCGTGGAGGGGCCGGGCGACCTGGAACTCGCCGACGCGGCCGAGGCGCTGGCGTCCGTGGCCGGCTCGGCCGAGCGGGCCGCGGAGCTGCTGGGCGCCGCGACGGGTCTGCGGGGCGGCCGGACCGAGGGCGACCCGGACGTCGTGCGCGTCGAGCGGGAGGCGCGGGCGAAGCTGTCCGCCGAGGCGTTCGACCAGGCCTTCGAGCGGGGCCGACGGCAACGGTCGGCGGCGGTCAGCGAACGGTAGGGGGACGGTCAGCGCCCCCGCCGAAGCTCATCGCATGACGAACAAGAACCTGACCCACCTCAGCGTCCTGATCTCCGGCGCCAGCGTCGCCGGACCCGCCCTCGCCCTCAACCTCGCCCGGCTCGGCGCCCGCGTCACCGTGGTCGAGAAGGCGGCCGGACTGCGCGGCGGCGGCTTCGCGGTCGACTTCCGCGGCCATGTCCACCGCACGGTCCTGACCTCGATGGGCATCTGGGACGAGATCCACGCCCGCCAGACCCACATGGGCCGCCAGACGGTCGTCGACGCCGACGGCAGCCCGCGCGTGGACCTGCCCGCCGAGCTCATGAGCGGCGACGTGGAGATCTTCCGCGGCGACCTCGCACAGATCATGTACGAACGCACCAGGGACGACGTCGAGTACGTCTTCGGCGACTCGATCACCTCCGTCGCGGAGGACCCGCAGGGCGTCGACGTCACCTTCGAGAGGAGCGCGCCCCGCCGCTTCGACCTGGTCGTGGGCGCCGACGGGCTGCACTCCAACACCCGTCGGCTGGTCTTCGGCGACGAGTCCCGCTACCTGCGCTTCTTCGACCACTACGTGGCCGGCTTCGACGTCCCCAACCACCTGGGCCTGGACCGCACCGGCCGCGTCTACAGCGAGCCCGGCCGCGCGTTCGTCATCGGCAACTACGACGGCGACCCGGACCGCGCCGGCGCGTTGCTGGTCTTCCGGTCCGAGGAGCTGTCGTACGACCGCCGGGACGTCGCGGCGGTGAAGCGGATCGTCATGGACCGCTTCGCCGGGATGGGCTGGGAGGGCCCGGCCCTCCTCAAGGCCCTGGAGGAGGCCGACGACGTGTACTTCGACGCGATCGCCCAGATCCACGTCGACCGGCTCGTCAAGGGGCGGGTGGCGCTGCTCGGGGACGCCGGGTACGGGGCGACGATGGGCGGGATGGGGACGGGCGTCGCGATCGTCGGCGCATACGTCCTCGCCGGTGAACTGGCCCTGGCGGGAGGTGACTTCCGTACGGCCTTCGCCGAGTACGAGTCCCGGATCCGCGACTTCGCCAAGGGCTGCCAGAAGATCTCCGGGAACGCGGGCCCGTTCTTCGCCCCGCCGACCGAGCGGCGCATCCGCAGCCGGGACCGGATGTACCGGGTGCTCGCCTCCCGTCCGCTGGCCCGCTTCTTCAAGAGGATGACCGAGAAGGCGGCCACCGACATCAGGCTGCGGGAGTACCCGGCCCTGTCACGGGCCTGAGGGCCCAGCCGTGGTCCACGGGCCCGATCCCGGCGCCGAGCGCGAACCCGGCCGCGATCGCCCCGGTGACGTACTCCTTGGCGGCCCTCACCGCCTGCGGCACGGACTGCCCCTTCGCGAGCTGCGACGCGATCGCGGACGCGAGGGTGCAGCCGGTGCCGTGGGTGTGCCGGTTGTCGTACCGGGGGGCGCGCAGCAGGAGTTCGTCGGTGCCGTCGGTGAGCAGGTCGACGGCCTCGCCGGGCAGGTGCCCGCCCTTGATCAGCACCCAGGTCGGGCCGTACGACAGCACGGCCGCCGCGGCCCGGCGCAGATCGGCCTCCGACTCGACGTGCACGCCGGTGATTTGCGCCACCTCGTCGAGGTTCGGGGTGGCCACGGTGGCCAGCGGGAGGAGTTTCGTGCGGACCGAGTCCAGGGCGGAGGCGGCGAGGAGCGGGTCGCCGTGCTTGGAGACGCCGACCGGGTCCACGACCACGGGCGCGCCGGTCCCGGCGAGCAACTCGGCGACCGCCTCCACGAGTTCGGCCGAGGCGAGCATCCCGGTCTTGACCGCGTCCACTCCGATGTCGTCCACCACGCTCCGGTACTGGGCGCGGACGGCCGCCACCGGCAGCTCCCAAGCCCCCTGGACGCCGGTCGAGTTCTGCGCGGTGACCGCGGTGAGCACGCTCATGCCGTGCACGCCCAGCGCGAGCATGGTCTTGAGGTCGGCCTGGATCCCGGCCCCGCCTCCGGAGTCGGAGCCCGCGACCGTCAGCACGCGCGCCGGGCTCATGACTCGATGTCCCCGAAGTGGTCCCAGCCGCCCTTGCTGGTCCAGGGCGCGCCGTCGACGGTCACCTGGGGCAGCGCGGACGGATTGAGGACCTCGCCGATGACCTTCCAGCGGGCGGGCAGCTTCACGTCCGGCGGGAAGGTCGCCACGATCGCGTGGTCCTCGCCGCCGGTGAGCACCCACTGGATGGGGTCGACGCCGACGGCCTGGCCGATGTCGTTCATCTGGGTCGGGATGTCGATCGCGCCGGAGCGGATGTCGATCCGCACCTTGCTGGCCTCGGCGATGTGCCCCAGGTCGGCGATCAGCCCGTCGCTCACGTCGCACATCGCGGTCGCGCCGAGGGCGGCGGCGGCCGGGCCCGCGTGGTACGGCGGCTCGGGACGGCGGTGCGCCTCCACGAACGCCCGGGGCGAGCGGAAGCCGCGGGAGAGCACCGCGTAACCGGCCGCGGACCAGCCCAGCCAACCGGTGACGGCGATCAGGTCGCCGGGCTGGGCGCCGGCCCGGGTGACCGGCTCCTGGTTGCGCAGGTCGCCGAGGGCGGTGATCGACACCATGATCGTGTCGCCGCGGACCACGTCGCCGCCGACCACCGAGGCACCGGCGACCTGGCACTCGTCGCGGATGCCGTCCATCAACTCGCTGGGCCAGGTCACCGGCAGTTCGGCGGGCACGACCAGGCCGAGCAGCAGGGCGGTCGGCACGGCGCCCATGGCGGCGATGTCCGCGAGGTTCTGCGCGGCCGCCTTGCGGCCCACGTCGTAGGCCGTGGACCAGTCGCGGCGGAAGTGCCGGCCCTCCAGCAGGATGTCGGTGCTCGCCACCACCCGGCGGTCGGGCGCGGCGACCACCGCGGCGTCGTCGCCGGGGCCGACCCGGACCGCCGGAGTGGTGGTGAGACGGGAGGTGAGCTCCCTGATGAGCCCGAACTCCCCCAGCTCACCAACAGTGCCCTTCATTGCCCTTTCGCCCCTTCTCTGCCTTGCCGTGCCCGCTCGCGCGTCACCGTCGTCGTGGATACGGTCGAGGTGACCGTCAACTTCTGTCGCGCCTGCACCCCGGCGCGCAAGCCCCTGTCCGCGCAGGTCTCCCCGCGGTGAGCGGCGACGCGATACCGTGGCGTTCCTTTTCCCCACATGATCCTCGTGGCCGCCCTGGAGGTTCCGTGGTACAGGCGTACATCCTGATCCAGACGGAGGTCGGCAAAGCGTCGACCGTCGCAGAGATCATCAGCAAGATCCCTGGAGTCATCCAGGCCGAGGACGTGACAGGACCGTACGACGTCATCGTGCGCGCGCAAGCGGAGACCGTCGACGAACTCGGTCGGCTGGTGGTCGCGAGAGTCCAGCAAGTGGACGGCATCACGCGCACCCTGACCTGCCCGGTCGTCCATCTGTAGCCCCCGTCTACCCTTGGCCGGTGAACTTCTTCCGTCACCGGCCATTCGGTCTGCCCGCGCTCGCTCTGTTGTTGATCGCGGCCGCGGGCTGCTCCTCAGCAGACGACGTCCCGTCGGTGGCGGTTCCCACTCCGGGCGCCGCGGTTGCGAAGCTCTGTGATCGCCTTGACCGGGTGTTGCCGACGAAGGTCGACAAGCTGGGCCGGCGCGATCCGGAACCGGCCTCTCCGCTGACAGCCGGGTGGGGTGGCGACCCGGCGATCATACTGCGGTGCGGTGTCGAGCGGCCTGCGAAGATGGCCGATCCGGAGGCCGACGGGGTTGAGGTGAACGGGGTGGGGTGGCTGCTGGAGCAGCGGGCCGACAAATCGTTTCGGTTCACTACGACGTTGCGGAAGGCGTATGTCGAGGTGACGATTCCTGCGGGGCGGACCGGGGATGGCATGGCGCCGTTGGTGAGTCTGGCGCCGGCCGTCGAGAAGGCGGTGCCGGAAGGGATCGCCGACTAGGCGGCGCCCCGTAGGGGGCGCGTCAGCGCAGGCCCGTCGAACGGTTCAGGGCTGCCTGCACCAGGCGGTCGATCAGCTCGGGGTAGCTGACACCGGTCGCCTGCCACATCTGCGGGTACATCGAGATCGGGGTGAAGCCCGGCATCGTGTTGATCTCGTTGATGACGAAGTGGCCGGCCTCCGTGAGGAAGAAGTCGGCGCGGACCAGGCCCTCGCAGGAGGCGGCCTCGAAGGCGTCCACCGCGAGCTTCTGGACCTCGGCGGTCTCCTCGGGGGTGAGGGGGGCCGGGACGATGCCGGGGGTGGAGTCGATGTACTTGGCCTCGAAGTCGTAGTACGCGTGGTCCGAGGGCGGCGGGATCTCCGCCGGGACCGAGGCGCGCGGGCCGTCCTCGAACTCCAGGACGCCGACCTCGATCTCACGGCCGTGGACGGCCGCCTCGATCAGGATCTTCGGGTCGTGGGACTGGGCCTCGGCGATCGCCTCGTCCAGGCCCGAGAGGTCGTCGACCTTGGTGATGCCGATCGACGAACCCGCGCGCGCGGGCTTCACGAACAGCGGCCAGCCGTGCTCGCCGGCGAAGTCGACGATCCGCTTGCGGGCGGCGGACTCGTCCTGCTGCCACTCACGGGGGCGGACCACCAGGTACGGGCCGACGGCGAGCCCGAAGGAGGTGAACACCCGCTTCATGTACTCCTTGTCCTGGCCGACGGCCGAGGCGAGCACGCCCGAGCCGACGTACGGGACGCCGGACAGCTCCAGGAGGCCCTGGAGGGTGCCGTCCTCACCGTAGGGACCGTGCAGCACCGGGAAGACGACGTCGACCTCGCCGAGCGCCTTGGGCACGGAGCCGGGCTCGCTGTAGACGACCTCGCGGTTGGCCGGGTCGACGGGGAGGATCACGCCGCCCTCGGTGGAGTCGGCGACGTCGCCGACCTCGGGGGTACGGCGTTCGGTGATCGCCATGCGTTCGGGCTCGTCGGCCGTGAGCACCCAGCGGCCTTCCCGGGTGATGCCGATCGGCAGGACGTCGTACTTCGTCCGGTCGATGGCGTTCAGCACGGCTCCGGCGGTGACCGTGGAGATCCCGTGCTCGGAGCTGCGGCCGCCGAAGACGACGGCCACGCGCGGCTTGCGAGCGGGCTGCTCAGGGCTCTGGGGGAGGTTCTCGGTGCTCATATCGCGTTGAGAGTACCCGGTGGTAGGGCCCCGAGACAGCGTCCTCGGGGTGGGGTCGCTCAGCGTCGCTCGGGCTTCGCGCTGCGCGACATCAGCTCCTTGAGGGCGACCACCGGCGGCTTGCCCTCGTGCACGATGTCGACGACCGTCTCGGTGATCGGCATCTCCACGCCGTGCCGGCGGGCCAGATCGGCCACGGACTCGCAGGACTTGACGCCCTCGGCGGTCTGCTTGGTGACCGCGATGGTCTCCTCCAGGGTCATGCCCTTGCCGAGGTTGGTGCCGAAGGTGTGGTTGCGGGAGAGGGGCGAGGAGCCGGTGGCCACCAGGTCCCCGAGGCCCGCGAGTCCGGAGAAGGTCAGCGGGTCGGCGCCCAGCGCGATGCCGAGGCGGGTGGTCTCGGCGAGGCCGCGCGTGATGAGCGAGCCCTTGGCGTTGTCGCCGAGCCCCATGCCGTCGGCGATGCCGACGGCGAGGCCGATGACGTTCTTCACGGCACCGCCCAGCTCGCACCCGATCACGTCGGTCTCGGTGTAGGGCCGGAAGTACGGGGTGTGGCAGGCCGCCTGGAGGCGCTGGGCCACCGTCTCGTCGGTGCAGGCGACCACGGCGGCGGCCGGCATCCGGGCCGCGATCTCGCGGGCGAGGTTGGGGCCGGTGACGACGGCGACGCGGTCCGCGCCGACCTTGGCGACGTCCTCGATGACCTCGCTCATCCGCATGGCGGTGCCGAGTTCGATCCCCTTCATGAGGGACACGAGGACCGTCCGGGGCGCGAGCAGCGGCGCCCACTCGGCGAGGTTGGCCCGCAGGGTCTGGGACGGCACCGACAGGAACGTGAAGTCGGCGCCGGCGGCCGCCTCGGCGGGGTCGGTGGTGGCCCGCAGGTTCTCGGGGAGTTCCACACCCGGCAGGTAGTCGGGGTTGGTACGGCCGGAGTTGATGGCCTCCGCCACCTCCGCGCGCCGCGCCCACAGGGTGACCTCGCACCCCGCGTCGGCGAGCACCATCCCGAAGGTCGTACCCCATGAACCCGCGCTGAAGACCGCCGCCTTGGCAGGCATGCTCACTTGCCGCTCTCCTCTTCCAGACCGCTCTGCGCACGCGTCCGGCGCCGCTGCTCGATCCGCACCTGGCGTGGATCGTAGGGGCTCTCGGGGGCCTTCTCGCCGCGGATCTCCTCCAGCTGGCGGGTGATGGCCGCCATGATGACCTCGGTCGCCTCCTTGAGGACGTCCTGGGTCATCTCCTTGCCGTAGAAGCGCGTGAGGTCGACCGGCGGGCCCGCGAGGACGTGGTGCGTCTTGCGCGGCAGCAGATGCGGCTTCTTCGCGTACGGCGGGAGGAGTTCGTTGGCGCCCCACTGGGCGACCGGGATCACCGGGCACTTGGTCTGCAGGGCGACCCTGGCGGCACCGGTCTTGCCGGTCATGGGCCACTGGTCGGGGTCGCGGGTGATCGTTCCCTCAGGGTAGAAGGCGACGCACTCGCCGCGCTCCACGGCGTCGATCGCGGCCCGGAAGGCGCTGAGCGCGTCGGTGGACTCGCGGTAGACGGGGATCTGGCCGGTGCCCCGCATGGCGGCGCCGACGAATCCCTTCTTGAAAAGCCCGCTCTTCGCGAGGAATCGCGGAACACGGCCGGTGTTGTACTGATAGTGGGCGTAGGCGAAGGGATCGATGTGGGAATTGTGGTTCACCGCGGTGATAAAACCGCCCTCGGCCGGAATGTTCTCCATTCCACGCCAGTCCCGCTTGATCAGAACCACCAGCGGAGGTTTGCAGAGCACCGCAGCGAAGCGGTACCAGAAGCCGATTCTCCGGCGGGGCACGCGGACACCTTCCTCTAGGACTTCTTCCCGGCCTGGGATCGGGAAGAAGTGTGGCCCCGGCCCGCCGGCCTGTCGAGAACACCGTACGCCTCGGCGTCGCGAGCACCCCGTGAGCCCGGGTGACAATGAGGCAACAAGGGAGGGACGGTACGACTGTGCAGTGGACCTTGCTCATCCCGCTCAAGCCTCTGGCCCGGGCCAAGAGCAGGCTCGCGGACACCGCGTCGGACGGTGTGCGTCCGTCACTGGCTCTCGCCTTCGCCCAGGACACGGTGGCGGCGGCCCTGGCCTGCCAGTCGGTGAAGGATGTGGCGGTCGTCACGGACGACACGCTGGCCGGGCGCGAGCTGTCGGCACTGGGCGCGCGCATCGTCCCGGACACGCCGGGCAGCGGCCTGAACGCGGCGCTGCGGCACGGGGCGGCGACTGTCCGGGCATCGCGTCCGGAAAGCCCCGTGGCCGCCCTGAACGCCGATCTCCCGGCCGTCCGCCCGCTGGAATTGGCCCGGGCCCTCGACGCGGCCGCGGAATTCCCGCGCGCTTTCCTCCCGGACGCCGCGGCAATCGGCACCACCCTGCTGGCCGCGGCCCCCGGTCAGGAATTGGCGCCCGCATTCGGCCCGGATTCCCGCGCCCGGCACGCCGCCTCGGGCGCCGCGGAACTGCGCCTGGTGGGCGTGGATTCGGTACGCCAGGACGTGGACACCGGCGCCGACCTGCGCGCGGCCCTGGCCCTGGGCGTCGGCCCCCGCACGGCCGCGGTGGCGGCCCGCCTGCTGATCCCGGACCAGTAGACTGCGCTCATGCAGGCGACCGCATACACGTACGACCCCGAGACCCGCAGCGGCCAGGTACTCCTCGACGACGGAACCCCGGTGCCGTTCGACGGGGCGGCCTTTGAAGCGGGCGGCCTGCGGCTGCTCAGGCCGGGACAGCGGGTACGGATCGAGACCGAGGGAAGCGGAGACGACCTTCGGATCACCCTGGTGACTTTGCAGACACTCTGAGGCGAGTAACTCAGGGGCGCTGGGGGTACCCCCGGCCGAAGGCTGGGGGAGGAACTGCGCGACCAGCCCCCACCGGCGCGCACCCGAAACACAACGCAACTCCGCGTCTCGAACACACCGCGGGCCGGACTCCCCAAGGGAATCCGGCCCGTCGCGTGAGTATCCCGACCCTGTCCCGAAGCGGGCCCCGGCTCAGCGAGCCGCGGTCTTCTTGGCGGTAGCCTTCCGCGCCGTCGACTTCTTGGCCGGCGCCTTCTTCGCGGTGACCTTCTTGGCCGGCGCCTTCTTGGCGGCCGCCTTCTTCGCCGTGGCGGTGGTCTTCTTCGCGGTCGTCTTCTTCGCGGCGGCCGTCGTCGCCTTCTTCGCGGCGGCGCCCGTGGTCTTCTTCGCCGTCGTCGTCTTCTTGGCGGCGGCCGTGGTCTTCTTCGCCACCCCCGTCGCCTTCTTGGCGGTGGTCTTCTTCGCCGCCGCCTTCTTGACCGTCGCCGAAGCGCCGCCGGTCAGGCTGCCCTTGGGCGCCTTCTTGACCGCGACCTCACCGCCGCGCGGGAGCTTCTTGGAGCCGCTCACCAGGTCCTTGAAGCCCTGACCGGCGCGGAAGCGCGGCACGGAGGTCTTCTTGACCCGAACCCGCTCGCCCGTCTGGGGGTTGCGGGCGTAGCGGGCTGGGCGGTCCACCTTCTCGAAGGACCCGAAGCCGGTGACCGAGACCCGCTCACCCGCGACGACCGCGCGGACGATGGCGTCCAGGACATGGTCGACAGCCTCGGCGGCCTGCTGGCGGCCGCCCATCTTGTCGGCAATCGCTTCTACGAGCTGCGCCTTGTTCACGTCTTCCCCTTCGGAGACATCGCCAGAACGAATGTGTTCAAGCTTTTTCGCACGTTAGGCAGATATATACCGCAAATCAAACACGAAACGGGCTTATCACCCTTGTGCCGCAACGGACTCGGCCGACTCGTACGGTCCGGTCAGCGGTCCTCTTCGGGGATTCGACCCGCGTCGAGGTCCGCGTTGAACCGTTCGAGCCGCCTTGCCGCGTCGGCGACGTCGTGTTTGGCCGCGGCCGTAATGACCAGCAGCTTCCGGGTCAGCGCCATCCGTACGCCCTCCGGGACTTGCAGTGCGCGCACTTTTGTGTGCGCTTCCTTGAGTTGGCCCGCGACCGCCGCATAGAGCTGGAGTTGGCCGTCGTGTTCCATGCACAGATTGTGCCATCTGGGGCGAGTTGTCGCCTGCGCAGGGTGCAACTGGCGCCTCAAATGGCCTTCCGGGCACTTGCGGAAGCCGCGGACACAGCACTCACGTACCCCGACAACATCCGCCCTAACGTGGGAAGTTGGCAAGACCTGCGACAACGCGAGCGCCCGTTCGGGTGCAGACATGGCTGTACCCCCAATCGTGGCGATCGGGGGTACAGGCGGGGTGTTGCGGTGGCTGAAACCAGCCGTATTCAGATGTGGCGGTGCCCGCCGAAGCGGGCTCCGGGTCAGACCTGGAGCGTCCGCGGCTTGTACGACGGCCGCTTGGCCTCGTAGGCGGCGATGTCGGCCTCGTTCCGGAGGGTGATGGAGATGTCGTCCAGGCCGTTCAGCAGCCGCCAGCGGGAGTTCTCGTCCAGCTCGAAGGAGGCGGTGATGCCCTCGGCGCGTACCTCGCGGTTCTCCAGGTCGACGGTGATCTCGGCCTGCGGGTCGTTCTCGGTGAGCTCCTGCAGCGCCTCCACGATCTTCTGGTCCAGGACCACCGTGAGCAGGCCGTTCTTCAGCGAGTTGCCCCGGAAGATGTCGGCGAAGCGGGAGGAGATCACGGTCTTGAAGCCGTAGTTCTGCAGCGCCCAGACGGCGTGCTCACGGGAGGAGCCGGTGCCGAAGTCGGGGCCGGCGACCAGAACCGTGGCGCCCTGCCGCTCGGGGCGGTTGAGGATGAAGTTCTCGTCCTTGCGCCAGGCCTCGAACAGTCCGTCCTCGAAGCCGTCCCGGGTCACCTTCTTGAGCCAGTGAGCAGGGATGATCTGGTCGGTGTCGACGTTGGAGCGGCGCAGCGGGACGGCCCGGCCGGTGTGCGTGGTGAATGCTTCCATGGCTGATCAGACTCCAGCGGGCGTACGAGCGTCGGACAGGTCGGCCGGGGAGGCCAGGTGGCCCAGGACGGCGGTTGCGGCCGCGACCTGCGGCGACACCAGGTGGGTACGGCCGCCCTTGCCCTGCCGCCCCTCGAAGTTGCGGTTGGAGGTGGACGCGGAGCGCTCACCGGGGGCCAGCTGGTCGGGGTTCATGCCGAGGCACATCGAGCAGCCCGCGTGCCGCCATTCGGCGCCGGCGTCCTTGAAGACCACGTCCAGGCCCTCGGAGACGGCCTGCAGCCCGACCCGCGCGGAGCCGGGGACGACCAGCATCCGTACGCCGTCGGCGACTTTGCGGTCCTTGAGGATCTCGGCGGCGGCGCGCAGGTCCTCGATCCGGCCGTTGGTGCAGGAGCCTACGAAGACGGTGTCCACGTTGATCGAGCGCAGCGGCTGGCCGGCCTCCAACCCCATGTACTCCAGGGCCTTTTCGGCGGCGAGGCGCTCCGAAGCGTCTTCGTACGAAGCCGGGTCGGGGACGTCCGCCGAAAGCGGCGCGCCCTGCCCCGGGTTGGTGCCCCAGGTGACGAACGGCGAGAGCGCGGCGGCGTCGATGTGCACCTCGGCGTCGAATTCCGCGTCCGCGTCGGTCTTCAGGGTCTTCCAGTACGCGACCGCCGCGTCCCAGTCCTCGCCCTCGGGGGCGTGGGCACGGCCCTTCAGGTACGCGAAGGTGGTCTCGTCGGGGGCGATCATGCCCGCGCGGGCGCCGGCCTCGATCGACATGTTGCAGATGGTCATGCGGGCCTCCATCGAGAGCTTCTCGATGGCGGAGCCGCGGTACTCCAGGATGTAGCCCTGGCCGCCGCCGGTACCGATCTTGGCGATGATCGCCAGGATCAGGTCCTTGGCGGTGACGCCCTCGGGCAGCTCGCCGTCGACCGTGATCGCCATGGTCTTCGGGCGGGCCAGCGGCAGCGTCTGGGTGGCCAGCACGTGCTCCACCTGGGAGGTGCCGATGCCGAACGCCAGCGCGCCGAAGGCGCCGTGCGTGGAGGTGTGCGAGTCGCCACAGACGACGGTCGTGCCCGGCTGCGTCAGGCCCAGCTGGGGGCCGACGACGTGCACGACACCCTGCTCGACGTCGCCCAGCGGGTGCAGGCGCACCCCGAACTCGGCGCAGTTCTTGCGCAGCGTCTCCAGCTGGGCGCGGGAGACGGGGTCCGCGATGGGCTTGTCGATGTCGAGGGTCGGGGTGTTGTGGTCCTCGGTCGCGATGGTGAGGTCGAGGCGGCGCACCTGGCGGCCGTTCTGGCGCAGCCCGTCGAAGGCCTGCGGGCTGGTCACCTCGTGCAGCAGGTGCAGATCGATGAAGAGGAGGTCGGGCTCGCCCTCGGCGCGCCGGACGACGTGGTCGTCCCAGACCTTCTCCGCGAGTGTCCTACCCATCGCTTTCCCTCCGGCCGGCAGACGTGCACCGGCCCAACTAGAGATCTTGAGGAAGCGGCTGCCCGTGTTCCGGGCCCCTGAAGTCGTGGTTCCGGGCGTCCGCCGCCGGGCCCGTTGGTCCGCGGGCCACTGTGTGATTCCAGGGTGGCGCGTTCCACGGAAAATTGAACTTGCGTTTCACAGAGTGAGACGTGAGTATCGTTGCATGGACAACAGTAGCGGCGTCGGCGTTCTGGACAAGGCGGCCCTTGTCCTGAGCGCCCTGGAGTCCGGTCCGGCCACCCTCGCGGGTCTGGTCGGGGCCACCGGACTGGCACGACCCACGGCCCACCGGCTGGCCGTGGCTCTGGAACACCACCGCATGGTGGCACGCGACATGCAGGGCCGTTTCATTCTCGGCCCCCGACTCGCGGAACTGGCCGCGGCGGCCGGCGAGGACCGCCTGCTCGCGACGGCGGGCCCGGTGCTGACGCACCTCCGTGACATCACCGGAGAGAGTGCGCAGCTCTATCGCCGTCAGGGCGACATGCGGATCTGCGTGGCCGCGGCGGAACGGCTGTCCGGCCTGCGGGACACGGTGCCGGTCGGCTCCACGCTCACGATGAAGGCCGGTTCCTCGGCGCAGATCCTGATGGCCTGGGAGGAGCCGGAGCGGCTGCACCGCGGCCTCCAGGGCGCCCGCTTCACGGCGACGGCCCTGTCGGGCGTCCGGCGCCGCGGCTGGGCCCAGTCCATCGGCGAGCGGGAGCCGGGCGTCGCGTCGGTGTCGGCGCCGGTGCGAGGCCCTTCCAACCGCGTGGTGGCCGCCGTCTCCGTCTCCGGCCCCATCGAGCGCCTGACCCGCCACCCCGGCCGCATGCACGCCCAGGCCGTGATCGACGCGGCCGCCCGCCTGTCGGAGGCACTGCGCCGTTCCGGCTGAGAGCCGACGCCCCCTGGAGAAAGAGGCCGGCCTCAACGCCGCGGCAGGCCCATTCTCAGGGGGCGAGACTTTTTCCGCAGGGGGACTGTCCCCGCTCAGGGGCACCGAGGTACCCCCGGCCGAAGGCTGGGGGAGGAACTGCGCGGCCGGCCACGCGCTGCCCGCACCCACCCAGGGACCGGAGCCCCCACGGTGCAGCGCCCGCCCCCACCGGCCGTCAGCCGTCTGCGACGCCGTCGTGGCTGGTCGCGCAGTTCCCCGCGCCCCTAGGTGAGTCAGCTCCCGGAGCGATGAGCGAACCGGTCCTTCGCGTAGCGGCCCCGGCGCTCCACGGGAACCGTCCCGCTCGCCGCCCCCAGGCCGAACTGCGGCATGTCGAAGTAGATCGACTCGTAGGAGCCTTCGGGGGCGATGTAGGTCTCGTGCCAGAGGCCCACGTGCCCGCGCAGCTTCCCCGCCTTCTCCTTGCGGTTCACGGCGCCCCACACCTTGTGGTGGAGCAGGCCCACCTCGCTCGCGTACGCGTACAGCTTCTCCTTCGACTCCCAGTACTGGACGACGTAGTACGTCCGCGGCGAGGCCGTCAGCAGGATGCGGCCGAGCAGCCCCCGGCCGGGATCCCGCGCCAGCTCCTTCAGCATGCGGAACATCGACAGCATGACCGGGAGCCACTGGTGGACCGCCCAGAAGTGGTTGATGCGCATGCCGATGAGCAGGACCACCGCGTCGCCCTCGCGGGCAGCGGTCGTACGGCCCGGAATCGGTTTGGTGAACATGAGGAACGACACCCCCGGAGGCCCCGTCGGATAGCGGCACTATCCGCCTGTCGGTGCTTGGATAGTGGCACTTACCAAGGAGGCGCGCAAGACATGCGGCTTGCCCGGTTGAGCGAGCGCAGCGGGGTGTCCGCCGCGACGATCAAGTACTACCTGCGCGAGGGGCTGTTGCCGCCCGGCCGCCAGGTCAACGCCACGACCGCCGAGTACGACGAGGAGCACCTGCGGCGGCTGCGGCTGGTGCGGGCCATGATCCAGGTGGGGCGGATCCCCGTGGCGACGGTCCGCGAGGTGCTCGGGCATGTCGACGACGACTCGCTGGGCCGCACGATCCGGGTGGGCGCCGCGCTGTGGGCGCTGCCGCAGCTGCCGGAGCCGGACGAGAACGACGAGTACGTGCGCGCCGCACACCGGGAGGCCGACGCCCTCCTGGACACGCTGGGCTGGGCGAACGCCAGGCAGCTGACGACGATCTCGCCGGCGTACCGGCAGCTGGTGGTCGCGCTGGCCGCGTTCCGCAGGCTCGGCTACGACTGGGACGCCGAACTCCTCGTACCGCGCGCGAAGTTGATGTACCAGGCGGCCGTCGCCGACCTGGACTTCCTGGAGACGCATCCGTCGGAGGAGGAGAAGGCGGAGGCCGCGGTGGCCAGCGCGGTGCTGGTGGAGCCGATGCTCCAGGCACTGCACCGGCTGGCCCAGGAGGAGGAGTCGGCCCGGCGCTACGGCTTCGAGTAGGGCGCCGTACACACAAGCAGAAGGCCCCCCGCCGAAGCGGAGGGCCTTCTTCACGTACCCCCGACCGGATTCGAACCGGCGCTACCGCCTTGAGAGGGCGGCGTGCTAGGCCGCTACACAACGGGGGCGTGGACACTGCGTTTCCGCAGGTCCGAGCTGGTCTACCTGGACTCGAACCAAGACTAACTGAACCAGAATCAGTCGTGCTGCCAATTACACCATAGACCAATGATGGTTTAGACCAGTTCGTACCCCCGACCGGATTCGAACCGGCGCTACCGCCTTGAGAGGGCGGCGTGCTAGGCCGCTACACAACGGGGGCCCTAGCGATCATCCGTGGAAGATCTCCGTACCCCCGACCGGATTCGAACCGGCGCTACTGCCTTGAGAGGGCAGCGTGCTAGGCCGCTACACAACGGGGGCTTTGCAGATGAGCTCTGCGAGCTGGCCTACCTGGACTCGAACCAAGACTAACTGAACCAGAATCAGTCGTGCTGCCAATTACACCATAGGCCACTGGAACGCAAGCCCCTGAGGGGATCTTGTTCTAGTTTCGCGCCTCCGGTTCCGGCCTTTCGGCCCGCTCCCCGGCGGCGCAGGAAGAACATTACCTGAAGGTGGACGGGGCTCCAAAACGGGTATCGGCGCGGAGGATCGCGGGCAGTTCGGCGAGCGAGGCGATCCGGTGCGGACCGGCGGGTGCGTCGGCCCTGGTGACCGGCCCGGTGGACGCTCCGTGACGGTCGATCCACACCGACAGCAGCCCCGCGTCGGCGGCGCCCCGCCCGTCGATCTCCGGGTGGTCGCCGACGTACGCGACCTGGTGCGGGGCTAGTTCCAGGGCCTCGCAGGCCGCCAGGAAGGCGCCGGCGGCGGGCTTGGAGACGCCCAGTTCGGCGGCGCACAGGACGGCCTCGAAGCGGTCGTGGACCCCGAGCGTGCGCAGCTTGCGGTCCTGGACGTGCAGGCTGGAGTTGGAGAGCACGGCGTGTCGGTAGCCGGCCGCGAGGGCGTCCAGGGCGGGCAGGACGTCCGGGAAGAGGGCCCAGACGGCCTCGTAGTGCGTCAGATACCGGCGGAACCAGTCGTCGGCCTCGGTGTCGGTCAGCTCCGTCTCCAGGAACACCCGGACCCGGTCGCGGCGCTGGTCCTCGAAGGAGAGCTCGCCCGCCGAGAAGCGCGCCCACTGCTGGTCGGTGATCTCCCGCCACCGCACCAGCGCCGCCTCCGCGCTCTCCCATCCGGCGAGCAGCCCCTCCGCCGCCAGATGCGCCCGCATGCCCTCACGGTCGGCACTCGTGTAGTCGAAGAGGGTGTCGTCGACGTCCCAGACCACGGCTTTGACGCTCATAGGCCCGACGGTATCGCGGGCTGGCACACTTGGGT
Organism: Streptomyces sp. NPDC028289; assembly: GCF_055565975.1. NCBI lineage: Bacteria > Bacillati > Actinomycetota > Actinomycetes > Kitasatosporales > Streptomycetaceae > Streptomyces > Streptomyces sp. NPDC028289. The sequence continues at coordinate 25,713 of NZ_JBVHTI010000012.1, read as the reverse complement.
CATGACCGAGTACCGAGTCCAGTTCACCGTCGAGGCCCGTGCGGCGTACGACGGTTTGCCCGGCGAGCGTCGAGCCCAGTTGGACAAGGCCGTGCGGATACTGTCACGCGACCCCTTCCGCAAGGCGGCGACCGCGCAGCTCGGGCCCGACGAGCACCTGCGCAAGGCGTACGTGGCTCCCGGCGTGCTGCTGGAGTACATGGTCGCGGGCGCGATCATGGTCGTCGTCGTCCTGGAGATCTTCGACGAGTTCGCCTACCTGATCGACGAGGCCGACGCCGTCTGACACGAGCGCGTGAGGGGCGGCACCCGATCTCCGGGTGCCGCCCCTCACACATGTCCCGGCGTTAGGCGCTGAGCTTCGCCAGCGCCGTGTCGATCCTGGCGAGCGTCTTCTCCTTGCCCAGGATCTCCAGGGACTCGAAGAGCGGCAGGCCGACCGTGCGGCCGGTGACGGCGACGCGGACCGGGGCCTGGGCCTTGCCGAGCTTGAGGCCGTGGGCCTCGCCTGCGGCCAGGACGGCCTCCTTCAGGGACTCGGGGGAGGTCCAGTCGGCGGACTCCAGCTTCTCCCGGGCCGTGGCGAGGAGGGCGTCACTGCCCTCCTTCATCGCCTTGGCCCAGGACGCCTCGTCCTCGACCGGCTCGGGGAGGAAGAGGAAGTCGACGTTCTCGGTGATCTCCGAGAGGACCTTGAGGCGGGTCTGGGCGTGCGGGGCGATCGCCTGCCACTTCGCCTCGTCGAAGTCCTCCGGCGCCCAGGGCGCGAAGGGGGCCTTCAGCCAGGGGGCGCAGCGCTCCGTGAAGTCCTTCACGTCCAGCAGCCGGATGTGGTCGGCGTTGATCGCCTCGCACTTCTTCAGGTCGAAGCGGGCCGGGTTGGGGTTCACGTCGGAGATGTCGAAGGCCGCGACCATCTCCTGGACCGAGAAGATGTCCTGGTCCGCGGAGAGCGACCAGCCCAGCAGGGAGAGGTAGTTGAGCAGGCCCTCGGGCAGGAAGCCGCGCTCCCGGTAGAGGTTGAGGGAGGACTGAGGGTCGCGCTTCGACAGCTTCTTGTTGCCCTCGCCCATGACGTAGGGGAGGTGGCCGAAGGCCGGGGTCTGCTTGGCGATGCCGAGCTCGGTCAGCGCCTTGTAGAGGGCGATCTGGCGCGGGGTGGAGGAGAGCAGGTCCTCGCCGCGCAGGACGTGGGTGATCTCCATCAGGGCGTCGTCGACCGGGTTGACCAGCGTGTACAGCGGGGCCCCGTTGGCGCGGACGATGCCGTAGTCCGGGACGTTCTCCGGGGTGAAGGTCAGCTCGCCGCGGACCAGGTCCGTGAAGGTGATCGTCTCGTCGGGCATCCGGAAGCGGACGATGGGCGTACGGCCCTGGGCCTTGTACTCCGCCACCTGCTCCGCGGTGAGGTCGCGGCAGTGGCCGTCGTAGCCGGACGGCTTGCCGGCGGCACGGGCGGCCTCGCGGCGGCTGTCCAGCTCCTCCTGGGAGCAGTAGCAGTGGTAGGCGTGGCCGGCGTCGAGCAGCTTGGCGGCGACGTCCTTGTAGATGTCCATGCGCTGCGACTGGCGGTACGGCGCGTGCGGGCCGCCGACCTCGGGGCCCTCGTCCCAGTCGAAGCCCAGCCAGCGCATCGCGTCGAGCAGCTGCTGGTACGACTCCTCGGAGTCGCGGGCCGCGTCGGTGTCCTCGATGCGGAAGACGAGCGTGCCCTGGTGGTGCCGGGCGAACGCCCAGTTGAACAGGGCGGTGCGGACCAGGCCCACATGGGGGTTACCGGTGGGCGACGGGCAGAAACGTACGCGGACGGGTGCGCTAGCCACGCTTGACAACCTTGTTGGTGAGAGTGCCGATGCCTTCGATGGTGACGGCGACCTCGTCGCCGACGCTGAGGGGGCCGACCCCTGCCGGGGTGCCGGTGAGGATGACGTCGCCGGGGAGCAGTGTCATGGCCTCGGTGATGTTGACGACCAGGTCCGCGATGGAGTGGATCATCTCGCTCGTACGGCCGAGCTGGCGCTGTTCGCCGTTGACCGTGAGCTGGATCGTCAGGTCGGACGCGGTGGCCAGGTCCAGGTCCGTCTCCACCCAGGGGCCGAGCGGGCAGGAGGTGTCGAAGCCCTTGGCGCGGGCCCACTGCTTCTCGCGCTTCTGCACGTCGCGGGCAGTGACGTCGTTGGCGCAGGTGTAGCCGAGGATGACGTCCGCCACGCGCTCGCGCGGGACCTCGCGGCACATCCGGCCGATGACCACGGCCAGTTCGGCCTCGTGGTGGAGGTCCTGGGAGAAGGACGGGTACTGGATGTCGTCGCCGGGGCCGATCACCGAGGTGGACGGCTTGAAGAAGGCGAAGGGGGCGTCCGGGACCTCGTTGCCCAGCTCCTTCGCGTGCTCCGCGTAGTTGCGGCCGTAGGCGACGACCTTGTTGGGGAGCACCGGCGGGAGCAGGCGGACCTTGCTCAGCGGGACCTTGGTACCGGAGAGCTCGAAGTCCGCGAACGGAATGCCCTTGATGATGTCGAGGACGAGTTCGTCCTGCTTGTCGCCCTCGACGGCGCCGAAGGCGACGTTCCCGTCGATGGAGAACCTGGCGATGCGCACGGGATCCTGGCGCCCCTCACTGAGCCGGCTGGAGTCTGACGCTCCAGGCTAACGCGGTGAGGGGTGGCCGCCGCGGAATAACCCGGTCACCGGGTGGGTGAGTGATCGGCCGCCCGGTCGCGTACTACTCCGCGACCGAGGTCCCGGCCGGGATCTCCATGAGGATCGTGCGCCGGGGGTTGGCGGTCTGGGAGGGGAGATCGAGGGAGTGCTCGGGCAGCTCGGGGGTCTGCAGTTCCTCGGCGTCCTTCAGGTGGGCGAGGGTGGTGCGCCGGGGGTTGGCTATGTTGCGGAACATCATCGTCGTCTTCACGGTTGTACGGGGCCCCGTCGTGTGTGGGTTGGCAGAGACTTCCCTCTTGTAAAGCGCCAGGCTAAACATCGAATTCCCGGCCGAAGTCGCGAAGAGGCCTGGATCTGCATGTGAGTTTGCTCACGACCTCGGGGGCAAAGCGGTCATATGCGACCGACAACTCACCGCAACGAAACGGACATTGACGAACTGAACCTGTCATTCCGCTCCTGATCATGGCGACTGGGACACGGCCCGCGCACCGGCGACTGACAGGGATACGCCCTTTATGTACGCGATCGGCTTCCACATCTCGTAACGTGTCACTCACACGCTGTCACAGAGGTCACAGCTCGGTCCACGGCCCTTGTTGGAGATCCGGCACTGTGCTGGAATTCCACGGACCGCCGCAGGATCGAGCCGGCGCGCAGGGGGCGCAACGCAGCGCCGAGTGGCGGCGAGACAGGGGGAGCCAGCGCCGGTCACACTCACGACCAACAGGGTGCGCATTCAGGGCGCTCTCCGTTAAACGCCGACACCGTGTCCTTCCGTTCCCGGAGGGGCGCCTGGTCCAGAGGTTGCGACGCTAGTGCAGGGACGTTTCAAGAGGGATGGCAGCGCTTCGGCGGAGCCGGAGGCGCACGGCGGGACCGACCGCGGTTCCTCGCCCCAGCACGCCCAGAACCCGGGCCCGGCCCCGGTCGGCGGTGGCGGTGACGGCGGTGAGCGCTCCGGGCGCCCCGCCGTGTCGGCGTCTTCGGGCCCCCAGCCGACCGCAGCTCCGACTCCGACGGTCAAGCCCGCGCAGGGTCCGTCCAACCCGGGCTCGCGCATAGCCCTGCGCAACTGGCGTATCTCCACGCGCCTGGTGTCGCTGCTCGCGCTCCCCGTGGTGGCGGCGACGACGCTGGGCGCGGTGCGCATCAACGACTCGCTCGACGACATCCAGCAGCTCGACAACATGCAGCTGCTGACGGACATGACCACGCAGGCGACCGAGCTGGCCACCGCGCTGCAGACCGAGCGCGACAAGACCGCCGGTCCGCTCGCGCACGGCGGGTCGCTGACGAGCGTCGCGGTCAAGGGGTACGAGGACCAGACCGACCGCGCCCGCGAGAACTTCCTCAACGCCTCCGAGGAAATCGACACCGCGAGCAAGAACGGTCAGCTGCAGGGCGTCCGCGACAGCCTCGTCGGTCTGGCCGGCCAGCTGGACGACCTGGCGAAGATCCGCAAGGACGCCTATCAGCAGAAGGAGAACTCGACCCAGACGGTCGAGGCCTACCACCGGCTGATCACCCAGCTGATCGACCTCTCCCAGGACATGGCGCAGGCCTCCAGCAACCCGGAGATGATCCAGCGCACCCGCGCCCTGGCGGCGTTCTCCACCGCCAAGGAGTACGCGTCCGTGCAGCGCGCCGTCATCGCTGCGGCCCTGCCCGACAACGGCACGAGCTCCGGCGACCTCTCCGAGAACGACCGCCTGTACGGCGAGTCCGCCCAGGAGAGCGAGACCTCCGAGCTGACGATCTTCCGGAAGATCTACGCCGGCAACGCGGCCGACCTGCTCAGCCCGATCGACGGCAACAACCCGACGATCGAGGCCGCCGACACCTACGCCAAGCGTGCGCTCGGCGCCCAGAACGGTCTGAACGAGCTCAGCAAGCGCTCGTACCTCGACTGGGTCGACGACAGCTCGACCAAGATCGACCAGATGAAGAAGATCGAGCACACGCTGCTCGAGGACATGGAGCAGAAGGCCCGCGAGCTGCGTGCCTCCTCCGAACAGTCGGCGATCATCTCCGGTGCGCTGATCCTGCTCGTCCTCGGTGTGTCGCTGGTCGGCGCCTTCATCGTGGCCCGCTCCATGATCCGCTCGCTGCGCCGCCTCCAGGAGACCGCCACCAAGGTCGCCCAGGACCGCCTGCCCGAGCTGGTCAAGCAGCTCTCCGAGTCCGACCCGCAGGACGTCGACACGTCCGTGGAGTCGGTCGGTGTGCACTCCCGGGACGAGATCGGCCAGGTGGCCGCGGCCTTCGACGACGTGCACCGCGAGGCGGTCCGCCTCGCCGCCGAGCAGGCCCTCCTGCGGGGCAACGTCAACGCGATGTTCACCAACCTCTCGCGCCGCTCCCAGGGCCTCATCCAGCGTCAGCTCTCGCTCATCTCCGAACTGGAGTCCCGCGAGGCCGACCCGGACCAGCTGTCCTCCCTCTTCAAGCTCGACCACCTCGCGACGCGTATGCGCCGTAACGGTGAAAACCTTCTGGTTCTCGCCGGTGAAGAGCCCGGCCGCCGCTGGACCCGCCCGGTCCCGCTGGTCGACGTGCTCCGCGCCGCCGCGTCCGAGGTGGAGCAGTACGAGCGCATCGAGCTGGCCGCCGTGCCGACCACCGAAGTGGCCGGCCGCGTGGTCAACGACCTCGTGCACCTGCTCGCCGAGCTGCTCGAGAACGCCACCTCGTTCTCCTCGCCGCAGACCAAGGTCAAGGTCACCGGTCACGCGCTGCCCGACGGCCGCGTCCTGATCGAGATCCACGACACCGGTATCGGCCTCTCCCCCGAGGACCTCGCGGCGATCAACGAGCGGCTCGCCTCGCCGCCCACCGTGGACGTCTCCGTCTCCCGCCGCATGGGCCTCTTCGTGGTCGGTCGTCTGTCGCAGCGGCACGGCATCCGCATCCAGCTGCGCCCGTCCGACTCCGGTGGTACGACCGCGCTGGTCATGCTCCCGGTCGACGTCGCCCAGGGCGGCAAGAAGCCCGCTCCCGGCAAGCCCGGTGCCCCGGCTCCGTCCGGCGGCCCGGCCGCCGCGCAGGCCGCGGCCGGTGCGGCCGCCGCCCGTCGCGGCAACGGCCAGGGCGGTGCCGGTGGTTCGCTCGGCGCGGGTGCTCCCGCCCCGGCGCTCGGCGGCGGTGCCGCCGCGGCCGGCGGACGCGGCGGTGCCCTCGGTTCCGGCGCTCCCTCCGGTGGCGGACTGCTCGGCGCCGGCGCGGGTCCGCGCGGCCAGGTCGGCGCCGGCCAGGGTCCCCGGGCCGCGCTGCCCGGCTCGGGCCCGAACGGCGGCCGTCCCGGTGCGCAGGGCGGCGGACGCGGCTCGCAGGGCCGGCCGAACACGGGTGCCGGTGCCTTCGGCGGCCAGGACGCGTTCGGCAACCCGCAGGACTCCCTCGGCGGTCAGGACGCCTTCGGCAACCGCGCCCCGGTCCCGCCGCAGCGCTCCGCGAACTCCTCCGACCAGGGCCGTCAGCCCCAGCTGCCGCCGCGCGGCGGTCCGCGGGCCGAACTGCCCGGGGCCAACCCGCCCGCGGGCCGGCCCAGCTGGAGCGACGACAACGCCCAGCCGCCGCTCTCCCGTGCCTCGCTGGACACCCCGCGCGGCCACGACGAGCAGGACTCCACCCACACCGCACCGATGCCCCGCATCGACGACCGGCAGGACCTCGGCGCCACCTCGCAGATGCCGGCGATCCCGCAGGCTCCGTCGACCGGCGAGTTCCCGCGCCCGGACTTCAACGCGCCGAACGGCTCTCAGAACACGGGGTCCTTCCCGCGGCCGGGCACCACCGGCCCGCAGGACACCGGCTCGTTCCCGCGCCCGAACGTCAACGGCCAGCACGACACCGGCTCGTTCCCGCGCCCGAACGTCAACGGTCAGCAGGACTCCGGCCAGTTCGTGCGCTCCGACGTCTTCGGCACGCCGGCCGCGCCGCAGAACGGCTCCCAGAACACCGGGCAGTTCGCGGCCCCGCAGGCCTACGACAACGGCTCCACCGGTCAGTTCGCCACGCCGTCCTACGACGGCGGCTCCACCGGGCAGCACTCCCTGCCCGGCCGGCAGAACGGCTACCCGGGCAACGGCCAGAACGGCAACGGCCAGTACGGCACGGGCCAGTTCGAGCGTCCGGGGACCAACGGCCGCGGCCTCGACTACGGTGCGCCGCAGCGCCCGCCCGCGCCGCCGGTCCGCCAGGAGCCGGAGGCGCTGCCGCCGGCCACCGGTCCCGGTGACGGTCGTACCCCGCTGTACGACACGCTGGAGACCAACTGGTTCCACGGCGGCCAGCAGGAACAGCAGCGTCCCCAGAGCAACGGCTCGGCACCGGTCCCGCCGGTCCCGCCGGTGCCCGCACAGCCGCCGGCGCCCGCCGCCGCGGCCCCCCAGCGTCCCGCCCAGGCAGCCTGGCGCACCTCCCCGAACGACGACCTCGTCCGGCAGGCGGAGCGTGTACGGCAGCCGGCGGCGGGCGGTGTCACCACCTCCGGTCTGCCGCGCCGGGTCCCCCGGGCGAACCTCGTCCCGGGCACGGCACAGCAGCAACAGCACCAAGCGGGTCCGCAGGTCTCGCGTTCGCCTGATGACGTTCGCGGCCGGCTGACCAATCTCCGTCGGGGTATCGCACAGGGTCGACAGGCCGGCACCGGCCCTCAGACCGGCACCTTCCCGAGCCCCACTCACCAGCAGGAGCGTTAGTTGAGTCCGATGAGCCAGGCGGCACAGAACCTCAACTGGTTGATCACCAACTTCGTGGACAACACCCCAGGTGTGTCCCACACCGTCGTCGTGTCCGCCGACGGCCTCCTTCTGGCGATGTCCGAAGGCTTCCCACGCGACCGGGCCGACCAGCTGGCGGCCGTCGCGTCCGGGCTCACCTCGCTGACGGCCGGGGCCTCCCGGATCTTCGAGGGCGGCAACGTGGCGCAGACGGTCGTCGAGATGGAACGCGGCTTTCTCTTCCTGATGTCCATCTCCGACGGCTCGTCCCTCGCGGTGCTGGCTCACCCGGAGTGCGACATCGGTCTCGTCGGCTACGAGATGGCGCTCCTGGTCGACCGCGCGGGCGCCGTACTCACGCCCGACCTGCGTGCCGAACTGCAAGGCAGTCTGCTCCACTGACCGCCCGGATCCAACCCGCCTCACCAAATCACCGTCCGGCCGCCACAATCCCCCCACCGGCCACGTCCGACGGCTAGCCCGACCGACTTGCTGTCCCGCCCGGAGGAACGATGACCCCGCCCACCGCCTCTCATGATCCGTACGCGGAGCCGTACGGGGACGAGGGCGACCAGCCGCTGGTACGTCCTTACGCGATGACCGGCGGCCGGACCCGGCCGCGCTACCAGCTCGCCATCGAGGCGCTGATCAGCACGACGGCCGACCCGGCAGCGCTCATGGGGCTGCTCCCGGAGCACCAGCGCATCTGCCACCTGTGCCGCGAGGTGAAGTCGGTGGCCGAGGTCTCGGCGCTGCTCGCCATGCCGCTCGGCGTGGCCCGGATCCTGGTGGCCGACCTCGCCGAGGCCGGCCTGGTCGCCATCCACCAGCCGGGCGGCGACGAGAACAACGGCGGCGCACCTGACGTGACGCTGCTCGAAAGGGTGCTCAGTGGACTTCGCAAGCTCTGACGGAGGTCGGGCCACCACCTCCGCGAAGATCGTGGTGGCGGGCGGCTTCGGCGTCGGCAAGACCACGTTCGTGGGAGCGGTCTCCGAGATCAACCCGCTGCGTACGGAGGCCGTGATGACGTCCGCCTCGGCGGGCATCGACGACCTGACGCACACCGGGGACAAGACCACCACCACGGTGGCCATGGACTTCGGCCGTATCACGCTCGACCAGGACCTGATCCTGTACCTGTTCGGCACACCCGGTCAGGACCGCTTCTGGTTCATGTGGGACGACCTGGTGCGCGGTGCGATCGGCGCGGTGGTGCTCGTGGACACCCGGCGTCTGGCCGACTGCTTTCCGGCCGTGGACTACTTCGAGAACAGCGGTCTGCCGTTCGTCATAGCCCTCAACGGCTTCGACGGACACCAGCCCTACACACCCGAAGAGGTGCGTGAGGCACTGCAGATCGGACCGGACGCGCCGATCATCACGACCGACGCCCGGCACCGCGCCGATGCGAAGAGCGCGCTGATCACGCTGGTGGAGCACGCCCTCATGGCGCGTCTGCGGTAGCCGCGGCGCCGTACCCAAGTCCGACGTCATGTACGGCAGTTGCCGTAAGGAAACCGGAGCCGACTGTGGCCTTTGACACGGTCGGCTCCGGTGTTCATAACGTTTCGGCAGAGGAATGCAGTGGTATCGCCACGCGTCGCGGTCGCGCGGTGCCGCTGCGCTCACAATGGCCCCGCCTTTTGGCGGGGCTCGCTCTTTATGACCGTTTTATCTGGGGCTTACATCCGTGCGCTCTGCCCCGATGGACTGTTTGGAAGTGCACCGGCCCCCGTGCTGGAATGCCTGAACTGCCCATTAGTCAAAGACGTACTGAGTAGTGGTCTGAGACACACCGGGCTCTGAGAGACTGCGGCACGACGACAGGTGCCCGCCGCCGAGAGGTTGTTGGTCGAGTGAGGCGAAGCAAGAACGGTCCCGAGCCGTCGGCACGGGGCAACTTCACCCCGCCGCCGCGCGCTGCGGCGCCCACCCCTGTGCCAGCCGCGGAACCACCGGCCGCACCCGCGAAGAGCGGCGGCCGTTTCTCCCCGCGGAACTGGCGAGTGCCGACCAGGCTGAACGCGATCCTGCTCATACCCGTGGCCGTCGGCCTGGTGATGGGCGGCTTCCAGGTGAAGAGCTCCATCGACACCTGGCAGGACGCCCGCGACGCGGAGAACACCGCGCGCCTGGTCCGTGCGGCCCTGACCTATGCCGACGCCCTCTACAACGAGCGTGACGTCAGCGCGGCACCGCTGCTCCTCGACAAGGACAAGGCGACCGTCACCCAGGCCCGCGCCGCGACCGACAAGGCCGCCGACGCCTTCGACGCGGCCGCGCAGAACATGCCGCAGAAGCCGGGTCTGGAGCGCCGCCTGAAGCTGTTCCGCGAGGCCGAGCCGCAGCTCACCAACCTGCGTGCCGCCTCGTACACCAGCAAGCTCCCCGGGGTGAAGACCGAAGAGGGGTACGTCGCGGTCGCCCACCCGCTGATGGAGTTCGCCAACGAGCTCGGTCTGGGCACCGGAAACATCACCTCCTACGGCCGTACCGTCTACGCCATCTCGCTCACCAAGGCGGCCCTGTCGCTGGAGCGGTCGATCGGCATGCACCTGCTGGTCAAGCCGGGCCCGGACGCCGGCAACCTGGCCAGCCAGCGGGTCGCCCTCTCCTCGTACGCCTACCTCGAGGGCATCGCCGTCGAGGAGTACATCGGCGGCGGCACCGAGGCGGACGCGCAGAAGCTGACCGACCTCGAGAAGAAGATCAAGACGGACGGCGCGGCGCTGGTCCAGCAGGCGAAGGCCAAGGACCCGAACTACGTGGCCCCGCCGTCCAAGGACAACGCGATGGTCAGCGCGCTGGCCACGCTGCAGGACACCGACCCGAGCACCCGCCAGGCGCTGGCCACCCAGGGCGTCACCGCCGAGAACTGGTGGACGGTCAACACCCTCAAGTACAGCGCCTACCGCACGATCGAGTCGGACATGGCCGACAAGGCGGTGAGCGAGGCCTCCGACATCGCGGACAGCGCCAAGACGGACGCGTTCATCACCGCCGCCGCGGTCATGGTCGCGCTGCTCGCCGCGTTCATCCTGGCCGGCATGGTGGCCCGCCAGATGTCCCGCTCGATGCGCCAGCTGCGCAACGCCGCCTTCGGCATCGCCGAGCAGCGCCTGCCGATGCTGGTCGACCAGCTCTCCCGCACCGACCCGGGCCGGGTCGACACCCGGGTGGCACCGATCCCGATCACCTCGACCGACGAGATCGGCGAAGTCGCCCGCGCGTTCGACCAGGTCCACCGCGAGGCCGTGCGGCTCGCCGCCGAGCAGGCCCTGCTGCGGGGCAACATCAACGCGATCTTCACCAACCTCTCGCGCCGCAACCAGTCGCTGATCGAAGGCCAGCTGACCCTGATCACCGACCTGGAGAACAACGAGGCCGACCCGGACCAGCTGGAGAACCTCTTCAAGCTGGACCACCTCGCGACCCGCATGCGCCGCAACGGCGAGAACCTCCTGGTCCTCGCCGGCGAGGAGCCCGGCCGCCGCTGGGACCAGCCGGTCCCGCTGGTCGACGTCCTGCGCGCCGCCTCCTCCGAGGTGGAGCAGTACGAGCGCATCGAGCTCTCCGGCGTCCCGGAGGCCGAGATCCACGGCCGCGCGGTCACCGACCTCGTGCACCTGCTCGCCGAGCTCCTGGAGAACGCCACCACGTTCTCCTCTCCGCAGACCAAGGTCCGCGTCACCGCGACCCGTCTCCCCGACGGCCGCATCATGATCGAGATCCACGACAAGGGCATCGGCCTCACCGCCGAGGACTTCGCGGACATCAACCACAAGCTGGCCAACCCGCCGACCGTGGACGCCGCGATATCCCAGCGCATGGGCCTCTTCGTGGTCGGCCGCCTCTCCGACCGGCACGGCATCCGGGTCCAGCTGCGCCCCTCCGGCGAGCAGGCCGGCACCACCTCGCTGGTCATGCTGCCGGACGCGATCACGCACGGCGGTGGCGGCGAACAGCCTCTGGAGCGGGACGAGTTCACGGTCTCGCAGATCATCCCGGAGCAGCAGTTCCAGGCCGAGAACTTCAACCAGCCGCAGCTCCAGCCGATGCGTACGGCGGCCGAGCTCGGCTTCGACGACAGCCGCTACATCGAGGTCCCCGACGACATCCGCGACCTCGACCCCGTGGGCCGCTCGCTGATGCGCGAGGAGCGCCGTGCGGCCCTGGAGGCCCAGGCGCAGCCTCCGCAGGCCGCACAGGCCCCGCAGGCGCCCCAGGAGACGGCCGAGATCCCGGCGTACACCGACGAGTTCGACAGCGGCCGACAGGGCTACGACGCGAACGGTACGGGCTTCCAGGAGCAGCCCAGGGGCTACGACGGGCAGCCGGCGTACCAGGAGCAGCCACAGGGCACGTACGACGAGCAGTACTACGCGCCGAACGGCGGCCTGCCGCAGAACGACTCGTTCTCCCCCGACGCGTTCTCCGTCAACGGCGGCTACCCGGAACCCGCATATCCGGAGCAGGCCCAGGAGGAGCCCGCGGCCGCGCAGGCCGCCGCCGCGGAGGCCTTCCCGGCCTTCGGCGAGCAGCCCTACCAGGACGACTGGCCGCAGCAGGACGCTTACACGAACGGCTACCCGGCCCAGTACGCTCCGGAAGCGGAATCGGTGCAGGCCGGTGACGTGGACGAGCGGAACCACGTAGGCTTCGACCGTCCGGGAACGGCCCCCTCCAACGGCCACCAGCTGACCGACGCCGGGCTGCCCCGCCGGGGCTCCGTCGGCGGCGGCACGGGCGGCCCGAACGGCGTGGGGCCCATGCAGCAGGCTCCGGCCGCGGCACCGACGGCTCCGGCACCGGCTGCCCCGGCTCCCGAGCCGGCCGGCGACGACTCCTGGCGTTCGCAGAACGACGAGCGCTGGCAGCAGGCCTCGGCGCTGCGCAAGCCCAAGGCGGGCGGGGTCACCTCCTCCGGCCTGCCGAGGCGGGTGCCCAAGGCCAACCTGGTCGAGGGAGCCGCCGCGAGCACCCCCCAGGGAGGCCCACAGGTCTCCCGCGCCCCGGAGGACGTCCGGGGCAGGCTGAGCAACCTGCGTCGGGGCGTCCAGCGCGGACGCAGCGCAGGCAGTGAAACGAACGGCCAGGGCTTCGGTCCTGACAGCACCTACAACCAGGAGCGTTAGTGTGAGCCCGATGAGCCAGGCGGCACAGAACCTGAACTGGTTGATCACCAACTTCGTGGACAACACCCCGGGGGTGTCCCACACGGTGGTGGTCTCCGCCGACGGACTCCTTCTGGCGATGTCCGAAGGCTTCCCCCGCGACCGCGCCGACCAGCTCGCGGCCGTCGCCTCCGGTCTGACGTCTCTGACGGCAGGCGCCTCCCGCATCTTCGAGGGCGGCAGCGTGAATCAGACGGTTGTGGAGATGGAGCGGGGGTTCCTGTTCATCATGTCCATTTCCGATGGTTCCTCGCTCGCGGTCCTGGCCCACCCGGAGGCCGACATCGGCCTGATTGGGTACGAGATGGCCCTTTTGGTGGACCGCGCGGGCACGGTCCTTACCCCGGATCTGCGTGCGGAACTCCAGGGAAGCCTTCTCAACTAATAGTCAGACGGTGCGTTTTCGCGTCCCGGGGCCGTAAGGTTTCGGGACGCGGCTCCACAAGGTTGGGTGCCCGGCACGGTCGGAGGAGGAGAGAAAGTGGCAACACCCCCAGGCGGTTCTAATAACGGCAACTGGTCGTACGGGCCTGCGCAGGGCCAGGGCGACGGTGCCGGGAACCGGTACAACTTCCCCTCCACGCCGAGCCACCGGCAGCCGTACGCCCCGCAGGGCCCCGGTCCCTCGCCGTACGACCAGCCGCCGGCGCCGCGTATCCAGCCGGTGCAGCCGCAGCGCCGCCCCGAGCCGGCGCCGGCCTCGGGGTCCAGCAACCCCCTGGTGCGTCCGTACGCCATGACCGGCGGCCGGACCCGCCCGCGGTACCAGCTCGCCATCGAGGCGCTGGTGCACACCACCGCGCAGCCGCACCAGATGCAGGGCCAGCTGCCCGAGCATCAGCGGATCTGCAACCTCTGCCGGGAGATCAAGTCGGTGGCCGAGGTCTCGGCCCTGCTGTCGATCCCTCTCGGCGTGGCCAGGATCCTCGTCGCCGACTTGGCGGAGGCGGGCCTGGTCGCCATCCATCAGCCCGGCGGCGACGAGAACGCCGGTGGCCAGCCAGACGTGACACTGCTCGAAAGGGTGCTCAGTGGACTTCGCAAGCTCTAGCGGCGGTCCTTCCCGCTCCACCACCTCCGCGAAGATCGTGGTGGCGGGCGGCTTCGGCGTGGGCAAGACCACGTTCGTCGGCGCCGTCTCGGAGATCAACCCGCTGCGCACAGAGGCCGTGATGACGTCCGCGTCTGCCGGCATCGACGACCTCACCCACACCGGGGACAAGACGACCACGACGGTCGCCATGGACTTCGGCCGCATCACCCTGGACCAGGACCTGATCCTGTACCTGTTCGGCACCCCCGGTCAGGACCGCTTCTGGTTCATGTGGGACGACCTGGTACGCGGCGCCATCGGCGCGATCGTCCTGGTCGACACCCGGCGCCTCGCCGACTGCTTCCCCGCGGTCGACTACTTCGAGAACTCGGGCCTGCCGTTCGTCATCGCCCTCAACGGCTTCGACGGCAACCAGCCGTACAACCCGGAAGAGGTCCGCGAGGCGCTGCAGATCGGGCCGGACACGCCGATCATCACGACGGACGCGAGGCATCGTGCCGATGCGAAGTCGGCGCTGATCACTCTCGTGGAGCACGCTCTGATGGCTCGGCTTCGGTAGGTTCGGCCACTGGGCTGCCGCGGCGGGTCGTATGCCGACCGCGGGTGGACCGTGGTTGACCGCGCAGTTCCTCCCCCAGCCTTCGGCCGGGGGTACCCCCAGCGCCCCTTACGGGGCGCTTCGGGGCCCCTTCTCGGAAGGGGCCCTCGGTGTTTTCAGGAGCAGCTCGCCGTCACCATGTCGGCGACCACTCCGCGGCCTCCCGTGGGGCCCGTGTTGGTCAGGGTCAGGTCGATGGTGCCGGTGTGGAAGGGGAAGCTGCGGGTGGTGTACCAGCCGCCCGCGTCGTAGGTGTGCTGGTCGACGGTGAAGGCGTACCTGTAGTCGGCCTGGCCCTCGACGGTGCTGTCCACGTCGTAGACCTTGTAGTGGGCCGCGGTGGCCCAGGTCCCCGTCGCCACGTGGATGCGGAAGCTGCACGCGTCGACCTTGGTACCGGGGGTGAAGACCCAGTCGGCGTTGGCGTTCCAGCCGTCGTCGTGGTCGTCGTAGAGATTGATGTACCGGGCGGCGCCGCAGCCGTCGAGATAGGCACCGCCCGTGGTCTCCTTCCACGCTCCGTCCTTGGCGTTGAAGCTGGTTCTCGCCGCGTCGGCGGAGGCGCAGTCGGTGCCCGCGTAGCCGGTCCAGGTGACCTTCGGGGTCTGGCCGGCGCCGCCGGGGGCGCTCGGGGAGGGCGCCGGTGTCCGGGTAGCGGCGGCGCCCTGGCCCGAGGGGGCGGCCCCGGAGGCCGAGCGGCCGGGAGTGGCCGAGTGCCGGGAGCCGGGTGACGGGGTGCCGGACGGGCTCACGGCGGCCGTCACCGGGGCCGAGACCGAAGCCGTGGGAGCGCCGGTGTCCGGTGGGGTGAGGGTGAGCTTGGAGGTCCCGGAGCGGCCGACGGTCAGGGCCACGGCGACGGCGATGCCCGTGGCGAGGACGAGCGGTACGGCGGTGAGCCGGACGCGGACCACGGTACGGCGGGTGGCGGCCCTGGCGAGGGTGCCGTCGACCTCCTTG
Organism: Streptomyces sp. NPDC028289; assembly: GCF_055565975.1. Lineage (NCBI taxonomy): Bacteria > Bacillati > Actinomycetota > Actinomycetes > Kitasatosporales > Streptomycetaceae > Streptomyces > Streptomyces sp. NPDC028289. Next base: position 10,536 of record NZ_JBVHTI010000012.1, on the reverse strand, counting down.
CGCCGGGCGGCCAGCCGGGAGGCGGCGGCCGTGGGCAGCCAGGCCAGCTCGTCCGGACGGTCCGCCCCGCACCGCGCGATGATCTCCTCGGGCGTCGGGCGGCGTCCGGGATCCTTGTCCAGGCAGCGCCCGACGAGCTGCCGCAGCCGGTCGTCCCCGCAGTCGAGGGCGGCGGGGTCGGGATCGGCGTGCGCGATGCGGTACAGCACCTCACCGCTGGTGCCGTCGCCGAACGGCGGGACCCCGGTGGCCGCGTAGGCGAGCACACAGCCCAGGGCGAAGACGTCCGAGGCCGCGGTGACCTCCCGCCCGTCGGCCTGCTCGGGCGCCATGAACGGCACCGTGCCCACGCGGACCCCGGGCCGGGTCAGCCGGGCGGCGTCCGCGGCACGGGCCACCCCGAAGTCGACGACCTTGGGGCCGTCGTCGTCCAGGACGACGTTGCCGGGTGTCAGGTCGCGGTGCAGTACGCCTGCGCCGTGGATGGCGGCCAGGGCCTCGGCGATGCCTGCGGCCAGGCCCAGCACGACCGCGGCGGGCAGGGGGCCCGCGGACTCCACGGCCTCCGCCACGGTCGGGCCGGGCAGGTACTCGGTGGCCAGCCAGGGCCGTTCGGCCGCGGTGTCGGCCTCCAGCACGGCAGCGGTGTACGGTCCCGACACCCGGCGCGCCGCCGCCACCTCCGCGGCGAACCGCTCCCGAAAGTGCGGGTCCTCGGCGAGGTCCGCCCGCACCACCTTCACGGCGACCGGCCGCCCGGCCCGGGACACCGCCAGATACACCACCCCCATCGAACCGGCCCCCAGCCGCCCCAGCAGCCGGTACGGACCGGCCTTCACCGGGTCGGAGGGGGAGAGGGGGGCCATGGGCGGATCAGACGCGGGGAGTGGTGCCAAGTCCTCCGGTCGGGCTCCCTCGGGGTCCGCCGTGCCGGTGTCCGCCGTGCCGGTGTCCGCCGTCCCGGTGTCCGCCGTCCCGGTGTCCGTCGCTGCGGCGCCCGTCGCTGCGGCGCCCGTCGCTGCGGCGCCCGTCAGGAGCGCCGGGTCGTGGCGGCGCAGCCGCACATCCAGTTCCCGCCAGCGCTCCTGCCAGCGCCGCACGTCACCGCCGCAGGCGGTCACGAACGCCGCGGTGACCTCCCACGAGGGCAGCCTGCGTCCGGACGCGGCGTCCGACAGGGCGGAGGACGAGTAACGGGCGCGGGCAGCCAGTTCCCGGTAGGTGGGCGAGCCGGGCGCCTGCGCCCGCAGCTCCCGCAGTCCCTCGGCGAAGTCCTTCAGGGGACCGTCCGGAACCGGAGCTTCCCGTCTGCCCATCGCTCCGCCCCTCAGCCCCACGGGTACCACCGCCCGGTCATATTAGTGCTCGACCGGTGTCGTAGCCGTCGTGATCCGGCCATGACGAGCGGTCAGCCGCCGGTACCGGCGGTCGCGGCGACCTGATGCAGGACGGCGCGGTTGGCGTCGGTGATGTCGCTGGTGAACACGAGGATGAGGACGGGGTGTTCGGCCACGGCGGCCCGCAGGTCGTCGGCCAGGTCGTCGCCGGTGTCGCCGGTGGCGCCGCGCATCTCGGCGATGACGGGGGTCCGGCCCCACGGCGCGGACAGGGTGCGGCCCGGGACGACGCCGTTGTCCTGGAGCCAGATGCCCTTGGCCACCGCGTAGTCGACGATCCTGCTCTCGTCGTATCCGTCGGTGCCCCCGATGAACGTCCTGTCCGGCATCAGGGCCAGCGGGGTGCGGTGGAAGACGTTCGTGTAGGTGGCGATGGTGTGCTGGGCATACCCCCACCACAGTTCGTCGGTGTAGCCGATGGACTGCCACAGCGGGAGCAGGTCCGGGTTCTTCTCGCTGTCCGCCTTGCTCTCCCCGCCGACGCCGATGGAGATGTCCACGGCGGAGACGGCGGCGTTGCCGTCGTAGCGGGCGGCGAAGGCGGCCAGAAACGTGTCCAGGTCGCTCTCGAAGGTCTGGTTCCAGTACTCCGGCATGACCGCGCCGTCCTGCTCGGTCACCGACTTCACGCCCTGGGCGTAGACCCAGGCAGGCGTGCCGTGCGCGGAGTCCGCGGCGGTGTCCCACTTCGCCCAGCCGGCCGCGGAGACCCGCAGGACGACCTTCTTGCCCGCGGCCACCCAGGGCTTCATGTCCTGGTCGATGAGGTTCCAGCAGTACTGGCCCTGCTGCGGCTCCAGTCGGGCCCAGTAGTAGACCAGCGACCGCCCGGCCACGTCCGGGTCGGTGGCGAGGTCGGAGGTGTTGCCGCCGCTGAAGGCGTAGACGCCGCGGAAGGAGGGGGCGGCCGCGGGCGTAACGGACGGGGGGACTGAGGGGGTTGCGGAGGCGGGGGCAGAGGCGGAGGGCGTGGTGGAGGCGGCGTCGGAGGGTGTGGCCGGTTCGATGTCCGGGCTGGTCAGAGGGCTGGCCGAGGGTGTCCCCGCCGTCGGCGCCGACGATGCGCCGCAGGCCGCCGAGACCGTGCCGGAGCCGGAGCCTGAGCCGGAGGCGGAACCGGCGGACGGGCTTGCGGGGCCGGCGGACGGTGTCGGCGAGTCGGCGGACGGGATCGCTGAGGCGGCCGTGTCGGCGATCCGGGCCGCCTGCGGGGCGCCTGCGGGTTCCGGCAGCGCGTAGAGCGCCGCTCCGGTCAGGACCGCCGCCAGGGCTCCGGCGCCGTACGTGACGGCCCTGCGGAAGGCGGGCGGCAGATGCGAGCTCTGCATGAGGGCCTCTCTTCGTCTCGGTTTCCTGCCTCCAGTCCACGCATGAGCTCGCCGCTCAACCAGCTTTGTTTGTTGACCAGTTGACTTTGAACACGGGCAGCCGGGCCGGGTCCCGTTCGCCGCCAATCGGTCAACAAAAACTGCTGGTGCGTCAATTCGGCGAGCCGTCAAGTGGAGTCATCGCCCCCTTCCCCCCGCCCTCCGGGAGCCCCGTCATGACCACCGCCCGTGTGACCCGCGTCCCCGTCCTCGCCGTCCTGCTGGCCCTCGTCCTCTCCCTGACCGGCGCCTCCACCACCGCGTACGGCACCGCCACGCGGAGCACACACGTCACGCACGCGCCGACCGCCGCCCATGGCGCCGCCGGACATGCACCACGTCCTCCCGCGCAACGGCACTCCCCCACCCGACGCACCGCCCGCACCGTCCTGTTGCGCCCCGGAGACACCCTCTGGGGCGTGGCCCACCGGTACGGCACCACGGTCGCCGCCCTGCAGCGGGCCAACCATCTGGGCACCTCCACCCTGATCCGGGCCGGCGACCGCCTGACGCTCCCCGCGGCGGGAGCCGACAGCAGCCACCGCCCGAAGCCGCACACCAACCCGGCCCCGGCCCCGGCCCCGGCCCCGGCCCCGGCCCCGGCAGGCAGCCTCGCAGTGGCGTTCGCCCGCGGCCGGCTCGGCGTCCCGTACCGCTGGGGCGGCACCGGGGCCGGCGGTTACGACTGCTCGGGGCTGGTCCAGGCCGCCTGGGCGGAGGCCGGTGTCCGGCTGCCGCGCACGGCCGCCGCCCAGGCCCGCACCGGCTCCCGCACGAGCCGCGCCCGGCTCCGGCCCGGAGACCTGGTCTTCACCTCCTCCTTCGGCCACGTCCAGCTGTACGCGGGCGACGGCCGGGTCATCGAGGCCGCGCACACCGGCACCCGGGTCCGGTACGCGCCCCTGCCGGCCGCGGCCGCCGTCGATGCGTACGTCCGCGTCCACGCCCCGGCCGGCACGCCGGCCGCCCGCACCACCGCGAGACCGGCCACCGCCACGGCACCCACGGGCGGCTCCGCCCGCCGCGCCGCGGCCGCCGTCTTCGGCGGCCAGTACGGCTGCGCCGCCGAGATCATCACCCGCGAGTCCGGCTGGCGTACCACCGCCGCCAATCCCACGTCCGGCGCCTACGGCCTCGCGCAGGCCGTGCCCGGTTCGAAGATGGCCCGCTACGGCGGTGACTGGCGCACGGATCCCACCACCCAGCTGCGCTGGATGCGCTCCTACGTCACCGCCCGCTACGGCAGCGCCTGCGCCGCCTGGGCCTTCTGGCAGACCCACCACTGGTACTGACACCCCAAGGAGAAACCGTGTTCGACTTCCTGTCCCGGCGCCCGTCCTTCCTGTCCAGGCGCCCCTCCCTGCGCGTCACCGCCGCCCTTCTCACCGCCACCGCGATCGTCGGCACCGGCTTCGGCCTCAGGGCTTCCGGCGCCCTGCCCGAGCTCGCCGGCCACCGCGCCGCCCAGACGCAGATCAGCTCCGTCGCCGACGCCGTCGTCTGCCAGCCGGGCACCGGCACCGGCACGGTCGTGAACCCCGGCACCGGCACCGTCGGTCTCGGCGGCACCGGGTCGGTCAACTGCCCCGGAGGGTCCGGGACTTCCGGCGGTGCGCAGATCGGCGGCTACACCGCGGAACAGTGCTGGCTGGCGACCACGAGCGAGGAGGCGTTCAAGGAGTTCATGAAGAACTGGATCAGCAACAACGCCCAGCGCTGGGCGACGGAGCTGCAGAACCAGGGCGTGAGCCCCGCGCCCGCCCCCACCGACCAGCGCGTGGACGACGCCTTCAGCAGGATGGAGCAGTCGTTCTACGACTCGACGAGCGCTTTCGCCCAGGCGCTCAGCAGCGCTGCCCAGAGCGACAACGAACGGGTCTCGGACTGCAGCGCCAGTGACGACGGGCTGGAGCCCAACTGGATGGACGAGGCGTTCGGCCAGGCAGTGGACCTGCAGAACGAGACACCGTGGTGGCTGGAGCAGGCGGAACAGGCCCTGGTGCAGGCGGTCGCCCAGACCGCCTGCGACAACGGCGGCGGCACCTGCTGACGCCAGGGACCTGACGGCCGCACACGCCGTCGGCCCCGCCGCCCTTTCGGGCGGCGGGGCCGACGGTCGTCGTACCGACTGCTGGGGCTTCAGTGCCAGCTGTGCGGGGCGCGGAAGCCGTTCTCGCGGTCCAGGCGGCGCCAGCCCGCCTTGGCGCGGCCGCGGCGGGTCTGCTCGGTGTCGGCGGTCGGCCGGGCGGCCGCGCGGGCCAGGAGGACCGCCGTTATGGCGGCGACTTCCTCCGGGTCGGCGTTGCCCTTCTCGACGCGGATGTCAGGCACGTTCATGGGCGTCAGTCTCCGTGAGAGAGGTTTCCGCAGGATTACTGCGGGGGGTTGCCGTGCTTACGGGACGGCAGGTCGGCGTGCTTGGTGTGCAGCATCGCCAGCGACTTGGCGAGCACCTCGCGGGTCTCGGCCGGGTCGATGACGTCGTCGACCAGGCCGCGCTCGGCCGCGTAGTAGGGGTGCATGAGCTCGGCCTTGTACTCCTTGACCATCTTCTGCCGCATGGCCTCGGGGTCCTCGGCGGAGGCGATCTGCCGGCGGAAGATCACGTTGGCCGCACCCTCGGCGCCCATGACCGCGATCTCGTTCGTCGGCCAGGCGTACGTCAGGTCGGCACCGATCGACTGGGAGTCCATGACGATGTAGGCACCTCCGTACGCCTTGCGCAGGATCAGGGAGATCCGGGGCACGGTCGCGTTGCAGTAGGCGTAGAGGAGCTTCGCGCCGTGGCGGATGATCCCGCCGTGCTCCTGGTCCACACCGGGGAGGAAGCCCGGTACGTCCAGGAAGGTGACGATCGGAACATTGAAAGCGTCACACATCTGAACAAAGCGCGCAGCTTTTTCACTCGCCTCGATGTCCAGGACGCCCGCGAGGACCTGCGGTTGGTTGGCGATGATGCCGACCACCTGGCCGTCGATCCGGGCCAGCGCGCAGATGATGTTCCGCGCCCAGCGCTCGTGGACCTCCAGGTACTCGCCGTCGTCGACGATCTCCTCGATGACCTTGGCCATGTCGTACGGCCGGTTGCCGTCGGCCGGGACGAGGTCGAGGAGGGCGTCGCTGCGGCGGTCGACGGGGTCCGTGGACTCGACGCGCGGCGGGTTCTCACGGTTGTTCTGCGGGAGGAGCGAGAGGAGGTAGCGGACCTCCGCGATGCAGGTCTCCTCGTCGTCGTACGCGAAGTGGCAGACGCCGGAGGTCTCCGCGTGGACGTCGGCGCCGCCGAGCCCGTTCTGGGTGATCTCCTCGCCGGTGACCGCCTTGACGACGTCCGGGCCGGTGATGAACATCTGCGAGGTCTCGCGGACCATGAAGACGAAGTCGGTGAGGGCGGGCGAGTAGGCCGCGCCGCCCGCGCACGGTCCGAGCATCACGCTGATCTGCGGGATGACGCCGGAGGCCTTGGTGTTGCGCTGGAAGATGCCGCCGTAGCCGGCCAGGGCGGAGACGCCCTCCTGGATACGGGCGCCGGCGCCGTCGTTCAGCGAGACCAGCGGGGCGCCGGCCGCGATGGCCATGTCCATGATCTTGTGGATCTTGGTGGCGTGGGCCTCGCCCAGCGCGCCGCCGAAGATCCGGAAGTCATGGGCGTAGACGAAGACCGTACGGCCCTCGACCGTGCCCCAGCCGGTGATGACACCGTCGGTGTACGGCTTCTTGGCCTCCAGGCCGAAGCCGACCGCACGGTGCCGGCGCAGCTGCTCGACCTCCTGGAAGGAACCCGGGTCCAGGAGCAGCTCGATGCGCTCCCGGGCCGTCAGCTTGCCCTTGGCGCGCTGCGCCTCGGTCGCCTTCTCGCTGGGGCCCGCCACCGCGGCCGCACGGATCTCGTGCAGCTCGGCGACCCGCCCGCGCGCGTCCGTCGGTTCACCGGTGGGCTCGCCCGTCGTCTCTTCCAAAACGGTCATGTAGTGACCTTACGAAGGACACCAAGGAATGCGAGACGTCGACTCCGTACAGTCTCCGACGCGTTTTCCTGGAACCACTGAACAGAACCAGAACCGCATGCAGCCGTTCCGACTGCTCAGGGGGCTTCGCCGTTGTAGGGGTGCCACAAACGCGGAGCTGAGATGCGCCTCACATTCACCGGCGGTCCATACCACCCGCGGAGTAACACTGACCTCCGGACGGCGGTTCACCCACACAGAGCCTAGCGCTCCCCCAGCGGGTCCCGTCGCGACAACGAGCCACGCGACGTTACGGTGAGTAATGACCGCGACACACGGGTCGATGATGTTGAACGTTGAAGGGAATGGGTCTACGGTGTCTTTCGTTGAGTTCGTTGAACGTTAAACATCAAGCCCGCGCCTTCCTCAGACAACCGCTTCGAAGTCGCGACCCGTCCCCTCAAGGAGCACCTCATGGGCATCTTCGGCCGCAAGAACGACGAGACCACCGCCGCCGGCACGAGCGCCGACACGGCCGCGCTGACCGGCGATTACACGATCGACCCGGCGCACAGCACCCTCGGCTTCGTGGCCCGCCACGCGATGGTCACCAACGTCAAGGGCAGCTTCCAGGAGTTCGAGGGCACGCTGCACCTGGACGGCACGGACCCGTCCAAGTCCACGGCCTCCCTCGACATCAAGATGGACAGCATCACCACCGGCAGCCCCGACCGCGACGGTCACCTGAAGTCGGCCGACTTCTTCAAGATCGACGAGTTCCCGACGATGACCTTCCGCTCCACCGAGGCGGAGGCCCTCGGCGGCGAGGACTACCGCATCACCGGCGACCTCACGATCCTCGGCGTCACCCGGCCGGTCACCATCGACCTGGAGTTCAACGGCGCCGCCAAGGACCCGTTCGGCAACGAGCGTGTCGGCTTCGAGGGCAAGGCCGAGATCAAGCGCTCCGACTGGGGCGTCACCTGGAACGCGGCGCTGGAGACCGGCGGCGTCCTCGTCTCCGACAAGATCAAGCTGAACTTCGACATCTCGGCGATCAAGAACGCGTGAGCCCGCGGCGCCGGACCGCCGGCCCCGACCACGCCCGCTGAGCGCCGCCCTCCACTCCCCCGAGGGCGGCGCTCGGCCATGTCCGGGCGTCCGGGGGTGCCGTACCCCCGAGCCTTTCTCAGAAGTGCCGCAGGCGGGACCGGCAGCGGGATTGCAAGGATGCGGCCATGGAGCAGAAATTGAATCGGCAGGAAGCGTCCGAGGCGGTGCAGGACTACGGGTGGCGCTTCTTGCTGGGTACTTTTCGAACGTCGGTCCCGGTCGCGTCGCTGGCTCAGGCGGTCGGCCTGGCGGCGGACGCTGTCGCGGTCTGTGGTGACGACGCCGACCGGCACCTTCGGGTCGATGTCCGCCCCGATCGGGTCGTCCTCACCTTGCAGACGTCGGACCGCGCAACGGTCACCACCAGGGATGTCGAACTCGCGCGCCGGATCTCTGCCGCCGCGGACAGGTCCGGGCTGCTGACGCAGCCCGACATCGGAACGGGGGCACCCCGGTCCGTCCAGCTTGTGGAGATCGCGATCGATGCACTGAACATCGCCGGGATCCGGCCGTTCTGGAAGGCAGTGCTGGGCTATGCGGGCGAGGCGGGTGCCGAGGGACCGGAGGATCCGCTCGTCGACCCGGTCGGGCAGGGCCCGGCCATCTGGTTCCAGCAGATGGACCGGGCACGCCCACAGCGCAACCGCATCCACTTCGACATCTGTGTTCCGCATGACGAGGCGTCCCGGCGGCTCGAGACCGCACTGGCGGCCGGCGGCCGACTCGTGTCCGCGACCCGTGCCCCGGCCTTCTGGGTGCTTGCCGACCTGGAGGGGAACGAAGCCTGCATCACCACATGGCAGGGCCGAGACGGCTGAAACGTCCTACTACACCGCGCTTGCCCAAGCAGGCGCGGGCCGGGTTCGCGGGCTGCCCGGCCCGAGCCCGGGCACCCGGGGCCTACTGGTAGTCGATGGCCGGGTACCAGTCCCCCCGCCCCTGTGGGGTCAGATCGAGCAGGTGCCAGACGGGCGTCAGCAGGTCGATGCCGCGCTCCCGGATGTCGTCGGCCATGCGCGGATGGGCGGAGCAGGTGAGCCGGACCGTGCCGTCGCCGTCGCGGGTGAAGACGGAGACCGTGGAGTCCTGCGCGCCGTCCTCGTCCTCGCTCCCCAGGTCGTACTTGAACGTGCTGGCACCGCAGCTGAGCAGCCGCAACCGGTGCCAGCCGCGGTCGCGGCCGTACTGCCGGAGGGTGGGCGATTCGGCGGCTGCGGCGATGACGAGGTCGGCGTTCCGGGCGACGTGGTGGGCGATGCCGTTGAAGCCGTCGATCCACATCGTGCACATCGGGCAGGCACTGGTCTGGAGCTTGCCGTACATGAAGTGGTAGACGACCAGCGACCGTTCGGGCCCGGAGAACAGCTCGCTCAACGCGACCTCGCGCACCGGGGTGTCACCGGCGTCCAGGTCGGAGGGCCCTTCGAGGAAGACATAGTCGTCGACGGCCGGCCCCGGCGGGAGCGCCCGCCGCAGCGCCGCGACCTCCTCCCGGCGCCGCATCAGGTCGATCTCGGCCAGCCGCAGCTTCTCCTTGGCAGCGAGATATTCCCCGGACTCCCCGTCCAGCCTGGTCTGCCGCACCATGGCGTCCTCGTGGAGTGGGGTTCCCTGGGGCGTGTCGCCCCCTCACCCTCCGCGTTGTCCACCCTGCCGGCGCCGCCAGCGGCATTCACCGGCCGCGAGGACGAGGTCACGGCGTTGTCGTGGGCACTCTCTCCCGGTTCCGACGAGGACTGTGGCAGCCCGTCGACTCGCGGAGTTGTAGATCACCCCCGCGCTCCGAATTCACACCACACGATCTTGCCGGGGCCGCGCTCTTCCACACCCCACTTGTCCGCGACCAGTGTGACCAGCAGCAGGCCCCGGCCGTGTTCCGACTCCGGGGACATGTCTCCGTAGCGGAGCTCGCCCGGGCCGCTGTCGTGGACCTCGGTGCGGAGGACTCCGTCGGGGTGCAGGGCCAGCCGGAGGCGGAAGCCACGGCCCGGGGGTACGCCGTGGAGCACCGCGTTGGTGGTCAGTTCGCTCACGCAGAGCAGTACGTCGTCCGCGCGCGGGCCGACCTGCCAGTCGGCCAGGGCCGCGCGCGTGAAGTCGCGTGCCACGCCGACGGATCTGCGGTCCCGGCGGTAGAACGCCTCGCGGGTGTGGGGGGTTTGGGGTTCCGGGTTCATGAGGCGAGTGTCACTGTGAGTGACTATGATGGATCAGTGAGTGAGGTCGTAGTTCTGACTTCTACGAGTCCACTACGAGCGGTTCGGGCGCCCACGGGGGAAAGGGACACGCATGCAGGTGGCGAGGAAGCCGAAGAAGGTCGGTTCGTGGCAGGCGGTCGGAGCGGTGCTGGCCCACTGCAGGAAACAGGCGCGCGTCACGCAGGAGCAGTTCGCCGAGATGGCGAGCATTCACGTGGACACGGTGGGGTCCATCGAGCAAGGGAGGCTGGCGCTTCAGCCGGACCGGGCCGAGCAGTTCGACGAACTGTTGGGGACGGGTGGGGTGCTGGCCGTGCTGGTGGCCAAGATGCCGGTGCGGGAGCGGATCGTGCAGTTCGCGCAGGGGCTGGTCGATCACGAGCAGGAGGCGGTGGGAATCCTCTCGTACGAGAGTCTGATCGTTCCGGGGCTTCTGCAGACCCGTGACTACTGCCGTGCAGTCTTCAGCTACCGGTATCCGGCCCTCGGGAGCGAGACGTCCGAGCAGTGGGTG
>NZ_JBVHTI010000011.1:0-346808 GCF_055565975.1 Streptomyces sp. NPDC028289 | reverse complement strand
GCCCTCGTCGGCGTCGTCGAAGCCGCCATCATGACCTGCTGCACCACACTGATCGGCGACTACTACTCCGGCAGACAACGCGACCGCTACCTCGCCATGCAGACCATGTGTGCCTCCATCGCCGCCACCGCCTTCTTCGTCCTGGGCGGCGCGGCCGGATCGGCCGGCTGGCGGGCTCCTTTCTGGGCCTACGCCGCGAGCCTGCTCCTCGCCCCCGCCATGGCCGCCTTCCTGCCCAAACCGTCGCGGACCCAGCCCTCCGTCACCGAGGCGACCGCCCCCACGGAGCCGACCGGCCGAGGCGCCTTCCCCTGGAGGCCCCTGGCCGGGATCTGCGCGCTGACCGTCTTCGGCGCCGTCATGTTCTACACCGTCCAGGTGGAGATGTCCTTCCTGCTGGACGACATGGGCGTGACCGACACCGGCATCATCGGGCTGGCCATCGCGGCCTCCAGCGTCGCCACGGTGGTCGGCGCGGTCGTCTTCACCAAGTCCGGCCGGAGCCCGCGGTCCTGGCTGCCGATCGCCTTCGGGCTGTGCGCCGCCGGCTTCGCGGTGATCTGGATCGCCCCGAACCCCGTCGTGCTCACCGCCGGCGCCGTGATCAACTGCCTCGGCGGCGGCATCATGCTGCCGAGCCTGCTCACGCTCGCCCTCTCGAAGCTGGAGTACGCCGACCGGGGCCGCGGCACCGGGCTGTGGATCGGATGCTTCTTCACCGGCCAGTTCATCTGCCCGCTGGCGGTGCTCGCCCTCACCGCCGCCGTCGGCAGCCTGCCGAACGCGGTGGGCGTCCTCGCCCTGGCCGGAGCGCTCGGCGCCGCGGGGCTCGGAGCCGCCGCCCGCCGACTGCCGACGGCAGCCGCCCCCGTTCCGGCGGGGCGGACCGTGCCGGCGCCGGTCGTGGCCGACGCCTCGCCCGCCGGCGAGTCGTAGGCCATAGACCGTTCCGGTGGCAGTGACGTCACCCTTCCACGCCGAGGAGGCGGCGGGAGGGTGACGTCATTGCCGCGTTGCCATCCTGAACCCCGGTGCCCCGCCTCCCGGGCAACCGGCAGACTCTTCCGCACAGGAGTACAGAGCATGTCCACACCCGGTTCCGCCCGTCCGACGGCCGAGAGCGCGCCCGCCGCGGGGATGCCGAAGCCGCCGTCCGACCCCGCCGCCCAACTCCAGTGGCTGGTCGACCGCGCGGCCATCGGCGACCTGCTGATCGAGTTCGCCCGGGCGCTCGACACCCAGGACTGGGACGCGTACGTCGCCCTCTACGTGCCCGAGGGCAGCATGTCCCCGTCCGAGTCGATCCGGCTGGTGGGTCACGAGCAGTTGCGGGGCGTGGGCAGCAGCCGGCAGCTGGGCCGCTACCGGGGCACCTGGCACCTCAGCTCGAACCACGCCATCCACCTCGACGGCGACACCGCCCGCACCCGTTCCTATCTGCTCGGCGTGCACATGCTCGGCGAGGACACCTTCCGCCACGCGGACGGCGCCGGCTGGTACGACTGCACGCTGCGCCGCACGCCCGACGGCTGGCGGTTCGTCACGGTCCACGTCCACGAGGTGTGGAACGCGGGCGAACCGCTGCCGCATGCGCCGCGCCCGTAAGAGCGTCCCGAACCCCGTAGCCCCCGTAGAAGGAGCGACGTGACAACTCTGCGATTCGACACCCGCGTCGAGCAGGACCCCGACCGTGTATGGGCCGTGCTCACCGACGTGAACACGATCCCGCAGTGGTTCCCCGCTGTACGGGAAGCGTACTTCGACGGCGTCCACCGCCACCTGAGCACTCCCCAGGGGACGCTGAAGGCTCTCGTGGTCACGAAGAACGACGAACTGCGGCGGTTCCAGTACCGGTTCGTCGAGGGACTGCCCGAGCCAATCGAGTTCCACCTCGGCACCATCGACGTCCTCCCCGACGGCGACGGCTCACGGGTGGTCTACAGCCAGGAGATCCTGCCCGAGAGCCTGGCCCCGATCGTCGAGCGGGCGGTCGGCGAGGGAATCGCGGGCATCGCCCGGTACTTCGCCACACACCCCTGAGGAACGGAAAAACCCGCGCGGAGCACCGCTTCCCCTTGAAACGGTGCTCCGCGCGGTGCTGCCGTACCTACCGGCGTCCGCGTTCCGCTACTGCGGGACGATGCGGAACTGCTGGTTGGTACTGGTACTGGAGCTCCACTGGCCGAGGTTGGAGCCGCTGGAGGTGCGGCCCATGCCGTCCAGGTAGAGCCCGGTCGCGCGGTTCTTCAGCCGGACGTAGTCGCCCGACGTCACCTCCATCCAGTCCTGCGAGGTGGCGGTGCTGTCGGTCGCCTGGCCGGCGTTCGAGCCGTTGGCGGTGGCGCCCAGGCCGTCGAGGAACAACCCGGTGGTGTGGTTCTTGAGGCGGATCCAGCTGCCGTCGGGAACGACCGACCACTCCTGGTTCGTGGTCGAGCCGACCGGCCACTGGGTGACCGTGGAACCGCTGGTCGTGACCCCTGCCCCGTCGACGTCCAGCCCGCTGGTCCGGTTCTGGAGCTTCAGGTACGACGTGCTGGAGGAGGCGATCGCCGGGGCGAGCAGGATCTTGTCGAGGTTGGGGGCGTAGGCGGAGTTGTTGCCGAACTTGATGGTGTTGGATCCGGCGGTCAGGTTCACGTCGACCATCACGGACCAGTAGTTGGACCAGCCGCCGGAGTTGCGGAAGTACACGCGCTGCGCGGTGCCGCCGTTGACGGAGATGTCCGCGTACCGGTTGATGATGTTGTAGGTGTTGCCGCCGTCGCCGCGGTTGTCGCCGTTGGCGTAGGTGACGACCATGCGGTAGAGACCCGAGGACGCGGCCGTCACGTTGTTGAACGTGAGGCTGTTGGCCGAGCCGTTGCCGAGCTGGTCGACGTACTTGCCGCCCGACGCCGCGGTGTCGGTCTCGATCGTCGCGGTGCCGCCGAGGGTGTTGGCGGAGGCCTCCGCCTCGTAGCTCGCGGTCGAACCGGTGGTCGACGTGGTCACGTCGATCGAGTCGACGGCGATGTTGTCGCTGTCGTCGCTGGTGTAGGCGCCGTAGTTGATCCGGTTGATGCCCTGGTCGAGGTACATGGTGACCGTCTTGGTCTTCCACGTGTTCCAGTCCGCCGTGCCGGTCAGCGACAGGTCGGTCAGCTTGGACCCGTTCACCGTCACCCGGGTGCTGCGGTCGGTCGGGGCGCCACTGCTCGGTCCGGCCGAGTAGCGCAGCGTCACGTCGTAGTAGCCGGCGGTGGGCGCGCTGACCACGAAGTTGGTGCTCGCGTTGCTCGAACCGAGGTAACCGTCGACGTAGTAGGTGCCGGAATAGCCGGTGTTGGAGCCGTACGTCACCCGGGCGCTGCCGCTCAGGTCGGCGTACTCGGCCTCGTACCGGGTCGGCACGTCGGCGGCGGAGGTGCTGGTGGCCGGCGTGATGATCATCTGGTAGGCGGAGGTCGCCGTCATGCTCGGCACGGTGACCGTGATCTGGCCGTTGCTGACCGGGTAGTCACCCTCCTGCACGACGTACGGGCGGCCGGAGGCGGTGTCGGTCCCGGTGCTGTCCGTGCCCTCGACGATGGCGTGGACGGTGCTGCCGAGGTACGACGCGGAGCCGAAGCCCTTCACGACGACGTCGGTGCCGCCCGAGGTGCCGCCGAAGACGACCCGCGCCTGCTTCTTGGCGGAGTCGAGCGTGGCGATGCCCTGGAGGGAGCCGTTCTGGGTCGGCGGTGTGACGGTGACGGTGTTGCCGGTCATCTCGCCGTACCAGTTGTAGAGCCACCAGGCGCCGGTCGGCGCGTTGTTGTGGGTGGTCAGGCCGTTGAGCGTGCCCTCCGTGACCCAGTAGGCGAGGTCACCGCTGACCTTGGTGTTCTCCAGGCGGGTGATCCACTGGATGAGCTGGCCCGGGATTCCCTCGTCGCCCGAGGAGCGAGTGTACTCGTTGAGGACGATCGGGATCGGGGAGAGACCGAGCGAGGTCTCGATCGCGCGGTAGTTGCTGTAGTTGGTGTAGTAGTCGGTGAAGAAGCTGTTCTGGAGTTCGTGCCAGGTGATGACGTCGGGGACGACGTTGTTCGCCTTGGCGTAGGTCATGAAGTCGGTCATGAACTGGTTGTTGTAGACGCTGATGTTCGGACCGGCGATCTTCGTCGTCGGGTCGAGCGCCCGGATGTGGTTGTAGACCGTCTTCCAGTCGGCGAAGAACTGCTGCTCCGTCGTGGAGTTGGTGAACATCCCGCTGTACCAGATCCAGTCCGGCTCGTTGAACGGGACGTACACGTACTTGCCGTAGTTCGGGTCGGCCTTCACCGCGGCGACCATGGTGTCGATCTTGCTCAGGTAGTCGGTGAGGCCATTGTTCTCGTACGGCCAGTACCGGTACATGTCCTGGAGGTAGATCTGTATCTGCTTGGTCCCGGCGTTCAGGTAGTCGGGAGCCACGTCGAACGCGTCACCGCTGGGATGCTGGAGCCCGCCCTCCGGCTTCTGCGCCGCCTGCTGGGGGTGCAGGGGCTGGAGCAGGTTGTCGGTCGGTACGCCCGGGTTGCCCAGGCCGTACAGGAACCCGGAGGCACCGTGCGAGATCGCCCCGGTGCTCTGGGACAGATCGACGCCCAGCTGCGCGTTGGCCGCGTAGCTGGTGCCCGGGAACAGGAGCCCGCTGATCATGAGCGTGCCGGCCAGCAGTCCCAGTGCGGCGCGGCGTATCACCTTCGCGAGTGTGTGCCGCCTGTCGGCGGCCGGGGGTCTCCACATGGCTGTACCTCGTCCTTTTTTTCGTCGGCTCTGGGAGTCGGTGGAAGGGATAGGGGTTGTGTCGGTTCTGGGGGGTGGCAGTGAGTGGGTCCCGGTCCGTCGGCTCCCGGCTCTAGGAGCCGGCGGTGGGGACGTCGCGCAGGACCGCCGTTCCGTACGGCGGCAGGCGCAGGGAGCCGCCGACGTGGGCCGGGGTGTCCCCGGCCAGCAGGTCGACGGTCCGCGAGGGGCGGTCGCCGAGGTCGACGGTCACCTCGTCGGCGGTGTGGTTGAGCAGGAACAGGTGGTCGTCCCGGCGGACGGCCTCGACGCCCTCCGGGGTGTCCAGGACGGGCACGATGCCCGCGTCCGCGACGCTGTCCAGGAGGAGGCGGCGCAGGGTCTCCCGGTCGGGTGCGGTGCCAAGGTAGGTGGCGGTGCCGGTGCCGAAGCGGTGCCGGGTGGCGGCCGGTGCGCCCTTCAGCTCGCCGCCGGTGTAGGTGGCGAGGGCCTCGGCGCCGGCGAGGTCGATGATGTCCTGCCAGTCGGTGGCGGTACCGGTGTGGCCGGCGTGGCGCAGCCCGCAGCTGTCCCCGGGCTGCATGGGCGCGAACTCGTCGATGTCGATGCCGAGCAGCTCGCGGAAGGCGCCGGGGTGGCCGCCGGGCCGTACCCGGTCGTACTCGTCGACGATCCCGGAGAAGTACGACATCAGCAGGTGGCCGCCCGCGCGCACGTACGCGGTGAGGTTGTCGGCGGCGGCGTCGTCGACCAGGTAGAGGTTGGGCACGACCAACAGCCGGTAGCCGCTCAGGTCGTCGTGCGGGCGGACGAAGTCCGTCGCGATGTTGGCCTGCCACAGCGGGCGGTAGTGGTCCATGAGGCGGTCGCCGATCCGCAGGTCGTTGGCGGGGTGGTCGGGGCCCTCCACGGCCCACCAGCTCTCCCAGTCCCACACGATCGCCACGTCGGCCCGCTCGCCCACGCTGCCGCTCAGGCCGGCCAGCCGGGCCACGTCCTGGCCCAGGGCGGTCACCTCGCGCCAGGTACGGGTGCGAGTTCCGCCGTGCGGGACCATCGCGGAGTGGTAGCGCTCGGCGCCGGCCCGGGAGGCCCTCCACTGAAAGAACATCACCGAGTCTGCGCCGCGGGCCACCGCCTGCAGCGAGCGGGACCTCAACTGCCCTGCCGGGCGCGCGTAGTTGCGGCCGTCCGTGAGGTTGTTGCCGGTGGCGGACTCCAGCATCAGCCAGGGCTTGCCGCCGCGCAGGGAGCGCATGAGGTCGAAGTTGTAGGCGGCCAGTGCCGGGCCGTCCGGGTCCCGGGGGCCGGCGTAGATGTCGAGGGAGACGACGTCCTCCTCGGCGGCCCACCGCCAGTAGTCCAGGTGCTTGTAGGAGCCCATGAAGTTGGTGGTGATGGGCAGGTCGGGGCTGTACCGGCGGACGATGTCGCGCTCGGCGAGGTAGCACTCCAGGGCGGCGGCGTCGCTGAAGCGCTGGAAGTCCAGCAGCTGGCCGGGGTTCGGGCCGGAGATCAGCCGGGTGCGGGCGGCCGGCGTCCCGATGTGGTCGAAGGAGTCGTAGCGCTGTCCCCAGAAGGCTGTGCCCCAGGCGTCGTTGAGGGCGTCGACGGTGCCGTAGCGGTCGGCGAGCCATCGGCGGAAGTGCGCGAGGGAGGCGTCGCAGTGGCAGCCGAAGCCGCCGTACTCGTTGCCGATGTGCCACATGGCCAGCGCTGGGTGGGTGGCGTAGCGCTCGGCGAGCCGTTCGGTGATCCGGGCGGCATGGTACCGGAAGACCGGTGAGGACGCGCAGTACTGGCAGCGGGAGCCGAAGGCGATCCGGCGGCCCTCGCCGTCCACGGGCAGCGTCTCGGGGTGTTCGTGGGCGAGCCAGGACGGCGGTGCGGCGGTGGGCGTGGCCAGGTCGACGCCCACCCCGGCCTCCGCCAGCAGTCCCAGCACCTCGTCCAGCCAGCCGAACTCGTAGTGGCCAGGGCGGGGTTCGAGCTCACCCCAGGACCAGACGCCGACGGTGACCAGGTTTACCCCAGCCTCGCGCATCAGGCGGACATCCTCCCGCCAGGTAGCCGCCGGCCACTGCTCGGGGTTGTAGTCGCCGCCATAGGCAAGGCCCTGCAACCGCTCGCGCAGGCCGGCCAGACGCGCGTCGGCGAGGTCGAAACGGGACACGGAAGAGCTCCTTCGGATGGGTGAGGGGGGACGGCGCAGCGTCAGCGGTCGGCGCTGGAGCGCAGCAGCAGGGCGAGGGCCCAGTCCTGGTCGTTCATCAAGGGGTCCGCGCGGTGCGCGGGACGGCCGTCCACGCAGCTGGGCATCACGAACGCGCAGGTGGCCAGGCCGTCGGGGGTGAAATCGACGAGGTTGGCGCCGAAAATCGCGTCGGCGACCCGCTCGCTGTCCGCGTCCCGCAACGGCTCAGGCAGCTGCCGGAGCGCGATCGCCGTGAGCACGCTCCAGTAGTGCGGGAACGTGTCGCCCCACAGCCGCTCGATGCCGAACCAGTACCCGTCCCAGTGCCGGATGCCGATGTCGCGCAGCCGGACGTGCGGCTGGGGGCCGCCGAACGCGCGCAGCCAGGGCAGCGCCGTCCGCATCGCCGTCAGCAGCCGTTCGTCCGGGGCCAGTTCGTAGGCGGTGGCGAGCAGGCTCACCAGCGGTCCGACCATGGACTGCTCGTAGCTGACCTCGTGCCGGGGCAGTACTGTGCCCCGGCCCGCGAACGCGAGCGCGTGCTCGGCCAGCAGCTCCCGCAGCCGCTTCGCCCGCTCCTCGTGGCCCTGCTCGTCGAGCGCGGCGGTCACCGCAGCCAGCGCCTCGGGGTGGCCGATGAGCAGGTGGTCGCAGGCCCCGAGGTCGTACGTCGCCTCAAGGAGCCGGGCCGCCAGGTCCAGGTCGGCCGGATCGCCGTACAGGGCGAACTGGTCGTGGAAGAAGTGCACCAGCCACGGGGAGTTGTACAGCCGCAAGGGCTCGGAGGTCGGGTGGCCGGCACGGCGGACCGAGCCGTCGGGCTCCACCAGGCACTCACGGGCGAACCGGGCGAAGCCGTGCAGCGCCTCGTCGAGCACCTCCGTTTCGCCCCAGCCCCGCCATCGGGCCTGCTGCAGCAGCACTGCCATGCCGACCCGTTCCCCGGCGTCGGTCCAGTCCTGCCAGCCGTTCTCGGTCTGCGTCAGGCCGGTGCGTACGTCCACCGGCAGGAACGCGTACCGCTCCGGTTCCGGCCGCTCGTGCGGGCGGTGCTGGGCGAGGATCCGGGTGAGGCGGGCCTCGACCAGCTCCCGAACCGGGGCGAGGAAGGCGACGGCGGTTCTGCCGCGGCGGCCGTCACGCTCGACCTCGATGTGCCGGACGCCGTGCGCGGACGACGGCACCGGGGAGGTGAGCACGGCGCCCTCGGCGAGGCGCACGTCCAGGTCGGCGCCCACCGGCGCGGTCAGCGACGGCAGTTCGGCCGGGGCGTCGGTGGCGGCAAGGAACGCCGCCCGGTCCTCGTACCAGCCCAACTCCCAAGTGAGGACGTGCTCCTCCCCCGGCGCGAGGTCCAGCACAGGCTGGCCGCCGAACGCCTCGGGGTTGCGGGCGTGGTCGGTGGGATGGACGACGAGGTGGCCACGGATGTCCGACCAGGTGACGGAGTTGCGGGACTCGATCGAGTACGCCCACAGGGCGCCCGTCCGGACGATCGCGCCGAGCAGCGGCGGGGTGCCGGACATCGGCTCGGCCAGGACCCACGACCACGCCCCGCCGGTGAAGACATGGGCGTGGCAGCTGCGCGCGAGCGCCCCCACCGCACTGTCGTACACGTCCCTGACCGGGACGTTCACGCCGAGCCCTGTGATCCGCAAGGGCTCGTCGCCGGTGTTCGTCCAGGTGTACGTCTCGGTGTAGCGCTCCTCCGTGACCTGACGCCGGACCGCCAGTTCCAGCCCGGGTACCGGCCGGTGCCTGGCGGTCACGCCGTCGGCATACCACTCGGTCTCCCGCGGTGTCTGCCAGCGGCCGGAGCCGCGCGAGGTGATCGCGAAGCCGGCGCCCCAGCCGTGGTCCGGGCCGTGCCAGGTGTCGACGGTCTCGTCGAGCAGGTAGAGCCGGTCCGGATCCGACGCGTGCGCGAACGCCACGGGTGCGGCGTCGGCGCCGAGTACCACCTGGCCGGCGCCGAAGCCGAACCGATGCCTCAACCGCGTTCCTCCGCCCGCGGAGTTCGGCCCGGTCATCCGTTGAATCCCGATCCGACGAACGTGGGGCGCCAGTGCTTCTGCAAAGCGAAGAAGCTCACCGCGAGCGGCACGATGGAGACCAGCGAACCCATCATGACGATGCTGATCAGCTCCGGGGAAGCACCCACGGTACGGGTCTGGCCGTTGAGCATGTCCAGCCCCAGGGTGACGGGGTACAGCGAGGAGTTCTTCAGCATGACCAGGGCCAGGAAGAAGTTGTTCCAGATGGCGACGACCTGGAAGAAGAAGATCGTCACCAGTCCCGGCGTGAGGGTGGGAAGCACCATGGACCGGAAGATCCTGAACTCGCTGGCGCCGTCGATCCTGGCCGCGTTGAGCAGGTCGTCCGGGACCATCGACTGCACGTAGATGCGGGCCAGGTACACCCCGAACGGGTCCACGATCGCGGGCAGCAGGACGGACCAGTACGTGTCGGTCAGATTGGCCGCGCTCATCATCAGGAACAGCGGCAGCACCAGGGCCGCCTGCGGGACCAGGACACCGCCCAGGACCAGGGTGAAGAGGAAGGAGCGGCCGCGGAACTGGAACTTGGCGAACGCGTATCCGGCCGCGGCGGCGAGCAGGGTGGCGACGACTCCGCCGATCACCGCGTAGCCGATGCTGTTGAGGAGCCAGCGCAGATAGATGCCGTGCTCGTAGGAGAACGTCAGCCGCAGGTTGGCCAGGATCCGGTCGGGCCCGGCGAACCACAGGCTGAAGCTGGAGTACAGCGTGCCGGAGTCCTTGGTGGCCGCCACGATCAGCCACCAGACCGGGATGATGAAGTACAGGGCGAACAGTCCCATCGCCAGCCCCACCGGGACGCGCCCGATCATCCCCTTCGAGCGGCCGGGAGGTGCCGGCCGGTCGAGAACGCTCATGATCCCTCCTTGGAGGCGGACAGGCCGGCCGCGCGCGAGGTCAGGCGCAGGAACCCGAAGGACAGCACGAAGGCGATCAGCGCCAGGGAGACCGAGATGGCGGCTGCCAGCGGCTCGTCGTTGTTCCCGTAGGCGGCGTTGTAGGCCATCATGTTCGGCGTGTAGTCGGTGCCGATGGCGTTGGAGATGTCGGCCAGCACGATCGGTTCGTTGAAGAGCTGGAGCGTGCCGATGATGGTGAACAGGCAGGTCATCACGACGGCCGGGAGGACGTTCGGCAGCTTGATCCGCAGCGCGATCGTGATCTCGCCGGCGCCGTCCATCCGGGCCGCCTCGATGACGCTGGCGGGGATCGACTGCAGGGCCGCGTAGATGATCAGCATGTTGAAACCGGCTCCGGCCCAGATCATGATGTTGCCGATCGAGGGCAGGACCAGGTGGGCGCCGACGAGGTTCACCTCGCCGAGTCCCATGGCCCGGGTGGCCGAGTCGATCGGGCTCAGTCCGGGCTGGTAGAGGAAGCCCCACAGCAGGGCGGCGATGACGCCCGGCACGGTGTAGGGGAGCACGTAGACAGCTCTGAAGAACCGCTTCATGGATGCCAGCCGGGAGTCGAGCAGGAGCGCCAGCACGATCGCCAGGCCGAGCATCAGGGGGACTTCCACGACGCCGAACGTGAGCAGCCGCAGCACGCCGTTGTAGAAGTCCGGGGTGGTGAAGACGGTGACGTAGCTGCTCAGTCCGACGAACTTCAGCGTGGAGCCGCCGTAGCCGAGGCCGCTGAAGGTCTGGCGGAACAGGCTCGTGTAGACGGCGTAGCCGATCGGGAAGAAGAACAGGCCGGCGAAGACCAGCGCGAACGGTGCCAGGAACCCGTAGGCCGTCCGGCTCTGCCCGCTGTTGCGGCGCCGTCGTGGCAGCCGGGCTTTCATCGGCTCCTCGCGCCGGTGGGCGCGAGGAGCACTGTCGATGGTGGTCGTCATCAGGGAGCCTCGACGCTCAGTCCCTGCTTGCGCATGTAGGCCACGACCGAGTTCTGCGTCTGCTGGAGCGCTTCGGCCACGGTGATCTTCCCGTTCACCGCCTGGCTCAGGTAGTTCTGCTCGGTCGTGAACCATTCGTTGGCCACCGGCCCGTAGTTGAAGTTGTGCGCGACGGCGTGGTTCGAGGCGGAGATCGTGTCGTAGATCTTCTGGCCCCCGAAGAAGCTGTCCGCCTTGCTGAGCGCCGCGGACTTCTGGGCAGCGACGTTCGTCGGGTAGAGGGTGATCTTGGGGATCCAGTACTGCTGCCACACCTGCTGGTTCGTGGTGAGGAACTTGGCGAACTCCAGCGCCTGCTGGGGGTACTTGGTCGACTTGAAGACGGCCACCGAGGACCCGCCCCAGTTGCCGCTGGAGGTCACGCCCGGTGTCGACTGGGGCATGGCGGCGACGGCCCACTTGCCGGCGGTCTTCGGCGCGAACGACTTCAGCGGGCCGGGCGCCCAGGCCGCGCTCATCCAGGAGGCGAGCTTGCCGGTGTTGTAGGCCTGCGACCACTCGCTGGAGAACTGGGGCAGCGTCATGACGGACTTGTCATCGATGAGCTTCTGCCAGGTGGCCGCGGCCTTCAGCGACTCGGCGCCGGCGATGTCAACCACCCAGCTGTTGCCCTTGACCTTGAACGGGGTCGCTCCGGCCGCCCACGCCATCGCCGTGAAGACGGACGCGTCGTTGGTGGGCAGGTCCGCCAGGTACACGCTGGGGTCCTTCTTGTGCAGGGTGGCGGCCGCCTGCACGTACTCGGCCATGGTCGTCGGCACCTTGATGTGGTACTTGGCGAACAGGTCCTTGCGGTAGTACAGGTTGAGCGGGCCGGCGTCGATCGGCAGTCCGTACAGGCCGTCACCGACGTGGACCGTGCTCCAGGCCCACGACTCGAAGTCGGAACTGAGCGAGGAGGCGTTGCCGCCCTTCACGGTGTTGAGGTCGAGCACGGAGCCGGTGGTGACGAACTGCGGCAGGTACTCGGTGTCGAAGGTCGCGACGTCGGGTTCGCGGTGCGCCTTGACGTCAAGCAGCAGCTTGGCCTGCGGGATGGTGTTGCCGCTGGCGGAGACGACCTCCAGCTTGATCTTGATGTCCGGGTGCTGCTTCTTCCACAGGTCGAGCAGGACCTTGCTGTCGGGGAACGGCGACTTCACCCAGTACGTCAGGGTGACCGGTCCCTTGGCGGCGTCGCTCGACCCGCCCGAGCCACAGGCGGCGCTCGTCAGCGCTATGGCCGAGGTGAGGGCGATCGCGGCGAGGCGGCGGCGCTTCGGCGCGGACCGCCGCCCGAGGCTCGCAGACGTGGCCTGTCTGGCGGGCTTGGGCGAAGTCTCGCGCTCAGGGTTCGACACTGGTGGCTCCTTCATATTCAGTACAGCGAGGGTTCGTTGGTGGTTGTCTGTTCTGATCTGATTCAGGGCGTGGTGTACAGGCTGTATCGCCGCACTCGGGGTGCGCCGGGCTGCGGTGCCTCGCAGGTGGCCCTTCGCGGTGCGGCAGGCACAAGCCACTTGCGGATGCGTGTCGATACGCATCGACGGGTGAACGGTCGTCGATACGCATCGACAGCCGGATTGTCGTCGGGTGGTCGTTCTGGGCCCTTTCCGCCGGGGCGGTCGCCTCGCGGTTCAGGGGTGGATGGCGGTGACGGTCGTCTGGCGGCGGGTCAGCCGCGACGGGACCCTCTCGACGCTGTGCGGCGGCGGGTTCCCGCCCTCGTCGTCCAGTAAGGCGAACAGGGTGCGCATCGCACGCCGGGAGATCTCCCGCGGCGCGTGGGAGACGTTGGTGACCGGCGGTTCCATCTCCTCTGCCGCCGCGTCGGTGCAGTGTCCGACGACCGAGATGTCACGGCCGGGCACGATCCCGCGCTGGTGCAGGGCGGCCAGCACATGCGGGATGGCCGAGGTGTGCGGCACGATCAGCCCGTCGGGTCGCTCGGCTCTGCTCACCACCCAGTCCACCACCGCGCGGGCGCCGGACGGCGTGGACTCCGGCAGCTGGACGAGTCCAGTACGAATGCCGGCGGCTGCTGCCGCCTCATTGACGCCGCGCTGGAACTGGCCCACGAAGCTGTTGCCGCGGGCCACCGTGTGCGGCGGGTGCCCGACCACCACGATGCGTTGGTGCCCCGTGCCGACCAGCTCCTGGACCGCGAGCCGCCCCGCCTGCTCGAAGTCGATGTCCACGCAGTGCAGTCCGGCGGGATCGTCGGGGACACCGATCAGCACCACCGGCACCCGCAGCGAGGGGATCACCTGGATCCGCTCGTCGTGGGCCGTGATGACCATGAGCACGATCGCGTCGCACAGCGATCTGCCGTCGAGCCGGGTCAGTCCCGCGGCCCCCTCGTCGGCAGTGACCAGCAGTACGTCGTAGTCGGCCTCCCGGGCGCACTGGGTGATCGTCTCCAGGAACGGCACGACACCGGTATTGCCCAGGTCCCCGCCGACCGGGACGACCAGGCCGATGACCTTGGTGCGACGGCTGGCCAACGCCTGTGCCCCCGCGTTCGGTTGGTAGGAGAGCAGGTCCATCGCGGCCTGGACCCGCTTGCGGGTGTCCTCCGAGATCGGGCGCTTCCCGGTCATCACGTAGGAGACGGTGCTCTGCGAGACGCCGGCCAGGCGGGCCACATCCTTGCTGGTGAACATGAGTTGGCACCTCCTGACGTCGTCGATACGGATCGATTGAGTTTCGCGAGAGTAAACACAGGCCGCCAGCGGAGCAAGACCTCGTGTGCCACGTTCCGGGAACCCCGTCCAGGTCCGCCGATGGCCGCCCGTCGTCATGTGTGACCGGTCACAGCCATGCGAGAAATTGTGAGCGGTCACAACGGTGGCGTCAAGAGATGGAAACCAGCGATTTACGCAACGATCACACCTCCGGCATCACGCGGGCCGTCCGATGCCACGGACGTGGCCGACGCCGCACCGCGAAAGCTCGTACGCCGCGGAACGGGAACCGACCGCGGTCCGCGGGCAGCCGTCACCGACGGACGGTCCACGCCTGGTACCCCGTCGGGCACGACGGCGCCGGCCGCCGGGCCCTCGGGCAACCCGGCGTCGCGCGGAACGAGTCCGGCGTAAGGCGGATGCGCTCGCCCCGGACATCCCCCACGCGGCGGCCATGCCCGCGCGGGCGCACGGGACGCGCGTGCTCAGGACGCCGGTCCGCCGGCTACTCCGCGCCGTCGCCAGGCCCGCTCGTTCACCGCCGGCCCCACCGGGCTCACGCGCCCAGGCGGATGAGCACGGCCGTGTCAGGCCGGGGAAGGCAGACGGTGAGGTGTCCCTCGTCCGGGTCCCAGGTCGCCGTGGCACCGGCCTCGGCCGGGAAGAGCACTTCGGGACGCGGCCGTCCGCCAAGGAGGTGAGGGATCCGGAGCGTACGGCTGTGGTCACCGGCGCCGTCGGCTGCAGCCCGCTGCAGGCCTCCGTCGGCTCGCCGCGGGGACGGCTGCCGCCGCCACACCGCCACGTACGTCGCGGAGTCGGCACGCAGTCCGTGGGCCAGCCATTCGTCCTCCCAGGACGGCAGGCCGATCGGCCAGAAGGGCAGAGCGCCCGCGATGTCCGGCCGGATGCGCTTGTAGACGTCGACACCCGAGCGGACGAGCGCGGACCGGGCGGCGTCCATGCGGTTCAGGAAGCCGGACAGGTGCACGCGGCCCAGCAGTGCCGTGGTCATCGTGAAGGCGATCTCGTCCGCGTCGAAGTGCGGTTGGGGATAGGCCCAGACGGCCGCCTGCTCGGGCGTCACGGCGGTGGCCGCCGCTGCCGCGATGGGCGGATAGCGCAGGGGGTCCTGCTGGTCACTGGTGGACTGCAGCTGGGCGACGGCCAGTTGTGCGTA
This sequence comes from Streptomyces sp. NPDC028289, assembly GCF_055565975.1. Classification (NCBI taxonomy): domain Bacteria; kingdom Bacillati; phylum Actinomycetota; class Actinomycetes; order Kitasatosporales; family Streptomycetaceae; genus Streptomyces; species Streptomyces sp. NPDC028289. The sequence goes on along the minus strand of NZ_JBVHTI010000011.1, from coordinate 332,062 downwards.
GTCCATACGTAGGCCTCCCGATCCGCAGTTCTCCAGGATCAGGCCGGGGTGCCGGTCCAGGAGGGAGCCAAGCCAGTCGAGGTGGGCGCGGTGGTGGCCGAGCAGCCCGGCGCCGGCGCTCTCGGCGTCGGTCTCGGTGCCGGATCCGGCGTTGACGTTGTAGTCGAGTTTGAGATAGCCCACGCCCCACTCCCCCACGATGCGGTCCACGACCCGGTCGAGGTGCGCGCGGGACGCGGGGTGGCGCAGGTCGAGGTGGTGCCGGCCGTGCTCGGTCACTCGGACCCCGTTCCTGTGGAAGAACGCCTCGGCTGGCAGCGTCCGGGCTAGTGGGCTGCGGACGCCGACGACCTCCGGCTCCAGCCACAGCCCGGGGGTCATGCCGTGCTGTCTGATGGCGTCCAGTACCTCCTGTATGCCGCCTGGGAAGCGGCGCCCGGCCGGTTCCCAGGCGCCCACGGCGTCCCACCAGCCCTGGGCGTCGTCGTCGTACCAGCCGGCGTCGATGACGAAGACCTCCGCGCCCGCGTCACCGGCCGCCTCGATGAGCGGCAGGAGCTTGTCCGTGGTGGGGTCACCCATCAGGGTGTTCATGTAGTCGTTGTAGATCACCGGGAGCACCCGATGGTCGGTGTGGGCGCGGCGGATGCGGCGGCGGTAGGAGGTGAGCTCACCGAAGGCCGCGTCCAGGCCGCCGGCTGACGCGCGTACCAGGACGGCGGGCACGGTGGTGAACTCCTCGCCGGGCCCGAGCGTGCGCCGCCACTGGTGGTGCGCGTCGTCGGGCCCGAACAAGGCGAGGTAGGCGGCGCCCTCGCGCTCCCCCGTCTCGTAGCGCCAGCCCGCGCTGGATTCGATCTGCCACAACCAGGCGCCCTCAGCGCCGTCGGTGAGCGCGGCGACGGGCAGGTGCCGGCCGGTCGACCAGGTGCCCTGTGAGTACCGCTCGAAGCAACCGCGGCCCTCGTGGCCGTGCGCGGCCCGGTTCAGCGGGACGACCTGGTCCCGGAACGGCGCGTGGCGCCAGCGGCACTCGGCGAGCCAGTCGTTGTCCGCCCAGTGCAGGGTCAGGGCGTCCAGGCCGCCCGCCCGGTCGACGATGCCGCCGAGGGCGAGAGTGGACACGCTCTCCACGTGCACGGGCGCGTCGCCCTCGTTGACCAGACGTACCTGCGAGCGAAGGAACCCCGCGCCGGGTACGGAGCTCAGGACGACGTCGGCGGCGAGACCGGTGTCGGGGTCGACCAGCCGGATCGTGGTGCGCCGCCACTCGCCGTCCTCGGCCGTCTGGTGGCCGCGCAGCACCAGGCGACCGCCGACGGCCGTGTCGATGAAACGCTCCCCCGACCAGGTACGTCCGTGCCCGGTGAGGACGATCTCGACGACGGGGACGAGGCAGTCCGCAGGTAGGTCGGAGGTCGCGAGTCTTACCGAACCCGTGCCGTCCACGACGGCGCGCAGGCCGAGGACTTCATGAGTCCACAACGGAGACCCCTGGGCGGTTTCGACAGCAGCAGTCAACGCGTTCCCCTTCTGGGACAGATGATCGGCTCCGGTGGTGTCGCACAGGTCGTTTCCGGGAGGGCGGGCGCAGATGGCGCGGCGCTCTGGGGCCGGCGGACCGCCGGGGAAGGCGCCGCGTTCGCCCCGAGGAAGTAACGCCGTGGTTGCACCCACTTGACGCCTGTGTTGTGACCGCTCACAATCCTGACATGTCTGTGACCGGTCACACAAGCTTCGGAGCCCACGCCGACCCCCCGGGGAGCCAGCAGAAGCCCGCCAGCATCCGCGACGTCGCCCAGGAGGCCGGCGTCTCCTACCAGACCGTTTCGAGGGTCATCAACGGCCATCCGAACGTCAAGGAGGAGACCCGCCACCGGGTCGAGGAAGCCATCGACCGGCTCGGCTTCCGGCGCAACGCCACCGCGTTCGCCCTGGCCAGCGGTGTCACCAAGTCGGTCACGGTACTGACCTCCAACACCGTCCTCCACGGCTACGCAGCAACCCTGCAGGGGCTGGAGGAGGCCGCCCGCGCCGCGGGGTACTCGGTCGGCGTCCGGGTGCTCACACCCGAGGACGACCTGGACCGCACGGTCGCCGAGGCCACTGCGGCCGGCGGTGGGATCATGGTCATCGGCTTCGACCGGCTCGGAGCGGCGGCCCTGGACAGCATTCCACCCAACGTGCCCTGCGCCGCGGCGGTCGAGGCACCGCCGCCGGGCCGGACACCCTCCCGTCCGGCGGTGTGGGTCGACGACCGTACGGCGGCCCGCACGACGACCGAGTACCTGCTGGGACTCGGGCATGCCACGGTGCACTATGTGGCGATCCCGGCGTCCACGGGCTCCGGGCGCTCGCCGTCACCGCGTGCCGAGGGCTGGCGCCAGGCCCTGAGGGCAGCGGGAGTCACCCCGCCGTCGCCCACGGGCAAGGGCTGGGACTGCCAGGCCGGCTACGACGCCGGACGCAGACTCGCCCGCGATCCGGGCGTCACGGCAATCCTGTGCGGCAACGACGACCTGGCGCTGGGCGTGCTGCGTGCCCTGCACCACGCCGGGCGGGCCGTGCCGGGCGACGTAAGCGTCGTCGGCTTCGACGACGCCCCGCACTCCGGATTCGTCACCCCCTCCCTCACCACGGTCCGCATGGACTTCCAAGGGCTGGGCCGCGCCGCCTTCGAGCTCCTCCGCGGCCAACTGGAGTCCGACTACCAACCGCAGGAACCGAAGCTCGTCGGTCCCGATCTCATCCGGCGCGAGAGCTCGGGGGTCCGGGACGCATGACCCGGACTCATCCCTGCCCCCGCTTCGCCCTGGCCATCACCCGCCGCACACCACAGCGCCACCGCCTCTTGTACGCCTGAGGACAGTTCCATGCGAATACGCGCTTCCTCCACCGTCGTCATCCGTGCCCTCGCCCCGGGCGCCACGGCAGCGGTCGCACCTCCGGTCCCGGCACGCTCGCCTCCCCGAAGGAATCACTGAGCCCGACGGCGAGCCTAAGGGGGGGTCGCCCGAGGACGTGGGCGGCGGCAGCGTCCGCTGCCGCCGCCCACGAAGAGCACCGGCGTCACGTACCGCAATGGGCAGAGGGGCCAGCCACAGTCAGCCGCCGGGTCATCCCGTAGCCGTGACCGGTTGCGCCGGCGGCCACGCCCGGCGCGGTGTCGTCGCCGGCACCTGCGACAGTCCCGCGCACACGAGCCCCGGGGCGCGACTCCCCGCGCGCCCCGGTCCCCCACTTCCGGCTGCCACGCATGTTCGTCCCACAGCACGTGGGAGGCGGAGGACGCACATGCTGCGAACGGACCACGGGTCCACCCGCATACCGCGTCCCGCAGAGGCCACCGGACCACCCGTCCACGACGAGATCCAGCCGAGCATGCCAGGCGCCCGGCACGGATCCCCGACCCCGGTTCCCCGCTGAACCTGTCATGCCCGCTCCACGGTGTGCGCGTCGTGCCCTGCCACCCGACGCGTACACCGTGGCCCCAACCAAGCGCGCGAAGTCGCGCTCGGCAAGGCTGGCCGCACCTGAGGCCGCCCGCCGGCCAACTCCCCGGAGTACGTCCCCGGCACCTGCCGTCCCGCGGTGGCGCCGACCCACCGATCGTCCGGCTGCCGTCACCGAGGCCAGGCCGGCTCGGAAAGCAGACGAGGAAGCACTCTTCCCTCATTCGCGCGCCCGAACCATGAACGAAATACCGAAAGCGAACTACTGAAAGGAACGGCCTCTCGTGCCGAACGTCGAACGCAGCGCGCCCCCGCACCCAGACCTGTGCGTCGTCGGAGTCGACTACGGCACGCTCTCCGGGCGGGCCGTGGTGGTCCGGGTCCGCGACGGCGCGGAACTGGGCAGCGCCGAACACCCGTACGCCCATGCGGTCCTGGACCGTGAATTGCCCGACGGTACCGGGTTGCCCCCCGACTGGGCCCTGCAGGTACCCGACGACTACCTCGACGTGCTGCGCCGGGCGGTGCCCGAGGCTCTCGCCCGCGCCGGGGTGTCGTCGGACCGGGTGATCGGCATCGGCACGGACTTCACCGCGTGCACCGTCCTCCCGGTGCTGGCCGACGGCACCCCGCTGTGCGACCTGCCCGAGTACGCCGGCCGCCCGCACGCCTACGTCAAGCTGTGGCGCCACCACGCCGCGCAGGGCCAGGCCGACCGGATCAACGCGCTGGCCGCCGAGCGCAAGGAGCCGTGGCTGGAGCGGTACGGCGGAAAGATCTCCTCGGAGTGGGAGTTCGCGAAGGCACTGCAACTCCTGGAGGAGGACCCGGAGATCTACGCCCGCACGGAGCGGTGGGTGGAGGCGGCCGACTGGATCGTGTGGCGGCTGTGCGGCACGTACGTCCGCAACGCCTGCACCGCCGGCTACAAGGGCCAGTACCAGAACGGCGCCTACCCCAGCCGCGACTACCTGTCCGCCCTCCACTCCGGCTTCGCCGACTTCGTCACCGACAAGCTGGACCAACGGATCGCTCAGCTCGGTGCCCCTGCCGGGATCCTGACGGCGGAGGCGGCAGCCTGGACGGGCCTGCCCGAGGGCATCACGGTCTGTGTGGGCAATGTCGACGCCCACGTGACGGCGCCGGCGGCGGCAGCGGTGGAACCGGGTCAGATGGTCGCCATCATGGGCACCTCCACCTGCCACGTGATGAGCTCCGACCAGCTGGGCACGGTGCCGGGCATGTGCGGGATCGTCGACGGCGGCATCCTGCCAGGTCTGTGGGGCTACGAGGCCGGGCAGAGCGGTGTGGGCGACATCTTCGCCTGGTTCGTCCGTAACGGCTTTCCCGCGGAGTACGCCGAGAAGGCCGCGGCCCTCGGGCAGAGCCCGCACGAGTACCTGACCGACCTGGCGGCACGTCAGCAGGTCGGTGAGCACGGGCTGATCGCGCTGGACTGGCACAGTGGCAACCGCTCGGTCCTGGTCGACCACGACCTCAGCGGCGTCCTGGTCGGACAGACCCTCTCCACCCGCCCGGAGGACATCTACCGGGCCCTGCTGGAGGCCACCGCGTTCGGCACCCGCACCATCATCGATGCCTTCGAGGCGGCCTCCGTGCCCGTCGAGGAACTGATCATCGCCGGCGGTCTGACAAAGAACGCCCTGCTCATGCAGATCTACGCGGACGTCACCCGCCGTCCGCTGGGCGTCATCGGCTCCGCCCAGGGCCCGGCTCTGGGCGCCGCCATGCACGCCGCGGTCGCGGCCGGCGCGTATCCCGACATCCGGGCCGCCGCGCACGCCATGGGCCAGGTCCACCGCGGTGTCTACCAGCCCGACCCCGAGCGCGCCGAGGCCTACGAGCGGCTCTACGCCGAGTACCGGTTGCTGCACGACTACTTCGGCCGCGGCGCCAACGACGTGATGCACCGGCTGCGCCGTATCCGGGCCGAGGCGACCTCCTGACCAGCCACACCCTGCCCTTCGCTCCCCAGCCCCTGAAAGGGAACAGCTCCATGACCACGCCCACCCAGCCCGATCCGAAACGGGAGATCTGGTTCCTGACCGGCAGTCAGGGCCTCTACGGCGAAGACACCCTGCGACAGGTCGCCCATCAGTCCCAGCGGACTGCCGAACGCCTCGACGCCGCCGCCGAGATCGCCCTCCCCATTGTGTGGAAGCCGGTCCTCACCGACGCCGAGTCCATCCGCCGTGTGTGCCAGGAAGCCTCGGCCACCGACGACTGCGCCGGTGTGATCATCTGGATGCACACCTTCTCGCCGGCCAAGATGTGGATCGCCGGGCTGAGCGCCCTCGACCGGCCCGTGCTCCATCTGCACACCCAGTACAACCTGTCGCTGCCCTGGACGAGTATCGACATGGAGTTCATGAACCTCAACCAGGCCGCCCACGGCGACCGCGAGTTCGCCCACATCGAGTCACGCCTCGGCGTCGTCCGCAAGATCGTCGCAGGCCATGCCACCGAGCCCCGGGTCGTCAATCGGGTTGCATCATGGTCCCGGGCCGCCGCCGGCGCCCACGCGGCTCGCACTCTGAGGCTGGCGCGCTTCGGTGACAACATGCGGGACGTCGCGGTGACCGAGGGCGACAAGGTCGAGGCGCAGCTGCGATTCGGTTTCTCCGTGAACACCTACGGGGTCAACGACCTGGTCGCGGCTGTCGACGCGGTCGAGGACAAGGCGATCACCGAGCTCGCCGCGGTCTACGTCGACGAGTACGACATACATCCCGCCCTACGCCCGGACGGCATCCGCCACGACTCACTGCGCTACGCCGCCCGCCTGGAACTCGGACTGCGCGCCTTCCTGGGCGAGGGCGGCTTCACCGCCTTCACGACCAACTTCGAGGACCTGGGCGGGTTGCGCCAGCTGCCGGGCATCGCCGTCCAGCGTCTGATGGCCGATGGCTACGGCTTCGGGGGCGAGGGTGACTGGAAGACCTCCGCGCTGCTGCGCACGATGAAGGTCATGGGCGCAGGGCTGCCCGGCGGCACCAGTTTCATGGAGGACTACACCTACCACCTCGGCCCGGGCGAGCCGCGCATCCTCGGCGCCCACATGCTGGAGGTCTGCCCCTCCATCGCGGCCGACCGCCCCTCCTGCGAGATCCACCCCCTGTCCATCGGCGGCCGCGAGGACCCCGTCCGCCTGGTCTTCGACGCCGCCCCCGGCCCCGCCGTGGTCGTCGGCCTCTCCGACCTCGGCGACCGCTTCCGCCTCACCGCCAACACGGTGGAGGTGGTGCCTGCTCCCCAGCCACTGCGCCGGCTGCCGGTGGCCAGGGCCGTGTGGAAGCCGTACCCCTCACTCGCGGAGTCGGCCGAGAGCTGGCTGCTCGCCGGTGCCCCGCACCACACCGTGCTCAGTTCCGCCGTCGGCGTCGACACGCTCACCGACTTCGCCGCCATGACCGGCGTCGAAATGCTGACCATCGACGAGAACACCACCACCGAGCAGTTCACCAAGGAAATCCGCTGGAACGCCGCCTACCACCGGCTCTCCCAGGCCCTGTGAAGCACCACCGCTACGAAGGAGAACGAAACATGACCGCCACTGTCCGCGACGGCCTGCGGCAGGAGGTACTGGAGGCGAACCTCGCGATCCCTCAGGTCGGCCTCGCCACGTTGACCTGGGGAAACGTGAGCGGTATCGACCGGGAGGCAGGGCTCTTCGTCATCAAGCCCTCCGGTGTCCCCTACGAGGACCTCACCATCGACCACCTGGTGACGGTACGCCTGGCCGACGGCGCCGTGGTCGAGGGGGACCTGCGCCCGTCCACCGACACCGAGACCCATCGCTGCCTCTACCTGGCGTTCCCGTCCATCGGTGGCGTCACCCACACCCATTCCACCTACGCCGTGGCCTTCGCCCAGGCCCGCCGCGAGATCCCCGTCCTCGGCACCACCCACGCCGACACCTTCAACGGCCCGATCCCCTGCACCCCCGACCTCACGCCGGAGCAGTGCGCACAGGACTACGAATACAACACCGGCCGCGTCATCGTCGACATGCTCAAAGAGAACAACCAGAAGGCGCTGGAGGTCCCCGCCGCCCTGGTCGCCAACCACGGTCCCTTCACCTGGGGAGCGACCGCCCGTAAATCCCTCGAACACGCCATCATCTGCGAGGCCGTGGCCGACATCGCCATCCAGACGCTGACCCTGGTCCCGGCAGGTCCGCCGCCCCGTCATCTGCTGGACCGGCACTACACACGCAAGCACGGCCCGGGCGCCTACTACGGCAACCCGGACCCGGCGGTCTCCGGATAACTTCGGGTTGCCCATGCGGGGTTCGTCAACACCTGACGGCGGTTCGAGGGTCACGGCATGTGGCGTCCGAAGGCATCGCAGAGAGCACGTCGGCTCGTTGTCCGGCGAGGCGCAGGAAGGCCTGGGTGCGGTGCTGTCCTCGAGCGATTTTCTCGCCGTGGGACCCGCGAGTGCGGGCCGAACGGCGCCTGGGCCAAGCGGCGGCCGACTATGGCGGCGGGTGGAAGCCCATCGACGATCTGATGGTTCTCGCCTACGACCACTATGTGATGGAGCGGATGACTCTGCCGCACGCCCCCGTGCTGGTGAGTATGTTCGCCGAGCCAAGGCGCTTGACGGGCGTCGTGTCCCGGTGGCGGACTGTCGGACCCGTTCCAGGGGCAGGGTGTCATCGGTACTTCCGGGGCACCTGAGCCCGGACAACCGCACCGACGGTGAGACCTGCTGGTCAGGCAGCACTACCGGATCAGGAGGTCCGTGGGACCGGGCTCAGGTCTCGCCTGTCGGCTGTCGGTTCACAGTGCCCCGGCGTGATCGACAAAGGACAGTAGGTCATCCGCTCCGGGCGGACGGGGGGCAGAGCTTGCGGTAAGGCGCGTCAGGGATGGCGGCGTGCCACTCGGTCGGCGTGAGAGCGGACTTCGTGGCCGTGCAGATGAACTCCGCAATGGAGTCTGGAGTGATGGGATAGCGCTGGAGCGAGGCGTGGGGGCTACTGGCGTACAGGGCCTCGCTGTCAGGGGCGAAGGAGAGGGAGATGATGCTCTCGCCGAGGCTGACCAGGTTGGTCCCCAGCGGCTCGTCGCCGGTGGTGTCCCAGAGTTGGATGCTGCCGAAGCGGCCTCCGACCGCGAGGGTGGTGCCGTCGGGGCTGAAGCTGAGAGCGCTGACCGCCTCTGCCGGCTCGCCCACGGGGGCGGGGAAGGTGCTCGGCAGGGTGCCGATGCTGTGGCGAGCGTCGCCGTCCCAGAGGGTGACGCGCCCGGACGCGTCGCCCACTGCCAGCTTGCTGCCGTCCGCGTCGAAGGCGAGGGCCGTCACCTCTTCACCCCGACCTAGGGCGCGAAAGGCTGTTCGCCCGACCGGGAGTTCGGCAGTCCCGTCGGCGCCGACGAGCAGCCGCCCGTCGGGTCTGATCGTCGGGGAGGCGGTGTCCAGGCCCGGTAGGACGGCAGTTCTACGGCCACGCTCGGTTTCCCAGACCTCACCGTAGCGGCCGCTATCGTCCATGCGTGTGGTCAGCAACATCGTGCCCCCGGGGCTGAGCGCGACTCCCGTGACCGCGGGGGCCGGCCGCGGTGCGACGTCAACGACAGCCTGTTGGCGTGCCTGTGGGACGTCCCAGAGGGTGAACGTTTGCCGCGCCGCCGTACGACCGGGGGCAGTGATGCCGTATGTGAAGGTCTTGCCATCCGGACTGAAGCCCATGACGGCGGTCATGGCCCCGGGGGCGACCGGCCCGGAGCCGACGGCGGGCGGGGACGGGGCGGGGAGCGTGTGCGCCGGCTGCCCGCCGCCAATGTCTCGCAGTTGGACGACATAGTGGTCACCGGTGCCCACGGCGGTGGCAACCGTGCGGCCGTCCGGGCTGAGCAGGGTGCTGTCCGAAGCCTTGGCATTGCCTGCCGGGGTCAGGCTCGCTGCCAGGTCGAAGGTGTGGACGGTCCCATCCGCGAGGTAGCGGAGCAGGGGGTGGCGGGCGTCCCAGGCGAGGCCGGCCACCTGGTGGCCGGGCACGGAGTGCCGGAAGACGGGCCTGACTGTCGGCAGGTTCCACACGGTGATCTCGTCTGGCCCCGCGGCAGCGAGGAACTCGCCGCCGCCGCCGAACACTATGCGCTCGATGCCGGGAGAGGAGAGGTCGGCGAGCAGTCGGCCCGAGGTCAGGTCCCACACCCGCACGCCGTTGTCGGACACGGCGGCGAGCCGCTTGCCGGCGGGGTCGAACGCAAGTTGTGAGCCGGCGTCGCCGCAGGTGTTCCCACCCGTGCTCGTCCAAGCACCCGGGACTGGGTGGTTGCCGCCGAGGTCCTGGACGACGAGTGAGCCACCGGCGAGGCATGCGGCCACCAGCCGATTCCCGGGACCGACGGTCACGTTCGCCGGGCTGTCCGCCGCCGCCTGGTACAGCAATCGGCCATCCGACACGGCGCGTACCTGGACCTGGGACCGGCCGACGGCGCTTACCAGGTAGCTCGCTCCGGAGGCGGGAAAGCCAGGCAGGTAGGAGTCCTTGGACAGCTCGTTCACGGATCCCGTCCAGACATGGGTACGTGTGTCCCACAGCCGCCAGCCGGTGCCGCTGTCGAGGGCGACCACACGGCCGTCGGGGTCAGCGGCCAACACGGTGCCGGGCAATCGCCCCGAGGCACGCTCGGCGTGTGTGGCCACGTCCCAGGTATGCCACGACCTGTCGCGCACACTGAGCAGCGTCCCGCCGGACTCGACGAGGAACCGCCGGCTCCCGACGCCTGCCCCGGGGTCACTGAAGGCGTCCGACTCGCGCTGCGTGAGGGCACCGAACAGAGCGGCTCGTGCTTCGGGTATCGGCGCGATCCGCCAGGCGGCAAGGCTGAGGAGCAGGGCGGTTCGGGGGTCGGTGGTCCGGGCTGCGGCGGCCAGTTCGGCGACCCGGACGGCGGTGGCCGCGCTCTTATCCCGTTCAGTGGTGAGGTGCTGTTGCCAGGCGACCATGCTGACGATCAGGGCGATCGCCAGCATGGCTGAGAATGCGGCGACCAGGCGCCGTGTCCGCGTCCTGGCACGGGCGGTGGTGCGTTGCTCAGCCGCGCGGGCATCGAGGGCTGCGGTGAGATAGGCCTTCTCGACCGGACAGAGGTCGTGGTCCCGGTCAGACGGCAGAAGGATCTTCGCGACCGGCTCCAGCTGGTCCCCCGTGTACAGGGCGCCTGGGTCGCGTCCCATGTCGTGCCACGTCCGTGCGGCATCGGTGAGCCGCCGGCGCAGGCTGAGCCGCTCACGGTCCTCGTCGATCCAGCGTTGCAGTCGGGGCCAGCCGGTGATCAGGGCCTCGTGCGCCAGTTGCACCGTGTCGCCGTCGATGGTGAGCAAACGGGCGGCGGCCAGCCGCTCGACCGCCGTGTCCAGCTCGGGGCAGTGCCATGCGTCCAGTTCGGTCCGGCGGGCGGGACGGCTGGTGTCGGGAGTGCCGTCACCCGGGACGATCAGCCGCAGCATCAGGCGGCGGGCGGCGCCCGCCTGGCCGGTGGAAAGCTGCCCGTACACACTCTCGGCTGTGGCGGCGATGGCCCCGGTGATGCCTCCGGCCGCCTCGTACGCCTCCAGAGTGAGCACGCACCCGCGCCGCCGCCTCCAGGTCTCCAGAAGTGCGTGCGAGAACATCGGCAGGGCGCCGGGACGGTCGACGACCTCCTCGACGATGCGGGCGGTCAGCTCCCGTTCGACGCGCAGCCCCGCGGCGGCGGCCGGTCGGGTGACCGCTTCCTGCAGTTCCAGGGTGCTCATCGGTCCCATGAGCAGGCCGGAGCGACTCAGTGCGTCGGCGAGCCCGGGGTGCTCGGCACACCGCGCATAGAAGTCGGCGCGCATGGCGATCACCGCGTGCAGTCGGGATTCCGGCTCCCGCGCGGTGAGCAGCAGGTCGATGAAGCGTGTTCGTTCCTGTTGGTCCGGGCACAGGGTGAACAGTTCCTCGAACTGGTCCACGATCACCCAGCTATCCGGTTCATCCGCTTTGGGTGTCAAGAGGTGGCCGTAGCGGGAGACAGGACGTTCTCCCGGCGTGAGAATCCTGATCGCGGCGGGCGTGGCCGCCTCCTGCGCGAGTTCCTGGAGGCGAGGGACGAGGCCCGCGCGCAGGAGTGAGGACTTGCCGCTGCCGGAGGCGCCGAGCAGGGCAGCGAAGCGGTTCTCCCGCACGAGCACGAGGGCGTCCTTCACGAAGCGCTCCCGGCCGAAGAACCCGGCGCGGTCCTGCGGCTCGTAGCGCGCCAGGCCCCGGTAGGGCGCCTGGCTCTCCCGGTCCTGGTGTGCGGCCTCCGGCACGCCCGCGAGCGCGTCTGCCGCCGCCTTCCACCGCTGTTCCCATTCCTCGGGATCGGCGCCGCAGACCTCGGCGTACGCCAGCACCACGGCCAGTGAGGGCAGACGGGTGCCGGCCGCCGCCTGGGACAGCGTCGTCACGGAGAACTCGCCACGCTCGGCCATGGCCCGGTAGGAGGGATTTCCCGCGCGCTTGCGAAGCGCACGGAGTTCGTGAGCGAGACGTTGGACCGGCCCCGCAGCGGGATCGATCACCCGTTCGGGCCTTCCCATGACGAACCCTTCATGGCTGACGGTTTCTTCACATTCTCGGCACTATCAGCGACGGCGATGGGTGATCGCAAGAGCCGGATGGGCCGAGGGCCGGTGACATCCGTCACCGGCCCTCGGCTTCATGGGGTCAGAACGCTATGTGCCGGTCAGGCGTTCTCGTAGATGCTCAGGTCGTTCTGCCAGTTGGTGATGGTGTCGGGGTAGACGGTTCCGTCGATGGGCGGAGTGACGATGAACTGGTCGTCCTTGTCGCCTTGGGCGGCGAAGGTCTCGTAGTTCAGGCCGTCGCAGTCGGCCAGCCAGCGGTTGCCGTCGGCGCCTTCGTCCATGCACTCGCCGTTGTAGGCCATCAACTCGTCGCCGTCCATGAAGAACACCTGGTGCGAGTTGGTCGCGTAGTCGCAGGTGGCCAGTTCGACCTTGCTGTAGCTGCCCGCGGCGTTGAGGCACTGGTTGCCCTGGGAGATCGCGTAGGCGATGGCGCCGTCGCTGTTGGTGTACCCCAGCTTGGTGATGGTCCACGTGTAGTACTCGTTGCTGCCGCTGCCGGAGTGCAGATCCGTGTGGTCGTAACCGGTGTGACGGGAGTCGTCCACCGCACGGATCTCGACATTGGTGGCCGACTTCGTTGTGGCGGCAGCCTGCACGACGGAGCCGTGGCCGTCGGCGGTGGCGGGACGGACGGAGCCACCGCCGGTGTAGCCGATGCCTGCCACCGGGCTCCACCAACCGGCCGCCACGAGGACGTTGCTGTTGATCCAATCCGCCGCGTTCTGCATGTAGGTGATGAAGCCGGAGCCGAGACCGCCGATCCGGTTCCCCACGGACGTCACGGCCTTGCCAGCCTCGCCCAGCGTGGACGTCACACCCTGCTCGATGTAGTGCTCCGAAAGCGAGTCCAGCCCGGAGAATGTCAGCATCGAGACCATCGCGTCCAGCAGGGCGTAGCCGGCGGTCTTCCAGTCGACGGTTCCGTCGGTCAGGTACTGGAAGACGAAGGACCCGACGAAACCGCCGAGGAACGCGGCGACGCGGACGCCCCACTTGCAGGCGGCCGGAGCGAGGTAGCAGATGATGGTGCTGGCCAGGACGGTAATGGTCGCGTCCACCGCGATCTCGACCGCCCGAGCGCTGATGTAGGACCACACCGTCTGCTGCGCGCCAAGCTTGCCCCTGCAGTCGGCGACCGCCTTCTGCCGGACGGTGCCCAGGGCCGCGGCCTGCTGGACGGTGAGCGTGCGGGGGGCCGCGGCCTGCTGGACAGTGACAGTGGCAGGGCCTGTCTGGGCCGACGGCCCGGGCTTGCCCGGGGGCTGTACGCCGTAGGACGCCTCGATGGAGTCGGCGGACTGGTCGCAGAGCTGTGTGATCGAGACCTTGTGCAGCGTGGCCCTGTGCGTGGGCATCGTCGGGCCGAGCACGGCGGAGGTCAGGGCGAGGGCCAGGATGGCGATCAAGGCCGTCTTCCACAGGGAGATCTTGGTCGGCCCTCTGCGAAGCATCGGGCTCATGCGGATTATGGACTGCACAGCGGCAACTCCTTGTCACAGCCGGGAGGAATGGGCACTCGTGCGGGGGTGCTCCAAGGGATGAGGTCAGATCCTGTTGCGCGAGGAGTTGTTCGGCAACGCCGGACGTGGGGCAAACAATTGCCTCCGCCCAGCGGCTGACCAGGCATTCTCCGGTGGGCGAAGAACATGTGCCGCATGATCCGCCGTGGACCTCCGGCGGCAACGCTGGTGTGGAGCGTGAACCGGAGAATACGACGGCCCATCCGGGAGCGACCGTCGTAATCCGGCGTAGGAACGGACCCGGCGTCCCACAGACGCCTGCTCTCCCCCAGAGGCAGTGCTCAGCACCTCACGGCCAGAAGCACCAGATGGGTTCCCGCTACGCGCCTGGCGTAGTCGACCGCGCTGCGGGTGGCCGCGAAGTGCAGCTCCACTTTGCGGAAACGGACGACAGCGGAGCGCACATCGGGCCCCTGATGCGGCGTTCAGCGCGAGGCATCCCGCGTGCGGCAGCAGGCCTTGGGCCGCACGGTAGGTAGGCAGGGTGGCGAAACGTAACCATCTGCCCAGCGACCGGACCGACAGCAGAACGACCTCTGCAACACGCCCGAGGCGCTCGCCGAATCAGTCTTCGCCCCATTCATGAACCGCCGATTTCTCGGCATCGTCCTGTCCGTCGTGTCTCTTTCCTGAACGGCGTCCGCCCGGTCGCCGCGCCGCTGGCGGCTGGCCACACGGTGCTCCTCAAGCCCAGCGAAGAAGCTTTGCGGGCCTGCGGGCCGTTCATCGCCGACGTGCTGCGCGACGCCGGGCTGCCGCGCCGACCCCAAGGTACGGGCGGTGAACTTCACCGGGTCGACCGACGTCGCCGCGTCATCGGCGCCGGATGAAAACCAAGTACTTGCACAAGAACGCTGACACGCCCGGGATGACTCTCGGGCGAGGCCGTTGATGTCTTTCTGATGCAGCGGCTCAGCTGTGGACTCCCCGGATACGGTCAATCACACGAAGGGGCTCCGCGGGTGGAGCGTCTCCGCGCCAGACGACGTGCTGGTCGGGGCGGACGAGGACCAGGTCCCGCTCGTACAGGGCACGGGCGTGTCCGTCGCGTACGTCGACGACCCCGAGAGGGACGTCTCGTGCGGCGGCGGCGTCGGTGAAGGCACTGACGTCGTGGTCGGCGAATCGCAGCAGGGTGAACCCACGGTGGAAGAGGTCGAACAGGGCACGGCCGTCCTGCAGAAGCACGCTCGGTGGTCTGGCGCCCGGCCAGGTGCTCGGCGTGTACTCAGCCGTCGTCTGAGGCGGAGCCTGGCCACCGGCTTCGTGACACACCGCGGGCGAGGTGTCGTAGCGATAGCCGAGTTCGATGCCGAGGGCCTCGTTCTCCAGGTTTCCCAGGTCGCTGATCTCACGACCGAGCCTTTGGCGGGCGCGTGTCCCGAGCCACCGTTCGCTGCGCGCTGCGGTCCGGTAGGCCGCCTTCACCGCTCCCCGGACGACGCTGTGCCGGACGGCGGCCGCACGGTTGCGCAGCGCCACAGCCCGGCGCTCGTGCTCGTAGGCATGCAGCAGTCCGGGCGTCCCCCACCCCTGGACTACCGCGGCCAGCGCCCAGCCGAGTCCGGCGGCGTCGCCGACGCCGGTGTTCATGCCGTAACCGCCGGTGGGGGGCACCTGGTGGACGGCGTCCCCGGCGAGCCAGACCCGGCCGCGACCATAGGAGTCGGCGACGGTGAGCCTCGGCCTCCAGGCGTTGGCGACCAGGACGTGCATTTCGAACCTGCGACCGACGCGGTCGTAGACGAACTCCCGGGGATCGATGCTGTCGGCGTCGGTTCCGACCCCCAGAGGCGCGTGGAGGGTAAAGGTGTCACCGTCGTTCTGTGAGATCAGCGTCCATCCCTCTGGGGACTGGAGGTGCCACACGTTGCCGAAACGGCGGAAGACATCTGTGTCGGGCGTGGTGAAGTGCACCAGGTAGAACCGACCGTCCATGGGCCGTTCCCGGGTGGCTTTGTAGGCCCGCGCCATCGTCGCCACTGTCCTGGGAAGCCCCAGCTCCTTGATGAGCGTCCGCCGCAGGTCGATCTCGTCCAGGCCGATGCCGAGCTGTGCGCGGGTGCGGCTGCCGGCGCCGTCGCATCCGGCCAGGTACTGCGCGCGAACCGTGCGCCGGCGGCCGCCGTCCGCGGAGACCAGCTCGGCCGTGACGCCCTCGGTGTCTTCCTCGAAGCTCTCCAGTGCCCAGCCGTACTCCACCTTCACGTGCTGGGACCGTGCCTTCAGCAGGTCCCGCAGCGCCGGTTCGAGGACCACCTGGGACACCCGCATCCACGGTTCGAGTGGGAGGGTGCCGTCGTTGCGCTCGCGGATCGCCTTACGCGTCTCCTCGACGCTGCCGTACTCGAACGAGGCGAGTTCCCAGCCCACCGCGTCGGTCGCCCATGTGACCTTGGTGCGGTGATCGGCCGGGATGGCGATCTTGCGCAAGTCGTCGGCGACACCCAGGCGGCGGTACAGCTCCATGCTTCGCCCGTTGGTGACATCCATCTTCGGGTGCCGGGTGGTCGAGGCATTGCGCTCCACGAGCAATGCGTCCACGCCGTGGTGTTCCAGTTCCATGGCCAGTGTGAGGCCGACCGGCCCCGCGCCGATCACCAGCACCGACGTGGTTTCTAGCACCGCAGCTCTCGGTCCTTGCCGCCGTCCCGGGGTTGTCTGCTTGGCCATCTTGCGACTCATTTCTTGTGCGGCTCTGTACAGAAGTTGACCAGGGCTGTGGTCTAGAGGAGAACGGTCAGGTAGCCCGCCACCAGGGCGGCCGAGACGATCACCGGTACCAGCGCAGGAGGTCGGTCTCCGGCACGCAGATGTGCCAGGGCAGCACCGGTGAGCAGTAGCAGGAATCCGGCCGCAGCGGCGACGCCTACGCCGGTGACCGTCCATCCGACGAACAG
Source organism: Streptomyces sp. NPDC028289 (assembly GCF_055565975.1). NCBI lineage: Bacteria > Bacillati > Actinomycetota > Actinomycetes > Kitasatosporales > Streptomycetaceae > Streptomyces > Streptomyces sp. NPDC028289. The sequence continues at coordinate 315,553 of NZ_JBVHTI010000011.1, read as the reverse complement.
GCCGAGCACACCGGCGAGTTCGAGAAGGCCGATGATGCGGTAGCCACCGACGGTGAACCCCACGTGGGCGGCCCGCTCGGCCATCGCAGGAAGGCCGAGGACCTTTCCGGCACCCAGCAGCACGAACCACACGGCCAGGATCGAGGTGAGGACGAAGAGCGCGATCATGTCAGTCGTCCTTCGGTTTCCGTTGCAGGATCCGGCATGGCACGGTGAACTTGCCGACCCGGCCTTCCACTTCCGCGGTGGTGTCGGCCGACGCCGAGGAACGCAGCCACACGATGGCCTCAACCGACCCGGAGTCGGCTTCGACGCTGATCTCCTCGACGTCGTGGATGTCGGCGAGGGCATCGCTCAGCACACGGCGGGTGGCGTCGGCACGCAGCGGAAGCTTGTACGGCTTGCCGACCGCGGTCACGGGCAACGCGGCGACGACGCGGACGGCCTTGGGGACAGCGGCCGCCTCGCTGGCGTGCGCCCTGGCCCAGGCGCGAAGTTCGTCCTCGCTGACCATGCCGTGGGCGAGAGTCACGTAAGCCACCGGTACCTCTCCCGCCCGCTGGTCCGGCTGCCCGACGGCCAGCGCACCCGTGACCGCGGGATGGGAGAGCAGCGCGTCCTCGATCACTCGGGGGTCGATGTTGTGACCCCCTCGGATGATGAGGTCCTTCGCGCGTCCGGTGAGGTAGAGGAAGCCGTCCTCGTCGACATGGCCGAGGTCACCGGTGTCCAGCCAGCCGTCGACCACCTTGCCCCGGCCGCCGATCCGGTAGCCGTCATGGTCGCGGCCCTCGACGTAGCCGGGGAAGACGGTGGGGCCGCTGATGAAAATGGCACCGATCTCGCCGGCCGACAGCTCCGCGCCTGTCTCCATATCCATGATCTTGATCTGCTGGTACGGCAGCCGTTGTCCGACCGAGCCGGGCCGGCGGACCTCCAGAAAACCGCGGACACTGACGCAGGTCGCCTCGGTCAGGCCGTACCCCTCGACCAACGGAATCCCTGTCGCCGTCTCGAAGTCGGTGCGCACACCCTCAGGCAGCGCGGAGGCGCCGACCATCGCACAGCGCATCGAGCTGATGTCCGCTCCGCCGACCGGGCAGGTGCCCAGCACCGTGTACACGGTGGGTACGGCACTCATCGTGCCGATCCGATAGTGCTCGACGATGCGCCAGAACTCCGCGTACAGAGTGAGGTCGCGGTAGCCCAACGACCCCGCCCAAACTACCTGCTGGCCGCGCAGCAGTGGTGCCAGCAGGGTGATGACCAGCGCGTTGACGTGGAAGAGCGGCAGGGCGGCGAAGACCACTGAGTCCTCGTCAAGGGTGGAGTTGGCCGCGATCATCCAGGCATCGGTGATCTCGTTGGTGTGCGTGTGCGCCGCGAGTTTCGGTACTCCGGTCGTGCCGCCCGTGTGGAAGAAGGACGCCAGGTCGGTGGCGGTGGGCAGCTCGCCGAGGAACCGGTCCCGCAGGGAGTGTGCGGCGATGTCGGCGAGGTAGGTCACAGTGGCGCGCTCCGCCGCTGGCAACGGGGCTCGCTCGGCAACGGTGGGACGCAGGACGAGCACATGGTCCACCAGGCCGTCCCGGGCCAGCTCGGTGCTGGTGGCGAACGCCTCCGGGTCCAGCTCCGGGGACGCCGTGATGAGCACGCGGGCGCCGGACCGGCGGATCAGTTCGGCGACATGGTCATGGGCGAGTGCCGGGTTGACGGGGGTGACGATGCCGGCGAGCTGGGCGGCCAGGAGTGCGGTGATGAGCTCGTCGCAGTTCGGGGAGAGCAGCGCGACGGTGTCGCGGCGACGCACACCGAGTCGGTGCAGGGCGTTGGCCGCCTGGTGCACGTCGGCGAGAAGCTCCGCGTACGTGCGGTTCCTGGGCGTGCGCCAGGAGGCGGCGTCGGGGAGGACGGTGAGCGCGGTCCGCTCGGGCCACTGCTCGGCCGCGCGCCGCAGCAGCTCGTACGAGGTACTGGGCAGCCCGCGTTCGGCCAGCGGCGTGGCCTCGATGTCGGCCAGGTCTTCGGGGCGGTCGTAGCTCGGCCACGTCGTGCCGGTGTCGGTGCTGGTGGTCAAGAGAACCTCACCTTGTTCTGCTGCACGCCGAGGTCGATGGCTCCGTCGGGCGTACGGATGGACAGCTCCAGCACATCCCCGTCATGGAGGTACCTCTCGTTCTTCGCCTGGGAGTTGAAGAACGCCTTCCACTTCATCGCCGGGGGCAGGAGGGCGCCGATGATCTCCACCGGCTTGGGCGGCGCCTTGAGGGCCGTACCACCGGGCGTGCCGGTGAGGATGAGGTCGCCGGTGGCAAGAGCCTGGAAGCGAGAGAGTTCCTGCAGGGCCTGCAACGGGCTGTAGATCATGTCGGTCAGGTCGCTGCTCTGGCGGACCTCGCCATTGACATTTAGAACGAGCCTCAGCTTGGAGAGGCGGTCGAGCTCGTCGGCGTCGAGCAGCACGAGGGCGGGGCCGACCGGGGTGAAGGTCGGGTAGGACTTGGCCTCGTAGAACTGGGTCTTGGGCAGCTGTACATCGCGTGCGGAAATGTCGTTGGTGATGACCAGACCGGCTATGTGGTCCTTCCAGCTGACGGCGGTCACGGTGGTGCCGACGTCGAGGGGGCGTCCGATGACCAGGCCGAGCTCGATCTCGTAGTCGAGGAAGCGGACGTGGGCGGGCTTCACGATCTCGTCGAACGGTCCGCTGATCGACCCCGAGGTCTTGCGGAAGAAGGTCAGCGGGACGGTCTCGGGATCCATGCCCGAATCGCGCACGTGGGAGACGAAGTTGGTCATCTGCGCGACCACCCGGCACGGTGTGGTCACCGGCGAGACCAACGGGAGTTCGGCGATGCGGCGTGACTCCGTCGGCAGGGTGCCCGAGCGAGCCGAGGCCAGGGCCATGTGGACCGCGACCACATCATCGAGTAGTTCGGCGGTCGTGGTCGCGGTGGTGTCGACCGGGACAGCGCGGTACTCGTCCAGTGCGACCCACCACGCGTCGGCGGTACGGAGGACGGAGATACTCATGAGGAAGCCACTTTCAGCAGGCCACGCAGGCGCTCGAGGTCGAACTCGTTGCCGTCGGATCGGAGAGCGGTCAGGATCGAGCGCAGCTCGTTCAGGATGGCGCGGCCGGGTGCGATGCCCAGAAAGTCCTTGGTGGCCGACGGCCCCCACTGCGCCAGGCCGGAAGCTGTCATGGGTGCCCAGCCGGGTTCCAGGGTGGAGTCGAACATGTCACTGTCGGTGAAGTGCTCGACGAGAAAACCGTCGGGGTCGCGCCAGTAGTCGAAGATCTGGCTTCCGAGGATGTGCCGACCGATGCCCCACGAGCGGCTGTAGCCCTCGTCGAGCAGGTACTGTCCGCCCGCGGCCAGCGCGTCGAGGTCGGTCACCTCGTACGCCGAGTGCACGTACCGGTTGGAGGGCCCCAGTGTCAGGGCCAGGGTGTGGTGGTCGGTCAACGTCCTGCCGCGGTCGCAGCGCATGAAGCTCATGGTGGGGCCCCGATCGCGCTGGCCCTCGTAGTACAGGAAGTCGCTGACGATCAGGCCGAGGTGCTCCAGGTACCAGGTCAGCGTGCGCAGGTAGCTGGTCGTCTGCAGGACGACGTGACCGAGGCGACGTACGCCGGCCGGCTCCCGTGGCGGCCGCTGGGTGACGTTGACCCGGGCGATATCGCCGCCGAAGTTCAGTCGCCGCGGCTCCTGCCCCGGCAGGGCGGGAAGGTCGTCGGTGCCGGCGACGACGCGGACCCGTATTCCGCTGGGGTCGAGCAGGTCCACGACGGACCCGCCCAGGGTCTGGGGCAGCGGGTTCACCCGAGTGCTGGTGGCGCCGGCCAGCCGCAGTAGGTCACGGGTGTCGGCGGCCCGGAAGGCCGGGCCGAGGAACCGAGATCTGGCGCCCTTGCGGATGATCACGCACGGCGCTCCCGCCTGCGTTCCTCGCAGATGCAGTTCATGGGCCTCACGGTAGGACGCTATGAAGCCGAATGCCCCGGCGAAGGCTTCGGCGCGGGCCAGATCGGGCTTGAGGAACTCCAGCCACGCGATGTCGCGGACCTTGATCACGGGGTTCGCCGCCCGGCCCGGATGCTCTCCGGGCAGTGCACCCTGCTCGGAATGCAAGCCGCTGTGCGTCCCGTGATGGCCGTCGTGCGTGCCGAGTCCGGCGCTGGGGTGAGCAGCCATGGTCACCACCTCCTGAAGAAATATTCACTTCCGAAGACAACGTCAGTCAAGAGAACTGAAGAAATCCTCAAGAAGTGGGGAGGGCGGCTAGAGTGCGGGGGGAAGCAAGTGCGGGTCGGATGGAGGATGCGATGGCCGACAAGACCGTTGCGGAGAAGACCGCACCCCGGCGGGTCGACCGACGGAGAGCGCGGACCCGGACCGCTCTGGTGCGCGCGGCCCAGCGTCTACTGGCCGAAGGACGGATGGACGTTCCCATCCTGGAGATCACCGAACTCGCCGACGTCGGAGTCGGTTCCTTCTACAACCACTTCGACAGCAAGGACGAACTCTTCCGCGCCGCGATCGAAGAGGCGCTGGAGTGGTGGGGCACCCTGATGGACCGCCTCACCGCGGACATCGACGACCCCGCGGTCGCGTACGCCCAGAGCTTCCGCCTGACCGGCCGCCTGCATCGCCGTCACCCGGAACTGAGCCGGATCCTCCTGAACCATGGACTCGAGCTGGCTCGCTCCGACCGCGGCCTGGCGCCGCGGGCGTTCCACGACATCAGCGCCGCGGTGAACGCAGGGCGCTTCGATGTGGAGGATCTGGATCTCGCGCTGGCGGTGACGGCGGGCGCCACGCTGGCACTGGGCGCGCTGCTGCACGAACAGCCCGACCGTGACGACGCCAAGTCATCGGACCTGGTCGTCCGCGGGCTTCTCCGGCAGTTCGGCATCCCCGCCGCCGAGGCCGAACGAATCTGCTCGCTGGACCTGCCGAACCTCGACGTCCTTGACACCGTCATCGCTTGAGCGTCGCCTCCGGCCGGGCGTGGCGACAACGCTCGGCTGCGCGCGGTCCGGTCCAAGCCGGTGGACTTCCCTCCTGCTGAACCCGCATCGACAGGTGTGCCGGAAACTCAGTCGCCGGCGGTCACCGCTACGAACGTGGCGGCTACATCGTCGACCACGCCACGCGCCCGCTCCGCCGGCACACCGGCCGCGACGAGCGTGACGACGGTGACCCGGGTGCCGTCGTCTTCCAGTGCTCCGCTATTGACCTGCTCCAGCAGCGCGACCGTCATCGCCTCCAGTCCGGCGCTGAGTACGGATGGCGGCACATGGCCGTGGAAGACACCGTCCCGCTGTCCCCGCTCGAGAACGGCGGTCACCGCGTCGCGGGCCGGTGCCAGGATCTCGGCGACCCGTTCCGTGCCCAGGTCGTGCCGGGCCAGCGCCAGAAGCATCCGGTAGCGGTCCCCTACGGGCCACATCGACAACGAGAAGTATGCGAGAGCACGCTCAGCAGGCTCCGTCGGCTTCACTCCGGCAGCAACCGCGTCCCGGAGGGTCTCGGCGGCTTCCTGGGAAAGCGCCTCAAGCAGCGCCGTCCGTCCGGGAAAGTGCCCGAAGAGGGTGCGTCGCACGACACCGGAGGCCCGCGCCAGCTCCTCCAACGTGATGTCCGGGTTCTTCCCGAGCTCCCGGCGGGCCGTGGCCAGGATGCGCGCCCGGTTGGACCGCGCGTTACGTCGCTGCGGCACGCGGGCAACGGGCTTGGTCACGGACAACCTCAACGGATCATGCGGAGAACGGCAGAACAAGACGATCGACAGAACAGAACGAATGGCTCATCCATTCTGGCACGCGGGACCTTCGCGTTATCCAGGACTGGAGGTTCGAGGCGACCAGAGACCAGGTCCGGCGAGAAGCTCATCCGACACGTACAACGAGTCCCCGCAGTACGCGAGCCCGGCCCGGCGGCGAGGGGCCGGACCTCGAACAGACCGCACGGCACCGGCCTCGAGTCCCCGTCAGCGGCTTGGCGGGGACTCACGCCCGGCTTTGGTCAACGGTTCTGAGCGGTCGCCTCCAGGGGTGCTGCTTTCGAGGGGCTGGATCGGCGGTGTCGTGATTCGATCACTGCAATGACTCCCACAAGAAGAATCCCGAGGAGCAGACTGATGGGCCCTGTCCCCCATTGAAGTCCGTCCCCATAAGGGGCAGGTACGGAGAGCCAGTCCGCGACGGAGGCGCCCAGGGGGCGGGTGATGGTGTAGGCGAACCAGAAAGCCAGGACTTCGTTGAGACGGAACCAGCGATAGCCGGCTGCCGGGACCATGATGATCCCGAGGAAGACGAAGGACGAGGCCAAGGTGCCGAGGCCCAGGGTGACGGCCGCGAAATCACCTGCGGCTGTTCCCAGAGCGAAGGTGCACAGGACGGTCAGCCAGTAAAACAGCTCCCGCAGACGGTTGTTGATGCTGTGCACGTCCAGGGTGCGCTGTGTCGCATACCAGGCGGCGAAGACGGCGACCTGGACGGCCACCAGCATCAGCGTGGAGACGTACAGCGGCATCCCCAGATCCTTGTTCAGAAAGTCCGCCGACATCGTGCCGAAGATACTCACAGCCGTTACCGCGAGCCAGTAGACCCAGGGGATGTACTTCGTGGTGGTGATCTGCACGGCCAGGCATACGAGGAGCAGCCCGAGGCCCATGAGCATGGCCAGATGCTGTCCGAGGTAGTCGTTGAAGAAGACGTAGTCCGAGAAAGACTCGCCGAATCCGGTGGTGCACAGTTTCGCGATCCAGAAGGTGAGGGCGATCTCCGGCACCTTCATGGCCATCGTTGCTGGTCGTGTTCTCATATCGCGAAGCTAGAAGCGCCACCGGGACCGGCGCATCCAACGATGGTGGTCACTTTCCGTCGGATGTAAGACCTTCGGTTGACGCCGCCGGGAGCGCCCTTCCGTAATGTCGGCGGGGTGAAGCACTTCCCGCCGGCATCCCGACCGTCCCGGGCCCGCCCGTCCCTGTCCCTCGTGCTGCTCCTCGGGCCGCCCGTCCTGTGCACCGTCGCCGCATCGCACGAGCTGCTCTACAACCGGTCGGGATTGCTGAACTGGGTGCTGGCGGTCACGGTGAGCTGTCCCCTCGTGCTGCGCCGGCGGGCTCCCGTCGTCGTGTTCTGGTTCTGCTGGGCCGTGGCGATGGCGACCTGGGCGCTCGGCACGGTCTCGTTCTCCGAGTTCGCGGTACTCGTCGCGCTCTACGCTGTCGCCGCCCATCGCGATCTTCGGCACTCGCTCGGCGCCGCGGCGGCCGTCGAGCTCGGTGTCGTCCTGGTGTCGGTACGGTTCGCCCCGGCTGCCAGCGTCAATGACGCCTTTGTCATCCTCAGCGGGCTGGCCGCCGCGGCGTTCTTTCTCGGCACCACCGTGCGGGCCCAGCGCCGCTACCTCGCGTCCATCGAGGACCGTGCGCAACGACTGGAGCAGGAGCGCGCCCAGGAGGCGCAGCTCGCGGCGGCGGCCGAGCGCACACGGATCGCGCGGGAGATGCACGACATCGTCGCCCACGGGCTGGTGGTCGTCGTCGCTCTCGCCGAAGCGGCGGCCGCGACCACGGCGACCGATCCTGAGGGCGCCCGCGGGAAGATGCTCCAGGCGGCGTCGACAGGTCGGCAGTCTCTCACCGGAATGCGTCGGCTCCTCGGCGTCCTGCGGGCGGACGACGGTGGCGATCGGGCCCCTCAGCCGGACCTCGGCTCGCTGAAGGCCTTGGTGGATGAGACCCGCGGCACCGGCCTGGACGTCCGGCTGACTGAGACCGGCAGCCGGGAGACTCTGAGCGCGGCGGCGCAGACGACGGTCTACCGGATCCTGCAGGAGTCACTCACGAATGTCGTCAAGCATGCCCGGGACGCGTCGAAGGTGGATGTCGTCCTGCACTGCGATGGGGACCTGATCGGCTTCAGTGTCACCGACGACGGCAGGCCGACCCGTGGAGCCGGCGCCGGAAAAGGTGCGGGCAACGGGCTGACCGGGATGCGGGAACGGGTCGCGATGTTCGACGGCGATCTCCGGGCGGGGCCCACCCCGTCCGGGTGGGTGGTCTCCGGCGAGCTGAAGCTGGGGGAACCACGATGACGGTCTCGGTCCTCCTCGCCGACGATCAGGCACTCGTCCGCATGGCCTTCCGCAGCCTCCTCGACACGATGCCGGACATCATCGTCCTCGGCGAAGCCGCCAACGGCGAGGAAGCGGTCGACCTCGCGCGACGCACGCTGCCGGACGTGGTTCTCATGGACGTACGCATGCCGGTCATGGACGGCATCGAAGCGACCCGGCACATCACCTGCCGTACGGCCTGCCGTGTTCTCATCCTCACCACTTTCGACCTCGACGAATACGCTTTCGAAGGCCTCCGCGCCGGAGCCTGCGGGTTCCTCCTCAAGGACGTCGTCCCGGCCGTGCTGCAGACGGCGATCCGGGCCGTGGCCTCCGGCGACGCCGTCCTCACCCCGCGCATCACCCGCGGTCTCGTCGACCGCTTCGCCCAGATCGCCCCGTGGCCCCGCGCCGACGACGCGGGCGCCCTCTTCGCCCGGCTGACGGCCCGCGAAAGGGACGTGTTCCACCTCATCGCCGCCGGCCTGTCGAACGCCGAGATCGCCGAACGTCTCTTCCTCACAGAGGCCACCGTCAAGACCCACATCACCCGCATCCTCACCAAACTGCAGCTCCGCGACCGTGTGCAGGTCGTAATCTTCGCCTACGAACATCAGCTGCGCACGCACGGCGGCTAGTGTGACGGGCGCCGACGGCGGCGACCGTTCCCCAGGTAGTCGGCACGCTGAAGCGCCTCGGTCCAGGCAGGTCGGCAGCGCGGTCACAGCTGGGGCAAGGGGATCCCGACGGCCGGAAGTTGTTGCTCCGCCCAGATGACTTTGCCGTCGCGGGTGTGCCGCGTGCCCCAGTTCCCGGCGAGCTGGGCGACCAGGAGCAGGCCACGGCCGTTCTCGTCGAAGGTGCGGGCACGGCGCAGGTGCGGGGCGGTGCTGCTGTTGTCGGAGACCTCGCACGTCAGAGTGGCGTGGCGGATCATCCGCAGCCGAATGGGGGGTTTGCCGTAGCGGATGGCGTTGGTCACAAGCTCGCTGACCATGAGCTCCGTGGTGAACGCCAGCTCCTCCAGCCCCCAGGCGGACAACTGCTCGGTTGCGAACCTGCGGGTTTCGGAGACGACAGCCGGGTCAGCGCGGAGGTCCCAGGTGGCGACCTGGTCGGCGTCAAGGGCCCGCGTCCGCGCCATGAGGAGAGCGACGTCGTCGGAGGGGCGGCTGGGAAGCAGCGCGGACAGTAGTCCGTCGCAGGTGTCCTCCAACGAGGTCGGCGCCCGCGCGAGGACCCCGCGCAGCAGTGCGAGTCCGGTGTCCACGTCCCGGGCCCGGTCCTCGATGAGGCCGTCGGTGAACAGGACCAGGAGGCTGCCTTCCTCCACCTCGAACTGGGCGGTTTCGAATGGCAGCCCGCCCAGGCCCAGCGGCGGGCCGATCGGCACCTGCGGGAAATCGACGTTGCGGAACCCCGGGCCATCACCGCGCGGCGTCGACGGAGTCACCACCGCCGGCAGGACGTGTCCGGCACTGGCCAGGGAACACAGGCGGGACACCGGGTCGTAGACCGCGTAGAGACACGTGGCGCTGATCTCGCCGGTACCTCGTGCCTCCTCGCGTTCGAGGCGGATGACCACGTCGTCCAGGTGGGTCAGCAGTTCGTCGGGTATCAGGTCGATGTCGGCGAAAGCGCGGACGGCCGTCCGCAGTCGGCCCATCGTGGCGGAGGCATGGAGGCCGCGGCCAACCACGTCCCCCACGACGAGGGCGACGCGGGCTCCGGAGAGCGGGATCACGTCGTACCAGTCTCCGCCCACACCTGCGCGGGATCCGCAGGGGAGGTAGCGGCATGCCGTGTCGACGGCCGGTTGTTCGGGCGCCTGCTGCTGCAGCAGGCTGCGCTGGAGGGTGAGTGCGGTGAAGCGCTCGTGGGTGTAGCGGCGAGCGTTGTCTATGGAAACGGCTGCTCTGGAGGCGATCTCGTTGGCCAGGAACAGATCGTCGTCGTCGAAGGGGTCCGTGGTCCGGTAACGCATGAATTGAGCAAGTCCCAAGGTGGTTCCACGGGCCTGTAGCGGCACCAGAAGGATCGAGTGGAGACCGATACGTCTGTGGTCCGGGGACGCAGCCAACCAGCGGGGGATGTCGGACGTCGTGATGCGGTGCCTCTGAGGCTGCCCGGTGGCCAGTGCGCGGGCCGGATCGGATCCCTCGGGGTAGGTGTGTTTCCACCCTGTACCGCCCTCTGATTCCGCACAGCCATCCCACACGGCCTGCTGAGCAACCCGACGAAGTACCGGCGGGACGGTCACCGACTCCCAGCCCTCTTCCCGGAACGCGGAGTCCAGCAGGTCAACGGTGACGAGATCAGCGAAGTGGTCGGTACTGACGTCTGCCAGTTCCTGAGCAGTCTGGGTGATGTCGAGCGTGGTTCCGATCCTCGCGCCAGCTTCGTTGATCAGGATCAGCCGCCGCTGCAGCCAGCGGTCGCGTTCCTCCTGATACGCCATGACGGCCTGTTCCGAGGTGCGATCGACGTACTCGAAACTCTGCGCACCCAGTGTGATCACCGTCGCGCTGATCAGTTCCGTGTCATTGGTGAGGCGGGCTGCCTCGTCGCAGATCAGCTGAAGCAGTCCGGCGTGGCCGAGCCGGTAGCTGCGCAGGAGCTTGTTGATGGGCACACCGTGCCGAGCGAACCGGCGAGCAACGTCGATACCAGCAGGCAGGGCCTCGACCTTGGTCACGTCGAGACCCTGCTCGTTGAGATCCAGCACAGCGACGACATGTGCGGATACGGCCGCCGGCGCCGCAATGGCGAGGTCCTCGTATTTCCACAGCTCGGGAAGCTCGCTGCGGATAAGGTCCACCACCGCGTCGACCAGCTGATCCGCTCGAGGCTTGAGCCCTCGGGCAACTTCGGAGAGGAAGGCCTCGACGTTGCTCGTCACAACAGAAAATGTTACGCGCAATGCACATAGGTCGGCATATCCGACCGGGACGGGTTTACTCATCGCCGCGCAAGTATTGGAGGCGGCCATCACGGTCCAGGCACAACCGGCAAGGCACCCGGTGCCGGGAAGCCCACACCCCCCGCTCGACGCCGGGCGTATGCACCGACAGGCGACAGCACCTGTGTTGCGATCAGCCGGCCCCGCGCAGCACACGGGACAGGCCCAGGGCCGCCGTCCGTACAGCGGGAGCGAGTTGGGCGGGGCTGAAGCGGGTACGGGGGACGGCCACCGAGAGTGCGGCGACCGTGGCGTCGCCCGCGAAAACGGGGGCAGCGATGCAGCTGACGCCGAGGGCAGCCTCCTGTTCCTCGTAGGCGAGGCCGGAGACCTGGGTCTTCTCCAGGGCCATGCGTAGGCGGGCCGGGTCGGTGATGGAGTACGGCGTGAGGCTGGGCAACGGGCGTGACAGCACCTCCTCGGTCAGCTCGGCGCCGGAGAAGGCGAGCAGGGCCTTGCCGACGCCGGTGCAGGTCAGGGGCAGGCTGCCGCCGATGCGGGAGGGCAGTTGCAGCGCCTCGTGGCCGTGGATACGTTCGAGGTAGACCACATCCAGTCCCTCGCGGACGCCAAGGTGGACGGTCTCGCGCGTGGCCTCGAACAGGTCGTGCAGGAAGGGCAGGGCGGTCTCCCGCAGATCGAGCCGGTGCGGGACGAGTGAACCGAGTTCGAAGAGCTTCGCGCCGAGCCGGTACTGGGTGCCGGCGCGCTCCAGCCAGCCCAGCCGGACCAGGTCCGCCGCCAGCCGGTGCACTGTCGGCTTGGGAAGGCCCGTGCGCTCCGATAGTTCCGACAGCCGGTACGGCCCGCCGCTCGGACTGAAGGATTCAAGGATGAAGGTGGCCTTTTCCAGCATGCTGCCGCCGACGATGTTCCGTGTCACGGAACAGATGTTGTCCCATCGACGGGGTGCTGTCTATATCGATGTCTGTACCGGGAGCCGTGCCCGGACCACCACTCCCCCTCTGGAGGTATCCCGTGTCGACCGTGCTCGACGGCGTCCGCTCGGACGCCGTTCCACCGGCCGTGGTCAAGGCCGCCGACCTGCTGGCGGAGGCCACCCGCACCGGGGTCGCCTGCCCACCGGTGCGGACCCTGCTCGACAACGGCGACCTGGAGACCGCGTACGCCGTGCAGCAGCTGAACGTCCGGCGCGGGCTGGACGCCGGCCGCCGGATCGTCGGCCGCAAGATCGGCCTGACCTCGCCTGCCGTGCAGCGCCAACTCGGCGTGGACCAGCCCGACTTCGGCGCACTGTTCGCGGACATGGCCGTGCCGGACGGCGGCGAGGTGCCGGTCGGGCGGCTGCTGCAGCCCAAGGTGGAGGCCGAGGTCGCTCTCGTCCTCGGCCGCGATCTTCCGCACCGGGAGTGCACGGTCGTCGACCTCCTGCGAGCGGTCGACTTCGCGCTGCCCGCGCTGGAGATCGTCGACAGCCGTATCGTGGACTGGGACATCTCCCTCGTCGACACGGTCGCCGACAACGCTTCCTGCGGTCTGTACGTCCTGGGCGCCACGCCCGTGCCGCTCACCGGGGTCGACCTCCGCGCCGTGACGATGACCATGGCCCGCAACGGGTCGGCCGTCTCGGAGGGCACCGGCGCCGACTGTCTGGGCAGCCCGCTCAACGCGGCGGTCTGGCTGGCATCCGCCCTCGCGGAGCGCGGCGACCCGCTACGGGCGGGCGACCTGGTGCTGACCGGGGCCCTGGGCCCGATGACCCCCGCCACCCCGGGTGACTACTTCGAGGCCCACATCTCCGAGTTGGGCTCCGTACGCGTCGGGTTCGCCGAAGAAACCGCGGCAACGGGCACGGCAGAAGGAGATGACCAGTGAGCAGCAGGACCAAGGTCGCCGTCATCGGCTCCGGCAACATCGGCACCGACCTCATGATCAAGATCTTGCGACTCTCCGAGAGCCTGGAGATCGCAGCGATGGCCGGGATCGACCCGGACTCCGACGGCCTGGCCCGCGCCCGCCGCCTGAAGGTGGCCACCACCCACGACGGGGTCGAGGGCCTGGTGGCTCTGGACGAGTTCGCCGACGTCGAGATCGTCTTCGACGCGACCTCGGCCGGTGCCCACCGCCACCACGAGGACGTGCTCCGTCCGCTGGGCCGCACTCTCGTCGACCTCACCCCCGCGGCCATCGGCCCCTACGTGGTGCCCCCGGTCAACGGCGACGCCCACCTCGACGCCCCGAACGTCAACATGGTCACCTGCGGCGGCCAGGCCACCATCCCGATCGTGGCCGCGGTGAACGCGGTCACCCCGGTCCACTACGGGGAGATCGTCGCGTCCATAGCCTCCCGCTCGGCCGGACCCGGCACCCGGGCCAACATCGACGAGTTCACCGAGACCACCTCCTCCGCCGTCGAGCAGGTCGGCGGCGCCGCACGCGGCAAGGCGATCATCGTGCTCAACCCGGCCGAACCCCCGCTGATCATGCGGGACACGGTGCACTGCCTGGTGTCCGGCTGCGCCACCGAGGCCGTCACGGGGTCGATCGAGGAGATGGTCGGCCGTGTCCAGGCGTACGTGCCCGGCTACCGGCTCAAGCAGAAGGTGCAGTTCGACCGGGTGGCGGCGGACGACCCGCTGCGCACCCTCGCTCTCGGCACCGACGAGGCCCTGAAGGTGTCGGTCTTCCTGGAGGTCGAGGGGGCCGCCCACTACCTGCCGGCCTACGCCGGGAACCTGGACATCATGACCTCGGCCGCGCTGCGCACCGCGGAACGCATGGCCGCCCACCGCTCCACCGAGAGGGCCGCGCGATGACCCGTCTGTACGTCCAGGACGTGACCCTGCGGGACGGCATGCACGCCGTCCGGCACCGCTACACCGTCGACCAGGCGCGCGCCATCGCCGCCGCCCTGGACTCCGCCGGCGTGGCCGCCATCGAGATCGCCCACGGCGACGGACTCTCCGGCTCCAGCATCAACTACGGCGTCGGCGCCCACACCGACTGGGAGTGGATCGAGGCCGTCACCGACGTCACGCACCACGCGGTGCCCACCACCCTCCTGCTGCCCGGCATCGGCACCCTGCACGACCTCAGGCAGGCCCACACCCTGGGCATCCGCTCGGTACGGGTCGCCACCCACTGCACCGAGGCCGACATCGCCGCCCAGCACATCGCCGCCGCCCGCGACCTGGGCATGGACGTCGCCGGGTTCCTGATGATGTCCCACATGGCCGAGCCGGCCGAACTCGCCCGCCAAGCCAAGCTGATGGAGTCCTACGGCGCCCACTGCGTCTACGTCACCGACTCCGGCGGCCGCCTCACCATGGACGGCGTCCGCGACCGCTTCCGCGCCTACCGCGAAGTCCTCGACCCTGCCACCGAGCTCGGCATCCACGCCCACCACAACCTCGCCCTCGGCGTCGCCAACAGCGTGGTCGCCGTGGAGAGCGGCGCCGTACGGGTCGATGCCTCGCTCGCCGGACAGGGCGCCGGGGCGGGCAACTGCCCGCTGGAGGCGTTCGTCGCCGTCGCCGACCTGATGGGCTGGAAGCACGCCTGCGACCTGTTCCCGCTCGTGGACGCCGCCGACGACCTCGTACGACCGCTGCAGGACCGTGAGGTGCGGGTGGACCGCGAGACGCTCAGCCTCGGCTACGCGGGCGTGTACTCCAGCTTCCTGCGCCACGCCGAGACCGCCGCCGCCCGCTACGGGCTGGACACCCGCAGCATCCTGGTCGAGGTCGGCCGTCGGGGCATGGTCGGCGGCCAAGAGGACATGATCACCGACATCGCCCTCGACCTGGTGGCGCGGACGGAGAGCAACTCCTGATCGCGGGCGACAGAGAAGAGAGCCCCGGCCGGGGCTCACCGCTGCCGGTAAGCCGCAAGCTGATTCCCCTGGGGCAGCATCCGGGGGATCGTAATCGTGCTGGCCGGCATGCCCCCGCCGGTGGTTCCGTTGTTGACAGCCCAGAAGCCCAGCCGCGGACAGCCCCCGGGCGAGCGGCTAGTTAAGTGCGCGTTTATCTGGTTCTGTTCAGGTAAGTTCATTTCGCGCTTGCCTCAGCGGAAGCCGTATCCGAGCGACCTGTCCGACGCCCGACGGGCCTTGATCGAGCCGACTTTGACAGCTTGAAGAAAGGCCCGGCTTGACCGCAGGCCCATCGGAAAACCGGCGTCGGTCGAACTACGCGACGTCCTCGACGCGCTCCCCTACGTCAAGCGCAAGGGGAATCCCCGGAGGCTGTGAGTACTCGGCCGTGGATCATGGACGACGACTTGTGGCGCTGATCGTGCCGCTGCTGCCGCCCTGGCCACAGAAGTTGCCGGGCACGCGGCCGGTGCCGGATCTGCTGTGTCTGCAGGGCACCCTGTACGTACTCCCAGCGACATAGCCTGGCAACTCCTGCCCCTGGAGCTAGGGTTTGGCTCCGGACGGACGTGCTGGCGACAAGATGCCGCGACTGGCAGCGGGCGCAAGATCATCGCCGCCCGACTCGTCCAGCCTGAACGGATTGCGCAGCCATCCTTCTCCCACCGAAGGGGGGGCCATTTCCGTTCGCCGCAGCTGTCCGCGACGGCCTACCGCGGCCCGTCCTTCCGCCCGGTCTTCGAGCTGATCCCGCCGAGCAGCCCCCGTGGCAGCACCTTCACGGCGCCCATCATCACCTTGTACCGCGGGTCTGGGATGGACAGCGACTTGCCGCGCGCCAGGTCCGCCAGCGCCGCCGCGACCAGCTTGTCCGCGTCGAGCCACATCCAATTCGGGATGCTGTCCGTACTCTTCTCGGCCCGCTGGTGGAACTCGGTCCGCACGAAGCCCGGGCACAGTGCCATCAGCCGTACGCCGCTACCCGCCAGGTCCTTCGCCGCGCCCTGAGTGAACTGCACGACCCACGCCTTGGACGCCCCGTAAGTCCCGCGTGGCATGAAGGCCGCCACCGACGCCAGGTTGACGACCCCGCCCCGGCCTCGCTCCCGCATCGCCAGGGTCGCCGCCGAGGTCAGCCGTAGCACCGCCTCGCAGTGCACCTTGAGCAACTTCAATTCGTCGGCCACCGGTACGTCGAGGTAGGGGCCCCTGTTGGCGAAGCCGGCGTTGTTGACCAGCAGGTCGACCGGCTTCTCGCGGTCGGCCAGACGCCGCTCGACGGCCTCGATGCCGTCATCCGTCGCCAGGTCGGCCGTCAGCACCTCCGTCTTGATGCCATGCCGGTCGCGCAACTCGGTCGCCTGCTCACGCAGCCGCTTCGTGTCGCGTGCCATCAGGACGAGGTCGTGGCCGTCAGCCGCCAGTCGCCGAGCGAAGGCGGCACCGATACCCACGGTCGAACCCGTAACCAGAGACGTTGCCATGGGCAACTTCCTACTTGCATTCGTAAGGGAAATGAGCCTCGGGCGCCGGACGGGGCCAGCGCCCGCCCGGAGGGAGGCGCTGTCAGTCGTCGGGGATTCCGGCGCCGCTGAGGGCCGGGACGGTGTTCTCCGGGCGGCCGAGGGAGAGAGCGCCGAGCCGGAACTGGTCGAGTTTGTCGATGATGGTCTGGCCGACGGGGGTGTGGCCCCAGATGCTGATGCCCTGGTGGGTGGTGGGTTCCCAGGTGGACTCGTCGACGACGATCGGGTTCCAGCCGACTTCCCACTCGAAGCCCGAGGGGGTACGGGCGTAGTAGGAGAGTTCCTTGTCGTTGGTGTGCTGGCCCACGGACAGCGCCATGTCGAAGCCGAGGTCGCACACCCGCTGGTAGCTCTGCGCCACGTCGTCGAGAGTCGCGGCCTGGATGTTCAGGTGCTGAACCCGGGTGCGGATCGGGTCGATCGGCAGGCCGCGGACGGCGGCGATGGCGATGGAGTGGTGGCGTTCGTTGACCCGCAGGAAGCGAATCTTGAGCTTGACGCCGCTGATCGTCTCGTCGATGTAGTCGGTCAGGCGAGCGTCGAAGACCGTGCTGAAGTAGCCCTGTAGCTGAGCCGGCTTGGTGGACGTGACCGCGACGTGACCCATGCCCGAGTCGCCGGTGACGAACCCGGACGCGAGCATCCGCAGCGGTACAGCCGACTTCACCGGGGTGGTGTAGATCTCCTGCGTGATGCCCTTGGGACCGGGGAAACGCAGCAGGCGCTCGACGCCCCGCAGGGCGGCCTCCTCCGCGGTGCCTTCGACAACGGGGACGCCGTGGGCGCGTATACGGGCCTCGATCCGCTCGAAGGTCGTATGGTCGTCGAGGTGCCAGCCTGCGGCGACAACATCCTCGGCGAGTCCACGCCGCAACAGGAAGCGGCATTCCTGGTCGTCGAGCCGGAACCGCATCGTGCCGGAGTCGAGGTCGTCACGGTGCATGCCGATGGCCTCGGTGCCGAAGCGGCGCCAGTCGGCGAAGCGGTTGGTCTCGATGACGAGGTAGCCCAGGTGGACGGCACCGAAGACCGAAGCGGTGGCGTTCATCGGCGGCCTGCCAGGAAGTCGGCGCACAGCCGGTTGAACAGCTCGGCTCGTTCGAACTGGACCCAGTGTCCGGTGTTGGCGACCTCGTACAGGTCGCAGTTGGGCATCCGCTCGGCCAGCATGCGTCCGCCGTCGGGCCGGTTGACCTTGTCCGCCGCGCCCCACAGCACCAGGGTGGGCACGGGTAGGCGGGCCAGGCGCCTGTCGCGGGTGAAGTCCATCTTCCACAGGGTGCGCAGCGCGTTCGGGCCGGACGGGCGGCGCAGCGGCGGGGCGGCCACGACGTCCGGGTCGATGCTGTCCCGGTAGCGGGCGTCGATCACGTGCTCTGGGACGTCGGCGGCGTTGAAGACGAGGTAGTTGCGGATGAACTTCTCCAGCTTCAACCGCGAGGGCCCGTCCCCGGAGTAGTAGTTGAGCAGGCTGTTGAGGCCGGGCGTGGGCAACGCGCGCGTGGTGCCGATACCGCCGGGGCCCATGAGGACCATGCGGTCGACCCGGTCGGGGGTGTCCAGGGCGAGGCGCAGCACGCAGGCGCCACCGTAGGAGTTGCCGACGAAGTGGGCCTTGTCCAGGCCGAGTTCGTCGAGAAGAGCGCGGATCGCATCGGCGAGGTACCCGAAGGGGTCGGCACCGTCGACGCCCTTGGTGCTGCGGCCGTAGCCGGGCAGGTCCGGGACGATGACCCGGTACTCCTTGGCCAACTCGGCGATGTTCCGGGCGTAGTTGGAGACGCCGGAGGCACCGGGTCCGCCACCGTGCAGGAGCAGGACGGGCGGGCCCTCTCCCGTCTCCGCGACGAAGATCTGCTTGCCGGCGACGTCGAGCAGGGACATCTGCATCGACGGCAGTTCGGTGTGAGTGGTCATGGCGGTCCTTACAGGGCGGTCGGGGCGGTCGCGTGCGGCGCCGGGGCGAAGCCGACGGGAGGCGGCGGGAGAGGGGCGCCCGCGGGTGCGGCGGCGTAGACGTAGGCGTCCGGGCGCAGGGCGAGGGTGGCAACGCGGTGCTCGGCCATCCAGGGCAGCAGGACGCCGTCGCCGTCGACGACCGTCCCCTCGGCCGGCCCGGAGCCTGCGGGCATGACGGTCAGCGAGGGAACACCGGCGCGGTCCCACGCAGGCTGGGGCGCTGCCGAGCGGGCGTGCAGGAGCAGCCAGCGCCCGCCGAGTACGTCGTCCAGCCGTACGCGTTCACCGTCGGGGCCGGTCACCCATGGCTGGGGGATCTGGTGCCCGGACGCCTTGGTGCGGGGGCGAGCCTGGAAACCGTCGGCGTAGTGGGCGACAGGTATCCAGTTGGCATCCTGGAGCCAGTTGCTGAAGCCCGGTATGCGGTTGAGGCCGCGCAGCGCGGTGTCCCGGATCCGGGTCACCGGCAGGCGCCGTTCGGTGATGATCCGTCCGACGAACACAGCACGCTTGGTGATCTCCCTGACGTGCGGCCTGCGTTCGGCCTCGTAGCTGTCCAGCACCGTCTCGGGCAGTTCGCCGCGCAGTACGGCGGCCAGCTTCCAGCACAGGTTGGCCGCGTCGCGCACGCCAGCGGCCATGCCCTGACCGATCCACGGCGGCATGGCGTGGGCGGCGTCGCCGGCGAGGAAGACGCGGCCCATGCGGAAGCGGGCGGCGAAGCGGACGTGGTGGCTGTAGACGGTGGCGCGCAGGAGCTTGATCTGGTCCCGGTCGATGCCGTAGCGGGACACCATCGCGTAGATGGCCTCGTCGGTGGTCAGGTGTTCCTCGTCGTCGCCCGGCAGGATCGGGAACTCCCAGCGGTGGTGCCCGAGCGGGGTGGGGCAGTCCACAGCCGGCCGGTCCGGGTCGCAGCGGAAGCGCAGCCGGTCGTGGTCCGGCCAGGGTTTGAGCATCTCGGTGTCGATGACCACCCAGCGGTCCTCGTACGTCTTGCCCTCGTAGCCGATGTTGAGCTGGGCACGGGTGAGGCTGGAGCCGCCGTCGGCGGCGATGACGTACTTGGCGTGCAGCCGTCGTACCGCATCGTCGGCACCCACCACCGTGAGCTCGACCCCGTCGCCGTCCTGTCGCAGCCGCAGACACTCGTGCCGCAGCAGGATCTCCACGTTCGGGTAGCGACCGACCCCCTCTCGCAGGACCTGTTCCAGCGCCGGCTGGTAGATGAACATCTGCGGCGGATGACCATGACCGCGCGGGCTCGGGTGCGCGCTGATGAAGGCACGGCCCTGCGCGTCGACGAAGTCCAGCGACCGCTCGGCCAGCATGTCCAGCTTCAGCCGCTCGGCCAGACCGGCGCGCTGCCAGATCCGCATGACCTCCTCGTCCGTGGAGATCGCCCGTGCCCGGGAGAAGATCTCGGCGTCGCGCTCGAGCACGACGACTTTGAGGCCTGTCGCCCCCAGCAGGTTCGCCGCGGTCACTCCTGTGGGCCCATAGCCGATCACGGCTACGTCATACGCCTCGTCCTCGGCTCTGCCTCCGGCACGGACACCACTCACCGGGTCACCTCACTGTCGTCCCTGAACTGCGTCGGCTCTTGCTGTAGCGTTAGCTCCAATTGGAATAATCGCTACGGTAAAGTGGGCGCACGACAAGGTCAAGGCTGGATGAGGAAGGGTGGAGTCGATGACCAGGCCGCAGGTGGCGCGCAGGAAGCGTGCCAACGGGGTGGAGTCGCGCCAGCGGATCCTCGACGCCGCGGTGGAGATCGCCGGCGAGCGCGGGTACGAGGGCACCTCGATCGCCGCAGTCAGCGCCAAGTGCGGGCTGCCCGCGAGCTCGATCTACTGGCATTTCGAGGACAAGGACGATTTGATCGCCGCCGTCATCGAGCGCAGCTTCGAGACGTGGCTCACGGCCGTCGAGCTGCCGGGGGAAGAGACGGGCACGCCGCTGGAGCGGGTCACGAGCATGGCGGCGAACGTGGCGAAGTCGCTCGTCGACGCACCGGACTTCCTGCGCTTGGGCCTCATGCTCGCCCTGGAGCGTCGGCCCACCGAGCCCCGGGGCCGGACGGTGTTCCTCCGAGTGCGTGACATCGCACGCCGGAAAATCACCGAGGTGGTCGAGGTCCTGGTCCCCGAGCTCGACGAGGACGCCGTACACATGCTCACCACCTATGCCGTCGCCGGCGCAGACGGCCTGTTCGTACAGCGGGAGGTCGACGGCGACGCCGTCGACCTCGTGGCGATGTTCGAGCTGCATGCGCAGTTGGTCTACGAAGCGGCCACCCGTATGGCAATGAAGAGCGCGGGATGACCCTGACCGCCTGACAGTGCCTCTGGTCGGGCTCGATGACCCGGCGGAGCTCGGCGCGGCAGGCTTTCCGCTCAGCACTCGGATTCCCAAGCCACACCCGGAACTCGCGCAGGTCCCGCGCCGCCAGTGCCTCGAGCATGTCCGCTCGGACAACGGCGTCGCCGCTCGGGTCCTGTGCAATCTCAAGGCCGGGATCGTCCCGACCGCTTGACCGCCCTTGGAGCCGTCGCTGCCTTCTCCACCCCGGGCGGCACGCAGCTGTCCCTGGAGGGCTGGAGTTCTCCCGCCACGACCTCGACGGTGACGAGGCCGCCTCGAACGCCAAGATGATGCTGTGTCTGTTAGGCGACCGGACGGTCGACGCCCGTGGGGGCGCTCGTCGCCCGACCTCGGATAGAACCGAACAAGAGCGTTGCCGACTGCGCCTCCCGGCACCGCCCCCGGCGGTGCGCCGCTCAGGCACGGCCGTCCCGGGACGGAGGAGTTACAGCGGATCTACGGCGGGCGACCTCCTCCTGAACCGCCCCGCCTGGAGCCTCAGGCGACGCCCGCGCGCTCCGCCTCTGCCTCATCCTCCTGAACAGGCTTTCCGGCGCGCTTGCGCCCCGGCAGGACGGCGAGGACGATCAGCGTCCCGGCAGCCATGATGATGCCGCCGATGAGGCTGGTGTGCGCGACGCTGTGTGCGAAGGACTCATTCACAGCGTCCACCAGTGCCTGCGCCTGCTGGGCACCCGTCGAAGAGGTTTTCGCGAGCTGCTCGGCGACCGCGAGGCCGCCGCCCACGGATTCCTTGGCGGTCTCCAGCGCGTCGGCCGGGAGCTGTCCGCCGACCAGGTCGGTCAACTTGTCCTGGTAGGCCGTGCCCAGCAGTGAGCCGAGGATCGCGATGCCGAGGGAACCGCCGAGTTCCATGGAGGTGTCGTTGGCGCCACCACCGACGCCGAGTTCGGACTCGGGGAAAGAGCCCATGATGGTGTCGGTGGCCGGGGACACGCTCAGGCCGATCGCGAAGCCGAGCAGCATCATCGGGGTCAGGAAGTCCGTGTAGGTGGAGCTCTTGTCGACCTGCGTGAGCAGGAAGACACCCGCCGTGCCGATCAGCATGCCGGCCACGACCATCGGCTTCATGCCCAGCTTCGGGGTCAGCTGCCCGGTCACCGCGGCGCCGAGGAAGACGGCGCCAGCCAGCGGCAGCAGTCGCACGCCGGTTGCCAACGCATCGTAGCCGAGGACGAACTGCAGGTACTGGGTGGAGTAGTAGATAGCGCCGAAGGTACCGAAGAAGAAGAACAGCACCGCGAGCATCGACCCGCTGAAGGGGCGCAACCGGAACTTGCGCACGTCCAGCATGGGATGCGGGTGGCGCAGCTCCCACGCGACGAAGGCGACCAGGCCGACACCGGCGACCGCCGCGGCGGCGACCGGACCGGCGCCCCAGCCGAAGTGCGGGCCCTCGATGGCCGCGTAGACCAGGCAGCCGACGGAGACGATGGAGAGCAGACCGCCCACGTAGTCGATCCGGCCCATGCCTTCAGCCTTGGACGGCGGGATCAGGACCAGCGCGCCGATGACGGCGACGACTGCGATGGGGACGTTGGTCAGGAAGGTCGAGCCCCAGGCGTGGTCCTCCAGCAGCCACCCGGCGACCAGCGGGCCGACGGCGATGGCGAGACCGGAGGTGGCGGTCCAGGCCGTGATGGCCCGGGTCCGCTCGCGCTTGGGGAAGGTCGCGACCAGCAAGGACAGCGTGGCAGGCATGACGACGGCGGCGCCGATGCCCATGATCGCGCGGGCCGTGATGACCAGTACGGTCTCGTCGACCAGGCTGCCCAGCACCGAGCCACCAGCGAAGATCACCAGGCCGGTGATCAGGGCGCCACGGCGGCTGTACTTGTCGCCGATCGAGCCCAGCACCAGCATCAGCGCGGCGTACGGCACGGTATAGCCGTCGATGACCCACTGCAGGTCACTGCTGGACAGGTCCAGGTCCGTGGTCATGTCGGGCGCGGCCACGATCAGCGACGTGTTTGCCATGACCACGATCAGCAGACTCAGGCACAGCACGATCAGAGCCCACCAGCGGCGGGGATAGGGCCCCGTCATCTTCTCGACGGGTGTGGTGGCGATCAAGGGCATGGGGGCTCCCAGGGACAAGTTAATTGCACAACAATGGGTAGCCTAGTTTATTGCTCACTGCTGTGCAAACATCTCGGAGGCCCCTGCCTTTCCCCGCCAGAGATGCTGATGTGACGAACCGGCCAGACCCGCACGTGCCACGCGCCACGCGGCGCGTACCACCCGCGAACGCATCCTGGAGGCGGCCGGGCAAGAACTGGGCCGCAACCCCGACAGCAGCCTCGCCGACATCGCCGAAGCCGCGGGCGTGGCACGTCGAACCGTCTACGTCCACTTCGCCGGCCGGATCGCGCTCGTCGAGGGACTCGCAGCGGACGCGGGGGAAGCGATACGCCTCGCGGTCACCGCCGGGAAAACACCCTCCCCCGACCCGGCGAGCACCCGGGTGCCCGCCACACAGCCGCCGGGATCCTCGCCCGCGGCCAGCGGCAGGGCGTCTTTCACACTAGCGTTCCGCCCGGCCCCCTGAGCAGAGCCCTTGAAGCACACCTGCCGGCAACCCTGGACAGCGTCAACTCCGGGACCTGGGAATGCATCAGCCCAGTACGGATACGAGGACAGCATCACGTATGCCTCCCCCGAGCCGTTCAAGACGCCCCGCAGGAGCCGACGACCAGTCGCCGTCGGCGCTGCCCTGGCCACGCTGATCCTCGTGACCTTCGCGAAGGACCGGATCGCGGCAATCCGCGTGGAGTCTCGCACGGCTAAGGCATTCCAGCATGGCGTGGATACACCCGATCGGCCCGAGGTCCACGTCCGTGGGTTTCCCCGTGCTGACCCAACCGGCCTCAGGCGCCCTACGGCACGTGAACGTCACCGCACGGGGCATACCCGCCATGGGGTCCGCCGGCCCGCTGCCGATCTCCCGACTCGACAAGTTGGTGGCCGCCGTGCGGCGCCGTCCCGGAATGACTCACGCCGAGCAGGCCGACTACATCCGGACTGTGCACCGCGGGATAGCCCTCGCCAACAAGCTGACCATGGTCAAGTACGTCCAGAACCACGTCTACGACCGCGCCTACGGCGCGATCGGCTACCAGGTGCCGCTGCCGCGAGACTCCGTGACCGAGCTGTACTTCGAGAAACTTGAGACGATGGCGTACATTTTCGCCGAACCGTACACCCGCGATGTCACGGGTCCGGACGGCGTCAACTTCAGCGATCTACTGGCGGCGCTGAGCGTACTTGTCGAGGAGAAGCAGACGCAGGTCCCACTGCTTGGTGCCGGCCTGCCGCGCTTCCCCCACCACGGCGGCGGCGTGCCGAGCGCCGTACGGGCGACCGCTTCCAGACCGATCTGCCCTGGTGGTGAGTGGTGGGCTTCTCAGATCTGGTTCTCGCCACCGTCGACGTACCAGTTGGCGCCGAGGACGTAGCTGCTCCCTTCGGAGGCGAGGAACGCCACGACCGCGGCGACCTCCTCCGGGCGACCCAGGCGGCCTATCGCCACGTTCGCAGCGACGTGCTCCTTGACCGTGGCCAACGCCTCCTCACCACCGAAGATGTCCGTGAGCCCGGGAGTGTCGATCCCGCCCGGCGAGACCGAGTTGACCCGGATACCACGGCCCTTGAGTTCGTTGGCCCACGTCCGTGCGAAGGACCGGACGGCGGCCTTGGACGCCGCGTACGTGCCGAACGCCTCCATGCCGTTGTCGGCGGCGGTGGAGGCGTTCAGGATGACCGAGGCACCGTCGTTAAAAAGCGGAAGCGCCTTCTGTACGGTGAACAGCGTGCCCCGCACGTTGACGCCGAAGGTCTGGTCGAAGTGCTCCTCGGTGATCTGCTCCAACGGCACGAACGCACCGGTCGCCGCGTTCGCGAAAAGCACGTCCAGCCCCTGGCCCCGGGTCCGGACCGCGTCGTAGAGCCGGTCCAGGTCGGCCATGTTGGAAATGTCCCCCGCCACCGCCGTAGCCTTGGTTATTCCGATGGTCTCGACGGCGGCGTCCAGTTCGGCCTTGCGCCGACCGGTGATGAACACGTATGCGCCCTCAGCTGCCAGCCGTACGGCGGTGGCCAGGCCAATTCCGGTGCTGCCACCGGTGACAACGGCAGTCCTACCGTCAAGCTGTCCCATGTGAATCACTCCCATGAATCTCTGTGCTGACATGCACACAAAATGGCAGAACTTCCGTACCGATCCGTACGGACAAGGTGAGGCGGTTGGAACCCGCGCCGATGGCAACAGCACGTATCGGCCTCCGGTAAATGGAGAACTCTCTACAGTTCCGTTCGGTCACCGCGCGCTCCCGTCCGTCCCAGCGAGTGCGCCACATCGTGACCCTGCTGGATTACGGCATCTGCTGACCGGTGCACGCTGGGGTGCCGATGCCGTTCGAGATGACCTGCGAGAGTGCGTCGGCCAACAACTCGACACGCGCGGCGTGCTGATCATCGCTGACACCGGGTTCATCAACAGGGGCATCATGTCGGCCGGGGTGTCCCGGCAGTACACCAGTACCTGCGGAGCGTTCGACAACTCGGTGTGCACTCGGACCAGCGGACGGATGGTGGTGACACCGCCACGACGCCCTGGCCACCTTCAACGCCGGCCTGCACGATCGAGGTCGTTTCACCTGGCTTCGATCGTGCCCATCGGTTCGGGCATGCTGTTCAACGCGGCGGTGGCGTCGGCCCAGGCGGTGTCGCCGGGGTACAGCGCGGAACGCAGGTAGGCCCAGACGAGTGCGCGCAGCGTAGCCACGCGTTCGGGGTTCTCGTCGGTCGTTTCCGCAGCGTCGTGCATCGACACGCCGCCGAGGCTGTGCTCGGCGCCGAACAGTGTCAGCCGTGTCTTGGGGCCGGCGCTGAAGAAGTAGGCGTCGGAGCGCCAGTCCTTGCGGTCGGAAAATCCAGCGTGCCAGTCGTTCTCGCCGACGATGACCAGCGCAGGCGTGGTCATCGTGGTGAAGCTGGTGGTGCCCAGGATCGGGTAGTGCTCGGACGCGAATCCGGCGAGGTCCTCGCCACGGCCGGGTGGGGCCATCAGGACGCCTGCCTTGATGCGGTCGTCGGCCATCTTCACGACGGATCCGTCGGTCGGGTCGGTGACGGTCTGGCCGCACAGCATGCCGACGGTGTGCCCGCCCATGGAATGCCCGACCGCGGCGATGCGGGTGCGGTCGAGTCGGCCGGCCAGCCCTGGGACGGTCGCCTCGATTTCGTCGAGGTGGTCGAGGATGTGGTGCATGTCGGTGGTCCGGGATCGCCAGTACAGCGGCGCGTCAGGGTCGCCGGCGTCGCGCAGGCCCAGCGCCATGGAGTCCTGGTGGGTCGGCTGGATGACGACGAAGCCGTGCGCCGCCCAGAAGTCCACGATGGGGCCGTAACCATGCAGGGACGATACGAAGTTGGAGGGGCCGTGGCCGTGCGACAGCAGGATCACGGGCAGATCGGTGCCTATTGCGGGTGACGACACCTTGACGTGCAGATCTACAGCCCGGCCCGGAACGGTCAGCACCACCGGACTGAAGCTGCTGACCGGGGAGGATTCGTTGACGGGAATACCGCCGGCCTCGCTGAATTGCTTGCTCATTGATGATTCCCTCTCGCCCGGACGCTGCGGTCGATGAGAAGTGAAGTGCCTCGGTCGACAGAAAGCGGAACGACGTAGCGGCCCTTCAGAAGCGCGGCAGCGCCCGGACACGTGATACCAGCAGGATCAGCCAAAGCGGACGAGTTCAGGCTGCGGTGGCCTTCTGCTGTAGGGCGAAGGCCTCGGCATTCCGACGTGCCTGCTTGTGGGCGTTGGCCAGCGACTCCTCGTGCATGGGGAGGAATTGACTCAATACCGGGACTGTGGGGGCGAGGCCGAACTCGATGGTGATGAATTCGAGTTCGAGGCCGAGTTCGCGGCCCATGCTCTCCTGAATATTCGGCAGAAGGTGGTCCCTGCCTTCGTGCGGGGCGCCGGGTCCGTAGGAGCCGCCGCGGGAAGAGATCACCACCGCGGTGCGGCCGGCCGTCGGCGGCGGGCCGTCCGGCAGGGAGTAGGTGCGTCCGAAGATGATGACCTGGTCCAGCCACGCCTTGAACGACGACGGCATCCCGTAGTTGTATAGGGGCACGGTGAACAGGTAGCCGGCCGCGCCGAGGAACTCCTCGACCAACTCGTCCTGCACCGCCGCGGCGGCCGCTTCCTCCGGGGTGTACTTGGCGGGATCGGTCAGCCGAGCGGAGATCCCCGCCGCAGTCAGGTGCGGGACCGGGGTGGCGGCGAGGTCACGGTGCACCACCTTCCCCGGCCACACATCCAGGAAGGAACGGGCGACCCGGCGCGAGATCGACTCGGCGTCGAACGACGTGGCATCGATATGCAACAAATATGACATGACACTCGATTCACTCGGTGCCGACACGTCGCGCACGCAATTCCGTGGTGACGCACCAGCACGCTTACGACTTGTGCGCAGCCCCATGGTGCATCGCCATCAGACAGCCTACAAAAGGCACATTCATGTCCGTACCGGAGCGCCATGTTCGTTGTGGCAACGACCGGGCCCCAGGTGATCCGATTCGGCCTATTCCCCCCGAAGTACGCTTACCCTTTGTTCGTAGCCGTATGATCCGGTACTAACTCTTCCCTATGACCGACCGATCCGCCTGTACCGAAGGAGTGCGTCCCATGACCAGCGAGATCGCCCGCCCCGTCACGCCCGGTGCGGAAGCATGTGGGCGCCTTCCGGTCGAGCACGGCGAGTTCGTGCGCCAGACCCTGGACCGGGTCGGCGACAAGTGGTCCCTTCTCGTAATCGCCAATCTGCATGACGGTCCACGCCGCTACAGCTACCTACAACAGGCCGTATCAGGCATCTCGCAGCGCATGCTCACCCTCACACTGCGCCAGCTCGGCGAGGACGGGCTGGTCGCGCGGACCGCGTATGCCGAGGTACCGCCCCGCGTCGAGTACTCACTGACCCCTCTGGGGAAAAGCTTCCTCAAGGTGGCTACCTCGCTCGTCCAATGGGCCTCCACCCACCACGGCGCGATTCGCGAGCACCGGACCCTCGCCCTCGCGAAAACGGGCCAGGGCGAACTCAACTGATCAACGCAACACCTCAGGCAGAAAACATGCCGGAGGTGTCGGATGACACGGTTGGGGCGTCCAGGCATGTCAGGTACGCGGACGCGGGAGCTGCGGGGCCGACCTCCGGGGTCGATCTTCACAGATTCTCAAGTCCGACAGCGAGTAGGTTCCGCCGATCTGGCGCCGGAGGGTGGGACATCCGACGCCTACGGAACGCGAAGAGATCTCGCGCGGTCGGGCTCGGAACGGCCCGATGCGGGAGATCGCGGCGGAGAGATCCCGCGCCACAGGACTGGGGAACCTGGCACCACTGAGCCGTTGAGGCCGAGGACCGACAGGGCTCGGGGCCGCGCGCGACGCCCCAGACGGTATCCGCCGGCCACGAACCAACACCGGACAGCACTCGCGGTGGAAAAGCTGGGCGAGGACTGGGCGCCGGAGCATATCGCCGACTACCGGACCACGACCTGTCCGTCCGGCTCAGCGGGGATGATCAGGCACGAGCCGATCTGCAAGTCTCTGCTTGTGAAAGGTTGGCGCCGTGCTGACCAATTCGCTGCATAAGCGTCTTAGGCCGAGTCACCCGCCGTGGGGCAGCATCCACAACACCCTCTCCGGCAACGGCGTTCACAGATCAAAGACTCGGTCTCCATCCGTAGGCGACCTGGAGAAGCCGACAGCCGCACGGTGCCGGGCCGTTGAGAGGGACCTTCTGCTGGGCGTCTGACCCAGATCGCCACCGTCACCGAATGGCTCACCCGCTTCACAGGTCCTGTGGCAGGGACTCCCCCTGGGTTTCCGGTCGCGTCCTTGACATCACCGAGCGCGGGCGTACGAACAGACTCCTCAGCACAGACTGACGCGGACGTGCGGCGTGGGACGCGTGACCCTGTGGCTCGTGCGGCCGCAACACGACTCTGCCGCGATCGCCCTGCCGTGCCCGCAGGCAAGGGAATCGTCACCGGCACACTCGACTAGCGGGTGAGCAGCGCCGAGCAGTCGCCAGGCCCCGACTCCGGTTGTCAGCTCGCCTCGATGACGCCGAAGGAGGCCGACGGGAGGACCCGAGCCTGATGAGTACCGGCTGTGTCAAAGTCGGAGATCTTGCTGCGGTGCGGTCCGTTCCCGGTGGGATCACGCGTTCGACCAGGAGCATCCGGGCACCGAAGCCACACAGAATCGGGCAACCGGCATTTCGCAAAGCGCAACGTGACTGATCAAGGTGGCGGCAGCTGTCACCACCGCCACCCAGAGATCCGGCGTTGCTCAGCCCTTCGGTGCGTGGGCTATCGCGACCGTCTTCATCTTCAGCACGCGTACCGCTTCGGGGTCCGTCACAGGCCGGGAAGTCTGCCCCTTGGCCGCGGCGGCGACCGCATCGGCCTTCCGCTTCTGCGTGCGCGCGGAGTCGTCCGTCGTGGAGTGCGAGGTCGCCGCGGCCGCGTGGACCTGCGACCCCGCTGCCACGGTCAGACTGCCGAGCGCGAAAGCGCTGACCGCGGCCGTCCTGAACGTCGTTCCTATCCTGCTCGACTTACGGGGGGCGGCATGGCGCATGGGATTTCCTCTGCTGTTGGTTCGACTTGGACTGCTGGACTACGCAGCGCGGGGGCCCGGACGCGACACCCGGATGTGGTGATACAGGTCACAGAGGGCGGCTGTAGCGGGGGATCGGCGCCCGTGCGTACTTCCCGTGCGGAGGACCCCTGGCCGTTCCGTGGACGGATATGAATGGCGGAAGAGTGACGAGAGGCACGGCGGAAGAGGAGTTCGATGAATTCTATGCACTGGCCTACCCCAGGCTCGTTCGGCAGCTTTACGCGATGACCGGCGATCTGCCGGAGGCGCAGGATGTCGTGCAGGAGGCGTTCATAAGGGCCTGGGGTCGACGTGGGGTATTCACGAGTGACGGTTCCCAGGAGGCGTGGATCCGCACCACGGCCTGGCGGCTTGCCGTATCTCGCTTCCGGCGTTTGCGGCGCGGTGTACAGCTCATGCAGCGTCATCACGAACAGCGCTACGCCGAAGGGCCGTCCCCCGAACGCGTCGCTCTCGTCGAGGCACTTCGCACTCTTCCGAAGAAGCACAGAAGTGTCGTCGTCCTCCACCACTTGTGCGACCTCAGCGTCGAGCAGATAAGTGCCGAGACGGGCTGGCCGGCAGGTAGCATCAGGGTCTGGCTGGTCCGTGGGCGCCTGTCACTCGCCCGCCACCTTTCCTCTCTGCCGGATCAGGAGGTGGACCATGTCGGATGAGTACGAGCGTACTGTCTGGCTTACCGAGAGTATCGCCCAGTTGGAAAGTGTTCGGGTGGACCGGCCAGTGTCCGCATCGGAGTTGCGTCGCCGAAGCGTCCGACGCCGTCAACGCCGTTCCCGTTCCGCCGCCATTGCGGCAATCGCCGTGACGGCGCTCAGTGCGGGCGCCTACTGGAATTCCGTAGGCGCGAACCGATCGGCGGAAACTCCCTCCCGCCACGGGGAGGCTTCTAAAATGTCAGCGGCTCAGGAGAAACTGCGGGCTTACTACTCGGTTCTACCGGATGCCTTTGCCGCACAGGATTCGACGTCGAAGCTGTGGAAGCTGATGACCGAGCATTTTACGGAAGCGGCGCTGAAGCGAGAAGCTGTTCTCGAAGGCAGTCGAGCCGGTGAATTGGCAGCCACGTGTGGTCATGTGGAAGCTACGACCGTCTTCACCGTCGGCGACCTCCATAGCGCCGGGCCCGACGCCGTCCGCGCCCGCGTGACGAGCAACAGCACACCGAAATCGATCGAGGTCGATTTCGATCTCCGCACCATGAGAATCTCGAAATGGTCCTGCCCTGACGGATCCTGACCTCTGCCGACCGTCACGGGCAGCGGCCCCCGGGTACCGGAGCAGGTGAGCTGTTCCCTGGCGCCGCCGGCCTTTGACACGGACGCGAACCCTCGGGTCCGGCACGCCCGAAGTATGGGACACCGACCGCGAGAGTGCACGGCTTCCACGAGCGTACGGCGGCGAACCTGCCGGTGGACTGCCGCCGAGTCGTGGTGTCAGTGCGGGTGCGGCGCCTGGTCTGCCCGATGCCGGACTGTCCGCGGCAGACCTTCCGCGAGCAGGTCCCACAACTGCTGGAGCCGTACCAGCGCCCCAAGACCCGACGGGCGGGCCAACTCGGCTATGTGATCCAAGAGTGAACGGACCGGGCGTACGCACACGTCTGCCCTGGAGCGACGGATCATCTGGCACTGCCACTGCGACATGGGGCCGACTGAGATCCGCTCCCACTTGCTCGGCACGGGCGTGGGCCTCCTCGAATGCGCCCGACACCTCAACCTCGCACCCAACCGCCAAGCGTCACGCGCGCAACCAGAGACCGGAGGCACAGCGCCGGGCTCCTCGCTACCGACCCGCCCCCGGCCGGCAACGCCATCAGACTCACCGAACGAACACCGCCGTCCCGTCGACGCCGACGTCACGCTTCCCCACCTTCGCAGACGCACCGAAGACATTGGCACACCAACCATGAGGACCACGAGGAAGATATACGGACGGGGCGCATTCACGGTAGTCGCCACTCTTCGTCGTCACCGATTGCGGGACACAGCCGTGCTTCCCAGGGTGTGCAGATCGGACGTCCGGATGGCGTCGCGGACCGCTGACTGGGACCACCAACTGTTGAGCAGCACCAAACTCCTCACTTCTGCAGTCTCCCCCAACGGCACGCACCTACAGCGTTGCCGAAGAGGAACCTTCGGACCTCCAATCCTCCTGGCAGATGCCTGGGTTCGGCTGCTTCAATGAAACGTATGGCCGATCTGGATCTTCGCCGACTGCGGTACTTCCTCATTCTCGCCGACGAGTTGAACTATGGCCGGGCCGCCGAGATCCTGCACATCGCGCAGCCAGCGCTGAGCCGTTCGATCGCCACTCTGGAACGGGAACTGGAAGTGAGACTCTTCCAACGGTCACAAAGGGGAACGCGTCTGACGACCGCCGGTGAGCTTCTCCGTGAGGACGCGCGGGAGCTGCTGCGCTCGGCCGAAGTACTGCAGCGGCGCGTTCGGGTAGCGGAGCACGAGGGTCGCAGCGTGACGATCGGTTTCATGCCCGGCCTTGTCCTCACTCCGGTGGTGCGCCATTTGGAGGAGCATTTCCCCGGTCTACGGGTGGACGTCGTGCGGAGTTCGTGGAGTGAACAGATCACCGCTGTGCGTGATGGTCGCTTTGATGCCAGTTTCGCGCACCGGCCGTTCGACGACCAGGGCCTGACAGTCGTGGACCTGCACTCCGAGAGCCGTGCGGTGGCCTTGCCGATCGACGATCCGCGAGTCGGCAGAAGCGGACTCTGCCTCGCGGATCTCGCCGGCGATGTGTTGCTGCAGCCGGTCGAGGCTGTTCCGGGGTGGCGTGGAGCGGCGGCTCCCCTGGGGCTGAACCGCGACCGTTCTGTCGCCGTCTCACTCACGGTGGAGGAGAAGTTCGAGCTTGTCGCCGCGGGACGGGGCGTAGTCGTCATCCCGGAGTCCGCTACGCGCTACTACCACCGCCCGGACCTGGCTTTTGTACGGGTGACTGACCTGCCCGAGGCGATGGTCTGCCTGGTGGTCGAATCGCGCCGCCGCTCCGCAGTCCTGCGCGAGTTGATGGAAACCGCCCGGACAACGCTGCTTGCCGGGCCTCCGGCGATCGCTCATGCCGATGCGGCATCAGTTGGTAACCGACCGGTCTTGGACGAGCCGGCTCAGCAGACGGGAGGCTGACAGCGACCCCTTCGAAAGGAAGCTTGTCGTGTCTCTCTCGCCCTCAACCCGTGTCGTTGTGATCGGTGGTACCAGCGGCATCGGCCTGGCCGTCGCCCAGGCGACGGCCACGGCCGGAGCACAGGTGATTGTCGGATCCCGCTCGGAGCAGTCCGTGAAGCGGGCGCTCGCCTTGCTCCCCGGTCAGGCAGCCGGGCTGCCGGTCGACGTCACCTCGGCCGCATCGTTGGATTCGTTCTTCGCTGAGGTGGGTGCCTTTGACCATCTCGTCTACACCGCCGGGGACGCTCTCGTTGGCGGCGTGATCACTGACTACGACCCACAACAGGCTCATGATTTCTTCGACATCCGTCTCTTCCGCGCTCTGGACACTGTGCGTCGCGCACTGGCGACTCTCCGCGGCTCCGGCTCGGTGACGCTGACCAGCGGTGCCGCCGCGTTCCACGGTGGAACCGGGAAGTTGCTCGGGACCACGGTCACCGCGGCCGTCATCGCCGCCGCCCGCTCGCTCGCCGCCGAACTCGCCCCGATCCGAGTCAACGTCGTAGCCCCCGGTATCGTGCGCACGCCGTTGTGGTCGAGCATGCCTGAACAGGCACAGAAGATGTTCTTCGACCGCGCCGGAGGCGACACGCTTCTGGGCCGGGTGGCCGATCCGGAGGACATCGCGAAGATCTATGTCAATCTGATGGAACAGGACTACGTCACCGGGAACGTGGCCGTCGTCGACGGCGGCAGCATCCTGAAATAACTAAATGAGATACACATTCAACGTCGACTGCCCGGGCGGCGGCCGCCGAAAGGCAAGTATCGCGTCGTGATCAATGGGTGGTCCGGATGAGGTCTCTGATCCAGGCCATCGAGGCGCGCAGCTGTAGGCCGGCGAGGTAGCTGTCTGGAGTCTTGTCGTATCGGGTGGCGACGCCTCGCCACGGGCGTCTACGGCCTCAACGGTGTACTGGAGACATCCGGCGCCGACCTCACCCGCATGCACGAGATCCATGTCCTCGGGGCCTCGTTCGGCGTCCAGGCCGCCGTGTCCGCGATGGGAGAATCGGGCGGCGCGATCGTCAACGTGGCCTCGATCGCGGCGTACGTCGTGCGCGCCCGGTCGGGCGCCTATTCCGCCTCCAAGGCCGCCGTGGAACACCTCACCGAGTCCAGGCCGTGGAACTCGGCCCCCGGCGAATTCGCGTGAATGTCGTGGCGCCCGGCATGATCGACACGTACATGCTCTCCTCGCTCACCGGGGAACCCGCAATGCTGCGGTCAGCCATGGAGCCCGTACCGCTCCGCCGGATCGGCACTCCGGGCAAGGTTTCCGACGCCGTCCTGTTCCTGCTCTCCGACGCCGCGCGTTTCGTGACGGGCCACACCCTCGTGGTCGACGGTGGCGGCCCCCGCCGCTGAGCCAGGGGTTACCGGTTGCCACGACGAAGCGCCGTCGGTGTCTGCCCGAACCAGCGCCTGCAAGCGCGCGTCAGGGCCGACTGCTCGGAGAAGCCCAGGGCCAGCGCCACGTGCGACATCGAAAGGGAGGACTCCGTGAGGTACTGGTGTGCGAGGTCCCTCAGCGCCTGGTCGCGCAGGTGGTCGAAACCGGTTCC
Organism: Streptomyces sp. NPDC028289; assembly: GCF_055565975.1. Taxonomy (NCBI): domain Bacteria; kingdom Bacillati; phylum Actinomycetota; class Actinomycetes; order Kitasatosporales; family Streptomycetaceae; genus Streptomyces; species Streptomyces sp. NPDC028289. The sequence continues at coordinate 281,297 of NZ_JBVHTI010000011.1, read as the reverse complement.
CTCCTCTGCTAGGCGACGCTGCAGCGTCCTGGGATGGAGTGCCAGCAACCCCGCCACCTGCTCCAGGCTCGCTCCCGCCCGCCCGTCGGCGGTTCGCGCCATCGCGGTGCGCACGAGGTCGGCCGTGGACGAGCCGGGCGCCGGGTAATTCGTGTCGAGGTAGCTGGTCGCGACCCGGCGGATCGTTTCGTCGACGTCCTGGAGAGGAACGTCCATCAACTGCTCTTCGATGATCAGGGCACCGTACGCACGTTCCGGTCGCACTTCCGCTCCGAAAAACCGCACATAGCTCGACAGCGGGACGGCGGGCGCGTGCGGCAGCAGCACGGCCCGAGGCCGGTATCCGGTCCTGACGACGAGGCCGAGGAGCCTGTGGGCAGTGGCGAGACCGAGGTCCATCGCCTGACGGGCCGGCGGGCGGGGATCGAGCACCATGTCGAACCGCATCGCGACGTGGCCGGGGAACTCCTGGCCCGCGGAAATCAGCGCCAGGGTGAGCGACGGGCTGTGCACGAACAGGTACTGCGCCGCGGTCTGGATCATCTCCCGCACCGTCGGTGTGTTCTGCAGGACAAGGGCGAGCGGTCCGAGCGCGGTCGGGTCCTGCGCATGCGCCATCCGCAGACCGAAGTCCGGGCAGCGCAGAGCTACCGCCGATGCCTCCAGCAGGTGCATGGCAGCGCGCGCGGGAACCAGGGCATCCTCCTCGTCCAGCGCCTGACCGGGCAGACGCGCCGACGTGAGCAGCGCCTCCGGGTCGCCTCCGAGCTCGCGGACCAGACTCGCCCAGCCCCGCAGGGTCGCGGCCCGCACCAGTGGTTCCATGTCGTGCAAAGTAAAAACTATGTCGTCGGGTGTCAAGCAAACCCTGGTGTGCCGCGTCACACTCACTGCTGGCGCCAGCTACTTCAGGTAGCGGACACGCCTCCGCGAGCCTAGGGACAGGCTCGCCAGCCAGCGGGTCACACGCCAGGTCCGGCCGCCGGGACGCGTCGCGGACAGGGCAGGGTGACCGCTCGACTTCGGTCGGGCTGCCCCGAGCCCACCCGCCATCGACCTGCGGTCCCGCCCGCACCCACCGGAAGGCATCGAGCCGCGTGAACGCATTCGCAGACAGGGTCGCCGTCATCACCGGAGCGGGCTCCGGCATCGGCCGGGCGCTGGCCGTCGCCCTCGCTTCCGAGGGGGCCAGGCTGGCACTGTCCGACGTCGACACCGCAGGTCTCGCCGCAACAGTACGGCGCGTCGAGGCGTTCGGCGCCGAGGTCGACGCAGCGCCGGTCGGCGTCTCCGAGCGTGCGGCCGTCTTTCGGTACGCCGGTGAGGTCGTCGGTCGCTTCGGGCGGGTCCATCAGCTCTACAACAACGCCGGCATCGAGTACCACGGCGCGTTCGAGCGCTCCGCTCTCGAGGACGTCGAGCGAATCATGAACGTCGACTTCTGGGGCGTGGTGAACTTCAGCAAGGCGTTCCTGCCGCACCTGATCGCGTCGGGGGACGGACACCTGGTCAACGTCTCGAGCCTGTTCGGCCTGATGTCGGTGCCCGGTCAGACCGCCTACAGCTCGGCGAAGTTCGCGGTGCGTGGCTTCACCGAGTGCCTGCGCCAGGAGATGCTGGCGGCCGGCCACCCCGTCAAGGTCACGTGCGTGCACCCGAGCAGCGTCAAGACGGCCATCGCACGCAACGCGGGTGTGCCGGCCGGCGACGACCGAGCCGCGGTGGTCGACCTCTTCGACCGCAAGTTGGCCCGCATCTCCCCCGACGACGCGGCACGGACGATTCTGCGCGGCGTCCGCAGGAACAAGGCACGTGTGCTCGTCGGCGCCGACGCGAAGCTCCTCGACGCCTTCGTCCGCATCGTGGGGCCCTCCTACCAACGCGTGACCGCGGCCGTCGCGGCACGCGCACTCACCAACCACTGAACCGGCAGCACTGGCAACCGGCCGTCGTGGACGACCCAGCCACGACGCGCTCGCACACACAGCATCCATGAGGTAGAGGAGAGCCGCCGATGCCTACTCCCCCGACCAGCCCGCTCCTGCGTCCTTTGCGGATCGGCACGCTCACCGTGCCGGGCCGACTCTTCAAGTCAGCGACCAGCGAGACCCGTGCCACCGACGACGGTTACGTGACGGACGAACTGCTCGATTTCTACGAACCCATGGCGCGGGCCGGTACCCCGCTCATCGTCACAGGCAACCTCTACGTCTCTCTGCAGTCCAAGTCCGCGGGACGTCAGGCCGGCATCGACGCCGACGACAAGAAGGCCGGCCTGCGGGACTGGGTGGACCTGGCGCACAACGGCGGCAGCCTCCTGATCGCCCAGCTCAACCACGGCGGCCGACAGATGGTCAAATCGGCCGACCCGGGCAAGGCGCCGGTGTCCGCGTCAGCAGTGCGCGAGCCGCTGTACGGAACGAAACCGCGGCCCCTGCGCCGGGACGAGATCCCGGCAGTGGTGGAAACCTTCGCGGCCGCCGCGGAGCGAGCCCAGGACGTGGGGTTCGACGGTGTGCAGATCCACGCCGCCCACGGCTACCTGCTCGGCCAGTTCCTCACCCCGCACACCAACCGCCGCAACGACGAGTACGGCGGCAGCCTCGACAACCGGATGCGCCTGCTGCGCGAGGTGTTCCGCGCGATACGCGCCCGCGTCGGCGACGACTTCCCCGTCCTGCTCAAGCTGAACGGCACGGACATGCTCCCGCTGCGCCGGGGGGCGACGACCGCCGAGCTCGTACGCGTCGCCAAGGTGCTGGAAGGCGAAGGCATCGACGCGGTCGAGATCTCGAGGGCGCACTACGAGTCGTGGCCGGGCATGATCCTGGGACACTACAAAGGGTTCATCCGCGGACAGATCACCGAGGGCTCAGGGATATCGATGACGCGTCGGCGACGCCTGGCGATGCTCGCCGCCGCCCCCGTCATCGAACGCGTCGCAGAGCGGCTCGCGCCCGGCGGCGAGGGCTTCAACCTCCCCCAGGCCGAGCAGTTCACCGCGCAGCTGGACATCCCGGTGATCTGCGTCGGTGGCTTCCACACGAGGGAAGGGATGGAGTCGGCCATCGACAGCGGCCGCTGCGACGCCGTCTCGGCGGCCCGGGCCATGATCGCCGACCCCTACCTGTTCAAGAACATGCAGGACCCCGTGCCGGGCCGGCCGGTGTGCCAGTACCGCAACGGATGCATCGCCCGTTTCGGCGGCAAGGCGATCGACTGCTACGTCGAGCCGATCCGCATCCAGAAGGACCACATGCTGCGAGGGACGGAGCAAGCGTGAACCACGTGCCGAACGACCACGAACCCCTTGGCACCCGCCTGGGCAACCCGGCCACCGGGAGTACGACCGTTCCTGTACCAACGACCTCGGGGATCTTCCCGGTCTGGCTCCGCGAGGACCTGCCGAGAGAAGTCGCCCTGCATTACTGGAAAGGACCGCACGCGCGGATCGTCGCGCGGCTGCCCAGTATCGCCGAATACCTTCAGCACCACTTCTCCCCCACCGATCACGGCTACTGGCCCTCCTCTCCCACCGTCGGCACCGTCGTACCCCCGAGCTGGCGCTGTGACGGCATCGCCGAGGTGCGGATGGTGAGCATGGCCGCCGCGCTCACCATCCCGGTCCACATGCGAGAGGTGTACCTCGACGAGCAGAACGTCTTCGACCGGGTGCTCGGGAACCTGACCGGCCCCCGAGCCGGCCGCTGGTGGACCGACGGTCATGACGCCGACGTCGGTCACCGCACCGTCCTTCTGCTGCGCCGACGGCGCGGAGTGAGCCGCCGCGCGTTCCGAAGGTACGTACACCACCACATGGGTCCCGCGCTCCATGAGGCAGGTGCGCGTGACCTCCGCACGTACACCTTCCTGCCGTGGACCTCGCTTCCGCATCCCACGCCCGGTATCTCGCACGACAATCCGCCCTTCCGCCGCTACCACGGATGTGTCGTCCTCGGCGCCGACGGCCGCGCCGCCGTGGACGAGATCCTGGCGTCCAAGCAGGTCGCCGATCTCGTCGCCGACCAGCACACGGTCATGACAGCCGTCCACGCATTCACCGTCGCGCACACCGAGCCGGTGATCAGGACGCGCCCTCCGGTCGGCCCCTGACACGGACCACCTGTGGGGCTGGGCGAGTTCGGTCAGTGGACGGGCCCCGCCGGACACCCCCGCGGTGGCGATGCGGCCGCAGGTGGCGGGCACGGCAGGCGTGTAGTGATGGACAGCTGCGCGTTCGTCGCCGTGGCTGCGGCTGCGGCTTCGGCTGTCTGCGTGATCGTGGCCGGTGCCCCCATCGAGCGGTCCCCCGTGGGCCGCACTCAGTGCGATCACCGAGGCCAACGCATGAAGGCGCGGACAGCGCGACGGCGCCCGAGGTGCGGGCCCCGACCAGGGCCGTGCCGGCGAAGCCTGGGGCAAGCTGGTTCCTCGCCATTCCCGGACAACCCGCGATCCGTGGACGGGTCGACGTCGCCTCACCCAGCCGTAGGCGCCTCTCTCCCGCCGCATGCGGGCACAGTTGTGGGATCGTCGAGGATCCGCTCACGGCCTGCCTGAACGGCCCCGTGGAGCGTGGCGTCGGCACCGAGGACGCCGACGGAGACGGTGAACCCCACGCCCGGGATCTCGGTGCGGCGTCCGGTGAGGCGGGCGTCGATGCCGGGGATCAGCCACGGAGCCCAGTCGGCGAGATAGCCGCCCAGGATGGCCTCACCGACGTCGGCGGCGCTCGCGACAGCAAGGAGTGCAGCTCCCAGAGCATGGCCGGCGCCGTCGAGGGCCGCGACTGCTCGAAGGTCTCCTGCCCGCAGGCGTCGGTCCAGCTCGACTCGGGCAGCGGCGGTGTCCTGACCCGGAATCAGTGGGTCCATCCCTGCGGCGGCTGTCAGTGCGTGGAGGCCGAGGTGGGTGACCAGACAGCCACGCGAGCCGCACTTGCAGCGGGGACCGTCGAGGGACACGGGGACATGGCCGATCTCGCCGGCCATGCCATGACTGCCGTGGTGGATACGGCCCCCGATGAGCAGTCCGCCGCCGACTCCGGTGTCGCCCTTGACGTACACGACGGTGTCGGGATGGCCAGAGCCTGCAGCAGCGAGGGCGTGGTACTCGGCCAGCGCGGCCACACTGGCGTCGTTGACGACCTCGACCGGGGCGCGGAGCCCTGGCAGGTGCCCGGCGACCAGAGCCGCCAGGTCGGTCACTTCCCAGCCGAAGCCGATGGCGGCGCCGACCCTTCCCTCGATCACCGGTCCTGGCACGGCGATCACCACGCGGCCGAGATGCGCACCGTCCGCCCGCACGACAGCCCGTGCGACGACCTCCGCGATCGATGCGGCCATCGCCCCGGGGTCACCGAATAGAGCCTCGTGCCGGACGCGGTCGGTATGAACGGCGATGCCTGCGAGGTCCGCGCCCCACAGATGCACATGCTCCCGGCTCACGTGCACGGCCACCGTCCACACCCGCCCGGGAAGGAGCCGCAGCAGGCGGCGCGGGCGTCCCCGCCCGCCCGAGGCCGCGGCACCGGCCTCCTCCACCAGGCCCCGCGCGAGGAGGTCCGCGACCAGTGCGGTCACCGAGGCGTGCACCAGTCCGGTGGCGGCGGCGATCTCGGTGCGCGCGCAGGGGCCGCACGCCTCGATATGCCTGAGCACGAGGGACAGGTTGCTGCGGCGCACGTCCGCGGAGACCGCTGGGTTGTTCACGTACGGATTCTCCCTGACCGGTCTGCTACCGTGAAGGATATATTTTTCAACGGTTGAAAATTACCTGTGGATCCACTTAGAAGTCGACAGAATTGTTGACGATCTCTGCGAAACATCACTAGGTTCACAAACGCCAACACAACGGATATCGCGAACCGCGTGATGAGGAGAGAGACCGTGCAGCACAGGGCACTCAAGCGAAGGAACGTCGTCATCGGGATCGGCGCCGCCGCAGGCGTCGCGGCGGTCGGCGGCATCGCGCTGACGGCTCAGGCGTCCAGCGACAAGAAGGGCTCCACGACGTCCCCCGACGCCCTGGTCTTCGACAAGGACGACTACACGGAGCTTACGGAGACGATCGCGGACGCGGCCGGTACCGACCACTCGGTGACGTACCACTTCTACAAGCCCCGCAACTACGTCACCAACCCCAGTGACGACACCCACCAGAGCCTGGTCGTCAGCGTCCCCGTCAAGATCGACGGCAAGGCCGTCGACGCCTCCGACGCCCCGATCGTCCTGGCGAACGCGGTAGGCGCCTACATGCCGTCGACCGTCGCGACCGCCACGGGCGTGGGGCAGGCCGCGCTGGAGATGGGCTCCGTGGGCGGCGGCACCGGCACCGGCGGGATGCCGTCCGGATTGCCCACCGACGGGTCGATACCCAGCGGAATGCCGTCGGGCGGCACGGGCGGCGGCACGGGGGCCATCAACGGGATGGTCAACCTCGCGAAGCTCGCCCTGGTGGCAGGCTACGTCGCCGTCGAGCCCGGTACCCGCGGCCGCAGCCTGACCGACTCGTCCGGCACCTACTACGGGACGGCCCCGGCGGTCATCGTGGACCTGAAGGCCGCGGTGCGCTACATCCGCTTCAACAAGGGCCGACTGCCCGGCAACGCCGACCGGATCGTCTCCACCGGCACCAGCGCCGGTGGCGCCTCGTCCGCCCTGCTCGGCGCGTCCGGCGACAGCAAGATCTACGACAAGTACCTGAAGGAGGCCGGTGCGGCCGACGCCTCCGACGCGATCTTCGCGACCGGCGCGTGGTGCCCGATCACCGACCTGGAGCACGCCGACGGCGCCTACGAGTGGAACTGGGGCTCCAACGTCACCCAGTCCACCGGCAAGGTCGTCGACCAGACGGTGTCGAAGGAACTGCAGTCCCAGTTCGCCGAGTACCAGGCGAAGCTGAAGCTGCGCGGCCTGAACGGCTACGGCCTCCTGACCGCCCGCAACTACGACGACTATCTCCTGAGGACCTATCTCCAGGAGTCCGCGACCAAGTACCTCGCCGCCCTGTCGGATTCGGACCGCGAGACCTACCTGGCAAAGAACACCTTCATCACCTGGTCCGGCGGCAAGGCGACCTTCACATGGGAGGACTATCTCGCGCACGTGGGCGCACGGAAGAAGACGACGCCGGCTTTCGACGCCTTCGACCTGTCCGCCGGCGAGAACAACGAGTTCGGCGCGGGCACTACCGAGAACCGCCACTTCACGGCGTACAGCGCGAAGAACGACACCACCGGCCTGAGCACCAAGCGCGTCGCGAGCGACATCCCCGAGAAGCTGCGGCTGATGAACCCGATGTACCACCTGCTCGAGGAGCGCAACCCGAGCCGCTCGAAGCACTGGTGGATCCGCCTGGGCACCAGCGACACCGACACCTCGCACGTCATCTCCGCCAACCTCGCCGCCGCGGTGGACAACCTCGGCGACGACGTCAACCACTCCTTCTACTGGGACCAGGGCCACGCCACCAACGTCGACCCCGGCGACTTCATCAAGTGGGTCGCCAAGGTGACCGGGTACAAGAAGTAGCCCGCCAGGCGCAGCCCCCGCCTCGCGACCACCCGCACACACCTGGCGGCCGTCTCGTCGGTCCGCCCCCAGGACACCACCCGCGACGGCGCCGAACCCTTCCATACCAGCCGGGCTCGGCGCCACGAAGAGCTGGTGGGCGGTCGGCGATCCCTCACGAGCCCGAATCCCGTGTCCTCGCCAGCGCCTCACCGACTACGTCATCGCAGGGCCCCACCGTTCTTCCTCAGCGGTGGGGCCCTTCGGCGTGCGTGGACGCAGTCGACCCATCTCAGGGGCGGTTGAGGTCCTCGTACGCGGTGAGCAGTGCGCGCACCGCGCCGCCGACGGCGGCGACGTACATCCGCAGGACGTGGTCGAGGTCCTGCTCGGGGTGGCTCAGCCACCAGTGGCCGAGTTGCTCGCCGATACCCGAGATGACGTGGGCGGCTGCCACGAGGCTCGGCCGGTCGAGTTCCGGGGCGTGGGGCGAGGCGACGTCCGCGATGCGCTCGACGGTGTGCCGGCGGAGCTTGATCAGCTGTTCTGCCATGTCACCGCCGAGACCGGAGGAGGCAGTGAACAGCAGCGCCCACCGCCGTGGGTTGTTGGCAACGAGTTCGAGGAAGACGCGGCCCCCGGCGGTGATCAACTCGTCCGTGTCGTCACCGGCAGTCGTGATCGCCGCGACAAGGGTGTCCTCGAACTCCCGCCGGGCTCGTCGCACGCACGCCACGAAGATGCCCTCCTGTGATCCGTGGTGCTGGTACACGACCGGGCGGCTGACGCCGGCGGCACGGGCGATGTCCTCGACGGATACACCCTCGTAACCGCGCTCGGTGAACAGATCCTCGGCAACGTCGAGCAGCTGCTCTTCCCGCTGCTTCCCGGTAAGGCGCCGGCGTGCGGTGGCGGCCACATGTCCTCCGAATGCTTCTCTGCCCGGCGGGCGCATTGACAATACAACTTACGAATCGTAACTTACGAGCCGTAAGTTACGTCTCGTAACCTGCTTGCACCGGGAGTGTCGCATGAAACTGGGGATGGACCACGGGTCGCTGGTCGCCTGGGACCCCGACGGCAAGGAGTGGGTCGTTGTCGGCTCGCGGTGGAACCACGACCTGCTGGCCTTCCTGGCCGACGGGGAAGAGGCGGTGCGTGAGGCCGAGCGCACGTTCACCGATCCGGAGCGGGTTCCGGGCCGGCCGCCGGGCGGGCTGCCCTTCGCGCCGGCTTCGCTGCGCGCGTTCGCCCTGTGGGAGTCCCACATGGTCAACGGGGCGAGGGGCATGGTCGCCGCGTTCGGCTCCCCGGGCGTCCGTCGGCTGGCGCGGGGATTCGAGTCGGTGACCGGCCGCGCTCTGCCCCCGTTGCGTCCCAAGGCCAACTACTACCGCGAGCCGCAGTTCTACATGGGCAATCACCGCTCGGTGCTGCCGGACGGAGCGGAGGTGGCGTGGCCGTCGTTCGCCCAGGTCCTCGACTTCGAGCTGGAGTTGGGCGTTGTCATCGCCCGCGAGGTCAGGGACTGCACGCCGGCCGAGGCAGTGGCGGCCATCGGCGGTTTTGTGGTCATGAACGACTGGAGCGCACGCGACACCCAGTGGGACGACACCCGCCGCGGCACGTTCGGCGGTGTGGTGAAGGCCAAGACGTTCGCCGGTGCCATGTCCGCGGTCGTCGTGACGGCCGACGAGGTACTACCCCGGTGGCGCGCGCTGACCGGCCGGGTCCTGGTCAACGGGGAGGTATGGGCGCAGGGCGGCACCGCATCCCCCCTGCACGACCTGGGAGCAGCCGTCGCCTACGCCGCGCGCGGCGAGTCCCTCGGCCCCGGCGAGGTACTGTCCAGCGGCACTCTGCCGGGTTGCTGCGGGCTGGAGATGCGCCGCTTCCCCCGTCCGGGCGACGAGGTTCGCCTCGAGCTCGAGTTGGGGGCCGGTGAGCCGGCCACGGTCACCAACACCCTCGGCGCGCGTCCGCGCCGTGCCGCGGAGGGCATGCGGGGCGTGGCCGTGGTGACCGGCTGCGACTCCGGCATCGGCAAGGAGCTGGCCAGGGAGTTGCACCGCCGCGGCCGCACCGTGTACGCGACCGGGCTGAAGACGGAGGCCATGGACGACCTGGCCGCCGCCGGACTGCGCGTCGCCGCCCTCGACGTCACCGACCCCGCCGGCGTGAACGCATTGGTCGAACGCCTCACCGCGGACGGTGAGGTGGTGGACCTGCTGGTCAACAACGCAGGCTACGGCGCCATGGGCCCGGTGATCGAGATGCCGATCGCCGATGTGCGCCGACAGTACGAGGTGAACGTCTTCGGGCTGCTGACGACCACCCAGCGGTTGGCGCAGGGCATGATCGAGGCCGGTCACGGCACCATCGTGAACATCGGATCGACCTCAGGGGTGCTGACCTCGCCCTTCGCCGGTGTGTACTGCTCCACCAAGTCGGCGGTCCATGCGCTCACCGATGCCATGCGTATGGAGCTCGCGCCCTTCGGGATCGCCGTCGTACGCATCGAACCGAACCAGATCCGCACCCGCTTCGGCGACACCGCGACCACCGGCCTGACCGCTCGCATCTCGGCGGATTCGCGGTACCTCAGGCTGCGTGACGCGATGACCTCCCGCGCCCAGGGATCGCAGACCAGCAATGCCATGCCGGCCGATGAGTTCGCCCGGAAGGCCGCGGACGCCGTGCTGTCCGACAAGCCCCCCGTCAGGCTGAGGCTCGGCCGCGAAGTGTGGCCCTACACCGTGTTCAAGCCGTTCCTGCCGTCCCGGCGGATCGACGCGATCCTGAGTAAACGCTTCGGCCTGGACAGACTCGGCTCGTAGGAGCGGCACGACGGGAACGGTTCTCCTTTGGCCGGGCAGTCCGGGGGCGATCCCCTCGGGCCACCCGACCAAGGCGGTTGCAGCCGCCGCTCGCAGGGTCACCGTAACGGCTGCGATTCCGCCCGCCGGACAGCCGGTTCCGAGACGGCGGGGACTTTTGCGGGGATGCGTGGACGGGCCGCTGTTCGACGGCTCGGGCGGGGAGAGCACGGCCGCGGAGAGCTACGGCCGTGTCCTCGGCGGCGATGCTCAGAAGGGATAGTGGGCGTGCCGGCTGGCGAGGGTGACCCAGCGGGTGCTGGTGAAGGACTCGATGCCCCAGCGGCCGCCGAAACGGCCATAACCCGAGGACTTGAGGCCGCCGAAGGGAGCATGGGGTTCGTCGGCGACGGACTGGTCGTTGATGTGCGCGATGCCGGTGCGGATACGGCGGGCGACCGCCAGGCCGTGGGTGCCGTTCTCGGTGATGATGCCGCAGGTCAGGCCGTTGTCGGTGTCGTTGGCCTTGGTGACGGCCTCGTCGTCGGTGGTGAAGGTGTCGATCACGCACACGGGGCCGAAGGCTTCGGTGTGGTGCAGCAGGGCGTCCTCGGCGACGTGGGTGAGCACGGTGGCCGGGTAGAGCGCGCCGTCCGCTGCGCCACCGCCGGTCAGCACGGTGGCGCCCTTGGCGACGGCGTCCCGGACCAGGTCGGCGACCCGCTTCGCCGCCTTAGGGGTGACCAGCGGGCCGATCACGGCGGCGGGATCGGTCGGTTCGCCGGAGGGCAGCGCCGCCGCCTTCGCCGCGAGCTTGGCGGTGAACTCCTCGGCCAGCGAGGCGTGCACCAGGATGCGGTCGGCGGACATACAGATCTGTCCGGAGTTCATGAAGGCGCCGAAGGCGGCGGCGTCGACCGCGTAGTCGACGTCTGCGTCGTCGAGCACGACGACCGCGTTCTTGCCACCGAGTTCAAGCACCGCGGGCTTGAGGAACTGCGCGGCGACGGCGCCGATGATCCGGCCGACGCCGGTCGACCCGGTGAAGTTCACGGCCCGTACCCGAGGATCGGCGATGAGCGTCTCGGCGATCTCAGGGGCGTCGGCCGGGTCGTTGGTGATCACGTTGAGGACGCCCGGGGGCAGCCCGGCGTCGCGCAGCACGTCGGCGATGAACAGGCCGCAGGAAAGCGGGGCGTCCTCGCTGGGCTTGAGCACCACCGTGTTGCCAGCCGCCAGCGGCGCGGCGACCGCGCGGACGCCGAGGATGACCGGAGCGTTCCACGGCGAGAAGGCGGCGACGACGCCGACCGGCTCGCGCACTGCGAACCCCAGGGCGCCCTCCTCCTGCGCGGCCAGTACCTCACCGCGCGGGGCGGTCACCGCGGCGGCGGCCTCACGGAACGTGTGCGCGGCCAGGCCCACGTTGAAGTACGCCCACCCCCGGGTACCGGCCACCTCGCCGGCCATCAGGTCGGCGGCCTGCTCACGACGTTCCTCGACCAGGTCGGCGGCCTTGAGGAGGATCGCGCGGCGGGTGTAGGGGCTCACCGCGGCCCAGGCGTCGAACGCGCCCTGCGCGGCGGCCACGGCGAGCGTGACGTCCTCAGTGCCGGCGGCTGCCACCACGGCGTACACCTCGCCGGTGTGCGGGGCGAGGTCCTGGGTGGTGCGGCCCGACCGTGCGGGCACTTCCTTGCCGCCGATCAGCAAATCACGGGTGAGGGTCATGGAGACTCCGCTGAGGTGAGGGGCTGTGCTCCGGCGTCCGCCTCGGGGCTTCCGGCACGCCGGAACGCGCGCCGGAAGCCCTGAGGCGGACACCGATCGCACGGCCGGGGAGACGGGGTGCCGCACGGTCGGGTTGGGGGCGTCGCACGGCCTGGGAGACCGGGTGCGGCAGGGGCGGTGTCAGGACGGGAGCCGGGAGAGGTGCGCCGGCATCCCGGCCACCAGCCGGACGAAACGGGTGGCGGCGTCCTTGCCCACCGTGGCTCCGACGATCCCGTCCACCACGGCGTGGCCCATCGTGCTCAGGCCGCCGTCGTGGACGGCCACAGCCAGCCGGGGCTTGATCTCCCGAACGTAGTCGATGACTTCGCCGGTTCGGGACCAGGGACCCTGGACCGGCACAAGGAGCGTGTCCACCGGGCTCGGCGGCACGGTGAAGGCGTCACCCGGGTGGAAGACCGTTCCGGCCACGAGGAAGCCGACGTTGGGGACGCGCGGAAGATCGGGATGGACGAGTTCGTGAAGTTCGCCGTGCACCTCGACCTCGATGCCGTCGACGTCGAAGGTGTCTCCGTCCCCGACGACGGTGACCCGGTCACCGATTCCGTCGAGCCTGGCCGCCACGGACCGGTTGGTCCAGATCCGCAGGGCGGGATTGGCCTCGGCGGCTGCCCGCAGCCAGTCTTCGGCGAAGTGGTCGGCGTGTTCGTGGGTGACGAGCACGGCGTCCGCGTCGTCGAGGGCATGGGGCTCGGTGTACTCGCCCGGGTCGATGACGATGACGGCACCGGGTCGTTCGAGGCGGACGCAGGCGTGACCCCATTTGGTGAGCCGCAGATCCGGCTGAAGCGAGCTCACCGCTGGAGCTCCTCGGCCGGGACCCACGTCCCGTGGAAGCCGTACCGGAGCCGGAAGGGGATCTTCACGGTGGCGATGGGGCCGGCGGCGATGTCGAGAGCGTCGAGGACGACCAGGTCGTGCCGGTTCTGGTCGCGTCGGCCGATCAGCGCGAGCAGGTAGCCATCGCCCTCGGCGGAGCCCTCCGACTTCGGCACGAACACCGGCTCCTCGGGTGCGGCGTGCTCGCCGGGGGCCCAGAAGGTTGTCTCGCCGGTGTGGTCGTCGCGGTGGATGAGCGAGTTGAACGGCGGGCCCATCGGACCGACCTCGCACTTGGGCACATCGGGGTGCATGCCGCCGATCCACGCATGCCGGTTGCGCTCCATCAGCACGCGCGGGTCGACCCGGGGCATGTCACCGGGAGAAGCGATGAGCTGCTCGCTGCGGTAGGTGTCGGTGGCGTCCTCCCAGTGCGGTGCGCCGCCCTTGAGGTCGAACATCCAGCGGTGCAGGAACGGAGGCTGCTCGGGCAGCGGACCCACGGTCGTGATCGGGAACTGGGAGAACCAGCCGGACTTGGTCGTGAAATGGTCGGCGACCACGCTGTCGCCGTCCGTCCAGGCGTTCAACGAATGCGTCTCCATGAGCTGTTCGCTGCGGAACCAGCGGATGCCGCTCACGCCCTCCTCGCGCGGGATGATCGCCACATACGTCTCCTGGTTCGGGTCCCAGACGAAGTACTGTGCCTCCCGCTTCAGCTGTTCCAGATCGGCGACCATGGGCGAGATGGTGAAGACGAAGTGGTCCCGGGTGACCAGCCAGTCGTGCACCATCGACGAGTACGGCACCTCGAAGGTCTGGGAGCGCGTGACCTTGCCGGAGGCCGAGATCTCGTAGATGTGGATCTGCTTGTCGGGCAGACCGCTGGCGTTGTACGCGAAGGCAATCAGCTCGCCGGTGCGCGGGTCGTGCTTGGGATGGGCGGTGAAGGTACGCCCCGGGATCTGGCCGGAGAAGTCGTGGACGCCCCGGGTCTCCAACGTCAGTGGGTCCAGCTCGTACGGGAGGGCCGCCTCCTTGAGCGCGAGCAGCTTGCCGGCGTGCCAGATGATCGAGGTGTTGGCGTTGCCGTCGTCGATCCCGGACACGGACGGGTCGTCGGTGTAGGGGTTGCGGTAGGCACCGAACAGGGCCTGGCGGGCCTGGCGTTCCAGCTCGAAACGCTTGGTCCGGACGTACCTGGTCTTCAGATCGGCGTGGCCGTTCTCGAACCGCACCATGTGGATCATGCCGTCGCCGTTGATGTACACGTCGTTCGGGAACCGTGGGGGGTACTGGGTGTCCGCGGCGGCGCGGTAGAAGGCGCCGTTCAGCTCGGGCGGGATGCGGCCCTCGATCTCCAGGTCGTAGACGTCGGCCTCGATCCGGGAGGAGGCGAAGAAGCCGCGGAACTTGGGGGTGTCCGGCCATTGCATGGTCTGCGGGGGCGGCTGGGTCCCCACTTGCTGGCGCGTCGTGTCCGGCTGCGTCGGAACGGCCATGGCGTCCTCCTCAGGGCATGGCTGATCAAGCGAAGAATCGGATTGATGTCTGCCGTTGATGCCTTCCGGCAGAGGGCGGCGGTGAGAAATGACACCCGTGCGCGCGGCCCGAGATCTGGCGTTCATCTGCCCGTAACAGCGATGATGGTGCCGGAGCTCCTGGGGCGTCCAACAGCGGAATGCGCAGGAAACGATCGGAGAGTCCGATGGATCTTCGGCAGATGGAGTACGCGGTGGCGATCGCCGACGAGCTCAACTTCACGCGGGCTGCCACACGCTGCCACATCGGGCAGTCCGGCCTGAGCCATCAGATCGCCGAGCTGGAACGAGAGGTCGGGACCCGGCTGTTCGACCGTACGAGCCGCAGCGTCCGGCTGACTCCCGCCGGTCAGACGTTCGTCGCGGGCGCCCGAAGCGTGCTGAGAACCGTGCAGGAGATGAGTGCGGCGATCGCCTCCATCGACGGAGACGTGCAGGGACAGCTACTGCTGGGAGCAATGACGCTCACGGCCGGGGACATCGACATCCTGGGCCTGCTGCGGGAGTTCCAGGAGTCACATCCCGCAGTCGAGGTCATCGTGTCCGATGCCGCCAGCGCGACGGCGACCGCACAGCTGCTGACCGGTGAGCTGGAGGTGGCCGTCCTCGCGCTCCACGAGGAGCAGCTGCCGGCCGGGATCGCTCACCACCTGATCCGCCTGCACCCGCTCGTAGCCGTCGTCGGCCGCCGGCATCGCCTGCGCGGCTCCGGCGTCACGAGCCTCGGAGCGCTGGCCGACGACCGATTCCTGGACTGCACACCCGAGACGGGTCTGCGCACGCAGGTGGACGCGGCGTTCGGCCGCGTGCGGGCGCGGCGCCGCAGTGCGTGCGCGTTGCGCAACGCGGGCGATCTCGCCTCGCTGGCCTTGGAGGGGATCGGGGTGAGCGTGGTGCCCCGCCCGGTGGCTGCGGCGATCGTTCCGGCCGAGTACGCCGACTGCGTGCTGCGGCTCGACGACCCGCAGGCTCTTCTGCCCCTGGCGCTCGCACACCGGGACCCCGCTCCGACCTCGCCCGCAGCACAGGCGTTCCTGCGACTCGCGCTCGCCCGGCTGGCCCCTGACAGCGCCACCGGCATCGACGCCGCCTCCCTGTCCGGCTGACACCTGGCCCGAGGACCGTGCGCCACATGCCCGACCTGCACCCGGGCAACCGCCGCCTCACGGGAGGCGGCGGTTGCCCGGGTGCTGTGGGGGCTACTGGCCGAGTTCCTCCAGTGGCGCCTGCTTGGTCTCCATGCCGAAGCGGGCGGTGACGGCCAAGCCGACGACCAGGACGGCCGCGAAGAGGCCGAAGACGAAGGCAATGCCGTTGTCTACGAGGGCGCCGATGACACTGGGGGCGAGGACTGCGGCGAATCCGCGCCACGAACTGGCGCTCAGGGTGCCCCAGGAGCGCATGCGGGTCGGGTAGATCTCGGCGGTGTAGGCGTACACCAGCGGGTCGATGGCGCTCACGCCGAGCAGCATCAGGCCGCCGCTGACCAGCAGCGCGGGCCAGGTGTGGAGAAGGCCGGTGACACCGAGGGCGACCGCGAGCAGGGCCCCGACGAGCGAGATCGTGTAACCGGTGAGAAACCAGCGGCGTCGGCCCACTCGGTCGACGGTGGCTCCGACGACGATGATCAGCGCGATGGAGGCGAGGGTGACCGCACCGCTCAGGAGGCTGGCGGTCGCCGGGGAGACACCGACCCTCTTGACGTAGAGGCTGGGCATCCAGGCGGTGCCTCCGAGCAGGGCGAAGAACACGGTGAACCACAGCACCCAGGCCGTGACCGTCCGTCTGCGGTACTGCGGCGACAGCAGCTCCGTGTGGCGCGTCGCGGCCAGGTCGGCGCCCGGCGCGCTCCCGGCCGGGGTGTCGGGGACCGGCGCGGAGGTGGCCGTACCGGCTGCGGTCTCCATGGCGGTGACGATCCGCTCCGCCTCGGCGAGCTGCCCCCGGCGGATCAGGACGCGCGGCGACTCTGGCAGCAGGCGCCAAGCGGCCAGGGCGACCAGCAGCGGGGCGCCGCCGATGGCGAACAGCAGGCGCCACGCGGTCTCGGGGCTGGTGGACGCGAGCAGCGCGGCCGCGGTCAGCGAGGTGGCCAGGTTGCCGAGCGGCGAGGCCAGCTTGTAGAGAACGGTGACCCTGCCCCGTTGCCGGGCGGAGACGAACTCGCCCAGCAGGGCCGACGCCACGGGTACTTCGGCGCCGAGGCCGAAGCCCTGGATCATCCGGAGGGCGCCCAGGCTGGTGCTGCTCCAGGACACGGCCGAGATCAGAGCGAACACGCCCATCACGACCAGGGCGGCCAGGAAGACGCGTCGGCGCCCCAGTCGCTCGCTGACCAGGCCGAATCCGATCGCCCCCGCCGCCTGCCCGAGGAAACCGGCGCTGACCAGCAGGCCGGCCTGGCTGGAGCTGAGGCCGTAGGTGGCGGATACGGCGCTGAGGACGGTGGCGATGGAGACGATGTCGAAGGCGTCGAAGAAGGTTCCCGCCCCGAGGGTTCCTACGACGCGGGCGTGGAAGCGGGAGACCGGGACGCGGTCCATCCGGCTGATCAACTGGTCGGCTTGCAGGGCTTGTTGGGTGCTCTGCGCATCTGTCACGGCCATGGCGGCAGCTCCTCGTCGAGCTTGCAGGGGGGATGCGGCCCTGCGCGAGATCCAGCCACTTTCACTGAATAAAAGTGGCTTGTTCCATCCGGAAGGAACCAAAGCACCGGCGCCAGGCGGTGGTCAAGAGGCCGGAGGTGATGGACACCGCCACCTTGTCGGAGTTATCGTCCCAGCAATTTTTGAAAGCAGCTTTTATTGAACGAAAGCAGAGGGGTCGTCATGGGATGGTTGGAGCTGGAAGGCCGCCGAGCGCTCGTCATGGGGGCTGGAGGGCTGGGTGCCGCCTGCGCCCGGGGCCTGGCGGACGCCGGGGCGCGCCTGGCCGTGGTGGACGTGGACGAGGCGAGACTCAAGTCGCTGCGGGACGATCCCGCCCTCGCGGACACCGACGTGCGCGTGCTTCCGGCCGACGTGACGACCTCGGAGGCGTGCGAGGAGGTCATCGGGGTGGCGGCCGCCGAACTGGGCGGGCTGGACGTGCTGGTGCACGCCGTGGGCACGAACGACCGCCGTCCGGTGCTGGACACCCCGGACGAGGCGTGGGAGCGGATCGTCACACTGAACCTGTCGACCGCCTTCTGGGCCGGGAGGGCGGCGGGGCGCCTGATGCGCGACGCCGGCCGGGGCAGCATGGTGTTCTTCTCGTCGGTCTCCTCCCGCCTCGCGCACAAGCACCACGCTCCATATGCGGCGAGCAAGGGTGGCCTTGACCAGCTGATGAAGGTGATGGCCCGGGAGTGGGCGGCCGACGGCGTGACCGTCAACGCGGTCGCCCCCGGCTACACGGAGACCGAGCTGACCAGCGAGTACCTGGCCAGGCCGGGGATGCGCGAGGAGATGGTCGGGCTGGTGCCGGCCGGGCGCCTGGGCACGCCGGAGGACGTGGTGGGAGCGGTGCTGTTCCTCGCCTCGCAGCGGGCGTCGTTCGTCACCGGACAGGTCCTGTACGTGGATGGCGGCCGCACCCTCGTATGACCGCGCCGGACCGGAAGGCCGCCAAGGCCGTCAGCTGCCACCGAGCAGCCGCGTGATCTCCCGGCAGGCGCCCAGCAGCGGCGGGCGCAGTTCGTCGAGCAGGCGGGTGACGGGGAACTCCATGGCCGGAACGGCCACGTTGACTGCGGCGACCACCGAACCCGACGCGTCGAAGACGGGGGCGGCCACCGAGCGCAGTCCGTAGGCGAGCTCCTCGTCCTGCACCGCCCAGCCCTCCTTGCGGATCTCGGCCAGGGCGGGTCGCAGCTCGGCGAGCGACCGCATCGCGTTGGGGCCGGTGGTCCCGGCGAAGGACGCTTCCGTCAGGCGCTGTTCAAGCTCCGTGTCGTCCAGACCGGCCAGCAGCACCTTGCCGATGGAGGTGCCGACCGCGGGAAGGCGGGAGCCGACCTGGATGTTGGCGGTCACCAGATCGTTGTTGCGCAGCCGGATCAGGTACAGCACGCGGTCGTCGGACAGAGTGCCGAGGTTCACCGTCTGACCGGTCGCCGCGGCGAGCCGACGCAGTTGCCCGTCGGCCAGTTCCACCAGATCCATACCGCGCAAGGCCGAGAAACCGAGCGTGAGGACCTTCGGAGCGGGCCGGTAGGCGCCGTCCGGCAGCTGTTCCAGAAAGCCCTCGGTCACCAGGGTGGCGGCCATCCGGAAGGCGGTCGGCAGCGGAACCCCGGTCTCGGCAGCCATGTCGGTGAGCTTCATCGACGGTCGCTGTTCGGAGAACAGCCCGAGCAGCCGCAACCCCTTGGCCAGCGCCTCGACGTGGTAGCTCCGCTTCGACGCGGAGCCCTCGGAGGACGGGGAGGTCGGTTCGTCACGCGGCGGCACTCGGGGCTCGCTTTCTGTATGGGCGCACCTGACAAGGAACTTTCATTGTACGGAAGTCGATATCACGCAAGAGAGCTCTTGCGTGACGAGGAGGACTCGAGGAACTCATGGCAGAGCGACTGACCGGGCTGCTGCCCGGAGAACTGGACGAGGAACAGGCGGAGGTCTACCGGGCCATCACCGGCGGCCCGCGCGCGGCCGGGTCGCAGGCGTTCGCACTGACCGATCCGGAAGGACGGCTGCGCGGCCCGTTCAACGCCATGCTGCTCAGTCCGCCGGTGGGCCTTGCGGTGCAGGCCCTCGGCGCGGCAGTGCGATACGGATCCGTCCTGGGCGACCGGGCACGGGAACTCGCGATCCTCGCCGTGGCCGCACACTGGAACAGCACCTTCGAACGCGAGGCCCACGAGGCCGTGGGCCGGGCCGCCGGACTGACCGAGCCGGAGATGGCCGCACTGCGTACCGGCACGGTCCCAGAGTTCGGCGACCCCGGCGAGCGGGCCGCCCTGCGGGCAACCTTCGCGATGCTGCACCACGGGACGCTGAGCGACGAGGAGTACGCCGACGCCGTGACCGCGGTGGGAGAACGGGGCCTGTTCGAACTGACGACGCTCGTCGGCTACTACGCCACCCTGGCCCTTCAGCTTCGAGTTTTCGCAGGTGAGGGGCCTTGACAGGCCGTAGCCGACCCATCAATACTCATGCCGTATTCACCCAGCGAATTCCACTTTCATCCATCGAAAGTAGGCAGGCCCCGTGAAGCTGATCACCTTCGACGACGGACGTGTCGGCAGGCTGGAACTGGAAGAGCGGCTGGTGCTGCCGCTGGAGGTGAGGAGCACCCGGGAGTACTTCGAGCGTGACGGCCAGGTCCGCGAGACTGGTGATCGGCTGTCGCTGGACGACGTACGGCTGCGCGCGCCGATCGTGCCGAAGAAGTTCTTCCACACCTCCGGGAACTTCCGGGAGCACGAGGACGAGTCGAAGAACGTCGACTGGTCGCACCCCATGCACAAGGGCATCGTCTTCTTCCAGAACGTCGACGCGATCGTCGGCCCCGACGAGCCGGTCATCTACCCCGAGCACCTGACCAGCGAGCTGGACTACGAGCTGGAGATCGCCGTCGTCATCGGCAAGCCAGGCAAGTTCTTCGGCGTGGACGACGCGCCCGACCACATCGCCGGTTACGTCGTCTTCAACGACGTCACCGCCCGCGACATCCAGCGCCGCGAGATGGAGTCCGGCGTCTTCTCCTTCTGCAAGGCCATCGACACCTTCTGCCCCGTCGGCCCCTACATCGTCACCGCCGACGAGATCCCCGACCCCCAGAACCTCGACATGGAACTGCGCGTCAACGGCGTGGTCCGGCAGAAGTCCAACACCAACCGCATGTCCGTCTCCATCCCGCACCTGGTCGCGTACCACTCCCCGCAGGGCTACAGCGCCGGCGACCTGATCACCACCGGCACCGTCCAGGGCGTCGCCGGCTTCAGCGGCGACCCCGACATGTACCTCAAGCCGGGCGACGTCGTCGAGGCCGAGGTCGAGCGCCTCGGCGTGCTGCGCACCCCCATCGTCAGCTGGGAAGAGGGCCACGGCACCCCCGTACCAAAGAAGGTGGACTGGTGAGGCTGGCAGTCCTCGACGGCCGCGCGGTGGTGGTCCGCGGCGACGGGGCCGCGGGCGTCCGCTGGGCTTCGCAAGGACGACTGCCGGACGACCCGATGGCCCTGCTGGAGGACTGGCCCCGCGTGCGGGACTGGGCGGCCGGACTGCCCGACGAGGCGTACGACACCCCCGTCGACCCCACCGCACTCGACGCGCCGGTGCCGCGCCCCCGCCAGATCTTCGCCGTGGCCCTCAACTACCCGCCGCACGCGGCGGAAGCCGGCTTCACCCCGCCCGACGAGCCGCTCGTCTTCACCAAGTTCCCGTCCTGCATCACCGGCCCACACACCACCGTCGCCCTCCCCGACGGCAGGGTGGACTGGGAGGTCGAACTCGTCGCCGTGATCGGACGCGAGACGTACAAGGTGAGCGAAAACCGCGCCTGGGACGCCGTGGCCGGCCTGACGGTGGGCCAGGACCTCTCCGAACGCGTCACCCAACTCCAGGGAAAGCCAGCTCAGTTCAGCCTGGGCAAGTCCTTCCCCGGCTTCGGCCCGACCGGACCCGTCCTCGTCACTCCGGACGAGTTCGAGGACCCGGACGACCTAGAGATCACCGGACTGCTCAACGGTGCGGCCGTCCAGCACGACCGCACCAAGTCCATGGTCTTCCCGGTGCCGGACCTGATCGCGCGCCTCTCCGCCGTACTGCCGCTGTTCCCGGGCGACCTGATCTTCACCGGCACCCCGGCCGGGGTCGGCAACCGCATGAACCCACCCCGGTACCTCACCATGGACGACGAACTCGTCAGCGGTATCGAGGGCATCGGCGAGATCCGCCAGCGCTTCACCGGTCCGGCGCGGCCTCCGCACGCCCTCTGAGCGCCCCAGTACACCCCGCACCCGACCGTCGCAGACAAGGACCCCCATGTCCGAGCACACGCCGCCACCCATGCCCATCCCCCGTCGCTTCGAGGGCCGCACCGTGCTGGTCACCGGCGCCGGCACCGGTTACGGCGCCGAGATCGCCGTCCGTGCCGCGCGGGAAGGCGCCCAGGTCGCCGTCCACTACCGCAGCTCCGCCGCCGGCGCCGAGCAGACCGTCACCCGCATCAAGGACATCGGCGGCCAGGCGTTCACCGTGCAGGCCGACATCGCCGTCCACCAGGACGTCATCCGCATGGCCGAGGAAGTGTTCGGCCATTACGGCGGCTTGGACGTGCTGGTGAACAACGTCGGCGACGTGGCGGGCGACCAGATGTCCTGGCGAGACCTCACCGAGGAGTCCATCGACCATGTGCTCGCCGTGGACGTCAAGGGAACCATGCTGTGCGTGCACGAGTTCGGGTCCCGGATGCTGGAGCAGGGGCACGGCGCGATCGTCAACATCGGCTCCACCGTGATCGTACGCGGCAGCGCGCGGGCCCCGCAGTATGCCGCCGCGAAGTACGGCATCCTCGGCATCACCAAGTCCTACGCCCAGGCGTTCGCACCCTTCGTACGGGTCAACACGTTTGCGCCCGGGTTCATCGAGACCGACACCCTCCTGAACCGCGCGGACTGGAAGTCCGGACGACGGGAGGACATGATCGCCAAGACGCCGATGAGCCGTATCCCGGGCCCGGCCGAACTCGCCGGCACCGCCCTCTTCCTCGCCACCGACGACGCCTCCCACATGACCGGCGTGTACCTCAACGCCGACGGCGGCTTCAACATGATCGGCGCGTGAGCGACATGACCGGCCACCGGGACGCCGGTCCGGTGGCCGCCCCCCCCCGTTACCGTCTTCGTGGCTCCGCAACGGGGCCTCCGGCCTTCGGGTCCGGCATGACTTCCCCCCCTTGTTGTTCATGATCCGGGGGGTGGTGTCACCGGGCCCGGAGGCATCGACGGGCCGCTGATGAGGGGCTTGAGCACCGGCTTCACCCGAGCCGGAAGAGCTCTCCGTAACGTGCATGTGGCAGCTCGGTGCCCTGGCAAGGCCGGACGAAAGCGTGATGGAGGGGCCTGCACGTGATCGACACCGGCGACATCGACGTCTTCCTCGGCCTGGACGTCGGCAAGGGCGAACACCACGCCACCGCCGTCACCCCGGCCGGGAAGAAGGCGTTCGACAAGCGGCTGCCCAACACCGACCCCAAGCTCCGCGAGCTGTTCGCGAAGCTCCAGGCCAAGCACGGAACGGTGCTGGTCGTGGTCGACCAGCCGGCCTCCATCGGGGCCCTGCCGCTGGCAGTCGCCCGGGACAGCGGCTGCCCGGTCGCCTACCTGCCGGGCCTGACGATGCGGCGGACCGCCGACCTCTACCCGGGTGAGGCGAAGACGGACGCGAAGGACGCGTTCATCATCGCCGACGCCGCCCGCGCGATGCCGCACACACTGCGCGCGATCGATGGCGAGGACGAGACGATCGCCGAGCTGGAGATGATCGTCGGGTTCGACGACGACCTGGCCAGCGAGGCGACCCGGGTCGCGAACCGGCTGCACGGCCTGCTGACCCAGATCCATCCATCGCTGGAACGGGTCCTGGGACCACGGTTGCAGCACCCTGCCGTCCTCACGCTGCTGGAACGGTTCGGGTCCCCGGCCCAGATACGCAAGGCCGGCCGACGGCGGCTGATCACCCTGCTGCGACCGAAGGCGCCGAGGATGGCCGAGCAACTGGTCGAGGAGATATTCGCCGCGTTGGACGAGCAGACCGTGACGGTCCCGGGCACCGAGGTGGCCGCGTTGATCGTCCCGAGCCTGGCCGGCTCGCTGACGGTCGTGCTTGACCAGCGGAAACTCTTAGCCGGGCGGATCGAGGAACTCCTGGAGGACCACCCTCTTTCCAAAGTCCTGACGTCGATGCCAGGAGTCGGCATCAGGACCGGAGCCCGCATCCTGATCGAGGTCGGCGACGGCAGCACCTTCCCCACCGCCGGCCACCTCGCCGCCTACGCCGGACTCGCCCCGGCGACCCGGAGCTCGGGCTCATCGATCCGCGGCGAACAACCATCCAGGAGAGGAAACAAGCAGCTCAAACGGGCCTTCTTCCTCTCCGCGTTCGCCGCTCTGAGCGATCCCGCGTCCCGGGCCTACTACGACAAGAAGATCGCCCAGGGCAAACACCACACCCAGGCCCTGCTCTGCCTCGCCCGACGCCGGGCCGACGTCCTGTTCGCCATGCTCCGTGACGGAACCTTCTACGAACCGCAGTCGTCGGCCCCCGTCACCTGACCTGCGGGTCTGCGAGGAGAACGACTCGATCAGCCTCGACATCGAAGCCGAGCACCGGACGGCCATAGTCGCCTTCCGGATCCATCAGCACCGGCTTGCCCAACCGCCGCCCGATCTCCCGAAGGAAGGCACAGAACACATCAAGTCGGTCCTGCCCCTGCAACTCCCGCAGGTCGACGTCGAAGTCGACTTCATCGTCGGCATGAAAACGGAAGATCGCCAACACACCGGCAGCCGGCCAGACCCGCAGGTCCGGACACTCGGCATCCGCCGGACGAGACAGCACAGCCTCCGCCCGGGGCACCGGAAGCACCGTCTCTCCCTCGGAGTACTGGCACTTCCAGCCCTTCACCGCGACAAGGTCGAGGACCGCCTGCCAGTCCTCCACCGGGGTATTCGGGACACGGACGTCCGGCAACGACCCCACCAAGTCCGGGTCGAAGAAGGAACTCACGTCATCCCACAGCAGATGAGCCACCCCGCCATGCTGCCCGGCTCTCCGGCCCAACGCACCCTCGTTTCCCTTGACCAAAGGGATAGGGGCACCCCCCCGGACCCCAGCCCCGGTCTCCCGAAGATCTCGTGTGTTGCACCGCCGGCGGCACCGGGGCAGCACTTCAGGGTCATCTTCCCTGGCGTCCGCTCGGCGCAGAGCCGCGCCGATCATGTCGCCGATGTCCGTGCGTTGACTCACTGGGTCAGGGGGCAGCGTGTCGAAGACGGCACGGCGTACAGCCTCGACGCGACCGGGGCCCCGCCCCAGGAACCTCGGCATTCATTCCGAAGCCATGCGGCACTGGGTGAAGAAGCACGATGCCCACGCTGCCCCGCAGGCTGCTGCCGCCCGTGACGAGTCCGCGCCGATCCGCCAGCTGGAAAAGGAGGACGCCGAGCTGCGGCCGGCGAACGAGATCCTCCAGGCCGCGGCTGCTTTTTTCGCAGCGGAGCTCGACCCTCGACCGCCGCGCTGATCCGTTTCATCGACGCTCACCGTGACCGGTTCGGCGTCGAGCTGATCTGCCGCACCCTGGCCATCGCCGCCTCGACGTACTACGCGGCCAAGCGCCGTCCGCCTGCGGACCGGTCATTGCGCGATGCTGAGCTGACCGCCGCGATCCGGCGGGTCCACCAGGCCAACTACGGTGTCTACGGGGCGCGCAAGGTCTGGCACCAGCTGCGGCGCGAGGGTATACCGGTGGCCCGCTGCACGGTCGAGCGCCTGATGCGGGCCGAGGGCCTGGCCGGAGCGGTGCGGGGCCGCAAGGTCCGCACCACCTTGGCCGGCAAGGACGGCCGGCGCGCGGGCGACCGGGTCAATCGCGACTTCCGTGCGGCCGGCCAGGACCGACTGTGGGTGGCGGACTTCACCTACGTGCCCTGCTGGGTCGGCACCGTCTACGTCGCGTTCTGCCTCGATGCGTTCTCCCGGCGGATCCTGGGCTGGAAGGCATCGACGAGCAGGCACACGAGCCTGGTCCTGGACGTGGTCGAACAAGCCCTGTGGCAACGCGGCTACCGGCCGAACGACCAGGTCACCGGGCTGGTGCATCACTCGGACGCGGGCAGTACACCTCGATCGCCTTCACCGAGCGCCTGGCCCAGGCCGGCATCGCCCCTTCGATCGGCAGTGTCGTCGATGCATACGACAACGCCCTCGCCGAGGCCACCATCGGCCTGTTCAAGGCCGAGCTCATCAACCGCCGCGGACCGTGGAAGACTTCACGGACATCGAGTTCGCTACCGCCGAGTGGGTCGATTGGTACAACCACCGCCGACTCCACGGAGCTCTCGGCCACGTATCACCAGCCGAATACGAAACCACCTACCATCACCAACACACGCACGCCAACGAACCCGTCAGCACGTGACATCCCAGCTCTTCACCGAACCCGGAACGGTTCACTCGGGTGTGCCCGCGGGCTTGTGCTCCCACCAATCGCATGGTTCCGCTTGGGATGCCGTAACTGCCCCCAATCGTCCTCGGACAGGGGCGTCGCCGCCTTGATGGCTCGGCGACCCACATGATCGGGTCGGGTCTGTTTAGCGGAAAGTCCAGCACGGGCTGGGATGGAGCTGTTTCAGCAGCGTGACGTGTGCCTTTGACCGCTCGGTAGAGTCGCGGTACCCGAGTTGGAGAGGTAATGGCATGGCCAACGAGATTGTGATCGCGCAGACGACCAGCGACAACGAGGATCAGGCGAAGGCGCTGGCCCGTGGCGCGGTCGAAAGCAAGCTGGCAGCGGGCGTTCACATCGATGCGCCAATCACCGCCTTCTACTGGTGGAAGGGGGAGGTCGAGACGGCGCAGGAGTGGCGGATCTCGTACATGACTACGACGGACCGTCTCCCGGCACTGGAGGCGTGGCTGCACGAAAAGCACCCGTACGATGTCCCCCAGTGGATCACGCTGCCGGTGACCGGCGGGTCGGAGGCGTACCTGTCCTGGATTGTCGAGGAGACGGCATAGGTCTGCGGAAAGACGGACCGGCCGTACGACTGCGTTCGCGTCCTGGGCTTGTCCGAGTCCGCATAGGGACTCAGGATGCGAACTGCCGCAGATGGCGGCTGAGTTCCTGCTCGCTGTCCGGAAGCGACGCTGCGATGGTCGCTGCACGCTCCTTGCCCATCGTGTTGGGCTTGGCTTGTGCCGCCGCCGTGAACTGGCGCGACACGTAGACGCCTTGGTCGACGTCACCTCCGCGCAGCAGGGCCGAAGCGAGATCGCCGAGGACCACGACGCCTCCGTCCGGGAGCTCGTCTCCGAGGCGGTCGACTGCGGTGTCTGCTGTAGCGATGAGTTCGGGACGCCCCAGCTGCCCGTATACAGAGAGGGCCAGCGAGTCCATGCGGTACGGGGTCACGAAGCGGACCCACGCCTGCTCGCTGGTGTGATCCGCGAAGTCGTAGGCGAAACGCGCTCGCTCCAACGCCCGGAGCGCCCCCATCTCGTCGCCGACCGCCGCGGCCTCCTCCGCGTGCCTCCCGAGAACCCAGGCGGCAGCAGTAGCGTTGCCGTGGCCTCGCACATCGCTGGCCGCTTGAGAAAGGAACTCCAACTTCGCCTTCGGCGTCGAGGCGCCGTAGCTGCTGTAGGTCAGGGCCAGGGCTCGGAGCGGAGGGTGCCCGGCGGTCGTCGCGCACTGGGACGTGACCTTGTAGTAGGCGTCGGCTTTTTCGTGCTCACCCAGATCCCAGGCCACCCAACCGGCAAGGGCGGCGGTTTCTCCGGCGGCGATAGTGAGAGCCCGCTCGTGCTCGCCGGCACGTGGCAGAGCCGCAGTGATCGCGTCAAGATGCGACTCGACCGTGCTTTGTAGCCGCCGGGCGCTGAGGTTGAGTTCCTGGACATGCAGTTCAGCAGCACGGTCGATGAGCACGCCGACGGAGGACGAATCGATCTTGGCCCCCCTGCTGAGGGCGATGGCGAGGCGCCCCCAGGGCTCGGCAGCCGCGCTCACGCCGGCAGCGGCGCCACCCAGCAGCGTGCGACGCTTCACGGCGTCCTGGTCCTCCCCCGCATGGGCATGCCCCTTCCTCTTCCGAGCGCGGGCAGCCTTGGCCTCCCGCTGTAGTTCCTCGAAGGGGACACCGCAGGCCGCCGCGATGTGGCCGATTGTGTGATTGGTAGGGATGTTCTCGAAGTTCTCATAGCGGCTGATCTCACGGCGGGTCATGGTGTCCCGGCCGGAGACAGCGTTGATTGCCTCTGCCTGCTCCTCCTGCGTCCGGCCCGCATCCTGCCGAAGCCGCAGGAGCAGGTCGGCGAACGGATCTGCCATGAGTGTGACCTCTGTTGGTGGGCGGAATCCAATCATGGCCTTAATTCCCCTCCAACTTTCCCCCTTGACAGATTTTCCCCCCTCTGGATTCCCCTGGTCGACGGTGTCCCCACGCGGTGCGATAGCCCCCATGACCAGGCTCCAAGAGGAGACCCCGCCCGGCGGGGGCATCCGTAGCTTTGCCGACGTGGCAGGCGTGTCCAGCGCGAGGTCGGTTCACGAAGACCGGCACACCGCATCGGCGAGGCAAGGCATACCGGCGGCATCCCATGGCTGTCAGTCGGCCTTTCTCCCTGATCTCGCGAGAGTTGGGGAGATGCGGCAGACAGCCGGGGCATTCCTACGGCGGTGCCGTGTTTCGGAGCCGGTGGCGAGGGTCGTCGTACTGGCCGTCTCGGAGCTGGTCACCAACGCCGTGGTTCACGGTGAGGGAGAAGTCGTGCTCCGGATCACGGCGGCCGTCGACATGGTGCGCGTCTCGGTCACCGATCACAATCCGGTCCCAGCTGTACTCAAGGAAGCCGGACTCGACGGTGAATCGGGTCGCGGGATCCGGCTTGTCGATGCGATCTCAGACGCGTGGGCGAGCAACGGCAAGGAGACGTGGTGTGAGTTCCGGTACGCGGTCTTCGCCGCTTCGGTGCCGCGGACATGACGCTGACCGGTGCCGTCGTCATCGCTCTGGTCCTCGGGCCGACGGCCCGGCTGGTGCTTCACGGCGAGCGGGCGGCCGGCCCTGCACCAACCGCCGAGGAATTGCCGCCGCCCGGCAACGCTCCCCCTCACCCCCGTGACCACCGACCTGCCTTCTGCCCACCGTTCCAGGCCGCTGCGGCGGCCCCGATACCACCCCGGACGCACGGGGCTCACGGAGATCCACACGATGAAACGGCTTCCGCGCATCGAGCAGTACGGCCTGATCGGCGACATGCAGACCAGCGCCCACGTCTGCGATGACGGTTCGATCGACTGGCTGTGCCTGCCCCGCTTCGACTCGCCGGCCCCGTTCCCGGCCCTGCTCGGTTCGGAGAAGCACGGGGCATGGCGCATAGCCCCCGCCGCCGCCTTCCAGGAGGGCTCCGCAGCAAGCGCCGAGCGGCGCTATGTCGGCGAGTTCCTCGTGCTGGAGACGGTGTGGACGACCTCCTCCGGCAGCGTGACGGTCACCGACTTCATGCCGCCGCGCAACGGAGCGCCGCAGGTGATCCGGATCGTGGAAGGCACGGCCGGTCAGGTGTTCATGGTGTCCGCGCTGCGCGCCCGCCCGGGCTACGGCCGCATCAGTCCGTGGGTCCACGAGGTGGGCGGGCGCATGGTGGCCGAGGGCGGCGAGGACGCACTGTGGCTGGACACGGCCACCGAGCAGCGGGAGAAGAACGGGGCCATCGTCGGCTCCTTCACGGTCACCGCCGGCGACAGCGTGGCCTTCGTGCTGAGCTGGAGCCCTTCCCACGGCAGCCCGCCCGAGATCCCAGAGCCCGAAGCCGCTCTGGAGGCGACCCTGGCGTTCTGGAAGGACTGGACGAGCCAGTGCACCTACACCGGGCCCTACCGCGACGCCGTCCTCCGCTCGCTCATCACCCTGAAGGCGATGACGTACGCGCCCAGCGGGGGCATCGTCGCCGCGCCGACCACATCGCTGCCCGAGGAACTCGGCGGCAAACGGAACTGGGACTACCGCTACACCTGGCTGCGCGATGCCTCCACCACCCTGGGCGCACTGCTCGGGTCGGGCTTTCGCCAGGAGGCCGGCTCCTTCCGCCTGTGGCTCCTGCGGGCGGTGGCCGGCGATCCGGAGAACCTGCAGATCATGTACGGCATCACCGGCCAGCGGGACCTGACGGAGCGGGAGCTGGGTTGGCTGCCCGGATACGAGAACTCCGCACCGGTCCGGATCGGCAACCGCGCGGCCGACCAAGTGCAGCTCGATGTCTACGGCTACGTGATCGAGACCCTCTACCTCGCGCACGAGAGCGATGTCGCCCACTGCGGCGACACTGCGGTCCTCCACCAGCGACTCGTTGAGCACCTCGCCGAGCGGTGGCAGATGCCCGACGAGGGGATCTGGGAAGTCCGCGGAAAGCGTCGGCACTTCGTCCATTCCAAGATCATGACTTGGGTGGCCGTCGACCGCACCATCCGCTTGATCGAGGCCGGCGCCATGGAAGCCGACCTGTTCGCACTGATCGAGCTGCGCGAGGCCATCCACCGCGACGTGTGCACCCGCGGCTTCGACGCCGAGCGCAACACCTTCACCCAGTCCTACGGATCGCAGGAGGTTGATGCCGCCCTGCTGCTGATCCCCCGGGTGGGCTTCCTGCCACCGGACGACCCGCGCGTGGTCGGAACGGTGGAAGCGGTCCGCCGGGAACTGTCCACCCCCGAGGGCTTCGTGCACCGGTACCGGACCACCGGGAAGCGCACCGGGATCGACGGCCTGACCGGTAACGAGGGGACCTTCCTCCTCTGCTCGTTCATGATGGTCGACGCGCTCGCCCTGACCGGCCGCCTGGACGAAGCCCACGCTCTGTTCGAGCGGCTGCTGGCCCTGCGCACCGACCTCGGCCTGCTCGCCGAGGAGTACGACCCCACCAGCGGGCGGCAGCTGGGCAACTTCCCACAGGCGTACAGCCACATCGGGGTCATCGGATCCGCGCTCCTGCTGCAGCAGCTTGGCGCGAGTGCGCCTACGGCCGACGCGGACATCCTCGTGGCGGCGAGTGCCCGATGAACACGCCCGCCATCACCACGTTCGTCCTGCTCGCCCTCGCGGCGGTCATCGCCTCGGCAATGATCTGGGTCACCCGTCGCCGCTGGCTCGCGGCACGACAGCAAGCACATCTGCTGACCCGAGAACAGCAGGCCACCGAGCAGGCCCTGGACCGGCTGGTCCACGAGGTACTGCCGCAGATCCACAAGGCCGGCGGCCGGGTTGCTCCGCCTGTTCTGCCGCCGGGGCTGACCGGCACCGCGGTCGGCGAGCGGCTGGAGCTCGTGGCCAAGGCCACTGCCGGCCTCGCCCAGGCCATCGTCCGTGACATCCGGTACGCCGCGCACCAGGAGATCGAACAGGTCAAGACACATGGGGCGGAGGAGCTGCGCCGTTCGCACACCGATGCACAGCAAGAGATCGCACGCGTGCAGGCGAACGCCGTGCGGTCGACCGAGGCCGCGGTGCGCAGCGTGTCATCGGCGCTGGTGGGCATGGCCGCCCGCACCAGCCGCAGGGTCAGCGAGGGGGTCCGGGCGCACCAGGACGACGCCACCTTCGAGACGCTGACCGGGATCGACCGCACCGTCCAACAGACGCTGCTGGTCGCACAGGGCTGGACCGTCCTGGCCGGCGGCAAGCTGACCCGACACTGGACCACCACGACCCTGACCGATGTCGTGCGGGCCGCGATGGGCTACGTCGAGGACTACCAGCGCGTGGCACCGCAGGAGCTGCCCCTCGCGGTGAAGACCCGTGTCGTCGGGCCCGTGGTGCACACCCTCGCCCTCCTGCTGGACAACGCGCTGCGGTTTTCCCCGCCGCAGTCCCGCGTCCACGTCTCCTTCGAGCAGGGCCACCACGGGGTCACCGTCATCGTGGACGACAGCGGCCTGCAGATGACGCCGGAACAGCTCGACGAGGCACGGGACGTCCTCACCGGCCAGCGCACCGACGACATCACACAGCTCGGCGCCCTTCCCAAGACCGGCTTTCGGGTGGCCGCTGCTCTCGCGCGCGACTACGGCTTCTGGGTCGACGTCCAGGCCCCCAACGCGCTGCTGGGCACCCGCGCGCTCCTCACCCTGCCCCAGGACCTCCTCACCACCGTGGCCGAGGCCGCACCCGCGCCCGCAGCGCACAGCGTCCCGCAGGGCGCGCTCGCACCCATCCCGGAGAGCCGCCTGGCACTGGCCCCGCCCGTGCGAGAACCGCAGCCCGTCCCCAACCCTGCACACCCGCCGGCAGAGGCGCGCCTCGATGATCCAGCCGCGGCCGGCACTACGGCCAGCGGGCTGACACGGCGCAACCGGCGCGGCACCCCGGCACCTGCTCCCGCCCGCCGCCCGGTCAACGCGGAGCCGGGACGCGCGAGCGTGATCGCCTCCTGGGCCCGCGGCACCCAGGCGGCACGCGCCGAACTTGACGCCGCCCCCTCCCTGACCCCTGACGAGCAAGGACACGAGGCATGAGCGAGAAGAACATCGGCTGGCTTCTGGAGCGCCTGGAGGAGACCGACGGCGTGGAGTACGCCGTGCTGGTCGCGGCCGACGGCATGAGCCCGGACTACACGCCCCGCCTCCGGAAGGAGCCGGCGGAGAAGATCGCCGCAATCACCTCGACGCTGTGGGCGGCGTCGCGGGCCTTCGACCGTGAGACGGGCGGCGGGGGCGTGCGCCAGTTCGTCATGGAGTCGGTCGACCACATCTCCCTGCTCATCCCGGCCGGCAAGAACACGATGCTCGCCGTCCGTACCAGCAGCCCCCACGTCGACATCGGCGTGATCAGCGAGGCCGCCCTGCGGCTGGCGGGCAGCGTGGGCGACCAGTTGGGTGTCAAGACCCGGGTGACCAGTGGCGTGGAAGCACCGCCAGCATGAGCAGGCCGCGGCAGGATCCCGACCTGGTCAGGCCCTACGTCCGCACGGGCGGACGTACCCGCCCCGGCACGGACGTGCGCCTGGAGAGCGTGGTCTTCGCCGCGACCGGCACCCACCCCGGACTCCATGCCGACGGACGCCGCCTGCTGGCCTTGTTCGCCGGCGCCCGCGGCGGTGGTCTGGCCGTCGCGGAGATCGCCTCCGAACTCGCCCTGCCGCCCTCGACCACCCGCATCCTCGTCGCCGATCTCATCGGACTCGGGCTGATGACCCTCGCCCAGGGCCACGACGACGAACGCCCTCCCGCCTCACTGATCGAAAGGGTCCTTCATGGCCTCCGCCGTCACGCCTGACCGGTTCGTCGCGCCGACGGTGACGGCGACCGCGAAGATCGTGGTCGCCGGAGCCTTCGGCGTGGGCAAGACGACCTTCGTCGGCAGCGTCTCCGAAGTGCCGCCCGTCCACATGGAAGAGACCATCACCCAGGCCAGCGCTCTGGTCGACGAACTGGATCGCACGCCGGAGAAATCCACTACAACCATCGGCGTCGACTTCGGGCGCAAGCATCTCGGCGACGACTTGGTGCTGTACCTGTTCGGCACCCCGGGCCAGGCCCGGTTCCGGTTCCTGTGGGAGGAGCTGATCGTCGGCGCCCTCGGCGCCCTGGTCCTGGTCGACCCCCGCGACCTCGACGCCTCCCACGAGATCCTCACCCTCCTCGAAGAGGCCGAAGTGGCGTACGCGGTCGCGGTCAACCAGTTCGACGGCGCACCCCGCTACCCGCTCGTCGAGATCCACGAGGCGCTCGCCCTGGACGGACACACCCCGCTGACCGTATGCGACGCCCGCGAGCGGGCGTCGTGCATGCAGGCCCTGATCCAGCTCACCGAATACCTCGCACGTCTGGAGCCCCGACCGTGAGCACAGCGCCCCCTCGCATCTCCCTGTACGAACCGGACTTCGCCCAAGACCCGCACGCCTTCTACAAGCGGATGCGCGAGCAGTTCGGTCCCCTGGTCCCGGTGGACCTGGCGCCCGGCGTGCCCGCCACGCTGGTCGTCGGCTACGAGGCGGCCCGCCGTATCCTCGGCGACCCTCAGCGCTTCCCCGCCGACCCGCGCAGGTGGCAGGTCACCGTCCCGGACACCTGCCCGATCCGGCCGATGATGGAGTACCGGCCCAACGCCCTGCGCTCCGCCGGCGCCGAGCACTCCCGCTACCGGGCCGCGAACACCGCCGCGTTGCAGGCCGTCGACCAGCACGCGCTGCGCGATCACGTCGAGCAGGTCGCTGCCCAGACCATCGGCGCCTTCGCAGCCGAGGGGAAGGCCGACCTGCTGGCCCAGTACGCCTGGCCGCTCGCCTTTAAGATGCTCAGCCACCTGCTCGGCTGCCCCGACGAGGTCGGGCTGCGGATCGCGGACGGCATGTCCAAGATCTTCGATGGGGTCAACGCCTCCATCGGCAACCAAATCCTCGCCCAGGCCGTCACCGACCTCGTCGCCCTGCGCCGGGCGCATCCCGGTGACGACGTGACCAGCAGGCTCCTCGTCCACGTCGCGCGGCTGAACGACACCGAGATGGGCCAGCAGCTCATCACCCTCTACGGCGCAGGCATCGAACCGCTGACCAACCTAATCGCCAACACGCTCCTGGAGATGCTCACCAACCCCGACTTCTCCGGGGACCTGCACGCCGGCGATGCCTCCGTCCGCGAAGCCCTGGACACGGTCCTGTACCGCGACCCGCCGCTGGCGAACTTCTCCATGAGCTACCCGCCTCGGCCGGCCGACGTCGGCGGCTACCTGCTCCCGGCCGACGAGCCGGTGGTCATCAGTTACGCCGCCTGCAACAACGACCCCGACCTCGGCGGGCGCGCGCCGCTGGGCAACCGCGCCCACCTCGCGTGGGGCGCCGGCCCGCACGGATGTCCGGCTAGCTCGCACGCCTACCTCATCGCGGAGGCCGCCATCCTCCACGTCCTCGACGCCCTGCCCGAGATGGACCTCGCCACCCGCCGCGAGGACCTCACCTGGCGCCCCGGCCCCTTCCACCGCTCCCTGGTGACCTTGCCGGTCACCTTCCCCACCAGCTGAAAGAGACCCCGACGTGCCCGAACAGCAGATCCTCGTCCTCGACCCCACCGGCAGTGACCCGGACGCCGAACACCAGGCGCTGCGCGAGCGCGGCCCCGCCGCCCTCGTGGACATCCTCGGCGTGCGCGCCTGGTCCGTCTCCGACCCGGCCCTCCTCAAGCAACTGCTCACCAGCAAGGACGTCTCCAAGGATGGCCGCGCCCACTGGCCGGCCTTCGCCGAGACCGTCCCCACCTGGCCGCTGGCCCTGTGGGTCGCGGTGGAGAACATGTTCACCGCCTACGGCGCGAACCACAGCCGCCTGCGCCGCATGGTCGCCCCCGCCCTCTCCGCCCGCCGCACCACCGCCCTCCAAACGAGCGTCGAGACCCTGGTCACCGGCCTGCTCGACGACCTCGACGCCCTCCCGGCCGGGGACAGCGTCGACCTGCGCGAGCACCTCGCCTACCCGCTGCCGATCGCCGTCATCGGACAGCTCATGGGCGTCCCCGTCAGCCACCGCGCCGAGTTCCGCACCGTGGTCGACAACGTGTTCGCCACCCACCTCACCGCCGAGGAACAGGCAGCCAACGCCGCCGCCCTCTACCGCCTGCTGGACGCCCTCATCACCACCAAGCGGACCACGCCCGGCGAGGACATGACCTCGCTGCTGATCGCCACCCGCGACGAGGAAGGCGACGGTTCCACCCTCAGCGACGCCGAACTGCGCGACACGCTCCTGCTGATGATCAGCGCCGGGTACGAGACCACCGTCAACGTCATCGACCAGGCCCTCACCACCCTGCTGTCCGATCCGCAACAGCTCGCCCACGTACGGGACGGCCGGTCCACCTGGCAGGACATCGTCGAGGAGACCCTGCGGCACGAACCCGCGGTCAAGCACCTGCCCCTGCGCTACGCCCTCACCGACATCCCGCTCCCCGATGGGCAGACCATCCACTCCGGCGACGCCATCCTCGCCTCCTACGCCGCCGCCAACCGGCACCCCAGCCTGCACCAGGACGCCGACCAGTTCGACGCCACCAGGGTCAGCAAGGAGCACCTCGCCTTCGGGCACGGCGTCCACTTCTGTCTCGGTGCCCCGCTGGCCCGCCTCGAAGTCGCCACCGCCCTGCGCCTGTTCTTCGAGCGCTTCCCCGACGCCCAGCTCGCCACCCGGCGCGAGGACCTGCAGCGCCTGCCGAGCCTCATCAGCAACGGACACACCAGCGTCCCCGTCCTGCTGCGCCCCACGACGACCGACTGACCGGCCCTCAACGAGGAACCCTTGCCATGACCGCCCCCGCCCCAACACAGCCCCTCACCCCGTCCGAACAGCGCATCGCCCAGCACGTGATCAAGGGCCTGGACGCCCGCGCGATCGCAGCCGCCACCGAGCTCAAGCCGAACACCGTCCACTCCACACTGCGCACCGTGCGCTGGAAGCTGGCCTGCCCCGAACGCTGCTCCCTCGCCGTCGTCGCCCACCGCCTCCTCGACTCCGACCAGCTGACCGCCCCGACACCGCAGCGGCCCGCTCCGGATCTCAGCCCCGAACAGATCAGCCTGCTCAAGGCCGCCGCCGAACACACCCTGCCCCGCGACATCGCCCTAGCCGCCGACCTCGCCCCGGCCGACCTACGCGACGCCCTCGCCCAACTCCTCGCCGCCGCAGGGGCACAGGACACCACCGAACTGGTGGTGCTGGGGCACAGCTGGAAGCTGCTGCCGGCCGAGGAAGCCGCTCACGCGACGCGAAGCGGGGCAAGCCAGTGATCCGGCCCACGACCTCCACGGCCAGCGAAGACCGCTCCGCCCCCGTCCCGTTCACGCCCACACCACAGGCTGCCATCTACGAGATGCGCATGCTGCGCACCGCGGCCGAGCGCGAGGAAGCCGCCGCCCTCGTCCAGGACCGCCAGCGCTGGCTCACCCTTCACGGCCTGCCCGTACCCGCCCGCGCTGACATCCCGGCACTCTTCCGCGAGGCGCAGACCGTGTCCGCCGGACTGTTCGAGGACGGGAGGCTGCTGGCCTGCATGATCCCCGAGCAGGACCCCGACCTCGGATGGGGACAGGGCCCGTGCCTCTTCCTGGGCTGCGTCCACACCCTGCCGGGCCAGTCCGACGACATCACTCGTCTGATCACCCTGTGGGCGTCCGACTTCGCCGCCCGATTCGACCTCCACGTCGTACGGGCCGAAACCCTGGCCCGCCACGCCCTCGAAGCCGAACCCCTCGCCGCCCTCCTGCATCGACTCACCGACACCGGCTGGGACGTGCGCGGATCCGGCCCCGGACGCGACGGCGATCGAGTCGCCCGTCTCGAACTCCCCGCCGAGCCCCGCCCCGGGCTCCGCGCACTGATCAGCTGTCAGGTCCACGCGCCGCAGCCCGCCCCGGACGATCGGAGCACCGCATGACAACCGACGAACCGCAGCGGCCCGACCTCGCCCGCGAGCTGATCACCCGCGCCACGGAATCGGCCGCGCACCGGGCCAAGCGCGTGCGCGACCAACTCGACGCCGTCCAACTCGGACAGGGCCGGCACACCGACCACGCCAACACCAAAGTGCTGCGCCGCATCCTGGCCGACCACGACTGGCCCGGCCATCGCCTCGTCGGCCCCGATGCGGCCCGTGCCGCATGGCGCATCGCCCTGCACAGCGACGACGAACCCGACTTCCAGCGCGCCGCCACCACCCTCCTCGGGCGCGCAGTCCAGGCCGGCGACGCGCTGGTCCTGCACTGGGCGCACCTGCACGACCGCGCCCTCATCACCAGCGGGCGCGACCAGGAGTACGGCACCCAGCTCCTGCTGAGCATCAACGGCATCGAACTGTGCCCGCTGCGCGCGCCGGAGTCAGTCGACACACGCAGAGCCACCGTCGGTCTACCGCCGATCGCCGTCGCACTGAAGGCGGTGCACCGCCGGTACACGCCCAGCGGCTCTGTCGATGAAACCCCGACCTTCGTCCTCGCGGAGGCCACGTAAAGAAGCGCAGCCCGCAGGAGCCTGACGGCACGACACCCCCTTCCGGACGCGCGACCCTCAGGCGACTTCGCCGCCCATCGCCGTCCGGCAGCAGACCCCGGGGTCCGACCGGGCCTCGGCATCCCGCACCATCCACCACTCCTAGGAGGCATGCATGACCGCCATCCAGGCCGAGAGGCCGACCGCCCCCGCGCAGGCGGACCTCGTGAAGACCGACGACGACCCGTTCGGACTCGACATCACCTTCATCGAGGGCACGCCGGCGACCGAGACGGTCCTGATGTGCAGCACGGGCGACAACTGCGGCAGCTCCTGCCCCAGCGCCTGCACCACCTCGTAAGCCGGATCACCCGGCAATGCGGGCCGGACGGGGCTCTCCCCGTCCGGCCCGCCCGCCCGCCACGCAGAAGATGAGGAGAGCCCTGATGACACAGCACCGGCCCAGCCTGTACGAAGCGGCGGGGCAGGCCATGCTGCGCGCCGCGGTCCACACGACCGAGCCCGCCATGCTGCCCTGGCCGGCGACCACGGCGCCCGTGGATGAGTGGCGCGCATGGCTGAGCACGGTGTGGTCCGACACCGACTTCCGCCACACCGTGTCGCAGGCGAGCCTTCACCTTGCGCACCAGGTACAGGCCATCATCGACGGCCGCACACCGAAGGTGCGCCGGATGCGGCGGGCGGCGCTGTCCACCGCCCGATACGCGATCCGCTACGCCCGCCGCTCCACCCCTTATGGCCTGTTCGCCGGCGTCGCCCCGCTCGGCTTCGCGCAGACCACGTCAGTTCGCATCGGCGACGAGCACCAGGCCGTGACCCGCCTCGAGCCGGTCGGGCTCGATGAGATGCTCAGCGCCTGGGAGAGCGACGCTGCGCGCATGGCCGACGCCGAGGTCTGCGTCAACACCCTGATCTATCAGCGCGACCATCACATCCACGTGCCCTCCGAGGGCGACGCCGAGTTCCGCCTCGCTCTGAGCCCCGCGCTGCGTCTCATCCTCGGCCTGGCCCGATCGCCGATCGGGTATCGCCAGTTGTCGGGCAAGCTGGCCGCGGAGTTCCCCGCCGTGAGCGGCACCGCGCGCAACCGCCTGCTGGGTGAACTGCTGCGGGTGCGGCTCCTGCGCTCCTCGCTGCGCGCGCCCGCCACCGTCGCCGACCCCACCGACGTCTTGCCGCCCGCGGTGCGCGCTCAGGCCGCCGGCCTGCGGACAGCGTGCGACCTGCGGCTGGACGCCGACGTGCGGCTGCCCGTGCAGGTGCTGACCGAAGTGGAGACCGCCGCGACCGTCCTGGCCCGCCTGGTCACCCATCCGACCGGGACACCGCCCTGGCGGCGATGGATCGAACAATTCTGCGAACGCTACGGCGAGAACACCGCAATGCCGGTGGAAGCGGTGACGGACCCTGACCGGGGCGTGGGCTTCCCTGCAGGGTTTGTTACGGCGAGCGAACCGCCCCGGCCGATGTCCCGGCGTGACCGCCTGCTGCTGGAGCTGGCCGGCACCGCCGCCACCGAGGGCAGCCGCATCGTTACGGTGACCGGGGCGATGATCGAGGAACTGGAAGCAGCAGCGGGCGACAAGCCCCGCGACCTGGCTCCCCACCTCGAACTGGCCGCACAGGTCCACGCCGCCTCTGTTCCGGCCCTGGACCGGGGCGACTTCCGGCTGCGCGTGCTGACCGTCTCCCGCTCGGCCGGGTCGATGACCGGCCGGTTCTGGCACCTGTTTCCCGGCACCGAGACGGCCTACACGAACCTGCCCACCGTCGACCCGGAGGCGGAAACCGCGCAACTCTCCTTCCCCGCCGGGCGAGTGCCGGCCGACCTGCTCACACGCGCGCCCCAGGCCCTGCCCCGGATCGTCAGCGTCGGCGAATTCCGCCACCCCAGCCCGCACGTCCTCCTCCCCCGCGACCTCGCGGTCACCGTCACCAACGGTCGGCCCCGGCTAGTGGAGTCCGCGACGGGCAAGCGACTGGAGCTGCTGGCCCCCACCGCGATCAACTTCCTGTGGAACCACTACACCCCGCCGATGGCCCGCTTCCTCGGCGAGATCAGCCGGGCCACTTCGCCGCAGGTGACCTGGTTCGACTGGGGCGCCGCCTGGACCCTGCCCTTCACCCCAGCCCTCACCTACCGGCGCACCATCCTCACCGCCGCCCGATGGAAGATCCGCAGCCGCTCCCTGCCCGCCCGCGCCGCCCCACTCCAGCAGTGGGCGGACCAACTCCACGCCTGGCGTGCCCGGTTCCGGGTTCCCGAGCGGGTTCTGCTCGCCGAGGACGATCAGCAGCTGCCCCTCGACCTCACTCGCGACGTCGACCTGGACCTCCTGCGGGCGCACCTGGACGCCAGCCCCTTCGGCATCGCCAGCCTGTACGACGCACCCCCGCCGGACGCCGACGGGTGGATCGGCGGCCGGGCCCACAGCATCGTCGTGCCCCTGGCCAGGCGCTCATGACCACGACGACCGTGCCCCGTACGCAGGACCTGTCCGAGGGTGTCCTGGGGATGGCCCTGCTCGACATCGAGCGCCGGGACTTGTCCACCGCCCGCCGCCACCTCGCCCAGGCCACCGTCCGGGGGGTGAGCACCGGCAGCAACGCCAGCCTCTTCCACGGTGCCCCCGCCCTGGAGTTCGTCCTGGCCCGCGCCCACGGGGACGGCGACGACGTCCGCGCGGCCGTCGACCGCGTCGTGGATGCCCGGCTCGCCGCCGCCCACCGCCGTCAGGCGGCCGACGTTCTGCCCCGCCTTGCCGAATGGGACCTCATCCGCGGTCTGACCGGGCTCGCCGCCTTGCTGCTGTCCCGCCGCCCGATCGCGCCCCGCCTGCCCGACGTTCTTGCCTGCCTC
The DNA here is from genome assembly GCF_055565975.1 of Streptomyces sp. NPDC028289. Taxonomy (NCBI): domain Bacteria; kingdom Bacillati; phylum Actinomycetota; class Actinomycetes; order Kitasatosporales; family Streptomycetaceae; genus Streptomyces; species Streptomyces sp. NPDC028289. The sequence continues at coordinate 241,265 of NZ_JBVHTI010000011.1, read as the reverse complement.
GTCGCGCTCCCTCACCCCGTCCGTTGTGACAGTCGGATGCTGCCCGGGTGGTGGTCGCCGGTCGGCCCTGACGGGAAGGAGATGGCCGGCGGGCACGGCAACAACGGCATGGCCCACGGCATCGCGGGGCCCCTGTCCGTGCTTTCCCTCGCCCTGCGCGCTGGAGTCAGCGTCCCCGGCCAGGAGGAGGCCGTCGGCACGTTCGCGACCTGGCTCGACCGGCACGGCACCCACTACTGGTCCACCGCAGCGCACTTGGAGGTCGACCAGCCGCCCGCAGCGGATTCGGCCCGCCAGTCCTGGTGCTACGGCCAGCCCGGCATCGCCCGCGCCCAGCAGCTCGCCGCGCTCGCCCTCGGCGACTCCGCCCGTCGCCGGGCGGCCGAGGACACCGTGGAGACCATCCTGACCGACCCGCTGCGGCTGGCCCGCATCACCGACTCGACCCTCTGCCACGGGTGGGCTGGGCTGCTGATGCTCACCCGCGCGGTCGCCGCCGACAGCCCCGCACCCGCACGCTTCACCCCGATCATCCAGGACCTGCGCCGACGACTGGCCGACGACTGGGAGCGCCTACCGAAACCCGGATTCATGGAAGGCCGCGCCGGCGCCCAACTTGCCCTGAACGCCGCCGACACCACCGGCTGGACCCGTGTCCTCCTGCTCACCTGACCCTCTCCCCCACCGCCTCGCAAGGAGTTTCCTGCCCATGACCTTCGACGCCGAGAACCTTCCGATCCCCCCGGACACGTCCTGGTGGCACGCCTCCGTGGCTTTCCCCGACCCGCACGCGGACGCCGCCCGGGCACTGGCGACCGCGCTGGCCGGGCACCGCTTCCACTTCCTGCGCAAGGACGCCGGCGTGCGCCTGCGCACCGAACAGCCCGTCCCCGGCCTGCTGGACCAGCTCGTCGCCGACCGCGTGATCACCGGCTGGACGGACGGGATCTATGAGCCGGAGACCCACGCCTTCGGCGGCTCCGAAGGCATGGAGGTGGCGCACGACATGTTCTGCGCCGACAGCCCGGCCGCGCTCGCCGAGACCGGCACCCCCGGCGCCCGCGAACGCAGCGTGATGCTGCTGTCCGCCATGATCCACGAGGCAGGACTGGACCCGTTCGAAGCCGGAGACGTGTACGCCCGGTGGGCCGCCCTCCGGCCCCCCGTCACCCCGCCCCACGGGCCCGCCCTGGAGCAAGCCGTCTCCGCGATGCGGCGGCTGATGAACGCGGACGCCGCCCGGCGCCCCGACGCGGAGGCGGGCTGGGACGAGCGCGTCGCCGCATTCGAGGACGCCGGCCGCCGCCTGCGTCGGCTCGCCGCCGACGGCCGGCTGATACGCGGAATCCGGGGCGTCATCGCCCATCACGCGATCTTCGCGTTCAACCGCGCCGGGGTGCCTGCAGACGCGCAGGCCGCCACCGCGTGGCTCGGCCGTCACGTCGCCTTCTCCACCGGAGAAGGAGCGGACGTGTCTACCCGCAAGTCCGTCCCGGCGGACCCTAGCCTCCCTCGAATGGAGACCACCATGACACCCGTAACCGACCCGAACCAGCTGCGCGAAACCCTCGCCCAGCGGCTCGTCGACAGCGGCCACCTGCGTAGCCAGGCGGCCATCGACGCCTTCCGCACCACCGACCGACACGCCTTCCTGCCCGGCGTCGATCTGGAGAGCGCGTACAAGGAGGACGCCGTCCCGATCAAGCACGACGAGCACGGAGAGATGATCTCCTGTATCTCCGCGCCGTCCATCGTCGCCACCCAGCTCGAACAGCTCGGCGCCCAGCCCGGCCACAAGGTCCTGGAAGCCGGCGCCGCCACCGGCTACAACGCCGCGCTCCTCGGCAAGATCGTCTCCCCTGGCGGACAGGTGTGGACCCTCGACGTGGACCAGGACCTCGTCGCTGGCGCGAACAAGAACCTCGACGGGGTCGGCGTCGACAATGCCACCGCGGTCATGGCCGACGGCGCAGCCGGGCTGCCCGAGCATGCCCCTTACGACCGGATCATCTTCACCGTCGGCGCCGGCGACGTCCCCGTGAAAATCCTCGACCAGCTCGCCCTCAACGGACGACTCGTGCTGCCGATGCGCATCCGCGGCAGCGTCTCCCGCTCCTTCGCTTTCGAACGCGACGGCGACACGTGGAAGACCGTCTCCTGCGAGATGGCCACCTTCGTCCCCCTGCGCAAGGGCGTCTGCGACGACGTGTACACCCTCCTGCCCATGGCCGGGGAAGGCACGGTGCGTCTGGAGACCTTCAGCGAGCAGGACGTCGACCGCGACGCCCTGCGCTCCGTCCTCGACCAGCAGCAGACCAAGCTCTACACCGCAGTGAAGTTCCGGCAGGGCTCGGCGTGGGAGTGGCTCTACTTGTACTTGGCCGCCGTCCTGCCCAACGGCCTCTCCCGCCTGCCGGGCCAGCGCCCCGGGTTCACCCCCCACTTCGGCTGGGGCTCCATGGCCGCTCTCGACGGCGGTTCGCTCGCGTACCTGACCATCCGCGAGGGCGAGGATGAGAAGGGCCGGTACTGGGAGGTCGGCGTGATCGGCCACGGCGAGGGCGGCGCCGACCTCGCCGAGCGCGTCGTGAGTGAGATCCGCGCCTGGGACGCGACCGGAGGCAACGACGCCCCCGAGCCGGGCTTCCGGATGGCCGTCGCCGACTCCCGCGACCGGCTGACGGCGGACGACCCGCGCTTCATCATCGACAAGCCCTACAGCCGACTGGTCGTCGACTGGGCGCGCAAGGGCTGAGCCGGTGATCCCCGCGATAGCCAGCCGCATCCCCCTGGTCCGCCGCACCAAGGCGCCCGCGCTCCCCTTGGAGGAGCGCATCAACCATCTCACCGGGCTGACCGTCGCGCCCGCAGGTGCGAGCCACCACGACCTGGTGGCCCGCGCCTGCGGGGTCCTCAACTACGCCGCGCTCATCACTTCCGACGTCGGCCTGTCCGACCTGGCCGAGGATCTGTGCTGGCGCCAGCACCAGGTCTTCGCCGACGCCGGACGCCTCAGCGGCCGGGTCGCCGTCATGTCGCTGATGCCGCTGGTCAACCTCTCCCGGCTGCAGACCCGCGCCGGCCACGGCGAACTCGCCTACAGCTTGTTGCTCTGCCTCAACGACGCTGCCCGACACCGGAACAAGACCGACATCGACGGCCGCACCATCGACCTGTCTGCTCTGACCGGCACGGACGAGGACCACCGCACGGTGTGCCAGGAGCTGTACGTCACCCTGCTCGTGGACGGTGCCCGCGCCCTCGCCCGCATCGGCCGGTGGACTGAGGCGGCCGACGCCATGGCCCAGCACCGCGGCATCGGCAACCGCCTCCTTGACGGCCGCCAGATCAAGATCATGGCTCTCATGGAGCAGGGGCTGGAGGAGCAGGCCCGCGACCTGATCGACACCACCCAGCCCATGGCCCCCTGGGAGACCGCCGTCGGCCAGCTCCTGCGCGTCCACTGCCGCCCCGCCGAGGCACGGCTGCCGAGGGCCGACCTCAACCGGGCCCAGCGCGCAGCCGCCTCGCTCCTGGCCGATCCCAAGCCCTCGACCGCCGTGTTCCAGACCCGGGCGGGCCTGGCCGCTTTGGAACTCAACGCCAACGGGCCGCAGTCGAGCGCGCTCCTCGAAGCTCTTGCCGAAGTGGCCCGTCTCGATGCCTACGCCGCGCGTGAAGTGCTGGACGACCCGTCTGCCCGAGCCATCCTCAGCGCCACGCGGGCATCTTCGCTCGGCTCCGTGGTCGGGGCCGCAGGTCTCGGTGCCGGCACCCTGCCCGCGGATCACCTGCGGTCTCTGTCGGAGTCTGTCGCCCTCGGCGAAGCCGAGCTGAAGCGACTTCTGCACGACGACAAGGCGGCACCAGGCAACCCCCTGAAGGAAGTACCGCAAACCACATGAGTGATCGAACGCAGCATCACAGCCCGCCCTACCTGACCACAGATCGCCGACCGGCCGCACCGCCCTGATCGGCATGGACACCAACAGCTACCCTCACCGCGCGGCGGACGAGACCACCGAACTCCTCGACTGGGCCCAGGTCGAAGACCCGGTTCACTTCCAGCAGCGCATCATCGAGCGGGACGGCAAACGTGTCTCCGACACCCAGCCAAGCGAAATCCTCACCGGCGGCCCGAAAGCGGTCTTCACCGACCTCGCCCACCACGCGGGCACCGTCCTGCAGCAGAAGGACGCCCTGGCCGCCACCGCCAGCCTGCGACGCACGGACCAGGGCCCCACAGCGCATCGACTGGCTCCTCGGTACTCCCGACTGGAATCGAGCGCTCCTGCGCGTCGAGGTCATCACCATCAAAGACGTACGACGGGTGACCGACCACGCTCTCGTCAGCGCCAACTTCAGCCGCCCCACCGTGCAGCAGATGCTGAGCACCGCCGCATGACAGGGACGAAGCACGGCAAAGAGTGTCGGCAACACCGCACGATCTGGGCACGGGCGCCCGTACCGCCGCCTCGTGCACGAACCGCGCTCTCCGCCGACGCCGCTCCCCGCGTCTCGTGGGTCACGGGAGCATCGGTGCGCGGCGATTCGGCCACGGCCGACGCCCCCGCCGGTCCCATAACGCCGGGGTCTGCGACCTACGTGCCCCGGAATTCCACGGCACGGACGCGACTCAAACACGCGTGTTCGAAAGCGGTGGCCCGCTCGTTGTCCCGGTCATCATCAGTCATCCCCAATCCGGCCTGCGGGCCGCTCTGTTGGTGATGCGTACTGGTATCCGCCGTCCGCGTCGGCCACCCGCACGTCTTCTCGTCCGGTCAATCTCAGGAGACTCCATGAACCCCACCCTCGTCACCACCCATCCTCTCCCTGGACAGCCCGGGGCCGTCCAGGCGACTGCTGCTCGATCCCTGGTGACGATGTGCGACAGCGCCTCGGCCGGCATCGCGGATACATCACGCCCGGAACCGAGGTGGGGGGTATGAGCGCGACCACTCCGATTCCACCCGCACTGCGGGAATGGGCCCAGGCCATCGTCGGCCCCGTGTCCGAACGCAACGTCTCCCACAACCGCCCCAACTCCCGTGTGTGGGAACTGACCTATGACACCGGTCGGGCCTTCGCGAAGCTGTCCCCGAACCCGACGTCCTTCGGACGGGAGACCCGCGCCCTGCGTGAAGTGGCCCCCGGTCTAAAACCGGGCACCGCCCCCTTGCTCAGGGCAGCCGACGCGCACCAGCAGGCGCTCCTCCTCTCGTTCGTCCTCGGCCTCCCGGTGAGGTCACTCTCTCTCGCCCCCGGCGGCGAGCGCACACTGCACCGCCACGCTGGAAGCTGGCTGCGGCGCTTCCACGGCGGCCCGCGCGATCTGTCGGTCCAAGACCGCAAGGACGCCGCCGCGGAGATCGCCCGGGCCGCCGCAGGCACCGACAAGCACCTGGAACGGGCCGGGGATCCGATCACCGCCGGGGAACGGCGGACCGTTCGGTGGCATGCCGCCGAACTCGGCCGGATCGGACCACTGCCCGCCGCATACATCCACGGTGACTTCCAGGAGCGCAACTGGCTGCTGGATGCCGACCGCGCGAGCAACGCGTTCGGGGCCGTGGACCTTGAACGCGCCCGCCCGCATGCCGCGGTCGCCGACATCGTCCTTCTCACTTGCGGCCCCTGGGTCGGGCGCCCCGACCTGGAGCAGGCGTTCTGGGACGGGTACGGCCGCGGACTTACCAGCGACGAGGAACGAGCTCTGCGCTGCCTGTCCGCGCTGGACGCGGCGAGCGCCATCGCCTGGGGCGTGCCCGACGGAGACCGCGAGATCGTCGAGCGCGGGCGGGCGACGCTGGCCCGGCTGGAGGTGCCGGCCGCGTGAGCGACCTGTACATGAGCCCGGTAAACGTCATCGTTCTCCTGGTACGCGACGTCCTGGAGGGATTCACCCCCATGCGGCTTTACATCACCCTCACCGTGCCGGCGAGCGGGGGCACGTCATGACGCAGCCGACCGTGCCCGCGCAGGGCTCCCGCCTCTCAACCAAGGCCGCTGGAACGACGGTTGCGCCGCCAACGCCCGCGGAGATCAAGTACACCGGGCAGTATTCCGTCAACCCCATGGACGGGGTGTCGTTTAGGGCGTTGTGCGCCCGGATCCCGTCGGTGGTGAAGAGGATCGCGGGCATGTCGTGGGCGGTCGACCGGGTGGCGGTCGTCCTGCTGCTGGTCTGCCAGGTGACGGTCGGCCTGGCGGCGGCCGGACAGCTGACCGCCACGTCGGACGTCATGCGCTCGATCCTCGGGGACGGCACGGTGCAGGAGCGGCTGCACCAGGCGCTGCCGGCGCTGATCTTCGTCGCGGTGATGGCCGCCTTGTCGCGTACCGCGAGTGCGGTCTCGGCCTACGGTGACCGGCGGATCACCCCGAAGCTGACCACGGAGGCCGACACGACGCTGGTCTCCTCGGTGTGCCGGGTGGAGGCCGCCGCCTACAGCGAGGACGGCTTCCACGACCGGCAGGAAGCCGCCGAGATGGGCGTGATCCGCACCCACGTGATGGTCGCCGACACCCAGCAGCTGATGTCCTCGCTGATCCAACTGGTCACGGCGTGCGGGGTCCTGGCGGTGCTGGACTGGCGGCTGCTGCCGTTCCTGCTGCTGGCCGTGCTCCCGGCGGGCGTCGGCTCGATACTCACCGCGCGCGTGGACTACGAGATCCACTACGCGAACATCGCCAACCGCAACGCCAGGGGGATGATGCGCTGGTGGGCGACGAGCCCGAAGTACGGGGACGAGGTCCGCGCCAACTCCATGGCCGACTACCTGCTGTACTGGTACCGGACCCTGTCGCAGCAGGCGGACGAGCGCTCGCTGGCCGCGGCTCCCCGGATCCTGCGGATCAACCTGGGGGCGGCGGCGTGCGGCGGGCTGTTCCTGGTGGCCACCTGGGCGGCGCTGTACTGGCTGGCGGCCACCGGCCAGATCGCGGTGGCGATCGCCGCGACCGCGGTCTTCGCCGTGCGGACCACCCTGGGCGCACTGACCCAACTGGTGCGCAGCGCCGCCGCGGTCTTCCACACGAGCCTCTACCTCGGCGACATGACCACCTTCCTCGACGAGGCCCAGGAAAGGGCCCCTCATCGCGGCGAGTTGACGGTTGAGGCGCCCATCGACGAGGTCTGCGTGCAGGGGGTGGTGTACCGCTATCCAGGCAAGGACAAGCCGGCCGTCGACCGGGTGTCGCTGACCCTGCGGCGCGGGCAGATCCTCGCGCTGGTCGGAGTCAACGGCTCCGGCAAGACCACCCTGACCCGCCTGCTCGCCGGGATCCTCCTGGCCGACAAGGGCACGGTGACCTGGAACGGAACCGACCTTGCCGCAGTAGACCCAGACACCGTGTGGACACTGACCGGTCTGGTCCCGCAAGTCTTCGCACAGTGGCCGCTACGGCTGCGGGAGAACGTCAACCTCGGCCAGCCCCGTCCCGGCGGCGACGTGCCGGTGTGGGAGGCGATCGAGGCCGTCGGACTGCGCGAGGCGGTCGAGGACCTGCCCGATCAACTCGACACCCTGTTGGCGCGGGAGATCTTCAGCGGAGTGGAATTGTCCGGCGGACAATGGCAGCGGGTGGCGTGCGCCCGGGGTCTGCACCGACTCCCGGAGCTGCTGATCATGGACGAGCCGACCTCCCAGGTCGACCCGGAAGGAGAGCACCGGGCGTTCGAGACGCTCAAAGCCATGGCGGCGGACCGCATCACGATCGTGGTGACGCACCGGCTGGAGAACACCAAGATCGCCGACAAGATCGTTGTGATGGAGGAGGGTCGGGTCACCGAGCACGGTACTTACGAGGACCTCGCCGCCGGCGGCGGAACCTTCGCGCGGCTGCTCGCCCTGTCACAGGACCGATGACCGACCGGGTGCCACCCCGTCATGGGGCGGGGCGGCACCCGCCTTCGCACCGATCTCGGATTTCCCCCTTCCCGAAGGAACTGTGATGACGACCGAACGACATGAGCTGGACGCCAGGCAGCCACAGTCAGGCTTCGCCGGGTCGACGTCGGCCACGAGGACGACGCAATGAAGTCAGAGGAGACCAACACCGAGGCATGGACCGCCTACGGCCGCCACCATCTCCGGCGCGGCACGCCCCTGCCAGAAGTCGAACGAATCGACTGGGGTCCGGGCGCCACTGGGCCGGGGGATGCGATCCTTGGCGACCTCGACGGCCGACGAGTGCTGGACCTGGGCTGCGGGCCCGCCCGGCACGCCGCCCACCTCGCCCGCGACTACCGCGCGCTCGTGGACGCCGTGGACTCCTCACCCACCCAGATCGAACGCGCCCGCACCCGCTACGACCAGCTGCCTGGTCTGAACGTGGTGCTCGCGGACGCCGTCGAGCACCTTCACGCCGCCGCCCCGTACGACGTGATCTACTCCGTCCACTCCGTCCCCTACATCGACCCGCACCGGCTGCTGCCCGCCCTGAACACGGCGCTCAAGCCTGGTGGCAGGCTGTGCTTCACCGTCCTGCACACCAACTCCCACGGCAACGGCCCCTCCACCGCGCTCGTCCCGCGACCGGAGACCTTGCGGCTGGCCGACGGCCCGGAACTGACCGTCCAGATGTGGGTGCTCACGCCCGAACTGTGGGAGGACCTGCTAGTCCAGTACGGGCTGCGAGTAGAGAGCATCACCGTCCTCGACGCCCCGGAAGAGGGAAACCACGCCTCATACCGGCTCGTCCAGGTCCGCCGCCCCGTACGTGTCACGTCCCGCCCGCGCACCACCCGGCCGCCCGCAGCACACGCGGCACTCGGCGTCGGCATCATCCTGTCCGGACCGGACGGCGTACTTCTGGGCCGACACCGCCGGTGCACGGTCGAGTTGCCGGGCGGCACGGTTGAGCCCGGCGAATCACTGTCCGAGGCCGTCGTGCGCGAACTCGCCGAGGAGACCGGCCTCACGGCCCTCCCCGCGGACGTACGCCTGCTCGGTACTCTCCTCGACCACGTCGGCGACGTCGTCCGCCTCACTGTGGCCGCCGTCGTCACCGCCTGGCAGGGAACCCCCGCCGACCAGCCCGACGAGAGCGTGAGCGACTGGCGCTGGTGGCCCCTGGACTCCCTGCCGTCCGGTCTGTTCGAGTGCAGCGCCCAAGTCCTGACCGCCTGGCGGCCCGACCTGCCCATCGACCACCCGCCCGCGCACTTCACCCCCTTTGCCGACACGACGGCCGCCGCGGAATGACTGCGGTCGGCAACAGTCCACCTCACCGTCTATCCAGCCGCCCGCACCACAGAGTCCGGTGCGCCTCTCGATGACTCAGAGCGCGCATGACCTCTCCACCACCCAGCGACTCCGCAGCGCACGGCACCGCGATGTCGCCCGCCGCGTACAGAGCCTCCCGGACCACTCTGTGGACCGGAGTGCCCGTGCTCATCACCGACACGGCCGGCCGTGTCGGCGCCGTGTCTTTAAGCCGGTGAGGGTAAATAGCCTGCTTCGATGCGATGAGGCCGCTTTCATCGCAAGTCGCAGCACAGGACGGATCACATGCAGCAAGAATTCACCGCGACGATTAGCACGTCGCTGGGGCAGATCCTCGTGAAGCTGTTCCTGGAAGAAGTAAGGGAGCCCGTCATCCAGTTCCACACTCTCGCGTCGGGAACCGGGAGGTGGGTAGACCCACGGACTGGCAGCATCGGCATCGGCTCGATCTACGACGAGACAATCATCCACCGCGTGATTGACGGACTCATGATCCAAGGCGGAGACCGGAAGGGTGACGGGACCGGCGACCCAGGGTTCTCGCGCCCGAATGAAGTTCATCCCGATCTGACGTTCGAGCGGCCTTACATGCTGGCCTTGACCGCCACCGAACCAGATGCCATCGGCTCACAGTTCCTCATCACGACCCGGCCAGCGCCGGACCTCAACGGACTGCACACGATCATCGGCGAAGTGGCTCAAGGACAAGACGTCGTCGACGCCATCGCCCACGTCCCGACAGACCAGGACGGCCGCCCCATGGCGGAGGTAGTCGTTCACTCCATCAGGACCAACCGCTCCCCCTTCGAAGGGGAGCCCTATATGGACATCTGACACGCAGTCATGCGGGCCCAGCCACGGGCCTCACCCTAGGCCGCCCATCCCCGACACCAGCGCCGGTTCAACACCGGCTGGGCACTCGCGGCGAACCGGAGTACCACCCCGTCCTCCTGAACCTGGGTGCGGAGGCCGTCCTTCGCCCGCCCGCCCGCAAGGCCGCTCCCGTGACCGCTGCCGATGGCCTCGGTTGGCTGCGCACCGCGACCGCCGACCTGGCCTCGCTGATAGAGAAGGGCAGGCCCGTCAACCGCGGCCGGGTGGCGCAGATCCTCAAGACCGCCTCCGGCGGCGGCGCGCCGGTTGCCGGCCACATTGAGGTCCTCTCCTGGGCGCTGAGCGAGCACGGGGACCGGGCTGTGGAGCTGCTGCGCGGCTTTCTCGGCGCCCCCGACACCGCGATTCGAGAGCACGACGCCGCCAAGGAGGAGGAGTAGAGACCGCTCGGCGGCTTCCAGCAGCCGAGCGGGCGCAGGGCAGCCGGATGACACAGGTAGAGCGCATAAGCAACTCACCCGACATTCGGGAAGCGACGCACGGCCCCCTATGGGACCGATGGCCGAACAGTGCGCATTTACCGACCGTGACGCCCCGCTTTACCGTCTGCCCCATGCCGTGGATAACGCTGGCCGGCGCCGTCGTCGGCGCCCTGATCGCGACCGCCTCCGCCGCCCTGCTCGACCGCGCCCGATGGCGCCGGGACAAAGATGAGCGCCTGCTTGCTGCACGCCGCATCCTGTACAGCGAGTACATTGCCAGCCTTTCCCAGGCCCGCAACGCCTTCCGCAGTCTCGCCCGGACCGATGACCTGGGTCCGGCCGAGCGGGAGCACGCCGCCCGCGACAGCTTCGCACCGTGTTACGGCATGCGGTACCAGATGGCAGTCACGGCCACGCCGGACGTCTTCGCAGCCTCCGAGCACGCGTTCCGCCGCCTCCGCGATGTACGTGACCTCGCCGCGGCCGGCACCCGCGCGGACGACGGGTCCTACGCCCACGGCCGCACCGAATACGAGGCTGCTCTCGGCCGGCTAGTCGACGTCATGCGCCTTGGCCTGGGAGCCGACCGGGCACCCGTCTAGGACATCCCGACCCGGCTTGCCCCAGCCGCCCCGGAGGTAACTCGCCGCCCGAACACCACCCATGTGACCCGTTCGCCCGTTACCCCTGGCTCTATTTGCGATTGAGAAACGTCAGAGCGATCACACCGACCCGTGCGGACCCTCCACCATCTCCAAACCATGACCAGATAAAACGACTAGCACTGGACATACCTCCACTCGCCAAGTCACCCAGAGTCCGCGCCAGGGTGGCTGAAAACATCACCACCGCGCGACCGACATGGCGATGCGCCGTCCAGCACATGCCACACGAAGGTGACCACCCCCACATCCACACCATCTCCATGACAGCAGGCGCCAACTTGGCAGTTATTACCGCCATGCCCGATTACCTCTCCCATGAAGATCTCGAAGAGGTAACAGAAGTGTGCGTCCGCGAGAGGAGTGTGACCACTATGAACACAAGGCGAAGCACCAGGTCACACTCATGATCGTTGTAGCGATAAGTAGATTTGACACTTTTCTACACTTCGGTCGGCACCCTTGGGTTGGCTACCGAAGGGTACTTTCCAGCCTTGGTCTCCAACGGGCTTCACGTAAGGTCCGAGTGGCTCCCGGGGACCTCGTCGAAGGATTCCTAGCGGGGTGATTGCTGTTCGCTCCAGTGACCGATGGTGTACGGGGTGGAGCTTCCGCGTCCTCGTGACTCGCTCGCGAAGGCGGACACGGACACTTCTTCCGGTGCCGGCCTGGGCTCTGTGATCACCCTCGTGCGTACCGCCGGGGTGCCAGACAACGTTGACCCGTGGTGGCTGGCACAGGGCTCGGACCGCGAGCCATGTCCCAGTCGGTACGAAGGGATTGCTCAATGTCTCCCGGAGGAAGCCGCCGTGGCGGCCCGGAACCAGCCGTGCCGGCGAGAGCTCGGGTGAGTCTGCGTCGGCTGGGACGGTGGCGTACTGCTGAGCGACGCACCGTGGAACGCGATCTCCACCGTCGGCTGCGCCAAGAGCTACGCAGCCTGGGCGTCGTCCCTCCGCTGGACGTGGACAAGCTGGTCAAGGCGCTCAGCGAACGGCGGGGCCGGCCTATGGTCCTTCGCCCCTGGGCGCTGGAGAAGCCTGGGCCTTCGGGGCTGTGGATCGATTACCCGCAGATGGACGTGATCCTCTACCAGGAGGAGACGACCCGGCTTCACCAGCGGCAGATCATCCTCCACGAGGTCCTCCACGTCCTCGTCGACGAGTGGGGAGAGAAGCGGGAGGAAGTTCCAGAGGTACCTACGGACGAGTTCGTCGAGGCCTGGTCCGACCTCACTCCAGTCCTGGATCCCAAGCTGATTCGGCGGGTGGCTGCACGCTGTTCGTACGACGACGCGGAGGAGTGCTCGGTCGAGCTGGCGGCCACCATCATCCTGGAGTGGTCCTCGGTGGTCGACGCGCTCCCGGCGCTGTCGGAGGATCCACGCGTGCGTCGGGTGCAAGCTGCTCTGGGCGACCGGCGAGGGTGGTTGTAGACCGTGGCTAAATACCTTCTGCTGATCATCGCGGGTGCTGTCGTGTGGCGGCTCTACCTGTGGTGGCGTGCTCCGCACGATGCTCCGACCCGGTCGGTGGCGCTGGCTCTGCTGAGCATGGGCCTCTCGTACCCGGTGGCCATGCCGGGCGGTGCCCACGGCATCGACACCCTGGCCGGCCACGGGATGGCGCGGCTCGTCCAGAATCTGCTTCTGCTGCTGGCCATGTACTTCCTGATGTGCTTCTACCTGTACTCAGCCGACGGGCCGGCCGCGTACAGTCGCGCCCGGCGTGAGGCCCTGGTCATGGGCCTGGTCGCGGTGGCGATCACTGTGGCGGCGGTGAGCGTGCCGGATCAGGAGCTGGGCGCGCCGTACGCGACGGTGGACATGACCGCGCTGCCGATCTTCTTGTTCTACACCGTCGCCGGCCTGTACATGATGTACGCGGTCGGTGCGGCGGGGTGGTGGTCTGCCCGCTACGCCCGCATGTCCGGCCGGCCGTACGCCACCGGGTTGTGGATGACGGCGATCGGCCTGGGCGGGATGGCGTTGGCCTGCGCGATCCGCGCCGTCTTCGTCACCATCCGGTGGACCGGCGGTCTTGTGCCGATCCGGGTCAACGCCTACGTGTCGGTGCTGCTGGTGGTCTCCAGCCTGGCTTTCGCCACGGGCGTCACCTACTCCGTGGCCAGCGCGAGGATCACCGCCACGAAGCTGTGGCTGCGCCGGCGTCGGGATCACCGCCGGCTGGCGCCCCTGTGGCAGTTGCTGATCGAGGTCTATCCCGAGAACGAGCTGCGTCCGGCCTCACAGGGGACGTGGGACCGGTGGCGCTCGCGTGGTGTGCATCGCCGGTATCACCGGCGGATCGTGGAGTGCCGTGACGGACTGGTGGATATCAGCCCTTACGTGGTGCACGAGTGGGAAGGTATCAACGTGCTGGACCTCGGGCCGGCGCAGTTGGCCGAGCGTCTGCGCACCGCGGCCGACATGGTCAAGCAGGGGGTGCCGGCTCCCGGGCCGGCGGTCGCGCTGGCGGTACCGAGGGGGGACGGCACGGACGCAGACGTCCGCCAGCTGCTTGCGGTGTCGGAGAACCTCCGGCGGGCCGCGTGACCTGGGCAGAGCAAGGAGACGAGAACACATGCTGATTACGGCCGGCAGGGTCCTGACCGGTTCCGGGACGTACCTGGAGGACGGTGCCGTCCTGGTCGAGGGCGATTCGATCGCAGATGTGGGCCCGCGCGCGCAGCTCGCCGAGCGCGCAGGAACGGACGGGGTGCACCTCGCGTTTCCCGACGCGACCGTCGTGCCGGGACTCATCGACGCCCACGTCCACCTGGTGTTCGACGGCAGCGCCGATCCGCTGGCCGCGTTCCGCGAGTCCGACGACGATGCCCTTCTCGCGGGCATGCGCCAGCGCGCAGAACAGCTTGTCTCCAGCGGCGTCACAACCGTCCGGGACCTGGGTGATCGCAACCACCTGGCCCTGCGCCTGAACGAGGAGATCGAACAGCGGCGCACGCGGGGACCGCAGATCGTGTCGGCGGGCACGCCGTTGACGGTGCCCGGCGGGCATTGCCACTTCCTGGGTGGCGTGGTCTCCGGCGAGGCCGCGGTCCGTGACCTGGTACGCCGCAACCTGATGGCCGGCGCCCGCGTGATCAAGGTCATGGCGAGCGGGGGTGGTCTGACCAAGGACGGGCCGAAGAGCTGGCAGCCCCAGTTCTCCGCGGGCGAGCTGCGGGCCCTGGTGGACGAGGCCCACCAGGCCGACGTGCCAGTGGCCGCGCACGCCCACAGCGCGGCCGGCATCGCGGCGGCCGTGGACGCGGGCGTGGACACCATCGAACACTGCACCTGGATGACGGAGGACGGGTTCGCCCTGCGCCAGGAGGTCCTCAAAAAGATCGTCGAGCAGGGTATCGCCGTCTGCCCGGCTGTCAGCCCGCACTGGCAGATGGCAGCTCGCATCTTCGGCGAGGAGCGAACGAAGGTCCTGTTTGGGCAAGTCCGGGAGATGGCCGAGGCCGGTGTACGCCTGATCGCCGGAACCGACGCCGGGGTGCAGCGCACCGGGTTCGACGGCACGCTGGCCGGTGCGCTCGGCTTCTACGCGCACCTGGGCATGCCGAACGACCAGGTCCTCGACATGGCGACCGCCGACGCCGCCGACGCTCTCGGAATCGGCGGGTCGACCGGCCGCATCAAGCCGGGCCTCAGCGCGGACCTGCTGGTCGTCGACGGCGACCCACTGTCCGACCTGAGTGCGCTCAAGGAAATCCGCGCTGTCGTCGCCGCAGGGCAGGTGCACGATCTGGGGTCGCGGCCCGAGCAGCAGTCGTAACCCGTTTCCGGCCTGCACCCTTGCGGGGGTGCAGGCCGGACTACAGGGAGCCGCCCTCCTGCTCCGCCATCTCCGCCGCCAGCTGGTTGATCAGCGCCAGCGTCTTGGGCGGCAGACCCTGCCCGCCCAGGCCACGGGCCCTCACCCGGCCCACAGCGCCTTGCCTCGCGCTGGCCAGCAGCTGCAGACCTTCATAGACCTGGGCAGCCACGGCCTCGTCCGGCTCGAAGTACATCCGCGACACACCGAACACGGCGGCCAGCGCGTCCAGGACCACCGGAGCCGCCGCGTCCTTGACACCGGTCCGCAGATCCTCGAAGTCGTTCTGCGTGATGACATCCGCACCCGCGTGGGCGTTCACCGCGGCCGCCATCTCCTCATCCGAGGGAGGCCCCTGCGAGCCGGGGTAGGAGCGCTGCAAGATCAAGGTGATTTTCTCGCTGAGGGACTCCGGCGGCCGACCCGAGTCCCCAGCCGCGGCCTGGGTACCGGGCTCTGGCTCTGTGCCGTTCTTCCTCGCCTCTGCGGCGGCGAAGGAACGATCCTCCGCCCGGCGCAGCTCCGTCTCGCTGACGCCGTACTTCGCAGCCAGGACAGGGATGTACTTGGCCTGGAGCCGGCGCTCCCCACGTTCAGCTCCCGCGACGGGGCTGGCGCTCTTGGTGCCGATCACCGCCGCCGTCTCTTTCTGGTAGATGCCGGCATCACAGCGCAGATCGGCGAGATCAGGAAGGCCGGTGCGGGGGAACAGATCGTCGAGATCGCTCCCGAGAGCCGCGGCATAGGCGGGGAGCTTCTCCGGGTCGGGTGAGGTGTGGCCGGCCTCCCAGTTCGCCACCGCGGAGTCGGTCATACCCAGCTCTGTCGCCACCTCGCTCTGGTGGCGGTCGGCAGCTCGCCGCACGCGGCGGGCGAGGTTCCGGTCGAAGCGGCGGGCAGACATCTGACCTCGCATTCTCTCCAAAATGAAGCGGGAACATCGTGTTGACTTTCGCTTCTTCTAAGAATAGCTTCAGCTTAGCGATAACGCGACAGCCCTGCACGTCAGCGGCCTGTCGAGTCGCCCGCAGTTCCGCCGGGCGGCGGTGAAACCCGCCCCACGCCGGGTGCCCCCCTCGCCCTCATCAGGAAGTCCGCACGATGTCGCACCAGTTCTTACGCCGTCCGGCCTGACGTACACCGCGGCACCTGCATCACGCACGATGCCGGAGGCGCGGATCGTTTTGGATCCTCGGCCACCGGCATGAGGCCGACGGCGACAAGAGTGACGTTGCGCCCTGTCGGGGTCACGTTCTGCGACTACTACAGAGTTTGAGAACCAACTCTGGATCTTGTCGCGGCTCCGCGCATATGTTCGTGGTCCCCGGGCGGCCCGCCCCGGATGACGGACGTGAGGAGTAAGCAGGCACCCACCGGACCGAGACAGTCCCCATACAGCGATGGCGCCCGAGAGCGGTAACTCACGGACGCCGAACGCTAAGCGGCATACCCGCCCCGGCAAGGGCGGAGATTGCCCACCATCACCACGCTGAGTCCTTCCGAGGGGCGCGTCAGCGTGGCAACACTGCGAAGGGGAGTATCGCATGCCTCCTGCCCTGCGCAAAAGGCCCTTCCGCCTGGCCTGCGCGGCAGCCACCTCCGCCTCGGCGCCTCAGCGCCCCGAGCCGGACCACACCATCCCGGCCCCGGCGGGCCGCCGACCCGGCCCGTTCTCCGGGAGCGGCCGATGAGCAGCGAAGCCCGCGAGTGGGTATGGGAGCACAGCTCCAGCCGGGGCACCGCGCGCCTGGTCCTGCTGTCGATCGCCGACCGGGTGGCCGACGATCAGTGCGTTTCCTGGGCCTCACTGTCCAGCCTGGCCAAGCGCACGCACGCCTCCGTCTCCACGGTGCGCGAGGCCATCGACCGCCTGGTCGATGCCGGTGAACTGGAGCAGCTCGACGACCTCACCGGCCCGCAGCGCAGCACGGTCTACCGTCTCCCCCTCGCCGCCAAGGCGGTGGCAGAGACCGCCGAGGGCGACGAGAACGCCGGCCACGCGTCCCAGGAAGAGCCCGAGGCCGTCTCGACGCTCCGGATCTCGGCCTTGCGGCGGTGCGGAATCCGCCCGCGTGAGGTGCCGGAATCCCCCGTGAGGGGCCGGAAACCGGCAGTACCGGAAACCGGCAGGTCCCGACGGAAACCGGCACCTCGACGTACCGGAAACCGGCACAGCGATGTACCGGAAACCGGCACACAGAACCGTAGTGAACCGGATTTGAACCGGAGGTACAGCAGTAGTGGTGCTGCCGTCCTCTCGGCTGCCGAGTGGCAGGTCGACCCCGCCACCCACACCTGGACCCGCCAGCAAGGGCACCTCGACCGCCTCGGCGAGGAAGGTCTGCGAGCCGCTGACGCGAAGTGGCGTGCCCACCGGGCGGCCCACACCCCAAGGCCAGCAGAAGCCTGGGCTGCCGACTGGCGCTCCTGGGTCGCGCGGGAGCACACCCCCAGCCGCCCGAACCTGTACGCCGTGCCCGGCAAGAACACCGCCGCACCGGGGGGCATGACGCGGACGCAGGCCCACACCGCCGCCCTGCTGGCCGCCCTGGACGAGCCGACCGGAACGGAGGGCTGAGCGTGGACCGCCGCGAAATCGCCGCCCTGCTGGCCTACATCGGCCGACTCGACCCCCGCACCATCCGCACCGACCAGGGCGAGGCGCGCGACCAGCTCGCCCAGTGGCACGAGCTGCTCGGCGACGTGCCGATGGCCACCCCGCACAGCTGGGACGTCCGCGTCGCCGCCCGCCAGCACATCCGCACCTCGCCGTACCAGATCCTGCCCGCAGACCTGGCCCGTCCCTGGGAGAGCTACCGGCGCGACCGCCTGGCCCGGCACTCCGATCCGACGCCGTCCGCCGATCCGGACGACCAGGCCGCCTGGACCGCCGAGCTGGCCGGAACCCGCCGCGCCGTCGCCGCCGGTCTCGCGGAGCCTGCACAGGCCCGGGCGATCACCAGCGGGCGCGAGGGGACCGACCCGAGGCTGGAGGCGATGCTGGACCAGGTCGGCTCCTGCATCCCGCCCGCCGCCCGAGCCGCCCTCGCGCCCTACCGACCCGCTCGGGCAGCACGGGAGGCGGCCATCGTCCAGGGGCAGCCCGACGCCCTGAGCGTGCGCTGCGAGTGGTGCAAGGCCCAGCCCGGCGAGCCCTGCCGTCGCCGGCGGATCGGCCCCGACGACGGGGTCCGTGCGACCACCGCGCGCGCCACCCCGCACCCCGGCCGCCTCGACCTCGCCACCGCCCGACAGGCCCAGCAGCCCGCCCTGGCCTGACCGGCGTACCCGGCGCGTGCACCCCGTCCGCTGCACCGCCACTCAACATCCCTGTCCCGCACCGGCTGCGGCGCACGCCCACGCGCCGCAGCCGGCACCCGACGCCGCACCCGCCGAGCACCGCGCCCGTCGGTCGGCGCGGCAGCACATCGGAGACCCGCCTTGCGCCACATCACCACCCACGACGCGCCGGCCACCAGCCTGCGCGGCATCGGAGACACCAGCTGGCACACCCGCGGAGCGTGCCACAGCATGGACGTCGAGGACGCCGACGCGGTGTTCTTCCCCGGGCCCCGGGATCACGAGGAGATCGCGGAGGCGAAGGAGCTGTGCGGCTGGTGCCCCGTACGCCGCGAGTGCCTGGACTTCGCGCTGGAGAACGTCCTCAAGGAGGGCGTCTGGGGCGGTCTGACCGAAGCCGAGCGGCGCCCGCTGCACGACAACCTGCACCAGCGCCTGGACTACCGGCGCGTGACCGCCTTCTTCCAGGGACGCGACGTGCACCTGACCGAGGCCGAGCGGCAGGTCGTCATCGACCACGCCTACGTCCGCGGCTGGCGACCCGACCGGCTCGCCACCGCCCTGCAGATCAGCCACAAGCACGCCCGCGACCTGCTCCGGCAGGCCGCCAACAAGGTCCTCGACCGCGACCGTAACTACGGCGTGCCCCGCCCCAAGAAGAAGCGGAAGAAGACCTCCAAGGCCAAGGGCACCCCCGCGCCCGCAGCTCCCGGCACTCAGCAGCCGACAGGCCGCCCGGCAGCGCCGGCGCCGGCGCACGCCCCTCTTGGAAAGGCAGCATGACCTACCCCGTCCTCGCCTTCGGTGCTACTTCGGACCTCTCTCTCCTCCTGGCCGCCGTCGTGCCCGCCGCCCTCGCGCTCGTGCTGACCGCCTGGACCATCCGGCGCCGGGGAACCCGCCCGCAGAAGCGTCTCGGCGGCCCGGCGGTAAAGGTCGCCGCCGTCGCCGCCCTGGGCTGCACCGCCTACAGCGCCGACACCTCGTGGCGGTTCGCCGCCGACTACCTCGACATGGCCGGCACCGCCGAGCGCGCCGGCATGTTCGCCGCGGCCGAACTCGCCCTGTTCGCGACCGCGCTGATGGCACGGCAGAACCTTGCCGTCCAGGGCGCCCCTGGCCTGCCGGGCACGCTGGTCTGGGTGATCACCACGGTGCAGGTGATCCCCGCCTACGCCGAGAGCGGCCCCGTCGGCGGCACGGTCCGGGCCTTCGTCGGACCGGTCATGGCGGCGATGCTGTGGCACCTGGCCATGGGCATCGAACTGCGCCTGCGTACTCCCGGCGCCGCCTCGAACGGACTGATCGCCGTCCTGGGCCGGGAGGCACGCGAACGGCTGCTGTCCCGCCTCGGCATCGCCGCGCGTGACCGCGACGCCGCTCAGATCACCCGGGACCGGGCCACTGCCCGCGCGGTCACCCTCGCCGCCCGCCTCGCCGAGCGCACACCCGAGCAGCAGCAAAACCGTCGCGGCCGACGGCTGACCCGGCGCCTGTCGAAGGCGGTC
The DNA here is from genome assembly GCF_055565975.1 of Streptomyces sp. NPDC028289. NCBI lineage: Bacteria > Bacillati > Actinomycetota > Actinomycetes > Kitasatosporales > Streptomycetaceae > Streptomyces > Streptomyces sp. NPDC028289. The sequence continues at coordinate 221,428 of NZ_JBVHTI010000011.1, read as the reverse complement.
GGCAGGGCCTCGGTCGGCACCGACCCCCTCCAGCGGGCACAGTTGCTCGACCAGCTCGCCGCCCGTCGACACGCGCTCGCGCTCGCGCTCGCCACGGTCCCGCTCCCTTCTCCCTGGTCCCCTGCGCACAGCAGCACATCGGCGGCCACGGTCCCCGCCCAGCCGACATCGAATGTGCCGGTCCCCGTCCCCGGTCCCGACGGTTCCGACGGGCCGGTCCCGGACCGCGGACCAAGGACTCCTTGGGGACCGGTCCCCGATGAGGCGGCCCCGGAAGCCAAGGTCGGCTCGGGGACCGAGGGCGACGGAACGGGAACGCCCGCGGGGACCAGGCCGCTTGGAGACGGCGCGGTCCCGGGGACCGAACACGCCGATCCAGAAGCCGCAGCGCGAGGCGCTAGGGCCACGAGGACCGACAGCAAGGCGCGAGAAGTAGCAGCTCAGGGCCGAGATTCTCGTCGGGGACCGGGCCTCGCGAAGTCGGGGACCGAGAGCGCCGAGGACCGAGGACCGACCACCAACCAGTCCGGGACCGAGCCCACCCAGGACCGAGGACACAAGATCCCACTCCCCAGGAAGCCGGCCAGGAAGTCCCGGACTCAGAACAAGGGCAAGCGTGCTCGGTCCCGCTCTCCGCAGACCGAGCGCCAGGCACGCGAACTGGGCGAGTCCGAGCGCCAGCTTGTCCACGAAGTGCGCCCCCATGTTGCCGCCCTGCTCGAAAGGGACGGCAACGGAGCGATCACCCGGGTCCAGCTGCGCGAAATCATCCGCCGCCAGGGCCTGACGGGTGTCGGGAACGACCGACTCGGCCTCGTCCTCCAGGAGCTGCGGAACGAGGACATCACGACCACGAGGAGCACCGACCGATGAAGACCTGCCACCAGTTCGACACCGTCCGCGCGGAGTACGTGCGGGAGATCGGCTTCATGCTCGCCCACTCCCAGCGGCACGAGGGCAGGCCCGCGGCGAAGTCCAGCGCGAAGACCGCCACCTCGACGAAGCAGCGGATGGCCCGGGCGCTCAGCAGACACGTCGAGCGCTGCCTCGAATGCGGCTGAACCGGCAAAGCCCCAGCTCAACCGCCCTCATTGCAACCGGTGGCCCAGCTCTGTGCCGGGCCACCCACCCCCCTCAAGGAGACACGCCGTGATTCCGCATCCCCCTCTCCCCTCCGAACCAACCACTGCCGAGGCCATGGCCTGGGCACACGTCTTGGTCCACCGGGGACTCCTGCACGCCGCCGTCCTCACGCCGACCGGCCAGTGGCTCGTCCAGGACTACCCTGCCGGCCCTGTCCGCATCCTTGCGGGACCGACCGATGTCCTCGCGCTGGCCGCGACCATCCAGCACCGCACCCGCTCCACGAGGCCCGAAACCCGATGACGAACCCCGCCCAGAACGGCACCACCGCGGAACCTGCCCCCAACTCCAACTCGGTCTCGGAGCGAGCAAGTTGGGGCGGAAGCGTAGCTTCCGCCGAACCCGCCCCCGACGGCGCGGGCCAGGACCTGCACCGGGGGGCGCAGGTCCTTCCGGCTTCGACCGGGGGCGGATCGAAGCCGGGGCAGGAGGAGAAGCCGACTGACCACCGTGCACACCGCCAGCGTGCACCTCGCGTCCGTCAGCGCCCGCGTCAGCCGTCCGAGAAGAAGCGCCTGCACCAGCCCAACACCCGTTTCAACGAAGAAGAGTTCGCACTGATCAAGTCCGCCGCCGCCCAGTGCAATCTGTCCGTCGCCGGGTTCCTCGCCCGCTCCGCGCTCGCCGCTGCCCGCGACCTCGACCGCACCAGCACCGAGATCGCCGACGAACGCGAAGTGATCACCGCCCTGTTCGACAGCCGGCGACGCCTCGGCTGGGCCGGCAGCAACCTCAACCAGGCAGTCAAGGCACTCAACTCCGGTGCCGACGCTCCCCAGCTCGAAGCGGCGGTCGCCGCTGTACGGCGCGCCGCCCACACCGCGCACGAAGCCGCCACCCGGCTGATCGAGCGCCGCAGCTCGTGATCCCCAGCGTCAACTCCTCGGGGTCCCGCACCATCGGGCTCCTCGCCTACCTCTACGGCCCGGGCAAGCACGAGGAACACAGCGACCCCCACCTCGTGGCCTCCTTCGACGGCATGTCCCCCGACCCCGGCCGCGACCCGAACGCCACCCTCAAGGACCTCCAGCAGCTCCTGGACCAGCCCGTGATAGCCCTCGCCGAGCACGCACGTCCGGCCAAGCACGTGTGGCACACCTCTGTCCGCGCCGACCCAAAGGACCGGCCCCTGTCCGACGAGGAGTGGGCCGATATCGCCCTCCGTATCGTCGCCGCCACCGGCATCGACCCCGGCGACGGACAGTCCGGCTGCCGCTGGGCTGCCGTACGGCACGCGGACGACCACATCCACATCGTGGCCACCCTCGTAACCGAGGACGGCCACCGTCCCGACGACTACCGCTCCGGCGCCCGTGCCCAGGCAGAAGCCCGGCTCATCGAGAAGGAACTCGGTCTCCACGAGGTCGCGCCCGGCGACGGCACAGCCGCTCAGCGACCCACCAGCGCCGAACGCCACAAAGCCGAGCGCCAGGGCCGCGAGCGGACCGCCCGCGAAGAGCTACGCGAGACGGTACGGCGGGCCGTCGCCGGCGCAAGGAGCGAGGAGGAGTTCTTCGACCGGCTCGCCGGCGCCGGCCTCCTGATCCGTAAGCGCGCCGCACCTTCCGGGGACCTCCTCGGATACAAGGTCGCCCTACCCGACGATCGGAACAAGGGCGGCGAGCCGGTGTTCTACCCCGGCGCACGCCTCGCACCCGACCTCTCGCTGCCCCGTATCCGGGAGCGCTGGTCCGCAGATGCTGAAGACAACCCGGCCCCCCGGCAGGAGGATGCGGTCCGGACGGGCCCGGGCACACCGGCCGCCGCCCGACGCAGGACGGCATCGGCAGCGTGGCAGGCCGTGCTCGTTGTCGAGCACGGCACCGACGCGGTCGCCGCCGCCCACATCGCCGCGGCCGGCGAGGTCCTGGATGCCCTCGCGAAGACGTCCGCAGCCCACACCCGCCGCGAACTGCGCGACGCTGCAACGGCCTTCGAGCGGGCCTCACGCTCCCACGTCCGCGCCGTACGCGGGCACGATCGAGCGCTGCGGCAGGCCGCCCGCGACCTCATCCACGGCGGGCCGGCCCTCGGCCGCGGTGAGGACGGAGCCACCACTGCGATGGCGATCGACATGCTGTTCTTCCTCGTCACCGCCGCCGCACACTGGCACGCCAGAAAGGGACACGCCCAGCAGGCCGCAGCCGCCACCAGGGCCGCCGAGCACCTGCGCACCGCCTATCAGGCCGCTTCAGCCCAGCCCCTCGGTGTGCTCTACCAGCGAGGCCGGCGTCTGGGCAGGCCGATGCTCCAGCGGCAGACCGTGCTGTTGCGCGAGGCACTGCCGGAGCTGGCCGAGAAGATCCTCGCCGAGCCCGGCTGGTACGCCTTGGCCGCGACCATTGCGGAAGCCGAAGCCGTCGGCCACGACCCGGCCGCCCTCCTGTCCGCCGTTGCAGAACGCCGCGCACTCGGCAGCGCGGACTCCGTCAGCGACGTGCTCGCGTGGCGGATACGGCGAACAGCCGACCTGGCCGCCGACGCGTCCCATCTGCCCGAGGCCAATACCGCAGGGAGCCGTTCCGCACCGCGTGGGTCGACGACCAGGCTCTCCGCGCCCGGCAGGCGGCGCAACGGAGAGGAGCCATCGCGTAAGACCCTGTGAGCCCGCCTGATGCCAGCGTGCGGCCTCAACGCATCACCGAGAAAGGGTGATAGCGCCACCACGCTGGCCGCAAACCACAGCATGGTCGTACGCCACATCGGACCTCGGTAACGACCAGCTCCGCGTTGGAGGCCGTCGGCATCGTGCGACCGCAGGACTAACGAGCATGACGCAGGTGTGGCGAGTCGAGCCAGTAGGCGTCGCGACGTTGAGCGGTTGAGGGAGGCGACGACGTGTGATCGGGCACCATGGCAACGGCACCTCGCCGTATGGAGACACGCACCGTGGTCAACTCGTCATCTGGGCAACCGAGAAGCCGGAACCCCCTGATGACCTGGCCGAAGGCGACTGTGGACTTTGTGAATTGAAACCGCCGGAGGCGTAGGGCACGATCATGAAACGCGCAGAACGAGGTGACGAGGTAGAGGAGGACGCCAGGGTGTTTCACCGGATACGCCGCCGGGCCAAGGAGCCGAGCGAAGCGCAGAGGCAGTTCGCCGAACTGCATGCGCAGCTGCAGGGCCAGGTTCCGCCCGGCTTTGGAGTGCTGGCGCCTGAGCCGGCGCCCGCCGAGCCGGCCGCCGTCGTGAGCGACTTCCTCCCGCCCGAGTTGCGCGTGCCGAGCCATGACCAGGTCGACGGCAAGATGATGTCGTGGAAGCAGCCCCTTGTCCTCGATGGCGAGGTGGCTGCCTGCGCCGAGTGCGGCGCCTACCGGGACTGGCTCATCCTCTCCACCCGCGGCGAGATCTGGCTGCGCTGCGGAGCCGGCCACCAGCAGCTGGAGACCCGCCTCGACACCGCCTGGTACAACCGCAACAGCGGACCGGCGGATGCGACGCACGCCACGTTCGAGGACTGCCTGCGCCACCTCGGGCACTGACCACCGCCCCTACGACCCCACCGAGCCCGCGGGCCCGCACTGACCACCCGTCGCCTAGCACCAAGGGGTCAGTTCCGTCATGCGCGTTCGCGTCGCCACCACCGCACTCGGCATCACCGCCGCCCTCCTCTCCCTGCCCGCCTGCTCCACCGACACCACCGGAGACAAGCACAAAACCATCTCCGCCGCCCGGGCGGGAAAGCCGTCCGACGGCGTCCAGGAGACGGCTGCGCTCTCCTCGGCCGCGCTCGCGTCCCGCCTGCTCGACCCGAGCGACCTCGGCAACGGCTACCTGCCCAAGCCGGAACGTCCAGCCCAGCACGACGACGTCACCGTCATCGGCTGCCCGGCCCTGAGCGAGCTGGGCGGCGACGCGGCGACCGGCGGCACGCTCGCCATCCCGCACAAGGCGAAGGCGGACTTCACCTACGGCGGCAGCTCCTCGGAGATCTCCGAGGAGCTTTACAGCGACAGCGCGAAAACGCTGTCCGACGGTATCGCGCGGATCTTCGACGCCATGACCGGCTGCGCGACCTATCAGGTCGTCGCGGGCGGCACCCCGATCGACGTGGCCTCGCAGAAGCTGCCTGCGCCCCACGACCTCGGTGATGAGCATTGGAGCCAGCTCCTGACGTTCACCGCAGGCGGGCGGAGCACCGTGGTCAAGCAGACCGCGATCCGCAACGGCAGTCTGTTGCTGATCGTCTCCGGCTCCCCGGCCCTCGTCGACCGCCACCTCGGCAAGGCCCTCGCCAAGGCAACCGCAGCAAACTGACCGGCCTCCAACGCATGCTGCCCCCGACTGAGATAGTCGGGGGCAGCACTGCATCGGGCGCTACGGTCTGGCCCGAGAAGTAGAAGGCCCGGTCCTCCGTAAAGGAGGAGCCGGGCTGAGTTCATCGGGTGGCGGCGCGGGGCGAGGTGCTAGATGGCCGGCGCGCGCAGGAGCCGCTCCTGGGTGGCCTCGGGCAGCACTCGGCGCAGGACCGGTGCTGTCGAGCTGAGGGCGGCGGCGAAGGCGGCCACGATGTCGTGCGGTACGCCGGCGGAGAAAGAGGCCGCCCACAAGCACGGTGCGCCGAGCACGGGCTCGGCCCATGCCTGCCATCCGGCCGGCCCCGCCTCGTCGGCCCCAGTGGTCAGGGCGCGCGGGTCGCCGTCCTGGATGAGGGGCGGCACCTCTCCGAGGCTGATGTGCGAGGTGAACGTCGGGTCCGTCGCGGCCGCCTGGGGCTGGTCGATGTCGCGGAACCATCCATGTGCGGCGACAGCGTCGAGGACCAGCTCGGGTCCGACGAACGGCACAGCGGGCTGGTCGCGGGCATCGAGCGCGACGAGGAAGTCCGTTACCGCCTCGCCGGGGACATCGGGGGTGAAGTAGGCCGACCACTGAGCGAGCGGGCTGCTCGTCTCGACGCGAGCGGAGATCTGCCAGGCGATCGGCAGTTCTCCCAGGTGGAACGGCTCGTCCGCCAGGCTCCACTGTGCCCAGCGCAGGGCGTCGGGACTGATGTGCAGGACGGTGCTGCGCAGGACCTGACGGTCCTCCGGCGCCTCGTCCGGCTCGTGCCGTCCGCGGACGATCGTCAGACTCGTCCAGCCCAGGCCGTCGAGCGTGTCGGCGACTACGTCGTACAGGCGTCCATCATCACCGGCCAGATGCCGGGGACCGACCCAGAACGCGGGCTGGCCGCCACGCGGTGTGCACGGGTCGAGCGGGAAGTCGGGGTACAGGGGCGCCTCCAAGGGCTCGGTGCGTATCTAGCTGCCGCCGGCGCGGCGGCGGGGGCGGCGCGGGGGTGTCTGGACGGGGCCCTGCCACGTCAGTTCGATGGCGACCTCGGGCGGCAGGTGGCCGAGTTGTGCGTCCTCGTCGCGTCCTTCGGCGAGGTAGACGACGGTCCGGCCGGTCCCGTCCACGGACTGCACGACCTGTGCCAAGCGGTGTGCCATCGGAAAGAACGGATTCATGGCCTGGCGGACCGGAGCACTCCGGTCGAAGCCAGCCAGCAGGTCGATGAGATCGCCGACGGTCATCTCCGCGGACGTCACGAACAGCCTCCATGGGTGAGGGAAACAGTGAGCGATGGAACGGGATGGTGACCGGCGGACAGCCGGCCACTCTCAAGCGCGGAGTACCGGTGGGCGCCTGTGCTGTCATACGCGACGTGAGGTCTCCAGCACACGCGCCACGGCGGCGGCGACAATGTCAGCCGGCGTCTCGATGTCGAACGACAGGCGGTAGCCGCGCACCTTGGCCGTGCCAGTGACCGCGATCTTCCATCCCTCGCCGTCCGTGCCGGGGCGTCCGAGCGGGAACCAGCCGAGGTAGAAGCGGCCGTCCTTCGAGCTGACGTGCACGTCCGCACGGTCGTCCACGATCAGGTGGAATTCCTCCGCGGAGAACTGGTCCATGACCAGCGTTGGCTGGCCGGGGCCGAGCTGCCATTCGCGAAGCCGCAGGGCTTCGACGGTGGTGGAGAAACCGAGGCCCACGGACGCTACGGTCACAGGTAATCACCTCTCTGACCTGGGGTTTCCTGCAAGGTCGTCTACGTTGACATGCCCTCGCGCACGTTGGCCAGTCATTCCGCGATCTTTCCTGTCTGCCCCCGGCGAACTGCTGTTCTGTCTCATCGAAGTTAGTCTTCCTCGCGCCGCAGACCTTGCTGGACTGGATTCAGTGAGGCGCATGCACTGGGTTCGTGGAGACAGGGCAAGAGCCGCATGTTCTGGTGAGCATTCCCTCGCCGAGCGCCGAAACCGTTTACAGCTGGCGGCGCCGCAGGTGCAGCCACCCTCCCGGGGCCGGCGCCTCGTAGGCGCCAACTTTGAGAGCGGTCCTGGCCACTTTCAAGAACAGGTTGTGTTGGCCGTGGTAGGCACCGGACAGCCTGGTCCGAGCCGCCATCTGTTGGCCTCGGTCTCTTCGTACCGTGCCAAGCCAGACTGGTTCTGGGGCATGGTCGTAGAGGAGAGACTGCTGAAGCGTAGTGGCCGTATCAACTACGTCCATCGGAGCGCGAAGTTCGAGTGCAGCGAAGGCCCGCTTTAACCGCTGCGGATCCAACTCCCGCGCCCGGCGCTCCATCTCGTCCCAGCGTTCGTGGAACGCGTCCTCGTACATGGCCTGATAGTCCTGGTAGACCTGCTCGGCCTGGACGAGGAACTCCGCACAGAGGGAGGGCAGGAGTTCTCGAAACCATGGGGCATCGGCCTGGTAGCGGGCCGCACTAGCCTGACTGCGTCCGGCTAGGACTGCACCACCGGCGCCTAGGAGAGCTCCACCGAACGCCGCTCCCGCAGCGATCAAGCCGAGCAGGAATTCGCTGTTCACACGCCCTCCACCTCATCACGAAGGCCCGGAAGTTACCACGGATGGCCATCCTGATCATTTGGGTTCCGTTCGATGCGCGTCACCTCAGTAATCAGGCGATGTCGAATGCGTGGTGACCCGCGAACACTCGCGATATCACGCTTCGACACGGCGAGGTCGCCGAAGATCGAGTGTGGTCGAGGCGCCAGTTGGCCGACGGGGTAGAAGCTCGTGATGTGATAGCGGACCTGGTTGTGCCAGACGTCGAATTCCATGACCCAGGACTCGGCCAGGTCATCCACGACGATCAGTGCCGGGTGAGTGCCAGCGGTGGGCCGGTACAGGAGCATGGCCACTGGCACCGGGCATTCGCCGAACAGTGAGTCGGCAAAGAAGGCCCTGGCTGTCACCATGTGTTCCACGGGCGCACCGGTCGCGTGGCATTCAACCGGCACTTGCTGGAGGAGACCGTCCAGCTCGATCACCACGGTGCGGTGGCGCTTTCCCATCTGTCTGTGTGGTGGCTCCCAGGTCACCGAGGGACCGCCAGGTGCGAGGTGAGCGGGATGTCGTAGCGCATCCAAGAGCGCATGGCAGCAGCAGTACGGGGCCTGCCTGAGCCGAGAGCGTGGTATCCGTCAAAGATCCAGCCCGTCACCTCAAGGAATGTGCCGCAGCCCGTGCTGATGTCCAGTTCCGTGTTGAGGAAGGCGGGCCGCTTGGCCACCGCGAAGCCCTGCCAGGCACGATCCCAGCGGAACAGCGTGCCGAACTCCGGGTCGTCCCACACCAGGAGGCGGTCGCGCGCCCGTGCGGCTCGGCAGTCGAGAATCCACAGGTCCGCGTGGGCCTCCCGGCCGGCGACTTCAAGCGAGGGAAGCGGATGGGCCTGGATCTCTGCCCGCTTACCGCAACGCAGCAGGCAGTCCGCTCTGCGGTTCCCAAGTGGGACCTCGGTGGCCACGCCCCAGTCCTTGACCTCTTTGTGCCATGCGGACTCGGTCACAGGGCGCCCGCGTACCGGAGGAGTTCGGCGTCTTCGTCGTCCAGGCCGAGGGCGTGGGCTCCGACCTCGGCGATGTAGTCGGCGAGGTTGAAGATGCCGGGGATGCTGTCGATGTCGACGACGAGCCGGTCGTAGCGCTTGAACAGGGCGAGGATGCGGTCTCCGCGGGCCCTATGCTCCTTGGCTCCCTGGGCGGATTCCTTGGCCGCACGCTCAAGTCGGTCGGCTTCCATGAAGTCGCGCTCGGCAAGAAGAGGGAGGACTTCCATGATGCGGTCGAGGTCTTCCAGCACGAGTTGTTGAGCCGTTTTCTCCGTCAGCTCGCCGCCCTCACCGACCAGGATCTTCGCCACGACCCTTTCGTCGTCGGATCCAGGACCGTGGGAGCCGGGCAGCGCACCGTCGTCAGGGCCTGATACTCCCGTTCCGCAACTCGGCCCCGGCACTGCGGTTCCTCCCTGCTCTGGTCCGGCCGGACCAGCGAGAGCGGCGATACGGAGTTCCTTGCAGACTTTGTTGAACGAGGTGGTGCACATCGTTCTCACCGCGCGGTCGAAAACCGGGCGGTATTCCGCGGAGAGCACGTTGATCTTCGACCGGACGACGCCTTGCATCCGGGTGAGCTGCTCGGTTTCGCTCCCGCCCTGATGGATGCACCGGAGGGCCTCCCGGTCGAGGACGTCGCGTACGGCATTGGGGTAGCGGCCTGCGGCATTGGGGATAGGCACGGATTTCTACTTTCCGGTGAGGAGTCGGATCGGGCGGGGGCGCTTCTCCAAGACACGGCCGGCCCACGAGACGACCGAGTCACGGATGGATTCGACGGACTGCCATACGTCGGGGTCGTCGACGTCTGCGAAATCGTCGGGACCCAGCAGGAGGATTTCCCTGCACTTGTGGGCCAGGCCGAAGTAGCGGATGGTCCAGTCGGCACGCGGATCGCGTTCGTCGTCGCCGATCAGCTCGTTAACCAGGTCTTCGTCCAGATCCGGGGCGGGGCGCATCTGCTCACGCACGTACCGGGCGACCGCCTGGTCCTGGAGGACTTCACGCACGGTGGGCTCCTGCAGGATGGACAGGACGGCTTGCGGGGTTTTAGTCAGTTCCGCGACGACGGCCTCCCGTACCCCTGCACGGCCGAGTTGAGCGACGATCTCGCCCGGCGTCTCCGTGCAGGACGCTCCGTCCGCCAGGCCCAGGGCCCGGCAGTACTCCCCGGCGTCCAGCACGGTCGGCCATCCGGTCCGCTCAGCGCCGACGAGCCTCCCGAGCAGCAGTCCAACACGACGCGCGCGCTCGGCCGGGTCGGTTACGCAGGCTGTGACCACGCACTTCCACGGCACGTGGACGGAGGATGTGGCGAGACGTTCACGAAGTTCCAGGCCTGCCAACGCCGCGACGCGCTGGTATCGCTCAAGTGTGTCGGCCGCATAGCCGAGTTGGCGTGCCAGCGGTTCCAGGGCACTGCTCACCGCCAGGCTGGACTGCTCGGCGATCTCGGCGCACACGTCACCGAGTCCGAAGCGTGCGGCTAGCTGCACCCGCGTCGCCTGGACGTCCTGCTCCGCGAACGCTCTCGCGCGTTTGAGCTGCTCGTCGGTGTAGCCGGGATCTGCGGTACCGCCCGGCTCGATCCACACGTTCTCCATGGCCGAGGACCGTAGTAGGCCAAGCCGTCAGAAACGGCCGCAAACCACTCGAACAGCCGCTCAAAAAACGGGTCGACGACCAAGATCTCAAAAATGTGCCCTAAGGCCGATCACCCTCGAAGTCCGGTTTGACCCGGCCCCGGCGGCGCCCTGAATCTGCCCCGCGTGACAATCCGATCGTCAGGAGAGGCAATGCACAGCGCAGAGGAGCGGCGGGAGTTGAGCGCGGGTTACCCGTCGTTCGTCCATGGGATCCCGGAGAGCGAGTGGCCCCGTCTCCGGCTCGGCGAGGAAGACATGCGGCTGATCCAGGGCAAGCGAGGCGAGCACAACCGGCTCGGCCTGGCCGTGCAGCTGACGGTCCTGCGCTTGCTGGGCCGTTTCCAGACCGACATGGAGAGAATCCCCGAGGATCTGGTGCTCCGCGTGGGCGAGCAGCTCGGCATCTCCGACCCGCTCGACAAGATCCGCCTATACGGGAAGAACGGCGACACCGTTCGAAACCACGTAAGAGAGATCAGGCGGGAACACGGCTGGACTTCCTTCGTGGAGGGCGAGGCCCAGCTCGTCGCCTGGCTGGAAGACCGGCTGAAGTACTCCACGGACGGTCCGAAGGCGATGACGCTCCAGGCCGTGGTCTGGCTCCGCGAGCAACGTGTGCTGCTCCCCAGATATTCGACGCTGCGGGACCTGGTGTCGCGCTGCCGGGTTAATGCCGAAGACGCTTTGACGAAGGCGCTCGTCTCCAAGATGAACCGTCAACAGGTCCGTATCATCGACTGGTTGATGGAGGTTCCCGCCGGCGAGCGCACCAGTCGTCTGGACGGCCTGCGCCGCGGTGTGGGCGTGCCCTCGTGGGACAACTTCGCGAAGGCACTGTCACGCGCGGACGAGATCCGTGCTCTCGGGTTCGGTGATGTGGATGTCTCGTCCATCCCCGAACGCAAGTTGGCGCAGCTAGCCGATCACGCCTTGACCGAGCGGGTACCACGCCTGAAAGAGCAGACTGGCAAGCGGGCTGCGGTACTTGCGGCCATCAAGCGCCTGGAGACGAGCGCCCTGGACGATGCCATCGACATGCTCGACAAGCTGATCAGCGAGCGCTTCATCGCCAAACCCAAGAGATGGGCCGACAAGGCCCTCGTCGACGCCTACCCGAAGTTCGCCCCTGACGGCACCCTGACCGCACAGGCACTACTCGCCGTCCTGGAATCCGTGGCGGAGAGCATCGACCACGACAGCGGCGAGATCACCGACCCAGTTACCGACACCGACACCATCCGCGCTGCCATGGAGGTGGTCGCCGACCGGGACACGCTCCTCCGGGCAGCCAAGAACCTCCTGGAGTACATGCCGGCCCAGGACTCCGACACCCACGAGACCCGTCGCGCCAAGGCACTGGAACGGTTCCGAGACGTACGGACGCTCGTACCCGTCCTCGTGGACAGGGTTCGCTTCGGCGCAAGTCCCGCAGGCCAGGCCGCACTGACCGCCCTCCACGCTTTGCCGCCTCTCCTGGATCGCGAGGACGTACAGCTCGATGACATCGACACCACGTTGTTGAAAGGCTCCTGGAAGCGCCTCGTGGAAGGTGAACCCGAACATTCCGACGACTCGCTGAACCTGTCGGCATACGCCCTGTGCGTGGTGGAGACCTTCCACCGGCATCTGTGTAAACGAGAGATCTTCGTTCAGGGCTGTTCCCGTTGGGGGGATCTGCTCGCGCGACTCCTGTCAGACGAGGTCTGGGCACAGGCCCGGCCCAGCCTGCTCACCAGCTTGGATCTGCCCGAAGACCCCAGCACCTACCTCGACCGCGCTGGAAAAAGCCTGCACGCCGACCTCGTCAGAGTCGCCTCCCGCATGCCCGAGGGCGCTCAAATCACCCTCGACAACAGCGACTTGGTCTTGCCAAAGGGGCGGCCACCGCGCACGTCGAACCTGAGCCGCCAAGTGGAGAGGATGCTCCCCAAGGTAGAGCTGCCCCAAGTGGTGCTGGACGTGCTGAGCCGGACCGGCGGGATCGCCGCGTTCACCACCCGCAACGGCAACCCTTCCCCCTACCCGGAATTCGAACTGTCCGTAGCCGCCGTGATGGTCGGATACGGCTGCAACATCGGCCTAGAAGCCGTCGCGAACGACGAAAAGGACGCCCTCAAACTCGACCGCCTCACCAGCATCAGCCGTGAATACTTCCGCCCTGACGTGATCGAGGCATGCACCACCCTCATGCTCGGCGCGGAGACCGAAGCACTCAACACCCTGCAGTTGGACGGGGAGCGCCTCGCCTCCGTGGACGGCCACCACTTCGTCATCCCCACGCCACAGCCCGGCCTGCTCATCGCACCCGAAGGCAATTCCGAGGTCACCTGGCTGACCATGCTGACGGAGCAGGCCATCCAGCTGTCCGGGCGCATGGTCAGCGGCCGGCCCAGCGCCGCTCTGGAGGCACTCAACACCCTTACGACGTACCGGGACCAGATCAACGTCCCGGACAACCGACACCCCGAAGCCATCGTCGCCGAGGCCGGAACGCACGAGGACCTCGTCTTCGGCCTTCTGACCCTCTCCGGCTACTCCTACCAGCCCGCCCCGCACCAAATCAACGACACCAGGCTATGGCGCATCGACAGGTCAGCTGACTACGGCCCCCTCCAGGGCGTAACGCGCCGGCAGATCGACCCTTCGCAGATCGCCGAGCACTGGGAAGGCATCCTGCGGGTGATCGGTTCGATCCACCACGGTGCCGTCAGCGCACACGACGCGCTGCGGATCCTGACCCGCAACGGCCAGCCCACCAATCTCGGATCAGCGATCGTCTCCTTCGGACGCATCGCCAAAACACGCCACCTGCTCCGCCTCTATGACAACCCCGAGTACCGGAGCGGGATCGAAGCACAGAGCAGGCTGCACAAGGAACGCGCCGACCTAGCCAGGCGTATCTGCCACGGCATCGACGGCCCCTTCCCCGACTACTACCCCGGTCTGGAAAACCGGCTCGGTGTTCTCGGCCTCGTCCTCAACACCGTGGCCCTCTTCAACACGGTCTACATCCAGAAGATCGTCGAGAAAGCGCGAGCCCAGGGCCAGGTCATCTCCCAAAGCGAACTCCGCCAGCTCTCTCGGATGATGTACGGCCACATCAACATGCGCGGCCGATTCCACTTCGAGCCGCCCACCGAAACAATGTTTGAAATCCCTGACCTCGAACCGGATCTCACCTGAAGTCCGGCGGCTCCACTGGCGGAGCCGCCCCTGAGAACCACTGAGCAGCGAACGTCTCCGCCTCACACCGAAGCCGGTACCCCTCCGAGGTACCGGCTTCGCTTTTGCCCGCCACTGCCACCTGCACCAACCCGTGGAATGAACTTCCTTCCGTTCCGACACATCGTCAATGTCGTCGTCTCCGCAGCGAAAAGGAACTCCCATCCGCGATCCGAACAATGCTGGCCAGAGCTCTGACCAGGCCAGATACTCCTTAACCCACATTTTTGAGATCTTGGTCGCCCGATCCTGCCGCAGGGCATCCCGGGGATCGGAACCTCGCGGGATCGGACCTTCACCGGCATCGCCTGCACCCTCATCTGCTACCGCAGATCCACCAGTTGAGATGACTTGTTAGACCATAGGAGTTGAGACTCCGCAACTTCGGCATGCCCGAATCTCACTCCGGAGGCCAGCCGGATCGCTTCCGCCGCGGCTCCGTAGACAGCGCGATGCCCGGCGCCGGAGCGGTCTGGGTCCGTGCCAGAGTGATGCGCATGATCCCCGCACACGTTCCCGACGGGCCGCCGCTGACCTACCCTGACAGCTTCGACATACCGGTCCTGTTCCGAAACGGGCCGGCGGAGAAGCCCCGGAGGCAGTGGCGGACGGCCAAGCACAAAGCGTGGCCAGGATCGGACGGGTTCCCGATGGCCTACGGTTGGTATGCCCCGACCACGACGTGGCGGGAGATCATCAAGGCTGCGACCGAGGTCGGCCGCGATGTCACCCCGCACCTGCAGAACCAGCCGCGCTACGCACACGGGGAACTCGTCGCCCGGGTCTCCCCGTTGTACGCCTACCTCGGCGCGCACCCCGTCGAGCCCCGCCATCCCGTACCGGGCGCCAAGGGCCGGCGTCTGACCTGGAACCCGGTGTACGCGTACGGCACCGAGCGGAGCGCGAAGAATGCCGCCGGGTACCGGCTGGGCATGACGATGACCGAGTGGGCCTGCCGCTCGCTGCTGGGCCTCGGTCAGACCGAGCACCTCGAACTCGGCGGCCCGATTCCCGCCCTGCTCAACACGTTCAAGGATCCGAAGAAGAAGCTGCCCGACCTGTGGGGGCGTCACGAGGCAGAGGAGCTGTACTGGCTGATCGAGGCCAAGGGCGGCGACGTAGGTCTCGGTACGCTCCGCAAAGGGTGGGCGCAGCTGGCGGCCGGCAGCAAGGTCCTCGGTGCGTACGCGCACCGCACCGTCCTGGTCGGGGCGTCGGTACGGCCTGGGGACGATCTCTTCCTCACCGTCGACCACGACCTGCACCCCGGCCTGCCGCCCCTCCCCCCTGCCGGGTCCGGCACCGACGACGCGGCCGGCCCGGGCAACCTGGAAGACCACCTCGACGACAGCGACGACGCGCTCATCGGCGCGGCCCGTGCCCAGATGCTCGCCTACCTGGCGCTGCGCTCGGCTCCCGCCTCGCAGGTGCGCACCGTGCCCGTTCCCGCCGACCGCGCTTCCCGTCACCGGCGTTCCCAGCTGACCACACCCCTGGAAGACGATGGCCTCACTTTCGCCATGCGGGCCGACGCCCGCGGGGAAGCAGCGCCCGACGTCGAGCAGCACACCCTGCGGGCCGGAATCCGCTCCATGGGCCTCGACGACTTTCTGAGTTGCCGCATCCCCGGCACTGAGGTCCACCTCGGCATGTCCCGGAAGCTGTTCGCCGCCTGCGAGCGCCTCCACGAGGAAGACCTCGCCATCGCCCGGCACACCCCAGGACTGCGCGCCGAGGACCAGCCGGCCGCCGACCTGGAACTCAGCGACGAGGCTCAGGAAGAACAGCGCCTCACCCAACGGCGCATCTTCCGAGAACAGCAGGAGGAAGCCCGCCCACGGCTGCGTCCCCTGCTCCGCGATGCCTACGAACGGGGCGCCACAAGCGACTGGAGTGACCTGCTGCGCCGCCCCCAGGAACCGGTACTCGATCTGGAAGGCGACGAGAGCCTCCTCGAAGCGGCGACGCCGGAAACGTACCTGGCCGTCAGCCGCTACGACCTGCCCCCAGCACGCCCCTAATCACCCCACCAGCAGGCCGCAGCCCGAGCCGAAGGCGAAGCCGGAGGGAGCCCGCCGTTCCTGTGACTGAGCACTCGAAATGGCGAACCGATACGTGACTTGGCAAGCACAGCAACGCGGTCACCCGCGCAAGCCCGTCCCCTGGCCCAGGTGCTGGCCAGTCACGGCAGCTTGCTGTACCCGTGCGCTGGAAAAGCTGTCTCGTTGAGGGTCATGATGGGACGACACTGTGCGGGTGAAGCTGTTCGATCCGGGCTTCGAGCCCCAAGAAGTGATCACGCATCCCCGACACCAGGCCGCGCAGGCACACCTGGTGCCGTTGATCGAGCGCGTACGGGCCTGCCGCAGCCCGCAGGACGGCTACGAACTGCAACAAGACCTGCTGCGACACATCCTCGAAGTCGAGGACCACCGCAACGCCCTCAGCCAGGCGGTCAAGCGCATGCGCGCCGGCAAGGCGCCGCAAGTCGGTGCGCCCGAACCGCAGTCAGGGCTGGACGCGTCCGACATCAAGACGTGGATCCTCGAGCGGGAGCTGTGCGAGCGGGTGGCGCGACAGTTCCGCTCGATCGGCGACGCGCTGGCTTGGAGGGCCTTCAACCACGACCGCCGGTACATCCTGGCCCTGTGCCGAAACGCGCCGCCCGGAATCATGGCGGGCAAGGCTGGCCTCAAGACAGAGCTGGAGACCATAGAGAGCCACTGGCGCGACAACGGCCAGTTCGCACTCATGCACGACTTGACCTACTGCCTGCGGATCGGCGACATCACCGTCTGGCAGGACGACGGACCCCATACCTATGAGATCAAGACCAACGCCAGGTACCGCAATGCTGTCCAGGAGCAGCGGATCGCGACCGCGTACGAGGCCATCCGCACCGGATCCGCCTTGCCCGGGGACAACCCCAGCGAGCGGCTCCATGACATCGACACTCCGCTGCTGACGCACATGGAGCTGCTGCAGACCGCGACCCAACACGCCGCCAAAGACGGGATCTTCGCCGCCAAAATGCCCGGCAGCCGTGCCCTGATTGCCGTCGACCTGCACGGCGTGGTCAGCCAGGGGTGGACGACGGAGGAGTTCGGACAACGGGTAGCCCGTCAATGGAACGCCGCACGCCGCCGCGCACGCATCGGGGACCAGCCCGACTTGAACATGCACGCCACGAGTCTGGACAGCGTCTCACGCGACCCGCTGCGCGTCCCGTGGGGCGTCTACCCCCTACACCCCATTGCCGCAGCACGTCTGATCGGCGACGTGATGACCTTCGCGGTGGAGACCTCGGGCCCTTCCCTAGCCGCAGACCTGACCGCCCGGGACATCCCGGCGCAGTGGGTGCGCCCACCGGGAAACGAGGACCTCGTAGATGGCGAGGTCCTCATGGAGATGCACAGCCGGGCCGAATGGCGCATTCCCAACGGACTCACCGCCAAGCTGTCCCGGACACTGCAGCTGAGGCGCTCGGAAATGGACCGCTACTTGATCGAACTACTGGACCAGGACTGCTGGGCAGCAGGGATCCGGCACCTGTTGCTGTCCCCAGACACCTCCGACCGGCCGTGGCCCGTCTTCCGCGACGAGGGCCATACCTGGCTGTGACGCTCACCGGCCTGGCCTGCTGGAGCTGCAGGGAAGTTCCGGGTCCACCTACCCGGGCAGGGGAGCGGTGTGACAGGGTCCTGGGGATCATGGTGGCCGACCGAGGGAACCGGTTCAGCGACCACGACAAGGATCAGGTGGCCGACCGCTGGGGCTTGTCGCTGGTGCAGAAGGACTCTGTTGCTTCGATCACCACATAGATCGAGATCGATCCGTCGGTGTTAGCGAAGGGCGGATCCGCCTCCTTACTGGGCTGGCGATCCCGCACCATCGCGAACAGGGCCAGAAGGAACTTCCGACCTGGAAGGAGGAGCACAACTACTCACACCGCGAGGTGCGCGCACGTGGAGCACACCTTCGCCCGCATGAAGAGCTGGAAGATCCTTCGCGACCCGGCACGCCGTCGCCTCGGCCGACGACATCACGCCACGCTTGGCAGTCCCCGGCTCCACAACCTCGCCCTCACGGGATTGTCAGGCCGAACGTGGGGGCTGCAGCGCTCAGCCACAGCTAGCCGGTGTGACTGAGCACTCCAGTTTGCGGGTTGATCACTTCAAGCGGCGGAGCCCGCCGCACAGGACACGAAGGTGCTGTGATCTTCCACAAACCACGTGGGTATCTTGGTGTAGCGGGCGTCGGCGGTGCTGAACCACACCGAATCCGATCCGCTAAGATCCGCTGATGTCCTGCGTCTTCTGCGGCGGTTCCCCCGTCACCAAGGAACACGTCTTCCCTCAGTGGCTGAACCAGTATCTTCCGCCAGGGCGGCAGCAGACCGAACAGACCCGCTATGGGGCGGGCGCCTTCGACGTGACCAGGCAGAGCATGGGCCTGGACTTCACGGTCAAGAAGGTGTGCGCCCCGTGCAACAACGGCTGGATGTCGAAACTTGAGAGCTCTTCCAGGGGTGCCTTGGAGCCACTGATCATCCGGCAGGATCTCGATCTCATATCCCTCCAGCGGCAACGCCAGATCGCGCTCTGGGCCACGAAGACGGCGATGATGGCCGACCAGGTTCAGCAGGAGCCCCTCCTACCGTCCCATCAGCTCCGGAGAATGCGTACGCACCGAGCGATTCCTGGTGGAACGCGCGTCTGGCTCGGGTCCTGCCCCGAACGCAATCCCACCGTCACCAGTCACACCGTGAGGATCGACCTCACAGGTGTATCCACTCCCGACACCCCCCAGCCAGTCGGGTTCTACTGCCCCATGAAGATCGGGCACCTCTGCGTATACGTCTACTTCCCGGCCGTGGACGTCGTCATCCAGCACGCACGTGAGTTCCATCTCTCCGTCGCCAGGATCTGGCCCCGTCGTTCCAGCGACCTACCTTTCCCTCCACCTGTCCAGCCACGGACCGGGGAAGCTTTCGAAGCATTCGCCGACGCGTTTCGCGAGAGCCTCTACCTCTACACACCCGAGCAGGCGGCTGAGCATGGGATCAAGGAGTCCTGAGATCGGGGTCATGACTGGCGAATCATGCCAACGGAAGTTGGCCCGACTGGCCAAGTACATGCTCAGTGCTGAGCCTGACCAACCCGGCCAAGGTTGTCGAGTGCTTCTGGAGTCAGTGCTCCGACGTCCCGAGGAGCGCCCGCCCAGGCGGCGTCCTGTTTCTCCGCGTCTGCCCGCGCTGTCGGCACCCGGGGGCAGCGGATACCCCCGCACATGCCCAAACCGCCGTGCATGATGCCAATCATGCAGCTCGAAGCGGTATCAGCGTTCATCGCCTCAGGCGCTGCCGTCCTGGGTGTTCCCGCCGCTCTCATCGTGGGCTTGCGTCAGGCCAGGGCGGCGAGGCAGGCCGCGGAAGCGGCATCCCAGGCTTGTCAACGGCCATTTCGTTCTCCCGTAGGCGGCCAGGAGTTCGCCCCGCTGGCGGCCATCGAGATGTCCCCGGTGGCGGCCAGATAATTCCCTGCCCTCGGGTCGGTCGGGTCAGCTGAAGGGCTTCACTCCTTGTCCGCTGGTGGCCTGGGTGAGCCGGTAGCTGTCACCCTGGGTGACGACGATGTGAGCGTGGTGCATGAACCGGTCGACCGTCGCGGTGGCCAGGGTCTTGGGCATGATCTCGGCGAATCGGGGGGGGGGTGGAGGTTGCTGCTGACGGCGACCGAGCGTCGTTTCTCGGCCCAGCCAAAGCGCCGGTCCAGCAGGTGCTCTACGAACAGCGCGATCGTCACCTCGTAGGTCCGTGCCGTGGACATCTGGATCGGAGCAGTACCGCTGCGCAGTTGGGCGATGAACGCCTCGCCCTCGGCCGCCGTCCACTGTCACGGATACAGGCCGGAGAACTCCCCCACGCGCTCCACCAACCGAACCCGCGGGTCGATCGTCGTCGGCTTCAAGAAGCGCGCCGCCTGCTGTCGCGCCCAGCCCTCCTTCATCGCCTCAAAGACCGCCGCAGCCGGGTCGAGGTGCACCACGTACGGGGCCAGAACAAGACGGGCTGACCCGGGAGCCTCCATCACCACACAGCTGTTGTAGCCAATGCAACATTGATGCGGCAGGCACTCAGGCCCAGCTCGCCGCTTTGAGGGAACGCCTCCCAAACGGACCCCGCCCGGACTCAACCAGCAGTAACGGCAGAGCGGTCACACAGCCGAGTGTTGCATCCGACGCAATTCATCCCGTTTCACCTCCGTGGCAAGGACGGGACCGAGTCCGAAGCCGCACCACGGCTTGTCCAGGAAGACCCGGTCGAGGATCAGCAGGTCACCGACCGGGCATTCGATGGCCTCGTCGAAGGCGTCGGTGTACTGCCCGGTCTGGGGGTCGAGGACGGTGGAGGCGATGGATTCCAGATCTGCCGACTCCGCGTCGGCGGCCTCCCATCGGTTGTCCGCGGTGTAATCCCGAAGCCGGCACAGGAGCAGGTAGCCGATCTCCGTGCCCTTTTCGACGGCCCGCTCGCAGGCCTCGCTGCATCCCTGGGGGCACTCCTCTTCCTCGCCGTGGAAGAGGCGCACCGAGACGTGCCACCGCTCCAGGGTGTCCTCGAAGTCGAAGGGCTCGATGGGATGGTCATGGGTGTAGACCAGGCGCAACCGGGCCGGGTCGCGGGGCAGTTCGCGTGCCGGACGGCGGGATGCAGTCATGTCTGGGGAGCGGGCAGGTCTGACAGCCGCCGCGGATACGACAAAGAATGAAAGACCCACGCCCCTCCCGCCGCGCGTGCCGCAGGCACCCTGTGGGTGCTGTCCTGGCCTGCCGGGGACAATGATGCCGAAAAGCCTTACGCAGACGGGGCGACCAGCTATGGTCGTTCGCGGACCCGGGTTGTCGATCGCATCGACAGCACCAGTCACCTTTCGGTTCTTGCGCTGTCCGGAGATGCGGCTGCACCGCGCCTACCAGCAGCTTTCCCTGTCGTGTGCGGCTGGCCCGTGGTCGGCCGCGGTCGTTGGAGTGCTCCTGTGACAGTCCCACCAATTCCGGCCGTGCCCCGCAGCTTTCTCTGCGAGCACGCGAGCAGCAAAAGCCGTGTCCTTGTCGTGCTGGCCCATGCGAACGGACCCGCCTGCGTGCAGGCCGTGTTCACTTGCCGGGACGCCCATGTGGCCCAGCACGCGGCCCGGCTGTTGTCGTCCGCCGCCCTCGACGGGGCCCTCACGGAGCAGCAGGAGATCACGGCGCAGAAGATCGCAACCGCGCTGCCGGACGCCCCGGCCGCGTCCTTCCGTCAGGCCCTGCAGCGCGCTCGGGCCGGCGTGTGGCCCAGCGCCGCCCCCGCGTTGTTCTCCTGGCCTGACGACGACCCGCTTGAGGGGCCGCTTGAGGACGAGCCCGGGCTTCCCATCTCGGCCGCTCGATCGCCGAAGGACGCCCGGCTGGCCGACCTGCCGGGCCCGGTGGTCCGGGTGGTGCAGCTGCGTGAGTTCCACGTATACGACCAGCTCAAGCTGCTCACTGCCGCAGCAGCCAGCGGCTGGGAGCCGATGCCGGATGAGGAACTGGACGAGGACGATCCGCACGACCTCGTGGGCGCGGTCATGTTCGCTGCGGAGAGCACGGGAGAGCTGCCCGGCATGGACTGGCTGACCGATGCGCAGGAAGGCCACCTGCTGCTGCGGGCACGGGGAGACGAGGTCGCCGACTGGTCGACCGAACCCGTCCGCATCAACTTCGGTACCGGCTGGCGGCTCCAGCAGGCCGCCAGCCCCTATGCCGCACCACCGCGAAGCCCCGGTGCCACTGCGGTCGTGCCCGAGGAACCGCAGCCGGACTTCGCCTCGCTCTTCGCCCTGCCCGCAGCGTGCGACTGCGAGGAGGAAGACTGCCAGAAGTGCCACTGGACCCTCACGCCGCGCACGGCCGATCTGCTCTTCAGTGCGCTGGACGAGCTTGCTGAGGCGGCCTACGACGACGCCGCAGAGTTGGGTGAGCGTCCCGTTACCAAAGACGATGACGGTGCGTGGGGCTTCTTCTCCCAGCTGCCGCAGGTGACATGGCGCCAGAACCTGCAGTGGCGCCGCAACCTGGCCCGGGCCTGTGACGATCTGGCAGGCGACCTCCAGCGTGGCAGCTGGCCCCGGCCCACCTGTGCGGCCGAGGAGATGGTCTTGCACCTCGCTCTGGGCGAGGCCCCCGCCCATCGGGTAGCCGGCGACAGCGCGCATGCGACGCTGCCCACGCACCGCGACGACTACGACTTCGACGCCTGCTCGGACTTCTTCTTCCAGGACCACGACGTGCTGGGGCTGTACGACAGCAAGTACAACTCCGATGAGGCAGACGGCGTCGGGCCCTCCTCTGTCCCGCCCGCCCTTCATCCGGACAACTGGTTCGAGGACTTCCTCAACGTCCCTGCGCGCTCTGCCGAGCGCGGACACCGCCGCTGAACCGTCGCCGTTGGCCCGCTGCGTGAGCCGATCCACATCCCTCGCGTGCGCCTCGCGCATCTGCCCAATTACGGCGGGCCATCACCCAGATCTGCAACAGAGAGCACCCGGCATGAACATAAGCACGCAGCCCGTGTGGGCTGAAGAGAGATTCGAGCGCAACAAGGTCCGGCAACTGCTGGTCCCCGGCGGCGCATTGGAGGTCACGGACAAGGACGGGCTGCTGCGTGTCTCCAATGTCTACGGCAGCTGGCCCGCCGCGCGCACGGCAGCGGAGTCAGCCGAGGGGCTCACGGCCGTGCTGCCCAGCCGCTCCGGCCGCGAGGTGCGCTGGCAGGGCACCCTCGCCTGCACGCCACAGGCGGTGGTCGAGTCGTATCGGGAGGCCATCGGCTTTCGCCCCTACGGTGAGCCGCGCAGCCTGCGCCGTCCGCAGATCGGCGCCGTGCACGCGGCGATGGGCCACTGGGCTTCAGGCCTTGCCGACCCAGGCATGGTGGTCATGCCCACCGGCACCGGCAAGACCGAGACCATGCTTGCGTTGCTGGTGGCCGCGCGGATGGAACGGCTGCTGGTGCTGGTGCCCAGTGCGGCACTGCGGGACCAGATAGCGGGGAAGTTCGAGACGCTCGGCATCCTGCAGCGGGAGCAGATCGTGACACCCGCTGCATTGAGGCCGCGGGTGGGCCGACTCGAGCACGGATTCAAAGATCCCGAGGAGGCTGCTCGGTTCGTTCAGGCGTGCAATGTCGTCGTCGCCACCCCGCAGATCCTCAACAAGAGCGTGGGAAACGTGCGGACGGAGCTGCTGTCGTCGTTCTCCCATCTGATCGTGGACGAGGCGCATCACTCCCCCGCAGATACCTGGGCGCGGGTGATCGATGACTTCTCGGACCCGAACCGTCCGGTATTGCTGTTCACCGCCACCCCGTTCCGGGAGGACGGCCGCAGGCTGCCCGGCCGGACCGTGTTCCGCTTTCCGCTGCGGGAGGCCCAGCAGCTGGAGTACTTCAGGCGCATCAACTACCGAGCGGTGTTCGGTGTCGAGGACGTCGACCGGGAACTGGCCGGGCTGGCCGTGGGCCAGTTGCGCGCTGATCTGGAAGCCGGCCATGACCACTTGCTTATGGCGCGGGCCGAGAGCATTCCGAAAGCCGAAGAACTCGGCCTGATCTACCGGGAACTGGCACCCGAGTTCAGTCCCACCGTGGTCCACCAGAACGTGGGAGTCACGCGCCGCAAGGCAGCCGTGCAGGCGCTGCACACGCGCGAGTGCCGCATCATCATCTGTGTCGACATGCTCGGTGAGGGGTTCGACGAGCCCGCCCTGAAGATCGCGGCCATGCACGCAGCCCGCAAGAGCCTGAGCCCGATGATCCAGTTCATCGGCCGGTTCACGCGAGCCGCGGACGGGCTGGGCGAAGCCACCGTGTTCGTCGCGCAGGAACCGGGCGCCGGCGCCTCACCGCTGCGCCGTCTGCTGCGCGAAGACGCCGACTGGAATCATCTGCTGCGCGACCTCACCGACCGCGCCACCCTGGCCGCAGAGGAGACCAACGCCTTCGACACCACGTTCACCGGTGCGCCCGAGGGCGTGACGGTCAGCGTGCTGGAACCGAAGATGAGCGCGGTCGCCTACCGAGCGGCCACCGCAAAGTGGAGGCCCGAGGCCGCCCTCACGCTCTGCAAGGACAACGAGCGTGTCCTGGACGACAGGATGGCCCTGGGCGGGGAAGACTCCCCCGTTGCCTGGTATGTCATCGAGCGGCGCACCCCCGTACGCTGGGGCGCCCCGCAGGAGCCGGAGCAGGTCGTCTACGAGCTGATCGTGCTCTACTTCGACACCACCAGGCGGCTGCTGTACATCCACGGCTCGGAGAAGTCGAGCACCTATAAGGACCTGGCCGAGGCGGTGCTGGGCGAGGACTGCGAACTGATCAGCGGCAAGCACACCTTCCGGGTGCTGGCCCGCCTGGACCGGCTGGTACCGACGAATGTGGGCCTGAAGGATGCGCGTGACTACTTCACGCGTTTTTCCCTCCACGTCGGCAGTGACGTCTCCCAGGGCTTCACCACCGCCCAGGAGCACAAGAGCCAGACCCACATCGCCGCATCTGGTTTCGACGACGGCGACAGCGTCTCGATCAGTGCCGCCCACTCGGGCCGGTTCTGGTCACCCACCACCGCGCCAAGCCTCAAGTCCTGGACCGACTGGTGCGACCAGCAGGGCACCAAACTGCTGGACAGCACCATCAACCTGGAGCGGGTCTTCGACGGATTCATCATCCCCGAAGACCTCACCGCACGGCCGCCGTACGTCTTGCTGGGCGTAGAGTGGCCCTGGCAGGTCTACCTCGGCTCCCGGGACCGGTACACCCTCACCTACGACAACGTCAGCTATGCGCTCACCGATGTGGGCTTCGAAGTCGACGACTACTCCACGACCGGCCCGTTCCTGTTCTCCCTCACAACGCCGGCCTGGCGCGTGTCGTACCGGGCCGACTACGACACCAAGGGTCTGGTCTACCGTCCGCGCGAGCAGGATGCCGTGATCGTCGGCAGTGGCCCGGCTGCGCAGCCGCAGCCCCTTGAGGAATGGCTCAACGCGCACAGGCCCGACCTGTTCTTGGAGGGCGACCGCCTCATCGACGACGAGGGCAAGCTCATCGCTCCACGCTATGAGCGTCGTCCCTACGATCCGTCCCTGCTCACCCCGCTGGAGTGGCACGGCGTGGACCTGAGCAAGGAGTCACAGAGAGCGGAGCGCCGGACCGACTCCATTCAGTACTACATGTCGGCCCACCTACGGGCCATCCAGTCCTTCGACGTCCTCCTCGACGACGACGGCAAGGGTGAGGCGGCCGACCTCGTCGGCCTCAAGGTCGACGGACGCTACCTGGACGTGACGCTCGTGCACTGCAAATACTCCTCCAAGCCCACCCCCGGCGCACGCGTCGAGGACCTGTACGAGGTATGCGGGCAGGCCATGCGCGGCGCCAAGTGGAGGCGTGGAAACGCCCTGCCTCTGCTGGATCATCTGCACAGCCGAACCGTCCAGTACGCCCGACGCAACCCTGGCATCTCCCCCTACGAAGTCAGCGGGTCCAAGGAACTACTGGCCATCCACGAGCAGGCTCGTCTGCTTCGGCCGCGTTTCCACACGATCATCGTCCAGCCAGGTCTCCAGGCGAGTGCGGTCACAGATCAACAGCTTCTTGTTCTCGCGGGCGCGGAGAAGTTCGTCCGGGACACCAGCGCCAGCGACTTCACCGTCTACTGCAGCCAGTAGATCCACGGACGAGACGCGCAGCCGGGCAGCCCCAGGCACTGCCCGGCTGCCGTCCTAATGCCAGCCGGGGAACGCGTAGTGCTGGTCCATCACGCAGAGCGGGATGGACCGGGGCAGGTGCAAGAGCTCGTAACGTTCAGGCGCTGCGGTGTGACCTGCTCGCGAACAACGCCCGGTCGAGCAACAGCTGAACGTGCAGCTGCTCGGCGAGGGCATGCCGCCAGTGTCCGGCCTTCTTCGTCCGGGTGATCATGTTGCGCTGTGCGCGGGCGTCAACCTCCGGTAGCGGTCACCAGCTGCCCCTCGGCGTTGAGGCCGAACGAACTGCGCCGAGATCAGAGCCGCAGCACCCGACTCAGAGGGATCGTTGCCCATGTAACTACCCCTCGGTAGTTACCCCGCGTCTGTCTCTTATGGCTTACTCACCATGACTCAGATCTGAGTCATCACGGCGCGCTGACCTGCGAATCCAACGATCCGTGGATCACTTTTTCCACAGAACCAACTTTCGTTGGTGCGCAACCCCGGGGTAGTGTAGCTACATACTCATGAGAGTTTGGTGCTACGGCGAGGGGCCCAACCCCCGGTTGCCGCCGGGAATCAGGCCCCTGCCTGACGCTCTGCAATGAGCCCGGCCGTCTGATATCCGGCCGGGCTCATTGCATGAGTCCGTGCCGTACAGCCGGGGCCAGTCAGGGGCGCGTAAGTGCGATCCCTACCGCAGTAGCAGCCATTCGATGATGATTCGCAGGAACGGCAACCAGTCGATCAACGTCAACCGTTGCCGCGGCTTCCGTTTCCCGTGCCGGCCGCCGCAATCGTCGCGACGCACCATCGTCCACCTCCTGTGACCCCAAAGTGCCCTGGGGACCAGGGCCCTCACCGGTTGTCCGGCGAAGCACGTGAGGGGCCACATGAAGCAGTAGTTACTTTAGCCCTTCCCAAGTCACGCTGTGTGCGTCGGCGTGCCACAACTACTCTCCGGATTCGAACAACGCCCTTTGCCTAGCTGGGTGTTCGTGCAGGGTGTGTCCCATCTGCTGTTGCATTAACGGCTGTTGGGAGACGTATGCCGATCCATCCGGGCAGGATCGAAGACCTCACCGCGGGCACACGTGGTCTCGCCGCGCAGGCCGAGGAGCACGCGTTGAGCACCTCGCTCGGCAACTCGCCGCCGACCTCGACGCCCCAGGGCGGTCCGAACGCAAGCTGTCCGCTGTTCAGTCCCTACGCACTGCCGCGCAGGCCGTGCCGGCCCTGGACCGTCCTCGACCTGGTCGGCTCGGCTGACCTGCATCCAGGAGGCTCATACCCCTTGCTCACCGCCGTGGGGGCACTGCTGCCCGCTCTGTGATGACGATTTCTGAAATTGGCTCTGTCCGCAGTTCCGTGAATCCCCAGGTCAGCTAGGGGAACGAGGGATCGTTTCGGCAGAGTGTTTCCTGCCATGGCGAGCAAGACGGTCGAGGCTGTGCTGTTTCCCGGGATCGATGTGCGAGTAGAGCGTGTCAGCGGCTCCTCCGACGTCCTTGTGGTGGAGGCTGTGTCCACCGCTCGTCCGGGCCGGTGCCCGGACGGCCGGAAACAGGCGATGCGCATGCACAGCACGTACCAACGCGTCCTGGATGAAAGGCCGTTGGGCTCTCGCCGGGTCGTAGTCCGGCTGCTGCGGGTGCGCCGGTACTTCTGTGACCGGAGGAGCTGTTTCCGCAAGACGTTCGTTGAGCAGGTGCCAGGGCTGTCCGAGCGGCACCGCCGCTCCAGCACCGGGCTGACAGGCTGGCTGCGGTCGATCGCGATCGAGCTGGGCGGACGTCCGGCCGCGCGGTTGTGCCGCCGCCTGCGGCTGGCCGCGGGCAAGACCCGGCTGCTCAGGCTGTTGACGGCGCCGACGGTGTCGGACCGTGCGCCGCGGGTGCTGGGGGTGGATGAGTTCGCCTTCCGCAGGGGCTGCACCTACGGCACCGTGCTGGTCGACGTTGAGGCCGGCCGGGTCGTGGACGTGCTGCCCGACCGCACCTCCGAGACATTCGTGTCCTGGCTCAAGACCCATCCCGGAGCAGAGATCATCTGCCGGGACCGGGCGACTGCCTACACCAAGGCGGTCAGGGAAGCCGCCCCCAACGCCCTCGAAGTCGCCGATCGCTGGCACCTATTGCAGAACTTGTCCGCCGCGGTGGAAAAGACCTGCCACCAGCATCGTGACTGCTTGCGCAAACGCACCGAGGGGGAGCCGGTGATCGAAGTGCCCGAGGTGACCCCGATGCTGTTACGGCCCGCGGAACTGCCCCGCACCCAGATCATCGAACGCACCCGCCACCGCTACGAGGACATCCATCGCCTGCTGGAGAAACGCTGGACGATCAGTGCGATCGCCCGCCGGCTGGACCTCGACCGCAAGACCGTCCACCGCTTCCGGGACACCAACCTCGACCAGCTGCTCGCCTCGGCCCGCGAGCGCCGCCCCAATGGCGTCCTGGAGCCATTCAAGGCATACCTCAATGCCCGCTGCACCGAGGCGCAGGGGCAGGTCAGCGGTACCCGGTTGTTCCTGGAGATCCAGGCTCGCGGCTACCGGGGCAGCCGCCAGGTCGTCCGCAAACACCTGGCCGCCCTGCGCGCGGGCACCGCAGAACCGGTCCCGGTCGACATCCCGAGCCCTCGCAAGATCACCTCCTGGATCATGCGCCCCCGCGAGACCCTCACCGACAGTCAAAACGAGCGCCTCCTTCAAGTCCGGCTCGCTTGCCCGGACATCACCCGGGCCTGCGACTTGGCCCGCGCCTTCGCGGACTTGGTCCGCCACCAGCGCGGATACCTCCTGCTGGGGTGGATCCGGTAGGCCGAACAGGACGCACCGAAGCCGATGAAGGGCTTCGCTGGCTTCCTCCGCCAGGACCTCGACGCCGTCACTGCCGGACTCACGCTGCCGTGGAGTTCCGGGGTCGTCGAAGGTCACGCAAATAGGGTGAAAACCCCCAAGAGGGCTGTGTATGGACGAGCCTCGTTCGAACTTCTCCGGGCCCGGATCCTCACCCAGCCACGACCTCCCGCTCCGGTCAAAGCCATACTGGTCTCTGGAATCAATCTAGGCAGACCCAACACCCGCGCCGTCGGCGACACTCAGCCGTTCACCATGATCGGCGAAGCCGGTGGGCCGTCCTTCAGCAAGGACGCCAGCAATTCCGGCAGCTCAGTCGGCCGCACTACGTCCGAGGTCGTGACCAGTTCCGCCGCGGTCCACCAGCGGTGCCCTGTAATCGCGGCCTTCTCGATCTCTTCGAAAGCCGAGGTATCGACCTCGAAGGCAGGCACCCGGGCCACGTAGTAACGCTGGCGAACCTCATAGGCGACGCCGCTTCGGATCGCTGTCCACGGACGCCCTCGCCATATCTCCGGACCCAGCGAGACGCTCGTCAGCCCGGTTTCCTCCTGCAACTCCCGCAGGGCTGCTTGCCCATGGCTTTCGCCTGGTGCAAGTCCGCCGCCAGGGGTGAACCAGCGGACGGAACCGTCCTCCTTGTTCCTGGCGGAGAACAGCAGCAGCAGATCGGTGTCGTCCAGCAACACCATGCGCGCGCTTGGGCGCGGCACCAACCTTGCCTCCGGCATCACCACCTCGTCAGGTTAGGGCCACGCCCTGCGATCGACCAGCGGAGGTGGCACAGGGGTTGGGCTTTCACGGAACTGCGGTCAGAGCCATTTTCAAGGAGCCTCATCATCTGCTGCGCTGGGCCGGATACGGCTTCCTGTTCGGCTACTTCTGCCCGCTGCTGCACGGGCGCACGGGACTGGCGAAGGCGCTGTGGCTGTCCACCGCTGCCGCAGGGCCGACCTTGCTCGACCTGCTCCTGGCCTCGGCGTCGGCTCCTGTCTGGACCGGCGGCTTTGGGTACCGGGCTGGCAGCGCTGCTGTTCGTCGGAGCGCAGCCCTTTGTCACCGGCTTGGTGCAGCCGCCGTCCCTGCCCACGCCGCCGCCAGCCACGCCCCAGTCTCAGCCGGGTTAAGCAGGCAGATTGTCACAGCTGCTGGCTGACTCGGACGACGAATACTAGGGCCCAGAAGAAGGCGAACTGTTCCCTAACCGCTCACGATTGCTCTACGTCGTCATGACCCGCGCCCGTCACGAGGCGCACCTCGTTGTCCCGGCCAACTCCCACCCGCTGTGGGCGCCCCTCATCGCTGCCCCGGGGTAGTGGCCAGCGCGCTGGCCAGACGCGGGCTCATGCACCCCCAGAGGCAGCGCGCAGAGGAAAGGACCACCGTGCACGACGCATCCAGCGCCGAGCGCTCTACGTGTCGGTTGGGGCTGGCAGCCGGGAGCTCCGTCGGGCTGCCTGGCGGACTTGGCGGTTGACGTCCTGCCGCATCCGGGCGAGCAGGTTGTGTCCGTCGGGCAGATTCCGGGCGAGATTGACCCGCACGCGCCAGTCCGGATCATCGGCGAGGAGGTTTCTGCACAGGCGGAGGTCAGCGCCGTCGGCGTTGTTGAGGGAGGTCGCCAGACAGCGGATCCATGGCTGGTGGTGGACGGCCAGGGTGGTCAGCGGCGGAAGCAGGCGCGGTGCGAGGTGGCTGAGGGCCCTCGCGATCAGCCGCGCTTCCGCGTCGTTGGCGTGTCGGAGCTGGGTCAGGGCCAGGGTGACGATGCTGCCCGCCATGTCCGGGTCGGTCCCGGCCAGCCGTGCGGCACTCACCAGTGCCTGCTGGGGCAGCAGGGACGGCCCCGTTCGAAAGCGGAAGCGGTCCAGAGGGTGCTCCCGCGTGAATTCCTCGTCCTGGCCGGCGGCGAGTTCGCCGCGGGCGGCCCGGAGAGCGAGGTCCACGTACGGCTGTTGCTGGTCACGGGGCATGGCTGAGGCGGCCACGGTCATCGCGTCAAGGACCCAGCGCTGTTCGCCCCGCCCCGTTGGCTCTTGTATTTGCGCGGCGAGCCGTGGGGCCCAGGCCGTGAGCACGGCGGGAGGCAGCACCTGTTCGCCCAGCAGGACCAGTTCCGCTGTGCCGAGCTGCGTGCGGTCGCCGGGCTCGGTGCCGGGATCCCGGCCGAGCCGGTCGGCGAGGACCTCGCGGCACACGACCGGTTCGGCTCCCGCCAGCAGGAGCAGGCGCAGCGCGTCGAGGCTCCCTTGGCGTGCTGGCGCCGTGCAGGCCTCGGCGATGATCTCCGGGTGGCGGCTGAACAAGTCCTCAGCATGACTGACGACGGTGCTGATGAGGCCGCTGTTGCTCAGCACGGCCCGGGTCAGGTGTTCCACAGCTGCAGGCGCCAGCGCGCCGTGCACCTCGGAGACGGCGGCCAGGGCCCATGCCCGTGCGCGCGCCGTGGTAAAGCGGTCGGGAACGGCGGCCTGCTCGGACAGAGACGCTGTGCGTTGCGCTTGGGCGGGCGTGGCTGCGGGGGCGAATTTGGCGAGGGTGCCCCAGGCGGCGTCGGTGGGGGCGGTGAGGCCGGCCCCGGGGACGCCGGGAGTGGCCACTTCCTGCAGGGCTGCGTCGATCCATGTTCTGGCCGAGGTGTCCGTGAGTGCGTCTGCCATGCGTTCGGTGATGGCGAAGGCGCAGGCGCGTTCCCACACCGGGCGGCTGGCCAGGTCCTCAGGTGCGGGCCAGTCCAGTGCCTGGGCGGGCAGGTCCGGGATGAACTCGCGCACGGCTTTGTCGGTGTCGGCTGCCCCGGAGTTCATGAGGTGGGTCATCGCCGTGGTGGTGTTCCCGACTTTCATGTGGAGTCGGGCCAGGAGTTGTTCGGCCTCGTGCTGGTGTCCCCAGCTTCCCATGGCAACAGCGCGTCGCCGGTGCTGCAGCAGGTGTTGGCGGGCGTCGTGGAACTTCTCCCGCGCCAGGTCGAACATGGCCAATGCCCGGGTATCCGGGCCGGCGCGGAGGATACTGTCCTGATTGGCTTGGCGCAGGACTTGCTCGAAGCCGTGGGCGCTGAAGAGCCTCTCTCGTTCCCTGGGTGTCTCCGCGCTGCGGCTGAGGACCAGGCGTTGGGCGGCCAGCCACTCCCCGGCGTCCTGGTGAGTACGGGCGGCCAGCGCGAGTTCGACCGCATCATAGTAGCCGTCGACGGCGCCGTCCATGTCTCCGGTGGTGGCCAGGAAGCGGGCGCGGCGGGCTGCGAGCAGGCCGCGGACGGGAATCGGGTAGGTGTGGCGGGCAGTGCGGTGCAGCTCGCGCCAAGCCTCGCCGGTGATGTTGACGTCGGCCAGGCAAGCTCGTAGGCGGGCGCCGTCCAGGTCACTGGTGCCGCTGGTCTCGGCGATCACGGTGAAGTGGTGTGCCCTCCGGGTCACCAGCTCAGTGCGGTGCTCTGCCAGGGCGTGCTCGGCAAACAGGGTGGCTGCCTGGAGCACGCTGGGGTCGTCCGCCAGTTGGGCGTCGAGGTGTGCGGCGACGTCATCGAGCGTGACCCGGTGCTCGAATTCGAACTCGGCCAGGCATCCCAGGGTGTTCACCGTGCGGATCAGCGCATCGTCCGCCTCCGCCTGTTCCTTCGCCAGGCGGATCAGAGTGGCGCGGGCCTCGAAGGCACGGCCCTCGACCAGATCGCGGGCCATACGGGCCATGTCAACATGCACGGCCGCGTCGAAGTCGCCGGCCGCGTGCAGGGCAGCGGCCTGCCGGGCGCGCAGCGCCCGTGCGAAGGGGCGGTACAGGGTCTGTTCGAGCTGTTCGGCGATCCGACCGTATGCGGCGGCGGCCGTCGCGGGATTCTCCTGCCGGGCCTGGTCCGCGGCTGTAAGGTCTCCGTCCAGCCCGAGATGGACCACCGGGCCGCGCAACAGGGCCTGGGCGTTGGGTCCCTCGTTCGCCTCCGCGGGCGAGAGGACGGGCGCCGGGGGTGCCGGGCAGAACAGCTGGGTGGTAGCCGCCCCGAAGAACGCGGTCACGATGTCGGGGTGCGGGCGCAGCAGGTCCGACAGGCTCTTGCGGTTCCACAACTCGATCTGCAAGTCCGGGTACATGCCGCGCAACTCGAACAGTTTCTCTCTGATCTCCGTACGGTTCGCGTCGTGGGTGGTGACCACGACCAGCCGACGGGCCCCGAAAGGCCGCTTGCCCCGCACGTAGCGGCCCACCGCGCGTTCGAGGTCGTACTGGGTGAACTCCTTCAGGCGTTTGGCCTGGAAGACCGCCGCGTTCCTGCCCGTCACACCCACAACGTCGATACCGTGCTGGTTTTGTCCGCGCTCCCCGTAAAGCCAGGTCTCCTCCCAGCCCTCCACCCGCCGCGCCAGCCACGCCACCAGGTGCTCAACACTCTCCCATTGGAGATCGCCTGTGTTAAGCAAGAGCGGCGCTGACACCGTCAGCGGCCGGGCTGTCGCCGACGGAGCCGCCAGCAGCTCGTGGTTCCTCTCCATCCTGCGGACCAGCCCGTTGTGCACAGCCTCCTCGTCACTCATGGCAGCGACCCTACGGCTCGCCGCTGACAACCGGCCGCCCTGCCCACGGCCGCAGGCGAGGCACAGCAGTACTGCAGGTCCGTGCCGGACGCCAGTGGCCACGGGCCCTCTGCGTATCTGGCACTCTCGGGTACCGGCTCCTTGATCAGCGCATATCCAAAGCCGTTGCGGCAGGTGGGGCCCCGGGGATAGTTCTTCATACATGGTGATGCGATCACGGCGCTTGGAAGATCTGTTCGGAGCCCGGCTGGACGACTTGAGTTACCAAGACATCAAGGACCTGGTGGGTAACCATGAGGCAGCCGAAGCAGAGGATCTCGACTACAAGCGGGACCACTACGAGTCCAACGACAAAGGCAAAGAGGAGCTGGCCAAGGACGTTGCCGCTCTGGCCAACCACAGAGGGGGCGTCCTCATTCTCGGCATGGCGGAGGCCAAGGGTGTGCCGAGCCTGGTCTGCGATGTCGACCTCGACGACCACCACTTGAGGCGTATGCGACAGGTGATCGCGAACAATACGGCCCCGCCGGTCCCTTACGAACCGATCCGCATCCCGAACCCCGACGCTGCTGGCACTGGCTTCATCCTCCTGACCGTTCCTCGCAGCCCGCAGGCTCCCCATGCCGTGACAGCCACTCCGACGAAACCTTCGAAGGACGTCCTTCGCTATCCCCGGCGCGGTGGGAGCCAGACCGAGTGGCTCACCGAAACGGTTGTGGCCACCGCATACCGGGCCCGGTACACAGCAGCAGTCGCGCGCGATGAGCGACTGGCCGATGTGGAAAGCGACATCGTCATGGCAGTCGTAGAGCGCACCACTCCACACCTCGTCGTTGCCCTGGTTCCGGAGGTTCCAGGCGAGATGATCGTCAACGCAGCTACCTTCGAGCGATACCGGGTGGAACTCCTGGGCGCGGAGTTGTACCTCGGGCAGGGTGACCGATTGTTCGGCTATGCCACGGTTGGAGCGCGCCGGCTGATCGCTCAGGAGGGCAGAGGGGACCAGGGTGCGCGGGCGGAACTGCATCGCGACGGCAGCGCAGCCATCGTTCTCCCGCTTTACATGCACCAGTCGAAGATCCGAGGCGATGAAGTCGATCTGCAGTTCGTCGAACTGGGGGAGGTCGTCTACAAGCTGCTGTGTGCGCTG
Source organism: Streptomyces sp. NPDC028289 (assembly GCF_055565975.1). Classification (NCBI taxonomy): domain Bacteria; kingdom Bacillati; phylum Actinomycetota; class Actinomycetes; order Kitasatosporales; family Streptomycetaceae; genus Streptomyces; species Streptomyces sp. NPDC028289. The sequence continues at coordinate 187,248 of NZ_JBVHTI010000011.1, read as the reverse complement.
CCGTTCCTGGCTGGCCATGCCCGTGACCGGGCTGCGGCCAGCGGGACGGCAATGGTCAGGGCTGTGCTGGTGAACGACATCGGTTCCCATCCCGATGCGTCCATGCATACGGTCGCGGAGCACCGCGATCCGTTGCCCATGACCGTTGACCGCCTGCATAGCGGTGTCGGGCGACGCCAGGAAACCAGCACGCAGCCGTGCGAGTACGCCTACTCCGAAGCCACCGTGCTGCTCGATGACGTGGCAGACCACGGAAGAGGCCTACTCCAGGCCGCCGCCGTACTGGCCGACGAACTCCTTCACGCCTACGGCATCCCGGAGACGGGGCTGATCACCACGGACGGGCAACTGCGCACCGCCGGCTTCACTGACCACAACCGAGGCGCCCTCACGGCCTGGGCGAGGGAGCACAACCTCATTTTCGCAACATGACGGCCCCTCGGCGGGCCCGGAGTTTCGAGCCCCGCGTGCCGGCTGTCGCTCCAGCTGGTACGGCCATGCGCAGCAGCTTGCGCAGTCACTCAAGCCACCTCGCTTAGGGAAATGGACATCGCGCACGACGACCCCAGCTCCATCACAGGGTTGCTGGGATGGAGATACAACCGATGTCTGCCCACCAGCCTCAACGAGCTTACCGAACCCGAGCACGGATGCTGAGCAGCCGCTGAGCCGCGTGCATCGTGAAGTCACAGGTCAAGGGTCTGGTGTGAGTGACGACTCGGGTACTCGCGCCGGTCGGCGGCCGACGACCATGGCGTAGATCATCGGGCAGGTCCGGTTCCGGCGGATGCCCGGTTCGGCTGCGCCCGCGACCGACCCCCGCCTACGATCCGTCAGCAGGTCGGCACGCCACGAGGCCGAGGGAGGCTGCGAGGATATGGGAGCGGCAGTGGATCACCGCTCGCCGGGCTGAACTGGATGATCTCGCGGAGCAGTTGACCAAGCAGCTTCAAGACGTACGGTCGGAGCTGGTGGAGCCACTGCGGTCCGCGGTCCTGTGTGACCTATGCGATATCTGTGGCCGGCCTCGTTGTAGCCCCGCGACGTACCGGGTCACGGTCCGCCCGGGGCGAGGGTCCGCCTGTTCGGTCAGGGAGGTGTTATGCCGTTGAAGGCGATGTCGAGGAGGCGTCCGCCGGCGTTGGGGGTGGATTCGGCGGCGGTCGCGATGGCGCCGGTCATGACGAGCAGCTCCGTCGAGTTCACGTCCGCGCGGGCGGTGCTACAAGCCCCATGCAGTGCCGCAACAATGGTGAGACCTCACATGTGGTCGTGGAAGGGGAGGCACAGCTCGGCGAAGAACTCAGGAGCCTGCAGGGACAAGAAGGATCTCCCGTCGGGATCGGGAGCGTGCTATCGGCGCGGGCCGGGCAGGGACGGCCGGCTGGTGGTGCTCCAGCGCGGGACGCTGGACGCGGGAAGCACGGCCGGGCGGCGGGAGGCGACGGCCCGCTGCACGTCGAGCGGGGTTGGGGCCGGCGGTCCGGGCGGAAGGATGGGCGTGAGTTGGGCCATGCCCTCGATGTAGCTGAGGGTCTCCTCGCGCCACCGGGGCAGCGGAGCCGGGTCGGCGACGCACTGGGTGACGGCGGTGAGCAGAGCGACGGGGGTGTCGGTGCTGGCCGTGGCATACCAGGCGGCCCGGTCGATGGATTTGCCCGCCCACAGCTGCCAGCGAGCGTCTCGGGTTGTCAGTTCGGTTTCCGGGTCGAGGTCGCCGGTGGTGAACTCCAGGCCGGCGAGTCCGTTCGGCGCCTGGATGGCGAAGACTCCCCAGCGCGGGCGCTCGATCTCCCAGCCCTGTTTCAGGAGCGGGACGACGGCGAGGAAAGGGTCGTGGTCGTCGGTTCCGGAGACCGGCCGGGTGAGGTAGGCATCCGGCCCCTGCTGGTACGCCGTGGCAAGGGCAGCGGTGAACGCCTGGACGAACTCGGTGGGGACACGGTCGTTGAAACAGACGCCCCAAGTCGGCGGCCCGAAAGGATCACGGTAGGCGTTGATGCGCCAGAGCCCGTCGTCCTCGCCCTCGGGGAGGTAGCCCAGCTGGACCTTGCGGTCGGAGGCGGTGACGTACACGTTGCCGAGGTCGTCGTGATGAAGGTCCCAGCCGAGGTCAATGAGCGGGGCGAGGGCTGGGTCGCCGGTAAAGGTGCTGCTGGCGAGGTAGCGCGGAGAAACGAAGACGTCTCCGACAATCGTGTGCAGGTCGTCGAGGGGGTTCACAGATTCCTGAGTGGTGAAGGCGGCGGGTCAGGCAGCGACTACCAGGGCTTCCTGGAGGGCATTGCTGGAGCCGGTGTAGTGCAGCGTCCGAAGGCCCAATCGGGCAGCGGCCTGGCAGTTGTCGGCGCGGTCGTCCACGAATAGAACGCGTCGTGGATCGCGAACTCCGGTGGCCCGCAGGGCCCCTTGGTAGGCGGCCAAGTCGGGCTGAGTACAGCGCCTGGGTCATCATGCGTCGCCACCTGTGGGTGTCGAGCACGCTACTGAGGTGGAGGGGTGCGTTGGACAGCAGAACCATGCGCAGTCGGGTGGCGTGGGCGCGGCGGAGGACGGCAAGGACGCTCTCGTCGGTCTCGGTCCACATGTTCGTGTCCGCGGCGAGGAGTTCGCGAAGCAGGCGGGAGCCGGGGTGGGTACCGAGGACGCGCGCCCAGTACGCCAGGTCGCTGACCTGACCGGCGTCGTAGAGGTCGCGGGAGTTCCAGAAGGCGCCTTGGAAGCCAGCGAGATCGGCTTCGGGCCAGGAGGCGGTGCGGGCCAGTCGAAGCCAGTGGGTGCGGTTGGGCTGCCGTCCGATGACGCCGTTGTAGTCGAGGATGACGGCGTCGAGGCTGGTGGGGCGGGTCAAGGGGTGGTGTTCTCCAGGGCGCGGCGGGCGAGAGCGGCGACGGCGGCTGCGAGGAGGGCGGGCAGCAGCAGAGCGGTGGTGCTGGCGAGAGCGCCGATGAGGGCGGGGCCGGCGAGCAGGCCGAGGTAGCCGGTGACGGAAACCGTGGCAACGGCCCTCGGCCCTTGGCTCCCGGCGGCGGTGATCAGGGAGGGGACGGTGCCGGACAGGCCGAGCCCGAAGACCGCCCAGCCGGCCAGCGCCACAGCCACGCTGTCGGCCAGGACGCCGACAGCCAGTCCGGTGGCGGCGAGCAGCGCGCCGGCGCGGACCAGGGCAGGGGTACCGAAGCGGGTCGTGAGCCGGTCGCCGGTCAGCCGGCCGGTCGCCATGCCGGTGCTGTAGAGGGCGAAGGAACTCGCAGCAAGGGCCGTACCGGCGTGCAGGGCGTGCACGTGCAAGGCGGCCCAGTCGGCTGCCGCGCCCGCCCCCACGAGGCTGGCAGCCGCGAGCGCCCCCAGCAGCCATACCCTCCCCGGCGCCCGGTCCCCCTCGGCCCCCTGGGGATCGAAGGTCTTGGGGCCGGTGCCGCTCAGCGTGCGGGTGCGCGGCCCGGCCACGAGCACGCTCGCCGCCAGCGATGCACCGACCGCCAGGAACAGTGCGCTGTGGGCTGTGCCGGCGGTGGCGGCGGCCAAGGCGGCGCCGCCCAGCGCGCCGATCGAGTACGCAGCGTGCAGGGACGACATGATGGGCTTGCCGTAGGCGTTCTGGCAGCGGACCGCCCCGGTGTTGGCGGCGACGTCCAGGACACCGTGCGCGGCGCCGAAGGCCAGCGCCGCTGCGAACAGCGAGGCCAGCGTCCGGCATTGTCCCAGCAGGGCGAGTGCTGCCGCGAGTGCGACAGCTGCGCCAGTCAGGAGCGCGCGGAGGCGTTCGGGCTGGGTGAGGCGGCCGCCGGCCTGCAGTCCGGCGACCATACCGACAGCGGCGGCGAGCAGGACGAGGGAGAGGCTGCCGGTGGTGAGGTGGGCGGCGTGCTGGACATCCGGCATCCGGGCGCCCCACACTGCCATCACTACGCCCAGGCCAAGGAAGTAGCCAGTCAGCAGGGCACGGCTGCGCCGGAGGGAAACGTCGGTACGGCTCATGTGCGGCGCCGACCGGCGACAGGTTCATCGGCCGGGCGGGGCTCGACGTGGACCTGGATGCGGCGGGCAGCTTCCTGGGCGCGAGCCTGTGCGAGGTCCGCGGTGGGCGCGGTGGTGATCAGGTAGCCGACCCGCGCGGTCCACATGTTGCCGCCGTCGGCCGGGAGAAGCAGCTGGTCGCCAGCCTGGTGCTGGAAGTGCACGCGGTCCAGCCAGTCCGGGCTGGCGCCGTCGAAACCGAGCCGGAGCAGGGTGCCGGAAGTGTCCGGGTAGAGCAGCTGGATCGCGGCGGCCGAGGACCTCGTCGGGGTGAGGTCGGGGGCCCGGCCACAGGCGATGTCGGCGGCGGCGCGCGGCAGGTCGATGCCCGTGGCGAGCCGGACGAGGCGGCCGATCATGTCGCCGGCGATCCGGCCGTTGACCTCGACCAGCCGTGGCCGGCCGTCGACCAGCCGCATCTCGACATGGCAGACGCCGTTGGTGATCCCCAGAGCGCGGATCGCGGCCCGTGCCACGGAAGTCACCACGTCGAGCAGCGGGTCGGCCGCGTCCACGCAGTGGGCCAATTCCTCGAAGAACGGCGGAGCGCTGACCGCCTTGCGGGTGACCGCGACCACGGTGGTCTCGCCGCGGTAGGTGACGCACTCGACCGACACCTCGGGCCCATCGAGATACTCCTCCACGAGCACGCTGGTGGACTCCCGCCCGAGCCCGGCCGCTTGGTCGGCGAACGCGAAGGCAGCGGTGAGCTGTTCGGGGGTGTCGGCGCGGATCACGCCGACACTGGCCGCGTGCGCGGCGGGCTTCAGCACGAGCGGGTAGCCGATTCTCTGGGCCGCCGCCTCGGCCTCGGCCAGGGTGCGCACGCTCACCGAAGCAGCCGACGGCACGCCGTGCCGTGCGAACAGGGCCCGGGAGATGGCCTTGTTGCGGCACGCCTGCATGGCCTCCGGGGTAGTGGTGGGCAGGCCGAGCTGGCGGGCGAGGCGGGCCACAGGGACGAGGTACCACTCGGTCCAGGTGAAGACCCCGGCCAGGTTGTAGCGTTCGGCCAGTATCCGGCCGGCCGCGGACAGTTCCGCCTGGTCTGTCGGATCGGACACGACCATGCAGTCCCGCAGGTACGGCACCTCCCACGACGGTTCTTGGCCGGTGATCAGGACAACGTCATAGGCGGCGGCCACGGACTGAAGGCAGTACCCGCGGTATGCCTCGGCCTCCATGTCGGCCGCGGCAACGACCAGGACGACGGGACGGTCGGACAAGAGCAAGCTCCTTTGGGATGGGAGGGAGGAAATGGGCGGGCATGAGGTGACGGACCGCAGCAGCACAGGACGGCTGCTCGGCGAAGAGCCGGCGCGCGGCCTGCGGCGTGGTGGGACCTCGGGCCAAGGCTGCTCGCGCAGTCCGTAGACTGCGGGGGCTGTGCTGACAAGGGACTGCCAGGCGGCCCGACGGGCAGTTTTCGTCCGGCTGAGAAGGGCGCGGAAGCGATGGGAAAGGAGGGGGTTGTCAGGCGGCGCGGCGGCGCAGTTCGAACACGCTGACCCAGTGGGGGTGGTCGTCGATCAGACGGCGGGCGTAGAGGGCGGTGAAGTTGTTGTTCAGCCCGGGGACTCCGTAGGGAAGTTGGCGGCGCAGGTCTTCGAAGAGGTCTTTGAGGCTGACCCGCGTGGCGCCTGCGGCCAAGCGGCGGTTGGCGAGGCGTCCCAGAGCGCGGTAGACGTGTGGGTTGTGCGCGTCGAAGGAGTTGAACTGCTCGGTGATGGTGCGACCGCTGGGGCGGTTCCTCCCGAGGACGGTGGGGGGCATGAGGTTCTCCGCAGGCTGGGGGCGAAGCAGGGTCAGGTGCGCAAGGCGGGATCCGTGCGCAGTCGGGCGAAGGCAAGGAACAGGCCGAGGGCCTGCAAGACGGCGCAGGCCGTGATGACGTGGTCCAACGCGTCAGGCGGGGTGAGCGCGGTCAGTACGCCGGCGACGGGGAACGGCAGCAGCAGGATGAGAACGGTCACCGACAGGGTGCTGCCGAACTTCTCCGCTGGGATCAGGCGGGAGCGCAGGGTGCGCAGGACCATCGTCATGCCGCCGTCCGCCGCCATGAGGATCGCGACCAGGACCAGGTAGGACAGGTAGTCGGGGGCCTGGGCGGTGGCGAGGCAGGCGGCCGAGGCGAGAGCACCGCAGGCGGCGCCGACCAGCCACAGGCCCAGACGGTCCAGCGCGAACCGGCAGAGCGCGACGCTGAGGAGCGTCGCTCCGGCGGCTGCGGACCAGACCAGGCCGACGGCGGTGGTGGACTGCCCGAAGTGCTCGACGACGATCACCGGACCGGCCGCCTGGAGCAGCCCGGTGGCCAGGTTGGACAGGGTCAGCCCGGTCACCAGCCAGCCGAGCGCGGGCAGCGAAGAGATGGTGCGCCACCCGGCGAGGAGGCCGGAGCCGGGCCGCCCCTTCGGCGCGCGGGCCGGGACGACGGGTGAGGGAGGTGTGCGCAGAGCGAGCAGCGCGGCGAGCAGCGAGAGCACGGTGATCACGGCGAGCATCGTCGGCGGCCCGGCGAGCAGGAGCAGTCCGGCGAGCGCCGGGCCGGCCAGCGTCGCGGTCTGGTCGATACCGAGCAGGACAGCCTGGACACGATGGGCCCGTGCACCTGCCCGGCGGCCGGCAGCGGCGCCCGCAGTCTCGGCCGCGATGTAGCTGAACTCGGTGAGCACTCCGGTGGGCGCCGCGAGCGCCATGACGGTCACGCTCGCCATGGCGCCGACCGGGTGGAGGTGGAGGAGAACCGCGCCTGCGGCGAGGGCCAGCGCGCGTCCGAGGGAAGCAAGGTGGAAGACCACGGATGCCCCGCGCCGGTCCACGATCGATCCGGCCCACCCGAACGCTGCCAGCCGCGGGATCCATTCCAGGGCGAACGCGGTGCCCGTCAGGGCGGCGGAGCGCGTGGTGGCCAGGACCAACAGCGGGATGCCGTAGGCGGACATCGCAGACGCCAACGCCTCAGCTGTGCGCGGTAGGTAGATACCGCGCACCAGCCCGGCGATGTAGCGCGCGTGCCGGGGCGTGACCGCTGCGCTCACGCGACCGGCTCGGGATCGGGAAGGGCGGTGAACTGCGGGTTGCCCGTCAGCCACCGGAGCAGGAGGGCGCGGGGACGGGCAAGGTCCGCCTCGGCCTCAGCACTAGGCAGGCGCGCGGCGGGCAACCGGGCCAGGCTGTCGGCGCTGTCGGCCGCGAGCGAGGGTGTCAGCAGGTCGAGGACGTAGCGGACGCGGGTACTGAACGCACAGACCGGTGCCGGGGAGGCGTGGCGTCGGGACCATCGCGCCGCCGCGTCATACAGGTCGGCCAACTCCGCACCAGCGTCCGTGAGTCTGAGTCCGGCGCCGGGCGCGGTCCGGACGAGAGCGTGGGTGCGGGCTGTTTCGACCGCGCGGCGCAGTTCGTGCGTGGAGAGGTCGGGGAGGGTGGCGGCCAGCCGTCGTGGCGGTATCGCCCCGTTGTCGTCGATCTCGGTGACCAGCCGGATCAAGGAGCGAGAGGCCAGCAGCTCGACCGCGTCGCGCACTTCGACGGGGGTGAAGAGGGTGGTCATCGGCGCGGGCCTCCTGCCGGGACGGCCGCCTTCGGGCGGGCGATCGTGGCATGGGAGAAGAGATCGCGGCTCTGCCAGGCCGGAGCGGACTCGCCCGTCCGGACCGGAAGGAGCGCCGCGGGGGCCGGCCGGGACGGGCTGCTGACCCACGGCCTCGGCGCGGACCTCGCCTGCGGCTGCCCCCAGACCGGGTGGTAGGCCGCCCGATTGAGGGGCTGCCCGGCGGACCACGCGGACAGCGCGCTGAGCACCGGACCCAGCCCGCCGCCCGCCGCCGAGAGCCGGTAGGGCCGGCCGGTGCCCTCGGAGTCGACAAGGCCGTCGGCCACGAGCTGCCGCAACGGGGGGTAGACATTGGTCCAGTCGCTGCTGGGCATCACGATCCGGGCTAGGGCCCGCCCGCTGACCTCCTCACGGGACTTCAGCACCCACAGGATGGCGGCGGCGTGCCGCCGGGTGAGCAGGGTGAGGCTGTCCTCGATCTGCTCGATCGCGGGCAGCGGACGGTCCGCGGTCTCCAGATGCTCCTCGGCCCAGGTGACGAGCATCGGCAGGACCGGCAGCAGAGCCACGCCCCGCTCGGTGTGGCCGTAAGCCACATGCCGTGCGGTGTGTTCGCTGCGCTCGACGAGCCCGGCGTCGCACAGCGACTTGAGCTTGGGGTGGAGCTGGCCGCTCTGTAGCCAAGACACCTTGGCCGCCAGCTCGGTGTACCGCAGCGGCGGCCCTGAGAGTGCCAGCAGGATCCTCACGTTCCAGCGCGGGGTGATCATGGCGAGGGCCTCGGTGACCCGGGCGATGTCGGCGTCGGTGTCGGGAGGCAGAGCAGTAACGGCCAAGGGAGGAACTCCTGGGTGAATGAGGGGAATCGCCCGCGGGTCAGCGGCTGCGCGCCACGCTCTGGGCTCCAAGGGGCGGAGCCGGTAGCGACGGGGAGGGGGGCGGCGGGGACTGCGCTGGGGCCGGGACGCGGGTGAGGCTCTGGAGGACAGCGGCAACTGCCTTGGCCTGGACATCACGCACGGCGACGGCTTCAGCAAGCCGACGGGAACCGTCGAGGAGGTGAGAGACCTCGTGCCGGCCGACCTGCCGCTCGGGGTGGACGAGCCGGGCGACGTGATCGCGGTGGACGTCGATGCTGCGCTCGGCGTGAGCGAGGTCGTCGTGCATGCTGAGCAGGGCGGAAAGCATGCCGGGCGGCTGATCCTGAGCGTGGGCTTCGAGGTCGGCGAGCGGCGCGCCGTACAGGTCCTCGATCCGTCCGGCTATCTCGGTGGACGTGAGGTGGGGCAAGCCGGGGCTTTCAGGGTCGGCGGGCCCGGGCCGCCCCGACACGCTGAGGTGCCGGGGCGGCGGACGGGGGCAGGGTGGCGGTGGCCTTGACCTGCGTCATGCGGACGGGCCTGGCCTGCTGGTCGGGCGGGGGCATCGTGCGCAGCAGCTCGCCGAGGGCCGCGCGGTAGCTGTCGCGGGCATCGAGCGCGGCCTCCAGCCACTGCGCGTCGAAGCGGAGCTTGTCCGCCGACAGCTCGCCGATGTCGCGGTCTGGATCCATGTCCGCGTGCACCCGGTCGCGGACGCGGACGACCTGCTCCTCGGTCAGGGCCAGGAACGAGCGCAGTTCCAGGGCACGGGCGAGGGCCGGAGAGGCATCGTGGCCGACGGCCGCTTCGTGCAGCTCGGGGAGCGGGCTGCCGAAGACCTGCTGCAGGTCGGCGTCCATGGTGCTGGCCCTGACCGGGCTCATCGAGCCGGTCTTCCCGCCCGCCACGCCGACGCCGGCGCGGGTGTACCCGCTGGTCGGTGGGGAGCGCTGGTCTGCACCGCCGGACCGGTTCGGGGGCGAAGGCGGGCGAGCCGTTCGGCGGCGAGGTCTTTCTTGCCCGGAGCGTCGGGGTCGAGGAGCCATCGCACGACCATGGCCCGGCCGTCGCGGGCGGTGACGGCCGCGTTCACGCGGTGGGCGAGGCCCATCGTCGGGTCATCGACCTCATTGGGCTGGGTCTCCAGCGCGGCGAGAAGATCGTCCTCCGCGCGGTCGAGCACGGACTGAGCCTCGACGAGAAGGCCATGCCACCTGACGACATCGGTGGCGCCAGGATTCGCCACCGGAGCTGCGGCGACCGCGGCCTTCAATTGGTCCATGTCCATGCCGAAGCGCGCTTCGATCCGTTCGGTGAGCACGCCCACGACATCCTCAGCGTCATCGGATATGCCGTCGGACAAAAGGAAACTCCTGTTCTGAAAAAGTGCCGATGCCTTGGGGGAATGTGAGGGGACGCCGTATTCGGCGGCTCAGCCGCCTATGGGCGTCTGTTGAATTCCTGTCATTCCAGGCACATGCGGACGTCGCGGTAGACGTACGTGCCGGACACCCAGCCCTTGACGCCGGTCGCCTTGTCCGTGATGTAGAGCCAGTTGCCGCTCTTCTGGGCCACGCTGAACCTGTGGCTCTTGTAGAGCACGCCGAGCGCGGTGGACTTCGAGCTGGCCTTGGACCGGATGGTCACGGCCTGGGCGTGCACCTCGTACCGCAGCGGCGGCTTGGACGGGCAGCTGCTCGCCGGGGCCGCGGAGACGGCAGCAGGTGCCGCGCTGACGGTGGTGGCGGAGAGCACCGGCAGGGCGAGCGCGCCGAGCATTGCCGTAAATATGGCAATTCGAGTGGAGCGCATGCGGAAGAAACCTCCGTGAAGGCATGGGGATTGCGGGGAAGAACGCTGCGGGAGTTGTTCCAGCGGCTGTACAAGAGTCCGGAGAATCGCCGGTTTGGCTAACCGGCGATCGTCGGCTATATTCCGGCGGCCACGGTCGAGGGTGGCGGCTCAGAACCGACGGCCGGGCGGGCACGGAGCAGGGGTCTTTGGCACACCGGCCGGGCGACTGACTGCGGCTGCTGCGGGGCGGACCGACGGGAGGGGGCCGGCGTCGCCGGTGAGGCGGTCCTCGCACCACTGCAGGGCGGCCTCCTTCGTGTCGAAGCCGCCCTCGCGCAGGGTGTGGGTCCAGGTGTCAGTGTCGACCTCCTCAACCACGACACGGAACGGGCTGGGAGCTCGCTCGTCCAGGGCGCGCAGTGCCACAACGGTGGCCATGTCGTCCAGGTCGTCGCTGGTGTAGGAGTAGCCCAGGGCGTAGTGGTCGCCGTCGCCCGCGAGGCGTCGCTCCAGCGCCCGCGTCGCCTCGTCCGCCGGCGGTGGGCCCAGCTCGGGATCAAGGCTGATGGCGTCGTGCGGGCAGCCGCGGTGGATGAGCCAGGACTCCGCCATCGCGGGCAGCGGCAGGGGGGCCTGCTCGAAGGTGAACGTCTTCTTCTCCCGGTCCCGCTGCAGATGGACGGCGAGGACCTGCGGCATACCGGGGTGTCCCCAGGTGGCGGTGCGGTCGAACAGGACGTAGTAGCTGTGCGCTTCGTTGTGGTGTTCGGCGAGAGGGACGAGCATGTCCTCGCGGACGGCGACCTTACGGTAGAAGTCGCGGTACATCTCCTCGTCGGCGTCGAAGTCGTCCAGCTTGAAGTCGACCTGGGGGATGGATCTCCGAGCCGGCGCCGGTTCGGTGGGAGACAACAAGGGCCTTTCGGTGGAGTTCAGCGCCGCTGCGCCGGGGCAGATGGCGACGTGCCGGGGCGGGCCGGGCAGCTTGGGTGCCAGGGTCGTGGGGGGCCGCCGGGCGGCGAACAGCGCGGCGCGTCCGGCGTCGGTGAGGACGACCGGCTGGCCGGCGTGCACGGGGTGGCCGGTGTCCCGGACGACCAGACCGGCGTCCTCCAGCCGCTGGAGCTTGGCGTGAGGGATGCGGGTGCCGGAGGCAGTGGTCACGGACATACGGCCGGTCAACAGGTGTTCGTAGAGCTTGGCGCCGCCGGCGACGGCGAGCAGCGCGGCCTGGTCGTCCGTCGAGAGCTGCTGCGAGTAGGGCGCCGAGGCCGCCGCAGCGGCCTCGATCGGCTCCAGAGCGGCGAGCACATACCGGGCAGCGGCCTCACGCGCGTCAGTGGCGTCCTCCAGCTGGTCCACGGTGCGATCGATGCGTGTGAACAGGGCGTCATCGACTACGAACTCGCCGCTGGACAGGCGATGGAGGAGTCGGAGGTAGAAGGTGATGCCGGTCTGGGTCTTGGCCAGCTCGCGGTGCCGGTCGACCAAGTGGGCGTGTGGCTCGTCGAGGACGCCGCGGTCTCGGAAAGCCCACAGGGAGCCGATGTCGTGGCCGGTGACGGCTTCGATGCGGTGGTCGAGCGGGGAGAGCACACGCCAGCCTGGTGGCGGCGCGGGTTCAGGGGGCATAGGCGACGCTCCGGGCGATCAACGGGCCTGATGGTGCGCGAGGTTGTGTGCGGGGCGGGGCAGGCCCGGCAGTGCGGTGGATGACGGGCCGGGCCGGGGCGCGGGGGTGCGGGTGGTCAGCTGCGGGGAACGGGAGCGAGCCGCGTGGGTGCGGGCGCTCAGCGGCCGGCGGGTCATCCCCAGCCGGCGGCCGACCTCGTCATAGACGTCGTTGCCCGCACGCGGCCGGATCGCGACGACGTGAATCTCCTTCGGGTGCGCGGACTCCGCGGGCGCTGGACGGACGCCGTAGACGACGCGCCAGTCCTTACGCGAATCCACGAACAGCTTTCGATAACCCTCCAGATCGCCGTCGAGGCGCAGCCCGAAGCGCTGCGCGTTCACGACTTCCTGCAGGTAGGCGAGGGTGAGGTCGCGGATATCGCTGGGTGCCTGCAGGAGATCGGTCAGCGCGCGCGGGTCGAAGCTGAGGCCGAAGGCGGGCTGTCCCGCGGTCATGACGTCGGCTCGTCCGGCTCGGCGACCTTTGCCGTGGCCGACGCCGTCTCCGTGCGTACCGATGGCGGCGGGCCGGGCAGAAGGCGGTGCGCGGGCCGGTCGGGAGAGGTCATGCAGGCCGACAGCGGCCCGCCCGGCGCGCGGATCGCCGCAACGGCGTGGGTGAGGAAGTCCCGGTGCCACACGAACAGGCCGGAGAGCCCGGCTTCGGGGTCCTTGTGCTGCTGGTAGGCGAGCCACAGGGCATGGAGCCAGGCCACGACGTCGTCGTGCTCCTGCCACTGCAAACACCAAGGCGCCGCGGTGGTGACCTCCGCCCCGTAGACCGGGAGGTAGAAGTCGTCGACCCAGTCCGACAGGGCGTCGAGTTCGTCCTCGCGCTCCTCTCCGTCCAGTTCCAGGATCGGCCGGGGCCCTGGCGGAACGGCCGGAGCCGGCGGCCCGCCGAGCCTGGGCATACCGAAGGCCGCGAACGGCGATCCGCCCGGCACGGGGGCGGACGCGATCTGGTCGAGCTGCTGGGCCTGCTGCGCCGACTGCTCCATGAGCCGTCGGACGCTCGCCTCGATCCCCTCCAATTGCGGGTCCGGAATGCGAACCGGTTCCAATTCCCCGCCGTCTGCGGGTTCTATGGCTTCGGGCATGAAAGGTACGGCCTCCTACGAGACACGAGATGACAGGTAAGCGGAATTCACGGCGCACCGACCCGCCGGAGGGTTGCACGAGCTTCTCGGCGGACTTGGGAACAGACTGGGAGGGTGCGCGGGTTCCCGGAGCGGAATATGCCGCAGCGGATCAGACGGTGAGAACCACGTCGTCCTGGGTGAGCGTTTCGCGGATCGTCTCGGTGAGCCGGTCGGCCGCGATCGACGCGTAGTGCTCGGTCTTCTCCACGCCGATGAAGTCGCGGCCTTCCAGCAGGGCGGCGACGCCCGTGGAGCCTGAGCCAGCGCAGAAATCGAGGACCGTGCCGCCCTCGGGGCTGATCTTGACCAGCTCGCGCATCACCTCGACGGGCTTCTGCGTGATGTGCCGGCGCTTTGCCCCCGAGGGCTGCGAGGCGCTGTAGAGGCCGGGCAGGTAGACGGGGTTGCGGGAGCCGTCGATCGCGCCCTTGGACGCCCAGACGATGAATTCACAGTTCTGGGTGAACCGACCCATCTGCGGCCTGGCCTGCGGCTTGTGCCAGGCCAGCACCCCGCGCCACAGCCAACCGGCCGCCTGGATCGCGTCCGTTGTGGTGGGGAGCTGGCGCCAGTCGGTGAAGAGCAACGCGGTGCCGCCGGTCTTCGTGAGGCGGTGGGCTTCGGTCATGATCTGCGTCAGCCAGAACCCGTACGAGCGGCCGTCCATGTTCTCGCCGGTGAAGTCCGGCAGGGCGTGCTGGGCGTCGGCGGAGGTGTACTTCTGCTTCGCGGAGCGGGTGGTGCGCTCCTTCGCCGTCCTGCCGCCCGAGTTGTACGGCGGGTCGGTGATGACGGAGTCGACACAGCAGTCCGGGAGGCCGACGAGAACGCTGAGTGCATCGCCCTGGTGCAGGGAAGAAGGCAAAGAGGAACCCCAATTCGGGTGCGGGATCGCGGAGGGAACTACCCGTCTCGCGCAGAGTCCTTGCGGGCCGGAAGTGGGCATGCGGAAAACCCACGGCCACGGACCGAGGAGGACGAGGGGGGAGTCCAAAAACTGTAGAGGCGAATCCGCCGACGGCCAAGAAGTGCCCTGCCGAGGTGCCGAATTCCGGCACCCCACGCCGACTTTTTGGTCAACCGCCGATCTGCGCCTACTGTTTTTGAACCGCCCGGCGCACACCGCCGCTGGCTACACCCTGCCACGCCTCACGGAGGTACCCCCTGTCCTGGCACATCTAGCTCACGGCCCGGCCACGCCAAGCGAGCGGCAACTCGCCCACACCGGCCCGCCTTGATCACCCACCCCGGCTGCCGCGCCCTTCCAACTCGCCTTGTGCACGCGGCACGCTGGACACCGCACCCCGAAGGACACGTTCATGACGTCTCGCTACCCGCCCCTGTCCGACTTCGCTGACCGGCGAGCGGTCCGCTCGGGTTGAAGGCGCTCGCCGCCGGCATCGGCGTCGTCTTCCTCTCCCCGATCCTGATCGCCGGCACCGGCATGATGCTCGCCTCCTCGGCCGACGCGGTGCAGAGCAGCGGCTCCTTCAGCAGCTGTCTGACTGACATCGACACCGGCAAGGTCGCCGAGCAGGTCACCAAGATCCTTGACGGCGCGTCCGGCAAAGACGTCCGCATCGAGGGCCTGGACCAGCCCGCCGAACAAGTCCCCAACGCGGCTACGATCGTGGCCACCGGTCTCTCCCTCGACGCCCCCAAGAAGGGACAGATCATCGCGCTCGCCACCGCGATGCAGGAGAGCCGGCTACGCAACCTCAACTACGGGGACCGTGACTCCCTCGGGCTGTTCCAGCAGCGTCCCTCCCAGGGCTGGGGCAGCGCCCAGCAGATCCGTGATCCGGTCTACGCCTCCGAGCAGTTCTACGAACACTTGCTCAAGGTGGACGGCTGGCAGCAGATGACCGTCACCCAAGCCGCCCAAGCTGTGCAGAAGTCCGGGCTGCCGGACGCGTACGCGCAGTGGGAGAACCTGGCCACTGTGCTGCAGGAAGCCATCGTCCAGACCTTCCCCGGCGGCGGCAACGACACGGACGGCAAGGGTGCGGACCAGGGCAAGCAACCGTCGCCCGGCACAAGCGGCTGCACTCCGGGTGAGGACGGTTCCAGCTTCGACCGCATCCCCGAGGGAAGCGTCCCCAAGGGCTACAAGATCCCCGAGGACGCAGATCCGAAGGCACGCGCAGCCATCGAGTGGGCGATGCAGCAGCTCGGCACGCTCTACCAGTGGGGCGGGTCCTGCAAGAACGCGCACGGCCCCGACCCGATGGGCCGCTGCGACTGCTCCAGCCTGATGCAGCAGGCGTACGCGCATGCCGGCGTCACACTCACCCGCACCACCTACACGCAGGTCAGCGAGGGCAAGGCGGTCTCGTCCGCCCAGCTCAAGCCCGGCGACCTGATCTTCAGCCGCGGCACCCCCGCCCGGCCTGAGCACGTCGGCATGTACCTCGGCTCGGGACTCGCGATCGAAGCACCCAGAACTGGAAAACCAGTTCGCATCACTGCGCTCGCGGACTGGGAAGTCCTCGCCGCGCGGAGCGTCATCTGACCACCGGTGCGCCCGGCCGCACCGCCCCTGAACGGGATACCTCCCGGGCTTCGCCAGCACTTGCGCGGACGAGCCTCACCGGACCCGCAGTCCTGGCCATCCCATTCCACAGTACGGAGCATTTCCTTGATACCCCACCACCGCGCCCAGCGTGCCATCACGGCAGTCTCATTGACCCTGGCCGTCGCCGCAGGCGGCCTGGCCGCCGCCTCCACGGCACAGGCGTACGACACCGACACCACCACGATCAGCTGCAGTGCGGTCAAGGTCCACAAGGCGCCGTCGACGACATCGACGGTCGTGGGCATCGGCTACCGGCACGACAAGGTCGTCTACGACCAGTGGGCGTATAAGAAGGCCGAGCGGACCTGGTACACCCGCGGCACCGTCACCCGGAAGGCCGACGGCAAGAAGATCCGCGGCTACATGCTCTACAACTGCGCGAATCCCTACAAGACCAACCCCGCGCCGAAGCCGTCGATCCCGAAGTAGCGCGCCTCGGCCGCCGCCCCGGAGCGTGAGGCAAAGCGCTGGCGCCAGCAGTCCCTGGCACGAGCTGGTGGCCCCGCCGCAGCCTCGGGACGACACCTGCATGTCCTCGTGCACGCCACGCTGCCGCGCCGCGGATATCAACCGGGCCGGCCAATTCCCGCACCGTTGTCGGTCTTCCTTCCCGAGGCAGTCGCCTCGCGCCTCCCCCCTTCCCGTCGGCCCCCGCCTGGCCTGCGTACGCAAGGAGCCTCGCCACACCAATGTCCGTCCCTCTCGCAGACCGTTTCATCCAGCTCGCCTACGACCCAGGAATCTCACCCCAGGGCGGCGGTTTGCCCGGCCTGAGCGTGCTGAAGAACGTCGTCAACAGCATCAACTTGTTCGGGATCATCGCCGTAGTCGGCGCCCTCGCCGTCTCGCTGGGCGTATGGGCCTGGGGGCACCACACCGGTGGGCACCAGGCCGAAGCCAACGGCAAGAAGGGCGCGGTCGTGGCCGCCGGCGCTGCCCTCGGTCTGGGTGCCGCGAACGGAATCGTTGCCTTCTTCTCCGGCTTGGGGTCGCAGGTCCACTGATGCGGAACCGACTCCCCTCCTTTTCGCTGTCCTCGTACGGCGTGGGCTGGTCAGCCAACCGGCGCATCGCGATGGTCACTTGCGTCGTCGCCGTCCTGCTCGCCATCGCCGGGATCGCCGCCGTGGTGACCGGCAGCGGGAACGGCCACCAAGCTGCGGGCACCGCCGCGTCGGCCCCGGCGGACAGCAGCCCGTCATCCAGCGAGGCCGCCCCGAAGCCGTCGTCCGGGTCCGGATCGGTGCCCAAGCCCCCTCAGATCGCCGAGCCGGTCGCCTACGCCAAGGCAGCGGCCCAGATGCTGTGGTCCTACGACACCCGCGACACCGGCCGCGACCAGCAGCTCGCTGGCATGCGCGCCTGGATGACCACGGAGACCAAGTACGCCGACTGGGCCTCGGTCTCCGGTCAGGTTCCCGATCCGGTGCTGTGGTCGCGGATGGCCGACCAGGACCAGTACGCCATTGCCCACGTCACCGAGGGCCACTACCCCTCCGCGTTCAAGCAGGCGCTGGCCGATGACCCGTCCGCGATCACCGAGGCGTACATCTACGTCGTCACCGTCAACGGCACGCAGCAGATCGCCTGGAAGAAGGGCGGCAGCGGGGCCGAGGAACGGGCCGTGACCCTTGCCGTCCAGTGCCGACCGAGCCACGACTGCACCCTGGCCGCCATCGCCCCGAGCGTCACGCAGTGATCCGCGCCTGAGACACGAAAGGAGGAGTAACTCCCCGTGGGTTTCTGTGACTATCCCCTGGCAGACAAGTTGTGCTCCGTTGGTGACGCGGTGGATTTCGCCTCGGATCCCGGCAAGGCCATCGGTGACTGGATGGCGAAGTCCGCCGGTGAACTGGCAGCCGCCGCAGGCGATCTGGCCGCCAAGGCGGTCGACACCACCACGAAGGTGGACCTCAACGCGACGTGGTTCGTCGACAACTACGAGATGCTGCTGCCGCTCGGGCTGACTCTGCTGGTCGCGACCTTCTGTGCGCAACTGGTGCGGGCCGCTGTCCGACGCGACGGACAAGCCCTCACCCAGGCATTCACCGGCACCGCGTCCGGCGTCCTGTTCGCCTTCTGCGCCATCGCCTTGACCACGGCCGCCGTCGAAGTGGTCGACGCCGTCAGCGACGGCCTGTTCAAGACCGCCCACTTGAACATCGAGTCGGCCGTGCGCCGCATCGTGAAGGTCGACCAGATCGGGTCGCTGACGGCCCTGGGCTGGCTCGTCCCCGTCGTCGCAGGACTCGGCGCCGCCATCGGGGCCTTCCTCTACTGGTGCGTGATGATGGTCCGCAAGGTCGGCATCCTCGTCATGGTCACCCTCGCCGTCTTCGCCTCCGCCGGCGGCGGCTGGGAGGTCGCCCGGCGCTGGCGCAAGGGCTGGATCGAAGCCACCGCCACCCTCGTGGTCTCCAAGCTCCTGATGACCGTGATCTTCATCCTCGGCATCGCCGCCATGGGCAAGACCGAGGCCAAGGACGGCATCGCGGCTCTCGCCGACGTCATGTCCGGCATCGTGATCATGATCCTGGTTCTGCTGTGCCCGTACGCCGTCTTCAAGTTCGTGCACTGGGCGGCCGACGGGACCGACGGCGAGTCCATCCACCGTGCCGGCGGCGCCGGAGCGCAGATCGCCAGGGCACATGCCGAGAAGGCCGCCCGCAAGGCCGCCGCAGCCGCGGCCACCGCCGGAACCGGTGGCGCTGCCGCCGGAGCGGGCGCCGCACCGCAGGGCCCAGACGCCGGCGGTTTCCCCGGCGACATCGCCGCCAACCCGACCGGCACAGGCAGAGACGGCAAGGAAGGTTCGCAGGGCGGCGGCACGGGCGTCTCGTCCGGCGGCGACGCGGTCAAGTCCGGTCTGGACAAGGCCGTCCAGCCCGCGCCGGCGAGTGTGTCCGGCGACACCAGCGGCCAGGCGGTCGGCAGCCCGGGGCCGGGCGGATCCGGGGCGTACGCCGCGTCCGGCCAGGGCGGCGGATGGCAGTCCGTCCCGCCGGCCACGACCCCGCCGCCGCAGGGCGCACCGCCGTCCTCCGGCTCGCAGAACGCCACATCCAGCGGGGTGAGCGGACCGCCGTCTCCGACCGGCCTCTGATCCCCTTGCCCGTCTACTGGGGGCGGGATGTGCACACCATCTCCCGCCCCCGGGTTCCACCCGCGCCTCCAGGACCCGCCCCTTGACTGATCTCTCCGTCGCCCCGGTCACGGTGAAGTTCCCGCACCGGTCCCGCCGCGGCATCCTCCTCGGCCTCTCCCTGCCCCAACTCGTGCTTGTTTCAGTCACTTTGACACTGCTGCTGATGACGGTGATCTCCACCGGACTGCTCGGCGCCGTCGCCCTGGCCCCATTGTGGGCGGTATCCGGTGCGCTCGTCGCGATCCACCGGCACGGCCGCTCCCTGATCGACTGGGCACCGATCGTCGCCCGCTACGCACACCGCCGCCGCAGTGGCCAGACCCTCTGGCTCGCCCGGCCCGTCACTCGGCCCCGGCAGGACGGCATCCTCCACCTGCCCGGCACGGCCGCCTCCCTCAAGGTGGTCACGCCTGGCGACTCCGCAGGCGGCGCCGCGGCAGTCCACGACCCGCACCAGCAGACACTGACCGCCATCGCCCGCGTCACCAGCCGCGCCTTCGCCCTCCTCGACCCCGCCGCCCAGAACCACAACGTGAGCAGCTGGGGACGCGCGCTGGCGGGCATCGCCCGCACCGGGCAGATCGCCACCGTCCAGGTGCTGGAGCGCACCGTCCCCGACAGCGGCGACACCCTCACCCGCCACTGGACCCACCACGGGCAGCCCCAGACCCCCGTCGCCGGACAGATCTACTCCGAACTGGTCGCCTCGGCCGGCCCCGCCGCCGCACCGCACGAGACCTACCTCGCCATCTCCCTCGACCTCAAGGCCGCCCGGCGCCTGATCAGCCAGGCCGGCGGAGGCTTGCCCGGGGCGTTCACCGTCATGGAGCAGACCACCGCGTCCATCGCCCAGGCCGCCCGAAACGCCGGACTCCAGGTCACCGACTGGCTGACCGCGCGGGAGATCGCCGCCGTCATCCGCACCGCCTACGACCCGAAGGCCCTCGCCGCACTCCAGCAGTGGTCCGAGACCGGCCGTGCCGAGGCCGACCCCGCCGCCGCAGGTCCCGTCGTCCAGTTCGAGGAGTACGACCGCCTCGTCACCGACACCGCACGGCATGCGACCTACTGGGTGGAGAACTGGCCGCGCACCGAAATGGGGGCCGGGTTCCTGCACGGGATCATGTTCACGGCCGGCGTGCGCCGCAGCCTCTCCCTGATATATGTGCCGCAGGGGCTCGAGTCCGCGTTGCGGGACGTTCAGCGGAAGAAGGCGGCGATCATCGCCGACGCCAGTGAACGTGCCCGTCGCGGACAGGTCGATTCCGAAGAGGATTCCGTCGAGTACGCCGACGTCAAGCAGCGTGAACGCCAGCTCATCGCCGGGCACGCGGACGTGGCCCTGACCGGTCTGGTCACCGTCACCGCCGAGACCGACGCCCTCCTGGACGCCGCCTGCGCACAGATCGAGACCCACGCCGTCACCTCGGGCGTCGATCTACGACGGCTCAACTACCAGCAGCCGGACGCCTTCGTGCTCACCGCGCTTCCGCTCGCCCGGACCGCCCTGTGAGCAAGGCCCGTCGGCAGACGCCCTGGCCCGTTGCTCTTCGCTCATCCGCGACGGACCACCCGTCGCCGCCCCTGCCTTCCGGCAGGAAGGACCACCACCTTTGACCTCTCGCACACCTCCGGACGACGCGCACCCCTACCTCCGCGCAGCGAGCGCCGGAGTCCGCCACCACACCCGGGCCCTTGCCCCGTCGGACACGACCCCGCCCCGGCGGGCGGACCGGCTGCACCTTGACGTGCTCCACGCCCACCTGACCGCCCTCCTCCAGCTCCTGGACCGCCTCGCCGAAACCACCCGTCCGCCGCACCCCGCCGCCGGCCGTCACCTGGCCAGCGCGCACACCCACCTTTGGCAGGCCACCAGCGAGGTCCACGCCGCCTTCCACCTGCTGCCCGCCCACACCGCTTCAGACGGTGAGACGAGCGCCTGCCATCCCGAGCGACTTCCCGAGGGACCGCCCGTGCTGACGATCTGCCAGCGCCACCTCGCCGCCGGGCACGTCCTGCGCCGCAGGACCACCCCCAGCGACCTCCGCCCTCACACCACGGCCTGCGTGCGATGAGCACCACCCGCAGAATCGAGGGCCCCCGATGAGCCACCGGCCCGCCCGGCGCGCCCGCCGCGCCTCCGCCAGCCCGCTCTTCACCCCCCACGGCACCGACCGCGCCAGCCGCAAGGCCGCGCGCCGCCAGCTCGCCGAGGCCACCGCCGCAGCCCGCGCACAAGCCCGTGCCCACCAGGCCGAGAGCACGCCCGCCGAGCACGAGATGCCCGCCGCGCTCTACCCTCCGAGCGGACGTCCCGGTCCTGCCTCCGCCCGGAAGAACCGGCTGAAGCTGCCCGCCCACCGCATGACGACGGCCGTGGTCGCCGGCGCGTATCCGTTCCTGGCCGAAGGCGGCCTCGGCGCCGAGGGCATCTACATCGGGCGCGACGTCCACGCGGAAGCGTCGTTCGTCTTCGATCCGTTCGCGCTGTACGGCCGCGTGGAGGGATTCACCAACCCGAACCTCCTGCTCGCCGGAGTCATCGGCCAGGGCAAGAGCGCCTTGGCCAAGTCCTTCGCCCTGCGTTCAGTAGCCTTCGGATACCGCGTCTACGTACCGTGCGACCCGAAAGGCGAGTGGACGCCGGTGGCGAACGCCCTCGGAGGCCGGTCCGTCGCCCTCGGCCCCGGACTGCCCGGCAGACTGAACCCCCTGGACGCGGCCCCGCGCCCGCAGAGCGTGACGGAGGCCGACTGGGTCGGCGAGATCCGCAAACGGCGCCTGCTCCTGCTCGGCTCCCTGGCCCGGACGGTCCTGGGCCGGGACCTGCTGCCCATGGAACACACCGCCCTGGACGTCGCCCTGGACGCCGTCGTCACCGGCGCCGCCCCCGGCAGCACCCCGCTCCTCGGCGATGTCGCCGCCACCCTCAACAACTCCGATGCGCTCGACGAAGCCGCCGGGATGATGTCAGGCCAGCTCGGCGACGCCGCCCGCGACCTGGCCCACGCGATGCGGCGCCTCGTCCACGGTGACCTGGCCGACATGTTCGACGCTCCCTCCACCGTCGCCTTCGACCCGAACGCACCGATGCTCACCATCGACCTGTCCCGGCTCGGCGGCTCCGGCGACGACACCGCCCTCGTCCTGGCGATGACCTGCGCCTCCGCCTGGATGGAGTCCGCCCTCTCCGATCCGTCCGGCGGCCGGCGCTGGATCGTGTACGACGAGGCATGGCGGTTGATGCGGCACGTCGGACTGCTCCAGCGCATGCAGGCCCAGTGGAAAATCAGCCGCGGCCTCGGTATCGCCAACCTCATGGTGATCCACCGGTTGTCCGACCTGCTCACCGCCGGCGACGCCGGATCACAGGGACGCGCCCTGGCCGAAGGACTCCTCGCCGACTGCTCCACCCGCATCATCTACCGCCAGGAGACCGACCAACTCCCGTCGGCAGCCTCCCTACTCGGCCTGACCTCCGTCGAAATGGACGCCATCGCCCACCTCAACCGAGGCCGTGGCCTGTGGAAAGTCGCCGGACGATCTTTCATCGTGCAACACCTCCTGCACAGCCACGAACTCGCGCTCTTCGATACAGACGCCCGCATGCACTGAAAACCCCCGCCAGTTCGCGAATCCCGAAGCCCTCACCACAAAACGAATCACCCCAACGCCCCATGCCCTACGCCTACGTTGACCATCGCACGCTCACCCCGGACGACCTGGCCCTTTTCGAGGACCTCCTCGCACATCGCATGCTGACGAATCACCCTCGCCGCGAAGGCTGTCCCGGTCCCGAAGACCGCTGGGAACTGTGCATCTACAGCACCCGCCACGGCCCCGACGGTGCCTGGGAAGAGACCCTCTGCTACTTCCGGCGCCGCAGCGACCCCGACGACGGCACCCAGCACGCGCACTACGCACACATGTACTTCACCCGCGACGGCCACGCCCTGCCCGGCTACGAGTCCGCAGCGCAGCCCGTCGACCCGCACATCAAGCCCTCGGAGTCCAGGCAGCTCCCCGATCCTGCCGCACCCCGCACCTGGCTGACCCGCCCGCAAAGCCGGTGACCCGAACCCGCACAGGTCCACGGAGCACCTTCCCTCCCTCTCATCAACGGGTTCCCACAGCCCAGGGGACTCGCCTTCCGTCCGCCCGGGAGGTCCACGGTGCCGTACCTCGGAACTCCCTCGGGCCCTGACATACGGGCCGCGATGAGCGCCGGACGCATCAGCTGCATGACGACACCCGCACAAGGCAGCCGCATCCCCGACGGAGCCCTGTACGCATGCGACAACTCCAAGTTCGGCAGCGACGGCAAGGGCCGCTACTGGCCGGGCACCGAGACATGGTTCGCATGGCTGAACCGCACCGTCGAGCGCTACGGGCCCGATCGATGTCTGTAGGCGCTCGCCCCGGACCAGCCGTTCGACGCAGCCGGCACCCTGACCGAGTCCCTGCCATGGCTAGCCCGTATCCGCGAGCTGGGAGTTCCGGCGGCCTACGCGGCGCAGGACGGATGCGATGCGCCTGGGCTGCTGCCCTGGGATGCCTTCGACGTCCTCTTCCTGGCCGGATCGACCGAGTGGAAACTCGGCCCGGTCGCCGAGCGGCTGGCGCGGGAGGCGAAAGAACGCGGCAAGGGCGTGCACATGGGCCGGGTCAACTCCCGGCTCCGTCTCGGTATCGCGGACTGGTTCGGCTGCGACACCGCCGACGGAACCTACCTCGCCTTCGGGCCCGACAAGAACCTGCCCAAGCTCCTCAGCTGGCTCCGCGACCTCGGCGACCACCCCTCCCTCCTCGGCGGCACCCCCGAAACAGCGCAGTCTGGCGGACCGCCGAGACCTCCACTCCCGCGCGTCGCAGGCGGAGTTCCCCAGCCCGGGGGCGGCGCCGTGAAAGCAACGGCTCTCCCCTCCCGGCCACCGTCCCGTGCACACCGTCGCTTCTGACAACAGCCCCACCGAAACGGCGGAACGCCCTTTTAGATCTTCCGGAGTCCCTCCTGCAGCACCCCGATTTCGAGCTGTACGACAACGTCGGCCGAACCAGCGAACAGATCCGCGCCCACCACACCGGGTCGGCCACCACGGACGACCTGCACCGCTGGGCAGAGCGCGACGCCGCAGACTTCCGCACCGCACACCCCCTGTCGGCCGCGCCCTTCCCCGTCCCGGACCTGAGCCCCTACCGGGAGGCGCTGGACGCCGCCGACACGCCGGCCGAGTTCAGCACCGTCCTCAACGCACTGCTGGACGCCGGTCGAGCCGTTCCTCGGCGAGGTCATCGACCACCTGGCCCTCACCGCCCGTTGGAACTACCAGAACCGCGGCGCGCATACCGGGTCGCCGCCGAAGCTGCTGCGCGACGCGGCCAGCAGAATCTCCTCCGCGCTCGCCATGGCCGCCGAAGCCGACCTGCAGATCCTCCGGGCGCACTACGACCCGCCGCCGGATCCCGATGCGCTCGCGCAACGCGCCCGCACGGCTCGCGGGACACCGCCGGGGCCTCCCCCGCCTTCGCCACCGCCTGCCCCTGGCGGTCCCAGCCGGTGACCTCCACGAAGCCCGTGCCGCCGAGCCGCACGACCTTCCTGTCCTCCTACGCCGAGCAGTCCCCCATCATCGAGCGGCTCTGGGACACCGGGCACGTCGACTACATCGTCAGCCAGTACGTCCTCGGCCACGACGCCGTACTGCACGGGCCCGACCAGCAGCAGCTCTACGTCGCCGACCGGCCCCTGTACCGCCACCAGTTCGTCGTGGCCCCGCTGGAGCCCGAGGGCTTCCTGCCCCATCACCTTGCCACGGTCGACGAGCCGAACGGCATCGCGGTCCCCTGCGATCCGGCCCGGGCCGCCGCCGCTGTCACACGTCGCCTGCTCCCCCGCTACCGCCTGGCCCTGGACACGGTGCACCGCAACGCCCGCGCCCAGCCGGAGCCTCCCTACCGGCGGTCCGCGCCGGAGACCGCGCAGACTCTCACGCTGGTCTTGTACCCCGACGGGGTCGTGGACGCGCCCTACGCGTCGGTGCCCGAAGGCGCTCGCACGGTGCTGTACAGCTGCCACTTCCAGCACCGACCGCACGAAGCCGCCTTCGTCCTGCCCGACTCATACAGCACGAGCGACCGCGCCCTGCTGATCCAGACCGCCGTCCGGCAGCTGACCGCGCAGGGCATCGGCGTCAACTTCCGTCACGCCACCCCCATCACCCCGCGCCCGACGTCCCGCGCCCCCGCACCGGCCCTCGGCTCCGGGCAAGCAGCCGGCACACCGTCCGCAGCCCGCCGGTAGACCTCTGATGCGTCTTGAAGCTGCCACTGATCTCGACGAGCGGATGCTGCTGCACGACGTGGCCGACCGGTTGAACTCCGTCGGCGACCACCTGCCGCTGCCCGACCAGATCCGTGCGGACCCAGTGCTCAGCGACCTCCTGGACGACGAAGTCCGCCACCTGGCACGTCTGCTGGGCTACCTGGCCGGCCAGCACGCCTTCCGACACCGAGCTGCCGCCCACTACCCCCACCAAGTCACGGCCGCCCAGCGCCGCCTCGCCCTCGGACTCGCCCGCGCGGCCGAGCCCGCCGGTGCCGCGCTCGCAGCTCTCGGCGCCGCCGTCCACGCGCTCGGCTGCCTCGCCGATCTCAGCCACCAAGCACCCAGCCCCGGCCGGGCCCGTGCAATGACCACCGGCCACCAGCATCTCGCCGACCGCATCGCAGAGACCCGTACGCACCTCGCCGAGGCCGCGAAGTACCTGCGGACCGCCGCCGACACCCGGCCCCCGCCCTCAGCCACACGGCCCCCACCTGCGGCATCCACCACCCCCACCCGAACCCACTGACCGTACGCACCCGGAGCACCACATCCCCCAGTACATACCCGCCCGCCGCACCGCCGTCCTGCTCACCGCCGCCATGGCGGCCACCCTCACCGCCTCCGCCTGCACCACCAGCAACAACGCGAGCACCACGGTCAAGACAGCCCCCAGCGTTGCGCCCACGCCGATCGCCGTCCCGGCACTGACGAAGAAGGAGGCTCTGGCCCAGATCGCCCATTACTCGAAGACCAACAACGAGGCGAACAAGCACCGCAACCGGGCGCTCCTGGACACGATTGAGGGCGGACCGTTGTACGCGATGTCGGTGACCGACTACAAGGAGGACGAGGGCCTGCCCAAGGCCGACCGCAAGAAGTACAAGCCGTGGTCGTACGACCTCGCCGCCACCGACGTCTATATCCCCCGCTTCATGGCCGGCCAGCAGCGGTGGTTCGCCGCCGTCACTCGCAGTGGCAAGAAGAAGCAGTACGTCCGGGTGATGATTCTCGCCCAGCAGGCGAAGACGAAGCAGTGGGAAATGGTCGCCGCCGTCGACCTCGCCGACCCGAAGAAGCTACCGAATATCGCCCTCGACACCGGCGGCTACGCCACCGCCTTGGACGCCACCTCCAGCAAGGACGTCGCCGCGCCGGTCACCACCCTGCGCACGGCCGTCGGCGACAACTTCGCCACGGGCGCCGAGCTGAGCGGCAAGAAGGTCTTCACCTCGTCGAAGGCGGCCGCCCGGCAGATCAAGGTGCACGACAAGACGGTGCACAAGTTCGGCAGCCACGGCAGCACCTCGTTCTCGGCCGCCGCGCCGGAGTTCACGGACAGCTACGCGCTGAAGACGACCGACGGCCAGGCCCTCGTTGTGTTCGCCCACAGCCACACCCAGCGCGACACGGTCTTCTCCGGCTACGAGATCATCCCGGAGAAGGACGACCGTGCCTGGCTCGGCACCAACAACAGCCCGTACTTCACCTACGAGTTCACCTGCTCCGATGTCGCCACCGTCCCCCTATCGCCGGGCAAGTCGACGCTGATCGGCTACACCTGCCGCCGCACCGACGCCCACGGCATGACCGCCTCCTCGTGACCAGCGGCACCGACACCTTCACGAGGAACCCACCTTGCACATCACCGAGTTCACCCATGCTCTCGCCGAGCGCCTGCCCGGCTGGCAGCCCTCTCCCAGCGCGGTCCCCATGGCCGGCGACCGGGCAGGCGGGCGGATGTGGGACAGCGGGCCGCTGCCGTACACGGCGTACGAAGCCGGTGCTCAGCGCACCGTACTGACGCACCACTGGGGCCTCCAGCTGTACGTCATGCCCCGCCCTCACCGGCCGGGCCAGTACCTGGTGCTGCCGATGCTGCCTGCGAACACCAGCCACCGGCACGTCCAGGGCATCCGGGCCCCGCGCGGGATCGCGGTACCTGACGACCCGGTCCGGGCCGCGGCAGCACTGCACCGCCGGCTGCTGCTCGCCTACCGGCTCGCCGCCCCTACCCCGATCCGGCGCAGCAGCCCGGGCCACCTGCAGGTCCACGTCGCCTTCGACGCCCAGCAGCGGCCTCGGATCCGGTCCGGTTACCTCGGTGCCAACGCCGAACTGCTCGCGCACGGCGGTTTCCTGCTCGACCCCGTAACCGGCGAGTGCCACCTGCCGGACAACCTCAGCCCGGAGCAGGTACGGCGTCACTTGATCATCAGCCTGCAGCGCCTGCGGCACCAGAACTTCCACATCACCCTGCACAGCAGCGACGGAACAGGTACGCACCCGCCCCTGCCACGAAAAGCCGCATACAGGGGGCAGCGCCGATGAGCCTGACCAACGAAGCCTTCGTTCATGCCCGCCTGACGACCTGGCAGCGGCGCATCACCGACACCGCCGCCGCCCTCGTGCCTCCCGAGACCGGAAGCCCGCAGGCGGCCATCTCCCCCACCACCGACGAGCTGGTCGCCGTGCACAATCTGGCGACCGGTCTCCTCGCGGATCTGCGGGACTGCGCGGACAGCGCTCTGGCCACCACCACCGCGGGGCGCGAGCACGTGGTGCAGCTGGCCACCGCGCTCGTGCACACCAACCGGGCGGCCACGCACCTGAGCACGGCCCTCACCGGGCTTGCCGAAACGCACCGCTTCGCGCACCGGCACGGCCCCGCTGTTGCGGTCGAGAGCCAGCTGGCCCTGACGCTCGGGCATGCAGCGGCGCTGCGCAGTCTGAAACGGGCGCTGGAATCTGTCACCGGTTCCCAGCCCAGGCCCGCCCCGACGCGCGGTGTCACCGATCAGCATCACCGGGCCACCGAGACCGACGGCACCCGGTCTCCACGCCGCCATCCCTAGACCCGTTCCGCCTGCTCCCTCGCGTCCTGGCAGTTTTGGAGAACCTCTGTCCACCCGCTGTTTCATCGCCCGGCTCAGCGAGTCCGGTTACGACGGCATCTTTGTCCACCTCGACGGTGATCCGAGCCAGAAGCTCCCCCTGCTGCTCGCCGCCTACCGGTACCGGTTCGGTCAGGATGTCGAGGCCATGACGCGGCATCTCGTGGACGACGTGCCCGTCTGCTGGGACGAGCTGGGCACCGGTCTCCTCGACGGCGCCCCGCCCGAGATCGTGACCGCTCTCGTCGGCACCGAACGCTGGCCCAGCACCACGCCGTCCAACATGATCACCCCGGACGGCAGCGCGCCGGTGCGCATGGGCGTCACCGAGAAGACCGCGGCCCACCAGGACATCCAGTGGGGCTACATCCTGCGTCCGTCCGGCATCGAGGTGATCGCCGTCCAGCATGCCCCCTGCGGACCTGTCGTCAGCTGGAGTGCCGATCCCCGCACTCCGTTCAGTAACGATCCCGCGCACTGGCCGGTCCCCGGAACCCCCGTCAGCCGGCTCCCGCGCCTCCCGGTCGCCGTACACATCGCCCGCCGCAGACGCCGGCACACCGCGCCGGGCCACCCGCCGCTGAGTCCTGCCCCGCTCCCTGGAGACCCTGCCCTGTCCACTCACCCGATCACGACCGCTCTCGCGCCCCTCCTCATCAGAGCCCGGCGGGCCCTTCTGACGGCCATGCACGCCAGCCGCACTCGCCACAACGTCCCGCGGGAGGCGGTGATCGCCCTCGACAGCACCAGCCCCGCCTCGCCGACGCGTGTCGCCGTCCTCACGATCAAGGAGCGGGCCGCCGTCGAGCACGCCTGGCAGTACAACCGCGGCCAGTGCTGCGCCCGCCGCCATGGAGGGCTGCACCATGTCTGACGCCGAAATCATCCTCACCTACAGCAAGCACACTGGCTTCATGGCCTTCGCCCACGGCGAGAACCACGAGATCGCGGAGGCCGTCCTGGCCGAAGCCGGCTTCGTACGCAACGACTCCGGCGTGCGCCAGCTGCCGACCGTCGCCCCGGAGGCCGGGCGAGCCGCCCTGGCCCACCTCACGCATTGCGCCGAGGAACGTGATGTCGCCGTGACCAGCAGCCGCCGGGGCTATATCGGAGACCTCGCCAGTGACATCGCCCGGCGCCTGCCCGGGCGCTGGAACGCGGCAGTCGAGTGCTACCCCCGTCAGGCGTGGCAGGAGGACGTCGTACCGTGGCTGTGGGACAGCGGCGACCTCGCATCCGCTGCGCGCAACGAGCGGATCCCCTACGCCGCCGTCCTGGCCAACGCGGACACGGACACCTCGCTGCTACTCGTCGAACGCCCCGGCCGCACACTCAGTTACCTTGTCGGCGCCTTCGCTCCCGACATCATCGGCGGCTGCGGAGACAGCGAGCCGGATGCCCCGCGCAGCATCGTGCTGGCGCCCAGCGCCGACCGGGCCGCCCACGCGATCACCCAGAAGTACCTGCCCGCCTACGACCACGCGGTCCACAGCCGTCGGCTCTCCATCATCAGGCAAGCCCTGGACATCATCCGCGGCCAGCACGACACGTGGACCGCGGTGGCCGCTGCGCCATGGGAGGGCGACGTCACACCGCTGAGCGCGGACGCGTTCGGCGCTCGCACCGCCGACTTCCTCGACACCGCGTGGCGCCAGTTCCTCGACGTCCTGGATCACGCCCCTGCGCTGCTCGATCAGTGCCACCCCAGCGACGCTCCCTCGCCGCAGGGCGCCGACGTCCTCGACGACCTCGCCGCCGCCCTCGTCGACGCCGAGACGGCACGCGAGCACAGTACCGGTGGACTCTCCCGGGCCGAGCACAACCGGCAGGTCTGGCCGGCGATCGAAACCTGGCTCACCCACGCAGACCTCTTCCTGCGCCAGGCCCGGGCTGCCGCCCCGCCCTCACCGGCCGCCGCACCCAGTGCGGCCCTGCCCAGAGCCCTCCCCGCGGGCCGGCCCGCGCCCCGTCGCTGATCCGCAGCCCGTCCCCATCAGGAACACCCGGCTCGGCGCCCCGATCCCGCCGTTGTGCACGGTACTCAACCGCAGCACGGCGTCGCCGAGACCTCCACCCACCCCCACGCTTGCCGGACGGCGACCGTCTCGATCACCCCGTGCCGCACACCCCACACCCTCACCCGCAATCCAGAAGGAACGATCCCCATGACGTCCGGCACCACGCCGATCCGCATCGTGCGCGGGCGCGGCGGCGAAGTCGAAGTCGACGGCCCCCTCGACGCGTTCGCCAGCCAGATACTGCGCAGGGCCGGTTTCCGCTTCGAACCGGTCATGCGCGGAACCTGGGTACGCCTCCCCTTCGACCTCGGACGCGCCTGGGAGAACGAACACGCCTCCTGGGCAGCCGAGATGCTCACCGCCGCCCGCTACCCGGTCCATCTCAACCCCGACCTCCGCCCAGCCTCCCCCGCTACTCCAGCACAACCGCCCGCCGTGACAGCCGGTCCTCCGCCCCGTCCTCACGCACACCGCCGCCCCTGACTCCCGGAGGAACACTCATCCCCGACATCCCCGAACCGGACTTGGCGGACATCGTCTCCCGAGCGCGTGGCTTCCGGCTGCGGATGGCCGTCCTCGACCGCGAGACGCAGACCGCGCTCGATGCCACCCGCGACCGCTACAGCCGCACCGTCCACCAGCACGCCGCAGCCGCCGCCCTCGCCCGCCGCAACCAAGCCGCCCTCGCCACCTATGCCACCCATCTCCGCACACACAGCGACCACTTGCTCGCCACTGCCCGCCGTGCCCTCGGCGCACTGCCCGAGGCCCGGCACACCCACGCCTGGCGGAGACTGCTCGATGCCCTCGACGCCTCGCACACCGAGATCGCCCGCGCCCTCGACCAGCCCGCGACACCCGGATCCCCTGCCGAGCGCGAGCAGCACAACGCCGTGTGGCCACACGTTTCCTTCTGGACGGAGCAGGTCCTGATCGCCGCAGACCTCGCCGACCAACGCCACCAGCCCGACCCCGTATTGACCGCCGAAGAGCGGCAGCTGTGGACCGAGACGGCTCAGGCCGCCCAGCGTAGGGGCGAGCTGGACCTGATCGAGTCCTGGTACGCGGCCGACGGACGCCTGGTCACCCTCGCCTACCTCATCGAGGACGACACCGACACGGTCGTGGCTCTCGCCGGGGACCCGGACGCGCCCGGCTGGGAGGTGATCGGCCACTACGACAACGAAACCACAGCTGGACGAGCACTGCCCCGCCCCGTCCCGCCGGGCTTCCTGCGCGCCGACTCCCCGACACGGTTCAGCCGCTCGGAGCCCGCGCCCGAGCAGCACCTGCACGAACTGCTGCGGGACGTCATCGAGGCCCGCACCGCCGGCGAGGTCTCCGACGCCCTGCTCACCGCCACGCAGACCGGCTACGAAGCCGGCGCCCTCGTGCGGCTGGAAGAACTCCTCGACACCGCAGCCCAGTTCGCCCATGCCCTCGACACCGTCAAAGGCCGACAGGTCGGCGCCCGCCTGAACGCACTCGGCCGGCATCTGGCCTTCCTGACCCGCGAGGTGCACGAGGCGGCCGAGGATCTCGGCGCCACGGTCGGCGTCCTGCCCCCGCACCGCATTCCCCGACCGCCCCAGCTCCATCACCGTCCCGCCGTGGACACCACCCTGCCTCAAACCCCGGCAGGCGCTCGGTCCCCGGCACGCCGCCCGTAACGCTGGCGGCGCACCGCCACGGCAGACCGCTTCTAGACCCGCTGAGCGCACTCGGCGCCGTGGCGTCCCGCTCATCTGCACCACAAGGAGAATCGTTACTTCATGCCCGTTCGTACGCAATGGACCATCCAGCACGCCTGCGGCCACGACGTCGTCCACGACCTGTCCGGCCGTTCCGCCGACCGGCGCGCCGGATTCGCACGCTGGCTCGCTGCCAAGGACTGCTCCGACTGCTGGAAGGCGTCGCGTGACACCGACACCGAGTCGAAGGAGGAGTGGCTCGCGGCCAAGCGCGCCGCCGAGCAGGAGGCTGCCCTCGCGTGGGCGGCGCAGTTCCACATGCCGCGGTTGGAGGGCCCGGAGAGGGCCCTGGAGTGGGGCGAGCGCTCACGCCATCAGCTGGTGACGGCCGCGCACACCGCGCTGGTCGTGGAGGGGAGTTGGGACGAGGCGGACTGGGCGGAGCTGGAGGAGAAGGCCCGTTCCGTCACCCGCGCCGGATGGTGGATCGACCAGCGCGACGCCGAAGGCACTGACCTGCTCGAACTCCTCGACGCGGCCGGTGAGGCGGACCGTGGGACGGAGAACCCGTTCCGCTGACGGCGGGGGAACATAGCCGGGGAACGCCGGTTAGCCAAACCGGCGTTCCTCCGGACCATTGTTCCTCCCACCCCGCTGCCGATTGCGTGGAAGGAACCGCATGTCCCAGCCCCCGCCCACGTCCGCCTTCGCGCCGACACCTGACCCACTCACCCCCGACCGGGACATCACCCACGCCCACTTCCAGCCCGGTGACACCGTCGTCGTCCTCAAGGGGGTAGCCAACCGAGAGCTGTGGGGCGATGCGATGCGTGTCGTCGCCCCGTCCTGGCACACCCCGACCGACGAGGACGGGTGGCGGCTGCGTGATGCGACCGGCGGAGCTCAGTCCTACGTCACCGCCCACCCCCGCTACCTCGTGCACCTCTCGCGCCAATGCCCAGACTGCCTGATCTACCTGCGGGCCATGGAGGAAGCTCTCCTAGCTCGGTTCTCCGGCCGCGACGAACTGATCGACTGCGGCTGGTACACCACCACCGCCCTGGGCCAGCTCGTGCACATCGCCGACGTCCGAGGCGGCCGGTGATCGTCCGCCTGCACGAGCGGACCCAGATGCCGCACGACTCGCTCGCCGAGGCGCTGGGGCGGCCGGTCTCGCCCAACGAGGGCCTCACGGAGTACACGGTCGTCGCCCACTGGCCGGGGTGGACTCCTTCACCCCGGACGACGAGCAGAAGATCTCGACGGCCGCCCAGTGGGCCGAGCACCTCTATGACCCCTATCTGGAGCATCAGTTCGCTGCCAGTCCGGACGACGACCGGCGGGCGATCCTCCACCTCGACATCCGGCTTCACCCGGACGACCGGGAGCTGACCGGACCGCAGGGGGCCGAAGCTGCCCACCGTCTCGCACGGGCCGCCGGCGTCGAGATTCCCGGCAAGGAGCACGGCTGCTGGTGGATCGCCGTTCAGGCCCAGCCCAAACGCCTCAACCTGATCGCGAACCTGATCCACCTCGACGGCGCGTGGCACGCCCCGCCCACGGACATCCTGCGGCGCCTTGCGGACGAGGCGCGCCGTATCGAGCAGGACCTCCACCTGCTCCCCGTCCGCTCCGGCCCCACGGCGCGAACCGTCATCCCGCCGCCGCCGACACAGCGCACCGCATGGAGCTGATCGCCCGCCGCCTCCACTCCATCCAGCAGGACCTGGACACCGCCGCAGCCCGCCTCGTCCAGCCCCGAAGCGCCGCCGTCCCCATCACCGTCCGGCACACCGCCCACCGATCGCCATAGGAGAATCGTCTCCCTGCCCCGTACCGACCGCTTCCTGGACATCCGCCGCGACCCGCACTCCGACGAACTCCTCGCCCGCGGCGGGGACTCCGAGGCGCACAGCATCCTTCAGCGCGCGGGCTTCGTCGCCGTCGTCCGCCTTCACGAGACCTACCACCGCGCCTCCGCCAGCCTCACCCAAGACGAGGAGTCCCGTCTCGCCACCGACGCCGTAGCGCGCTTGCGGGCCGCCGGGTACCACGTCGACTGCGACGAGCCTTTCGAAACAGATGCTCGGCCGGTCCGCTATCCCGCGCTCGGTGCCTCGGTCTCCCACCTCGCCGAGCGTCTGCGCGAAGCCACCGACACCGACGAGGCAGCCGGCATCCTCACCGAGCTGACCGCACCCCACGACGGCATCCTCGCCGGGGTCGATGACACCCTCGGCGCCCTGGCGGACTTCTTCGACGGCCTCGGCAGCGCGAGCGATCCTCACACGGCCCGGCGCCTGCGCTACCTCGCCGACGAGTACGTACGCGTCATCCACTCCGACCTCGCGCACGCCCGCGAGCGGCTGGCCGACCGGCACGCCCCGCACCCCGGCCGCAGCACCTGCACCGGGGAAGTACCCGCCACCGAACTCGAACGCTCCGCCGTGTGTGCCTGCCCGCCCCCGCCGCGCACGGTCCCGTCCCCGCCGCCCCCGGTGGCCGCCGGACTGCGCCGCTGACCCTCATCTCGCCCAAGGACACCATGCACGACCACGACACCTCCCAGCGCCTCGCCTCGTACGCCGACGTCCTCGCCGGTGAACTCCCCGACACCTGGACCAGCTCCCATCTTCCGCCGGACGCCAAGGACGACCTCGCCGAACTCGCGGACCGGATCTGGGACCTGGATCTGGTCGCCGCCTCGCTCGCCGAGCACCCGCTGCAGCAGGCCGCCGTCCTGAGCCGCCCGGACGGCGCCCAGTTCGTCGTCCTGGACCGGCACGACGAGCTGGGCGGCTTCCTGATCGCCGCCGTCGCCCCGCGGGCCCTGCCCGACGAGGCGTACCGCGCCGTTCCCGAACCCAACGGCATCGCTCTGGCGGATGACCCGTTCCTGAGCGCGGAGCAGGTCGTCGGCGATCTGCTCGCCCGTTACGATCGCGCGCTCACCCAGGTCCGCCACAACGCCCTGGACAGCATCCAGCCCTCGCAGCCGGACCGAGTCGTCCTGACCTGGCAGCCGGACGGCAGCGTTGCCGCCGCCCCCGCCGACGACCGTGCCGGTGCGATCCTGATCGCCCACGGCTTCGTTGAGGACCCGCACAGCGGCATCTACCGCCTGACCGGCGACGACACCCAGGCGCAGGCCCGCGCTCTGCGGGAAATCGGCCCGCAGCTGGACCTGCTCGGCATCAGCACCGCCCTCCAGCACCCCGCAGGCCGGAGGGCGCCCACTTCCGCACCGGCCTCCATGCCTCCGGTCCCGGCCGGCCCCCGTGCGCCGGCCACCCAGGCTCGATGACGTTCAGGGAGCCCGCCTTCTGGGTGATGGAGTACGTCACCATCACCAAGGACCGCCGCACCGGCCTGGTCGTCGCCATCGGGGGCACCGAGAAGGCGGCGGACATCCTCCAGCGCGCCGGCGGCTTCCTCTCCGCTCCCGGACCGCGTGGGGACTACCACCAGCTTCCCCACGGCCTGTCCGTCGGGCAGCAGCGGCTGAAGGCGACCGCCGCCTCGCACGCCCTGCTCGCCGCCGGTCACAGCGTCCACCTCGACCCCGCACTGAACGCCCTGGCCACGCCGAACGGCGACCACGACGCGGCTCTGCGCTACCTCGCCCGTGTCGCCGAGCGGGTCGCTGCCGCCGAGACCAGCGGTGAGATCGCCGAGGTCCTGACCGAGATCGCCGCCCCGGTCACCGGGCTGCTCCCCCTCACCAGAGAGGTGGTCGTCCGAGCCTGGATTGCCGCCAGTGACCTCCAGGAGGCTGCCCCCGGCGAGGAACCCGAGCCCCTCGCACGACTCGGAGACACCGCTGGCTCCATGAGCCAGGCCGCGCACATGATCCTCCACGCCCGGAACCACGCCGCCCGCACGGCGCGGCCGCCGGCCCCCACTCCGCCGCCGAGTACCACCCCGTCCTCGGCATCCTGCCGCCGTTGACCCCGAAAAGAGACTCCCCGTTGGCCCCGGCACCGTGCCGGGGCCACCGCCTCCACCCGCTTCCCGGAGGAACCCGTAGGACCCCGTACACCTCCCGTGATCAGCCACCGGCTCAAGCCCCGACTCGCAACGGCCTTGTTCCGCCATTACCTGCGCGCCTGCATCCCGACCGGCCCCGACCGCGCCTACCCGCTGGCTGGCGCCCGTCCGGACGCCGTCCTCGCCGAGACCCAGCGTGCCGACCCGTGCCCCCATCCCTGACCGTTCACCGACCCGGAGGAGCATGTCCCACCCCGCCCCCTACCCGGTACGGCTGGCCGACGAGATCACCCGCCAGCTCGGCCTGCTCGCCGACCACCTCACGCAGCTTCCCCCGCCCCAGGCCTCGCAAGTCATCGCCCGCGTTCTCGACCCGGACACGGGAGTCCTCGGCGGCATCACCCACCTCGTCGCCACCGGCAGCATGTTCGCCAAGGACCAGGCAGAACGAGGCGCCCTGCCCGCGGAGGTGTGGCTCGCCCTGGGCCGCGCCTCGAACGAACTCGGCGACATCGCCCTCGACCTGGACGAACACAAGGACACCCTGCAGCACGTCAGCACCCAGCCCTCCACCACCACGGCGGCGCGACAGGCACCCGCACCCCTCGTGGTCCGGCGGCACCGGTGATCACCAAGCAGTGGCAGGACTGGGGGGCAGGCGAGCCGGCCGAGCAGCACTACCTCGTCCAGCCCCGTGCCCTCGCCGGCGGCGGCGACATCCGTCACGTCTCGGAGTTCCTGCGCGCCTCGGGATGGCGGGACAAGTCCAAGAAGGGCGGCCCTCTGCTCATGCAGAGCCCGGACCGCACCGTCCGCGTCGCCTACGACCCCTACGTCCTGCCCGGCGGTTGGACCATCCACGGCCCAGCAGACGACCGGAACAGCGAGTGGTCGGCACACCTGGGCCAGCAGACCCCGGTGGAGATCGTCGCCGGTCTGACCGACGCCCTCACCCGCCCACGCCCCGCCCACGCCCCCAACGTCTGGGCGCCGCTGCAGGAGCAGCAGTGGCACACGCGTCTCGAGGGCGCAAACTACCTGGCGACCAGCCCGGGCGGCACCGCGTGGATGCAGTACCTCCAGGAAGCCGACGGGCCAGCGATGTGGTGGACCGGAGCACAGGACCAGCAAGGCAACGGCTGGACGGCCACCTTCACGCCGAACGCCCCGATGCACCTAGTGCAAGCCCTGTCGGCCGA
This sequence comes from Streptomyces sp. NPDC028289, assembly GCF_055565975.1. NCBI lineage: Bacteria > Bacillati > Actinomycetota > Actinomycetes > Kitasatosporales > Streptomycetaceae > Streptomyces > Streptomyces sp. NPDC028289. The sequence continues at coordinate 150,368 of NZ_JBVHTI010000011.1, read as the reverse complement.
ACTCGCCGACCCCGAGCCCGTTATGCGCCCGCGCGGACGCGTGCCGCTGAGCGCACAGATCCGTACCTGGTCGGTCTCCGTCACGCCCTCCCAGCTCGGGGCGTGGCAGCAGGCCCGAATCACGGCCGCCCGCGCCGCCCTCTGGGCCCAAAGCAGCGCCCAGCTGCGCACCAGATCCCGTCCCCGCACTCCGGACGGCGGCGCCCGGACCCGCCGTTGACCTGACGCCCCCGTTCCAAGGAGCCTGATGCCCGCGCTCACCCCGGACACCATCCGCACGCTGACCGAAACCCTCTCTGACCTCACCGACTACCTGCGCGAGAGCCCCGACCCGGCGCAGGCCCTCGCCCTCGCCCTCGTAGAGCCTCTCCTGGACGAATACACGGGCCTGCCCGTCCAACTCGCCGACACGCTGCGGGCCCTCGCACGCGCCGTGCAGGAACACCCGGACACGCCACGCACCATGCAAGTCTCCGTCCTGATCGACGAGTTGCGCACGGCCGCGTGGGAGCAGACCGACCAACACACCCTCCACTACGTGCTGGACGACCTCCGCGACCTGTACGGCAACGTCGCCGGGGGCGAGCAGGGGTGCGGCCGGTGCCGCTGAGCGAACGGCAGTTCGCCGCGTTCGCGGACAAGCACGCCTGGCAAATCCCGTTCGACACTGGCCCACGCCACCTCGCCGGTCCCGGGGATGCCCGCCATGTCACCCACGGCCTGGCCGCCGCCGGATGGAGCACCGTCTCCGACCCGTTGAGCGCCGAGATAATCATGCGCAGCCCCGACCTGCGCCACCGCCTCCAGTTCGACCCGCAGTCCACCACCTCCGCGTGGTGGCGGCTGCGGGCCGAACCCACCAACACCGAACCGGGTTGGTACACCGAGTTCGGCGAACTGGTGCCCGCCGAGGTCCTCGCCGGCTTCACCGACGCCCTCGTCGGCGCGCCGCTACGGCAGCAGGACCCGTGGGAACCGGTGATCTCGGCGAGCTGGCACGTCGACTCGGACGGCACCGCGCATTCGCCGGACTCCATGTGCCACGTCGAGCTGCGCCCGCTGAGCGAATTCAGCGCCCGGCCGTCCTGGCACGTCGAGACCCGCCAACCCGGCCACGGCGAGTACCCCGGCCCGTTCATCTGGCACGCCTACTTCGACGAGCACACCCCCACCCACCTCGTCGGTGCGTTCCTCACCGCGCTGACCGACCCGAGCCCGCTCCAGCGCGGCATGTACGACCGCACCGGCCACTACAGCGCCGTGCAGGACCCTAGCCCGCTGCGTCCGCAGCAGGTGGTCGACGCACACACCGCCCGTATCGAGTCGCTCCGCTCCCAGTCTCGCGCCGCGCGCCGGCAGCAAACGAAACCCGCAACGACCCGGGCAAAGGCCCACACCTCCCAGCCGACCGCCCGCCGCTGAACCGACAGGACTCCTCCCTCATTTCCGCCGATCATCGCGCGCACCGCGACCTCCTCCGTCATCTCGACCGCTACCTGAGCAACAGCCAAAAGATCCTCAACGCCTGGAACACCTACTCCGACGAGCACACCGACCTCGACGGATGGCCCTACGACCAGCACGCCTACGGCCTGCGCGCGAGCCAGCGTGACGCCAACACCGCCGAGGCATTCGAATCGGTCCGGTACGGCGCCCGCCACCTGCTGGCCACAGCAGAGACGCAACTGGGGTGCCTGCCGGAAGGCGCCGTACAGAGCCGCTGGGTCAACCAGTTGGGCGTCCTGCACGCCGCCGTCGACCGGCTCGACCAGCTCCACGAGCAGTGGCTTCAGACCCGGGACGCCCTCCCCGCCGCGGCCAAGCCCGGCACGACCGCCTTCGACGACGCCCTCGCCGAGTACCACGCCGAATCGTGGAGTTACCTCGACGACTGGGCCACCCACGGCAAGACGCTCCGCGAGATCAACGCCGCCGCCCGCAGAGCTCCCTCACCTCTGACAACCGCGCCGGCTCCCGCGGCCGACCCGCGGACCCCGGCGCGGAGGTGACCATGGTCTCCTCCACTCCCGAGACCGTCGAGGTCGACTTCATCACTCCGCGCCACCTCGCCGGTGGTGACCCCGCCTGGGTCACCGTCCCCCTCCACCGTGCCTGCGGCTGGAGTCACGGTGACGACCTCTTCATGCCTCGTGTCCTTCTCTCCAGCCCCGGCCGGAAGGCCCTCCTGCACCTGGAGCCCGACCCCGACGGATCGTGGTGGACCCTTCACCACGCCGCCGCGCCGGACCGGCCCGCCTGGTACGCGAGCTTCGGCGCCCGCACCCCGGTCGAACTGATCGCCGCCGTCACCGACGCCCTCACCGACCCCGCCCCGACCGCAAGCGCACCGTGCGACCCGTACGAACCTCTCCGGCAGGGCGGCTGGTCACCGTATGGCGACGACGGCCTCGTATCGCCCGACAAGACGGCGTGCATCGAGCGCCTGGGAACGCCGAAGACGCGGGAGTCCTGGGGCGTCACCGTCTCGCTGGGCCTGTATCAGAAGGTGTGGGAGGCCCGCTTCGGCGAACACACCCCGCGGCACCTCGTCGCTGCGTTCACCACTGCGCTCGCCGATCCGAAGCCCGTGCATCGCATCGACAGCGGGCGCAGGCTTCCGACCCGCGACCGAAAGCTCATCACCCGCAGGACCACGGACGTGCTCGTCGTCTACGTCGCTGGAGCCCTGGACGAACGCAGCCACACCCTCGCTGCCCGGCACTCCGCCCCGCCCTCGCGGCCGCTCCCCGAGCCCGGGCCGTCGTCCAAGAACGGCCGCAGCCGCTGATCCCTCCGCCCCCGCCCGGAAGCACGTAGCCTTTGCCCCCTTCCTCCTCCAGCAATACCGACGGATACGACCTCGTCCTACGCCTCGTGATCGGTGTGCTCGCCGTCGTCGTCCCCCTGTCCCACCTCGCCTGGCTGTCCGGCAACATCACCGCCTACCTCACCGGTACCGCCTGGGCCTCCTACCAGCCGACCAACGCGCTGCTCCACCCCGAGCAGGTCTGGCCCCATGCCGGGGAAACGTCCCTGCTGATCGGTTCCCGCATCGTCCCCGTGGTCCTCCTCCTTGCCCTCGGAACGGCCGCGGGCATCGTGTGGGCGCGGTACAAGAACCGCAGCGGCGGCCAGAAGAAGGTCACCGGCATGGCCAAGGCCCGGGACATCCAACCGCTGATGGCCAAGGCGATCACCGACAAGGCCCGCTCGCTGCGCCCGAGTCTGAAGGACGCCAAGCACATCGAGGCCCGCGACACGGGCATCCTCCTCGGCAACCTACAAAGCACCCGGCACGAGGTACGCATGGGCTACGAGGACGTGGCCGTCGCCATCATGGCACCCCGCTCGGGCAAGACGACCTCGCTCGCCATCCCCTCGATCCTCGCCGCGCCCGGCCCGGTCCTGCTGACCTCCAACAAGGCCGCCGGCGATGCCTTCACCGCGACCTACGACGCCCGGGCCCGCGTCGGACAGGTGTGGTCGATGGACCCGCAGCAGATCGCGCACGCCGAACGCTCGATGTGGTGGAACCCTTTGGCGGACGCCAAAACCCTTGACGGTGCTGGCCGGTTGGCCGGTCACTTCCTCGCCGCAAGCGTGGACGCGAGCCAGCAGGGTGACTTCTGGTCCAAAGCCGGATCCAACATCCTCGCCCAGCTCTTCCTCGCCGCGGCCCTCGACGAACGGCCGATCACCGACGTCATGCAGTGGCTGGCCTTCCCCGCCGATCGGACCCCGCTCGACATCCTCCGCGACCACCAGTTCACCGCCGTCGCCGCCCAGCTCAAGGGAACGGTGGAGGGACCGCCGGAAACCCGCGACGGCATCTACGAGACCGCCCGCCAGTACGCCGCCGCCCTGCTGAACAGCGAGATCGCCGCCTGGGTCACCCCACAGAAGAACCTGGCAGAGTTCAGGCCATCCGCGTTCGTGTCGTCCAGCGACACCTTGTTCCTGCTCAGTAAAGACGGCGGAGGCGGTGCCTCGGCGCTGATCGCCGCGTGCGCAGACTCGGTGATGCGGGCCGCGACCGCCCAGGCCGAACGCGCCGGCGGACGCCTCGACCCGCCGATGCTCGCGATCCTCGACGAGGCCGCCAACGTCTGCAAGATCTCGGACCTCCCCGACCTGTACTCGCACCTCGGCTCGCGCGGGATCATCCCGATCACGATCCTGCAGTCCTACCGCCAGGGCCAAAAGGTCTGGGGAGACGCGGGCATGGACGCCATGTGGTCCGCCTCGACCGTCAAGGTCATCGGCTCCGGCATCGACGACCCGGACTTCGCAGACAAGCTCAGCCGGCTGATCGGCGACCACGACGTCGAGACCACCTCGACGTCGCACTCGGAGTCCGGCACGTCGACCTCGGTCAGCATGCGGCAGGAGCGGATCCTGCCCGCCGACGCCATCCGTGCCCTCCCCAAGGGAACCGCGCTGTGCTTCGCCACCGGTATGCGCGCCGCCATGCTCGACCTGCGGCCGTGGTACCTGGAACCCGGCGCAGAGCAACTGTCCGCAGCATCCGCCCGCGCCTCGCAGGCAATCACCACCCGCGCCGTGGCGAAGCACGCGCCGACACAGTCCGACTTCCAGAAGGCCGTGTGAGCGACGCTTCGCTGCACCTGGTGCCGGTGCGCTCACGCCAGGCAAAGCACTTCGTGCGTGCCTGGCACCGCCACCACCCGCCGCCCGCAAGGCAGATCTTCGCGGTCGGCTCCGCTGACGAGACTGGGATCCTGCGGGCCGTGGCCATCGGATACCTGCGCCTGATCGCCTTCACCCAGGAGGGCGAGAGTGACGCGTCCCTGCGCGGCGCGGGATAGCACCTGATCGCCAGCCGCCCGCCCCGGGCCGGATGGCACACCGCCTCCCGCCCCGGGCGGGCCACGGCAGCGACCACATCGCCCGCTTCCTGTGGCAAGCCCCCTGAACCACCTGCCCGCGCCACGATTGCGACCCAACTCCTCAACGCCCGTGAACCGTTGCCCCTCCACGACCTGCAGCAACGGCTCGGCCACAAGCACCCCGCCAGCACCCGCTACTACGCCGCGATCCTGCAACGCACCCTCACCGCCGCCTATAGAAAGGCCGACTACTTCGCCCCGCAACGTCCGCACCATCCAGGTCTTCATCGACCACGAGTCCATCCTGTCCGGCGCCGCCGCCGGCGGCGAACAGCCCTGGAAGTACTACGACCTGGGCGAGGGCTATTGCAGCTACGACTTCTTCGCCAAGTGCCCCCACCGTCTGGCCTGCGCACGCTGCCCGTTCTACGTCCCCAAGCAGTCCGCCCACGGACAACTCCTGGCTGTGAGGGACGGCATCGACCAGATGCTCGAACAACTCGACCTCACCGACGACGAACGCGAAGCCCTCGAAGGAGACCGAGAAGCGGTCACCGCCCTCGCCGAACGACTCGCAGACACCCCAACACCGGCTGGCCCAACTCCCAAAGAACTCGGGACCGCGGATAGTCTCATTCCCCTGACACAGCTCATGAGCACGCTCGGCGCAGAACCCCAAGACGCAGATGGGCGTTAACGAGCCATCAAGCTGCGTCACCTTCTTCATTTGCCGAGGGGGCGGGAGGATCAGCAGCCGGGAGCGCTGCTTGGGCCCGGATGAGATCTGCCTTTGCATGCACGAAAAGGGCATACGCCTTGATCACGGCCGCAACAGCTCCCCCGATGCCGGCTGCCGTAGCCCCGATCGCAGCAACAATCTGCGCGGCGTCCACCGGTGCGAACTCTCCGTGCACCTGAATTCCATGCACGCCGCCCCAGGCGGTCACTCCGCCCACGGCGAACGCAACTGCGGACAAGAGGACCAGATACACCAAAGCGCGGAACTCAGCACGCCATCGCGCATTATCCCAGGTCGCACCTGTGAACCTCGGAGGAACGTGAAGACCTTCCACAGAATACCTAGCTACAGGATCCGCCTCCGCGTGTGGGACTACACGTCCCTGCCAGGAAGAATCCGGCAGCGGACTGCCACGCTTCAGGAAAGCAGTCAACTCCCGGCCGCTAGTGGCAGTAAAAGGTCCGGGAAGCCCAACCTGAAGCGCAAGATCAGGCGCATACAGAACAACCGCTGCCTCAGTCTGCTCGGCCAAAGTCCTCGTCGCAGCGTTAAGGCACCGCCATCCCGCGAATGAGACCAACGCCCCAAGAGGCAGGGCTGGCCACCACAGAGCACCAACAAAGGGAAGAAGGAGAAACCCCCATGCCGCGAATACCGCCGCATATGTCACAGAACGTCTGGCAGTTGCGAGATCCCCACGGTTCGAATCCGGCAGAATCTGCCAGACGTACGGCCAGATAACCGTTAAGTCGACCCCGCGAGTTGCCGACAGTCGACCCTCTACGGCCTGAAGGCGGTCAGCCATCCACGTGGCATGCATCGGACGCGTGAGGGAAATGCGCTCGATCCGAAGATCTGCTCGCAACACGGACCCATCCGGCTCCTGGTCCGGACTTCTGAATGCGTCTGCCATCGCCGATTGCCACGCTTGCATCGCCCAATCCCATTGGCGGCGACGATTATCAATGTGGCGACGCAAAAGGCGGTCTATGGGACGCGGCCATCGCCCCATAACACAAGTCTGTTCAATCCCCCAGCCCGACAGAGCTATGACAACAGCCGCAACGATCGATAACAACAACAGAGTGATCACGAACACCACAACGGCGCCCGCAGAACCAAAGGTGTTCGACGCGCTCCACTGGCTTGCACGGCCATTCAGTCGGCCGACGTCGAAGGCAGACCGGTGGCCCAGGATCGAAGCACACGCGAGCAAAGCTACATAAAGCGCACCTTGAGCAGTGAGTAGGACGATCCAGCGGCCGCTGGGCCTGGCAACGATACCGATCAACGGTCCCCCTTGCAGCGCAGGCACATCCACCTGGGCCCGCGCCTCCGCATCCTCGCCTCTTCGCGTCCAGTCACAGCCTGCGTGTCAGTGAGCCCGCTACAACGTACACCCTGCCTGCGCTAGTTGACGCAATGGAAGATCAGCCGAAGGCGATCGGGTAGCCACGGTCCCGAGCGACGCCTCGTCGATCTCCACTCACAGCTTCCGGCGGACGCGAAGGCTGCAATGGCGCGGAGCCGGGCGCCGAGCATCAGAGGGGTCACGCCTGCCGTCGCCCATCCGCAGGTGAGCAACCCGAGCCTGAGCCGCCCAGCCGCGACATGTGCCTGTTCAAGCGGCCGGCGGGCGGACCTGCAACACCCTCATCCCATCAACTGAAAGGTCACAGCCCTGTCTCGATTCTCAATAACTTGTCCATTCCACGGAAATGCGCAGTGGAGGCACATCAGGGACACCTTTCCGTCCGAGTGGGCGGATGTCGTCGAATTCGACGCGGCCATCCGGCAAGGGAATGCCCGTGCCAATGCGTCTGGCAGCCGACTGCTCGGCGAGGCGTTCCTGCACCGCTCCCGCGTCCCGCTGAGCCAGGCGCCGATCGACCACGTCACCGCAGCCGAGCGGGCCGCCCTGCGGATCAGCGTGGACGAGGCCGACGTGTTGGAGAACGGTGTCGAGGGCGGCTGCTCGCCCTGGGCGTGCCGCGGCGACGCCGACGCGCTGACGCAGGATGACTTCGGGCTGGCCACTTGATACTCGACCTCTTCGCGGGGCCGGGCGGCTGGAGCAGGGCACTGTACGTCCTGGGCGCGCGCGACGTCGGGCTGGAATGGGACCAATGGGCGTGCAAGACCCGTGCGGCTGCTGGGCAGTTGACCGTCCGGACCGACGTGGCGATGTATCCGACCTGGCCGTTCGTCGGCCGCACGCGCGGTGTGATCGCCTCTCCGCCGTGTCAGGCGTGGAGCATGGCCGGCAAGCGGCTCGGCCTGCTCGACCAGCCGCTGGTGCACGCGGCGGTCGACGACCTGGCCGCCGGACGCGACACCCGCGAACGCCTCCTCGCCGCGTGCCGCGACGAGCGCTCCCTGCTCGCCGCGGAGCCGATGCGGTACCTGTACGCGCTGAACACGGTCGGCGAGCCCGACTGGGTCGCCATGGAGGAAGTACCGGACGTCCTGCCCTTGTGGAAGCAGTACGCGGCCGTCCTGCGCCGGTGGGGCTTTTCGGTCTGGTACGGGATCCTCAACGCTGCGGATTTCGGCGTCCCGCAGACCAGGAAGCGGGCGATCCTCCTGGCCTCCCGCGTCCGAACGGCGCAGCCGCCCACGCCCACGCACGCCCAACTCGCCGAGCCCGACTCGCTGTTCGGGCCGGGCCGCGCCCGCTGGGTCAGCATGGCCGAAGCCCTGGGATGGGGAGCGACCGACCGGCCCGTCCCCACCGTCTGCGCGGGCGGCGGGCCCGGCGGCGGGCCCGAGCCGTTCCCGTCGGGCTCCCGCAAGACGCTGTCCGACGCCCGGGAGCGCGGCACCTGGATGCCCCGGCCGGACGGGATGGTCCTCAAGTCCCGTCGTGAAGGCGCGGGATGGGCGGCACGGCACGGCACCCGCGAGAACCGTGCCGCCGATGCTCTCGCCCCGGCGTGCACCGCCGAGGCCCACCGCTGGTCCTGGTCCCTGCGCAGCAACAACCAGGCCAACGCGACCGTCCGTCCGCTGTCCGAGCCGGCCGGCACGCTGTTCTTCGGGCACCGCGCGAACGAGTGCACCTGGGTCGCCGAGCCTGCCTCACCGCCGGCCGAAGCATCCGACGCGCCGACCGTTCCCGAGCCGATCCGGATCACCGCCCGCGAGGCCGGCCTCCTGCAGACCTTCCCCGCCGACTACCCCTGGGCCGGCAACAAGGGCCAGCAGTTCTCCCAGATCGGCAACGCCGTACCTCCACTGCTAGCCGGCCACCTCCTCGCCCCGCACCTCGGCGTCACCCTCGACCCCGACGACTTCACCCTCGCCGCCTGATGCCCCAAGCCCCCGAACCCGACGAAGACGACCCCTACGCCAGCGCACCCCCGCAGCCGGTGTTCCACGTCGAGCAGGCCCTCCTCGGTGCCCTCCTCCTCGACCCGCACCGTCTGGACGACGTGAGCGGCATCGCCGCCGACTCGTTCTCCACCGCCGCGCACGCCGCCCTGTACGCCGCGATCAGCAGCCTGCCGCGGCCCGACCCCGCAGAGCACGCGAAGAACACCACGTGGCTCGACCGCGTCCTCACCACCAGCCGGGAGCAGGCGCGCGGGCTGACCGCCTCCTACCTGCACACCCTCGTCCAGGTCTGCCCCTGGCCCAGCCACGCCCCCGCCTATGCCCGGATGGTCGAGGCGGAGCACGTCCGCCGCCGCCTGCAGACGGCCGCCGAACGCCTCGTCCACACCGTCCACAACGTCTCCCTCCCTCATCCCGTCCAGACGGTGCTCGCCGAGGCCGACGCGCTCGCCGCAGTCGTGGACGACATCGCCAAGCGCTTCCCACCGCGCGCAGGCGTGCTGCCCCGCACCACGACACCGCCGCCACCCACCGCGCCCGACCCCGCAGAGGCCGTCGAAGAGGAGCAGATCCTCCTCGCCACCGCCACGGCGTACCCCTCCGACATCGACGCCGTCCGGTGGCTGCTCCCCGACGACCTCACCCTGCCGCTGCACGCCGGCCTGTGGCAGTGCCTGACCGCCCTGGCCCGCCGACACGAGCCCGTCGACCCCGTCACGGTCCTGTGGGAAGCCCAGCAGCGCAGCCTGCTGGACGACGGCAGTGAACCGGGCGAGGTCCTCCGCATGCTGGCCGAACCCGCCGGTTCCGTCGAGCACTGGGGCGAGCGCGCCCTGCAGCGCTCCCTCCTGGCCACGGCCGAGCACACCGGCCAGCGCATCGAGGCGTACGCCGGCGACCCGGCGAACACCCCGTTCCAGCTCGTCGTCGGCGCCCGCCGCGCCCTCGCCGACATCGGCGCCGTCCGCACCCGCTGGCAGCACGCCACCGCAGCCACCCCGCCACAGCGGCAACGGCCCGCTCCCACCACCCGCGCCGGCCCGCCGACCACCACGGTCGCGCACGCCGCCCGGTCCACACGAGCAACCCGATAGCCCCCGCGTACGCCGGTGGCCAGACCCGAAGGCCCGGCCACCGGCAGAACAGACGAGACCCCCACGTGACTCCCGCCATCGACGCCCACGTCCACCTCGACACCCACCCCACTCACCCGAGCGCCGTGCAGGCCGTCCTGACCGGCACGCAGGCCCACGTCGCCCTCATGGCTCTGGAGGCTGCCGACTGGAGCGTGGCCGCCACCAACGTCCTGATCCTGGCCCGCATCGATCACGAAGAGCCCTACTGGGCCAACGACGCAGCAAAGCACCTGACCGCCGAAGGCATCACCGTCGAGATCACCCCGCAGCTCCAGAAAGCCATCAACGAGGAATGGACCTGGGCGAACTATCCGACGCCGTGGTGCACGCGCAGCGAAATCCGCGAGGTCTCCAATCAGGCGCAGAATATCCACGACGACATCCGCCACGGCCAGCTCCTCATCCACGCCCACGCCCACGACGGCCACACCACCGTCGCCGTCGGCACCTACCTCCACCGAGGCGGCAAGTCCGTCTACCTGCACGGCGAGGACCACCTGCGCCAGGTCGCCGACACCTTCGACTCGCCTGCGGAGGCACTGATGGCCTTCGAAAAGGTCCACGCGGCCGCGATGCGCCCCGGCCCGGCGCCCCTGACCGACACCGAACGCGCCGCCATCGAAGCGCGCTCCGTCTTCGACGTCACCACGGCCAAGTCCGGACCTTCCCGCCCGGAGCCGGAGATCGTCCCCGTCTACCTGGTGGATGCCGGCGACCACGACGCGGTCCTCGACACCTTCCTCGACGCGCACGGCGAGTTCGAGAAGTGGCGGACCTGGTCGGATGACACGACCCACGCCATCCACGAGTCGCAGACCCTGCGCATCGAGCGCGTCCACGAAACCCCCGCCCACGAGACCGCCTGGACCGTGGCCGCCTACGAGACACCCGTCTCCGAACGCATGTGGGTCCTCACCGCGACCGGCGCCACCCCCGCCCCGGTGCTGCAGGATCTGCTCGCCCACCTGGCCGATGGCGACGGCTGGGACACCGCCATCGGCGCCCCGGTGGACGAAAAGAAGGTCACCGCGGCCACCCAGCCGCTCTCCGACGCCGGATGGAAGCACACCGTGGACGGGCGATGGATCCGCTGGACGTCCCCCGACGGGGACGCGGGCGTCCAGTTCGACGCCTTCGCCGCACAGCGCCCGAGTCAGAACCTGGCCACCTGGACCATCTGGGCCGGTCCCGGTCCGGACCGGCCCACCTGGGCCATCACCGCGTCCCCGCGCACCCCGAGTTCGCTGCTGGCGGGTCTCTCCGAGGCCCTCGCCCAGGAGACCGGCACGCGTCAGGCTCAGCTGGGCTGCGAGCACCGGACCCGCCTCGCCGCCAGTGCGCCGGCAGCTCCGGCGGTCGCGGCCGGCCGACCCGTCAGCCGTTCACGCTGATCATCGGCCCGCATGAGCGGGGCAACATAGCGCGGGATCGCCGGTTAGCCAAACCGGCGATCCCGCGGACCATAGATAGTCCACCGCCACCCCCTGCCCGACCGTCGAATGGCCCCCGCCCACGACCGCAGACACAGCACGAAGCGCAGCCCGCCAGGAGACGGGCGGCGGCATCCGATCACGCCGCCGCGTAGCTCGCCCGGAACAGATCCTGTGCTCGCTCCACGTCCCTCGGCGTACGGAGTTGGACCTCCAGGTCGCCCGTTCCGTGGTGACCGAGACCGGACACGTCCCGGGTGAAGCCCGAAACGAGGTCGACGTCCTTCGGGTCGACTTTCAGGTAGACCAGCAGCTTGCTGCGCTGCGGCGGGCACAGGCAGGCGAAGTTCCGCAGCCGCTGATACGCCCGGTATGTCTTGCGCTCAACGCGGTTCACGCCGTCCCCGAGCCCGAGCAGAACCTCGTCGACCGCGCCCGCCAACTCCATCATCGCCGCGCCCTGGACGTCGGCCGCCGCTCGGGCAACCGGCTGGCGCCGTGCCCGGCGAGCCACCTGCATGCCGCTGCTCACCGAGGCAACGGTCTCAAGCCCGAGCAGGTCGCTGCCGAACAGTCGGTAGCGGACCAGGTCGATCGACCGCCGGTGCTCGCGCACGGCATGCGCGTCGTACCGAGTGAAGTCGCCGGCGATGCAGATCAGGCGCGGACCGCTCCACAGGACCTGGGACGCGGCCGTAACCCCGAGCCGGTCGCGGACCAGGTGCTCGAACTCGGCACGGTGGTCCATCAGCCAGGCCAGGTAGAACAGGCCCTGGTTGATGACGCCCGCGTCGACACCACGCTTGTACTCGACGATGACCGGCGAGCCGTTCTCGTCCAGCCCGAGCGAGTCGATCCGGCCCCCGTGTACCGGTCCGGTGCCGTACTCGCTCGCCAGGAACCGGACGCCCAGCAGCGTCTCCATGTGCGTCTCGACGAGACTCTGCACATCGGCCTCGATCTCAGCAAGACGCGAAATGACCTCGGTCATGCCGCAATTCGTCGCGTCCGTGCGGAACAGCTTCAGGCCCGACACCTTCCCCTCCTCGGCTCGGAGATCACCAACGCCGATGAGGTGCGGGATTGTTTCCGCGAGGGGCTTCGGGGGCGTGAAGATAGTGTGAGATCCTACGTACGGCCCGACCGTGGAGCGCTCGCGTCCCCCGGTCGCCGGGAATCCGCGATTCCCCCATGTGTCCCCCGAGACCCAGGGGATAGCGCCTGGAAGCCGTGTTTACGCAGGTCAGCCCCCGTAGATCAGTGGATAGGACACGTGCCTTCTAAGCACTGTCCTCGTCCAAGTTGAGCAAAGCGCGCCCAATCACAACTCCCGCCATTCCACTGTGTCTCGCGAGGGATCGGCTTGTCCGGCAGACGGTTCCGCTCGAAAGTCGACGCCGTCCACGAAACACCCGAGGCATCCAGTCGCCGTATCAACCGGAGTGTCTCCACTCAGACGGTGGATCCCCAGCTCTCAGTTTTCTCGATTAGCTACCCCTCCGCTAAGCCCCCCACGTCGGCAACAGGCACTCCCTGGTGCAGAGCTCGGGTACTACCTCTGCGGTTCACCCTCGCGTCGACGAGAAGCACTCGCGGCGCCCGGTGCTCGCCTCCGCGTCTTCCGGTGCACTCCCGCCGACGCGGGGGTCTTCCGCCGACGCCGTCAAGCTGCGCGCCGAACTGATGGTCGAACTCACGCAGACCTATGAGGCGGTGCCCCCAGCGTGATCGAGGAGATCCTGGACACCATCGTCCTGCCTCTCGTCGTCCCGCGCGGCTGAGCCGTCATTGGCGTACCGAACTTGATCAGCGTGTTGTTTTCGCGAAAGAGCTGCCCCCTCGAACCGATGCTCACGGTGATCGGCACGACAACGGCGTCCAACCGACGGGCCCCGTAGCCATACGAGAACAGGGCCGAATCCTCCCGGCCCAGCACCACCGGGGAGACCCCCGTTCGACTTCAACACCCCACGCCCCCAGGGCGAGGCCTGCGACACCCCCGAATGCCGGCCGTGCCGGCCCGCACGGTCAGTTGGCGGTGTCCCAGCGCGCGACCTTCTCATCCAGCAGCACTCCCAGTGCACAGGCGTACGACGCCGGTGGCCTTGCCGAGCCATACCGCGCCGAGCGAGTAGAACACTCGTTATAGATCTGATGCAGAGTCACCTTATAACGATCGTTATAGGAGCTAGTCGTGACCGTTATCACCGTGAACACCCCGAAGGGACGCTTGAGCCTTGAGGAGCGCCGCGCGCTGGCGGAGACGCTGACGGACGCGGTGCTCGTGCCGGAGGTCGGCCAGTTCGCGCCGGCCGCGCGGGTCGGGTTCCAGGTGCACTTCGTGGAGCGCGAGCCGGACATGATGGCCATCGGTGGCCGCCTCTTGGCGGACACCGGTCCGGGGCTCGACGTCATGGTGATCGACGTGGCGGTCATGGACGGGGACTGGCGCCGGGAGGTCCGGGCCGAGGTCATCGAGCGCGTGCTGGCCGCGCTGGCCGAAGCCTGCGGGCTGCCGAAGCCGTCGCCGGCCTGGTGGGTCAACTTCCGGGTCATCGACGAGGGCAGCTGGGGCTCCAGCGGCGGCGCGCTCTCCGTCCTCTCCCTCCTCGAGAGCGGTGTGTTCACCGAGGAGAAGGCCAAGGCCGTCCGCGCGGCGATCGACGACTGAGCCCCGGAGCCCTCCGCCGTCAAGCCGGATGGTCGATCGTGGCGACGATCAGCGCTTCGAGCTGTTGCGCGACCTGGTCCAGGGGCTGCGCGGTGCGCTTGGCGCGGCACATGGCGGTGGCGCCCTCGACCGATGCCACGATGAGGGCCGCGAGACCCTCGGCCTGGTCGAGGGCCACCCCGTGCTCCCCCAGCGACTCGGCGAGCAGCCGCTCCCAGCCTTGGAACGCCTCAGCGGCGGCGGTGAGCGCCGGTGAGACCTCGTCGGGCGGCGGCTCCTCGACGGAGACGGCCAGCACGGGACAGCCGGCCCGAAAATCGCTCTCGACGACGACGCCGCGCCACAGGCCCAGAAAGGCCCGCACGCCGGCGACCGGGCCCGCGCCCAGCTCGGCGCGCAGGATGCGGGCAACCGCTCCCCCCGCGTACCGCACCGCCTCGGTGACCAGCTGCTGCTTGCCCTCGGGGAAGTAGTGGTAGGTCGAGCCGAGCGGCGCCTTGGCGTGTTTGGCCAGGTCACGGATGCTCGTCGCGCTCAGGCCGCGCCTGCTGATCATGTCGGCCGCACCGGCCACGATGCGCTCACGCGACGGCGCGCTGGATTTGGCCAAGATCGCACTCCCATCTGGATATAACGCTCGTCATAGTCTAGCGTGATCTCCGGTTATAACGATCGTCATAGACCGTGCGCCCGCTGAAGGGAAGACTCCGCCATGCCGATGATCCGGCTCACCGTCCCGCCCGCCTCACTGACCGAGGAGGGCCGCAAGACCGTCCAGCGCGACCTGGCCGCCGTACTGCTGCGCTGGGAGGGAGCACCCGACACAGCGTTCTTCCGGGCCCAGGCATGGAGCTACCTGATCGAGCTGCCCGAGGGGGCGCAGACCACCGCCGAGGACGACGAGCCCCGCTTCCTCGTGGACGTCACCGTCCCGCAGGGGGCGCTGTCCGAGCACCGCAAGGCAGGCCTGGTCGAGGACGCGACGAAGGCCGTGCTGGCCGCCGCCGGACTTACCCCGGACGATGCGCTGCGGGTGTGGGTGCTGGTGCACGAGCAGCCCGACGGCACCTGGGGTGCCGGCGGCTCGGTCATCCGGTACGCCGACCTGGTGGCACTGGCGAAGGGGCAGCGCGCCGATGCGTGAACTGACCTACGTCGCCAAACGCACCGTCGAGTGGCGCGAGGCGCCCGACCCGAAGCTCCAGTCGGACCAGGAGGCGGTCGTCGCCCCGGTCGCGGCCACCTCCTGCGATGTGGACTCGGCGATCCTGGCCGGGCACGGTTTCATCGACCCGCCGTTCGCCCTCGGCCACGAATGCGTGGCCCGGGTCGTCGAGACGGGCGACGCCGTGACCGCCGTAGCCCCGGGGGATCTGGTGGTCGTCCCCTGGTCCATCAACTGCGGCACCTGCGACAACTGCCGCTCCGGACTCACCGCCCACTGCACGGCCGTACCGCACATGGCCATGTACGGCGCACCGATCGGCGGCAGCTGGGGCGGCCTGTTCTCCGACCTGATCCGCGTGCCATTCGCGGACGCCATGCTCGTCCCCCTGCCCACCGGCCTCGACCCGGTCGCCATGGCCTCGGCCAGCGACAACTGGTCCCTGTCCTGGCGCCTGGTCGCACCCCACCTGAAGAACAGGCCCGGGGCCCGCGTCCTGGTCATCGCACGGGGCAGCATCGGCCTGTACGTGTGCGACATCGCCCGCGCACTCGGCGCCTCCGTCGTCCTGTACGTCGACCCCGACCCCAAGCACCGCGAGATCGCCCGAAGCTACGGTGCCGCCACCGCCGAGACGCTCGAACCGGTCCGGCACGGCTTCGACATCGCCGTCGAGGCCACCGGCCGCGTCGACCAACTCGCCCTCGCCGTCAAATCCCTTGCCCCGGAAGGCATCTGCGAGTCCGCCGGCAACCACTTCCGCCCCGGCGAACTCCCCCTCCTCGACATGTACCTCACCGGCGTCACCCTCCGCGTCGCCCGCGACAACGTCCGCAACCACATACCCGACGCCCTCGAACTGGCCGGCTCGGGCAAGGTCGACCCGGCGCGGGTCGTCTCGCACGTCCTCGATTGGGAACAACTCCCCGCCGAACTGCCCGAGAAGCGCCTCAAGCCCGTCTTCGTCCGCGCCGACGGCTGACAGCGTCGCGACCACGACCAACTGCGCCCCAACCGAGAAACCTGATGAACGTAGTACCGACCGAATCCCCAGCGACGAACCCCTACCCCATACGACCGGAAGGAGAGGAACTGGACCACCAACGGGCGGCGATCGCCGCTCTCGGCCACGAACTGCGGGCCCTGGTGGACGCCACCGTGCGCACCGCGGCCTCGACCGAAGTCCTGCACCGCGTGACGGACGGCGTGCGCCGACTCACTGGGCAATTGACCGGACGCCGACGCGTACGAGCGGAGATCCCGACCGTGGACCAGTTCCCCGGCGGGGTACGCATGTACAGCCCGGTCACCGGAGCCGGCAGCCCTCTCGCGCCGCCCATGGAGGTGACTCCGGGCGATGGTGGCGTCGTCGGCCACTGCACCCTCGGTATCGCCCACGAGGGTCCGCCCGGTTACGGGCACGGCGGCATGAGCGCCATGCTGCTGGACGAACTGATGGGCTGGGCCTGCGCCGCTGCCGGAATGCCCGGCATGACGGTCTCCCTGCAGGTGCGCTACCACCGCCCTGTCCCCTTGGAGACACCCCTGCGGGTCCACGCCCGGGTCACGGGCACCGAGGGCCGCAAGGTCTTCGTGGACGGCTCGATCAGCACCGAGGACGACCCGTCGGTCGTCGTGGTCACAGCAGACGGCGTCTTCGTCTCACCCGACCCCGACCGCGCTCGCGCCCTGTTCCCGGACATCCGTTGAGTGCTGTCCACAGCACACACCGCAGATCGGCTCAGCGCAGGTCGTGGCGTATGGCGTGCGCGATGAGTTCGCCTGTCAGCACAGCCGTGGCCGCCGGACCTCGCAAGGGAGCCTCCGGGAGAATCGACGTATCGGCGACACGAAGCCCGGCGATGCCGTGGACCCTGCCGTACTGGTCGACGACTGTTCCGGGGTCGTCGACCGGTCCCATCGGTGCGGTGCCGCAGGTGTGATGAGCGGTTCCCAAGTGGCCTGCGATCCACGCGTCCAAGGCATGGTCGTGGGCGAGTGTTCCGGGGTCGGGACCGAGGAGAGCACGGGAGACCTCGCGGAAGGCGCGGGTAGCCGTCAACTCCGCTGTGATACGGACGACTTCACGCAGAGATCGCCGGTCCTCGGGGGCCCGCAGGTAGCCGTAGTCGATGCGCGGGGGCGTCGCGGGGTCGGCTGACCGGAGGCGCAGACTGCCGGTGCGCCGGGGTGTCTGGGCCGATACCAGGAAGGCCAGCGGGGCGCCCGGGACGGTCACGGTTCCGCCGACCAGTGCCGTCATCGGGGCCAATGACTGGAGGACTTCCTGGTCACCGGGGTGGGTGCCGTCGGAGGAGGACAGGTGCCGGCAGCCGCCCAGCCAGGAGTCGGTGGGCTCGCCCAGGTCCTGCCACGGGGTGTGCACCGTTCTCGACATCGAGGTCGAGGCGGACCACGGGAACGCGGTGGTCGACGTGAGCCATCGGCTACAGAGCGAGCGCACCTGATCAAGTGGTACCGACGGGTACGGAATGGCCGAAGAACCGGTGGAAATTCACTCGAAAGTCGACACCGTCCACGAAACACCCGCGGTAGCCAGAGGCCGTGCCGACCGTCGCACCTCCGCGTCAGCGTGAAGCACCAGGCGACACCCGCATGTCGTCCACTCCGACGCGGGGGTGTTCCACTGAACGAGGTGCCGCTGGTGGCCGACGGCCATGCAGCTTGGCGTAGTTGACCACGCGTCGCAACTCCGTGACCCCGCCGTCGTCGGAATCAGCAAAGCGGACGCACTCTTCGGCGACGAGCTGCTCGATCAACTCCTGCGCCTTCGCGCGCCGGCTACGGGCTAGGGGCCGCTCCGTCAGTGGTCGGCTTCCGCGCCGATGAGGACGAAGGCCATCGTGGCCGGTTGGTCGCTGCGGTTGTGCCAGGCGTGGCGGTTGCCGTTCTGGATCACGATGTCCCCTGCCGCAAGCGGTGTGCAGTACCCGTCGTCGAGTTCGAGAACGATCTCGCCCTGGAGCACGATGCCGTAGTCCACGGTCGACGACGCGTGCATGCCGTCGGGCTCGATGAGCTCGGCGACGCCGGGTGAGTCGGCCCGCTGCTCCGTGTCGAAGGGGACGGGGTCGAAAGCCGGGTCGGCCATCACGGCCATGTCCGGCCGGTCCGCTGCCGGGGTGAGCTTCAGACCGGGCATGGCCGTCCCGCAGGTGAGGTCCTTGGCGATATAGCTGCCGAGGCACGGGATGTCGAGTTCGGCGATGTTGCGCGCGGCCTGCTGGTCCGGGATCCCGAACAGCACGAACCCGGTGTCGCCGTTGCCCCAGTTGCCCTCGATCGCCTCCAACTTGGAGAGCTGGTACGGCAGTTGGTGTCCGGCGACGTTGTCCCCCAGGTAGAGCTGGACCGGCATCAGCAGCGCGGCGACGCCGAGAGCGATCGACATCGAGCGGCGGGCGAAGCCCATCGCGCGCCCCTTCACCAGGTACCAGGCCGAGATCCCGGCGACGAAGAAAGCGGCCGAGATGAGCACCGCCGCCAGCATGTGCGGCCAGCGCCAGAGGAAGGACGGGTTGAAGATCACCCGCATCCAGTCCGTGGGCTCGAACCGGCCGTGT
Source organism: Streptomyces sp. NPDC028289 (assembly GCF_055565975.1). Lineage (NCBI taxonomy): Bacteria > Bacillati > Actinomycetota > Actinomycetes > Kitasatosporales > Streptomycetaceae > Streptomyces > Streptomyces sp. NPDC028289. Next base: position 131,463 of record NZ_JBVHTI010000011.1, on the reverse strand, counting down.
ACGACCTTGTAGCCGGCCGGGGTCTGCATCCACGAGTTCGCCGCGATGATCCACGTCGACGACAGGACGGTGCCCAGTGCCACCATGACGGTGGACAGGAACACGGTGCCCTCGCGCACCCGCCCCTCACCGTAGAGCAGGACACCGATGAACCCCGCCTCGACGAAGAAGGCCGTCACGACCTCCATGCCGATGATCGGACCGATGACCGGGCCGGTTCTGGCCCCGTACACCCCCCAGTTCAGGCCCATCCGGAAGGTGATGACGGCTCCGGCGACCACGCCGATCGCGAAGCCGACGGCGAAGATGCGCCGCCAGAAGCGGAACATCTGCAGGTAGACCGCTTTGCCGGTGCGCCGCTACAGGCCGTGGACGACCGACAGGAAGATCGACAGGCCGACGGTGATGGCCGGGAAGGTCATGTGGAACATGACGGTGATGGCGAACTGCCATCGCGACAAGTCGAGAAGACTCATCACTGGTCCCTTCCGAGATGCCCGGCCTCAGGCGTCGACGACGGGGGTGGCGGCCGCCGTGGCCCGGGAGAAGCGCGGCAGGGCGGCCGCGCCGACCGTGAGGAGGGCGACGATGCCCATCTGCACGTACTCGACGCCGGCGAAGGCGTGCTGGACGCCGTGCGGCGCCAGGGTCAGATAGAGGGTGCCGAGGGTGGCCACGCCGAGGGCCAGGCCGCTCTGCTGCAGGGTGATCAGCACGCCGCTGCCGATGCCGCCGAGGTGGGTGGGGACGTCGGCGAGGACACTGCGGAACAGGCCGGCGAACAGCATCGACTGACCGGCGCCGACCAGGGCGAGCGGCAGCGCCATGGCCCACAGGCTGACGTGCGGCCACTTCATCAGCAGGACCGTCACCAGTGAGGCCAGCCCGGCGAGTTGGACGACGGCGCCGGCGGACAGCGCGGCCCTGCCGAACCGGGTGAGCAGACGCGGGGCGAGCAGGGAACCGGCGAAGAACAGCAGGGCCATCGGCAGGATGGCCAGGCCGCCGTGCAGGGCGTCGGCGTGCAGGCCGTTCTGGACGGTGAGGGCGAAGACGAACATGAACGCGCCGAAGCCGATGCTGAAGGCGAACACCATCGTCAGGCCGCGGGACATCGACGGCAGGCGCAGCAGCGACGGCGGCAGCAGGGGGACCTCGCCGCGCCGCTCGGCGCGCTTCTCCACGGCGTAAGTGGCCGCGCCGAGGACGACCGCGACGGCGATCAGCAGCCAGGTCCACCACGGCCAGCCCAGCGAGTGGCCCTCGGTCAGCGGGACCAGCAGGGCGGTCAGGGTGGCGGCGAACAGCACGGTGCCGGGCAGGTCGATGCCGACCGGGTGGTGCGAGCGGGTGGCGGGCACGACCCGCGCCGCCACCCACAGCACCACCACGCCGATGGGCACGTTGACCAGGAAGATCGGCCGCCAGGAGGTACCGGCGATGTCCGCACTGACCAACAGGCCGCCCACCAGCTGTCCCACGACGGCGGCGATACCGGAGGTCGCCCCGTACAGGGCCAGCGCACGGGCCTTGCGCTCCCCTTCGAGGACATGGTGGAAGGTCGCCAGCACCTGCGGGATCAGCAGGGCGGCGGTGGCGCCCTGCACGATCCGGGCCCCGATCAGCGCGCCCACACCCGGGGAGAGGCCACAGGCCAGGGACGCCAGTACGAAGCCGACGAGCGCGCCGAGGAAGATCCGGCGGCGGCCGTAGCGGTCCCCCAGCCGGCCGCCGAGGACCAGCAGGGTCGCGTACGCGACGCCGTACCCGGCGATCACCAGCTCCAGCGACGACGCCGAGGCGTGCAGCGAGGCGTCGATACTGGGCAGCGCCACGTTGGTGATGAAGAAGTCCATGATCGGCAGGAAGGCGCCTGCCAGCAGGATGAACACCCCGACCGGGTGCAGGCCGCCGGCACGGGCCGCGGCACGGGGCGACAGTGTCGTGGTGGCGGCGCGCCGGGAGGAAGTGGTTGTCGTCATGACAGCTCCAGAGAGCGATGTTGTTATGAGCTAATAACTATTAGGCCATAAGGAGTATGGCCTCATAACGACTTACGGGCAAGCCCGTACCCTGGAGCCGTGACGGAGGACCAGACGCATCAGACGAGCCCGACGGCCGGAACGGACGAGGACCGGAGGTGGGCCGAGCTCGCCGACCTCGTGCTGATCATCAGCCGGGAGATTCAGTTCCGCGGCTACACCGACGAACGGGCCATCCCCCTGTCACCGTCCGAAGGCATGGTGATGCGCCACCTCCAGCACGACCACGCCGCGCCGCCCAGCCGCATCGCCGCCGCGACCGGGCTGCAGCGCACCAATCTCTCCACCGTCCTGGGCGGACTGGAGCGCAAGGGCCTCGTCGAACGACGCGCCGACCCCGGTGACGGCCGCGGGGTGACGGTCCACACCACGGAACACGGACGCGCCAACTACGCCCTCGTCCGCCGGGAATGGGCCGCGGCCGTCTCCGCCGCGGCCGGCCACGACACCACCCACCTCGACGCGGCCCTCACCCTGCTCTCCGCCATGGAAGCGGGGCTGACCAGTACACGACCACGAACCCGCGTCACCCGTCCGGCGGCACAGTCACACCCCTGACGGCCCGCTGGGTCAGTCGACCACCTCGGCACACGCCCTGCCCCTCGCCGGGCAGCCGCACGGCGACCTGGCCGGTCAGGATCTGGCCCGTGCGCTCTCGCCCAGCTGCGCCCCGCCACGGCCTCAACCCCGACCCCGGCCGCCGCGATCGGACGGCGGTGGATCCGCGCGAACAGTGACCTGGTTCACGGCGCACTGATCGGTTTCGGGCAGGCGACTCCGACGACCAGCCCGGAAACGGCGGTGAGGGCGGCGCCGACCCAGTTCGCGGCGGGTCACGCTGATGGGGATCTTTGAATCTCCTCACCCCGTGCTGAGGATGGCCCCGGAGTTGCTCGCCTTGATTCCTCAGGGGTGCAAGTGCTGATCTGCGGGTGGATGCCGAACTTGAGGGCTGGCTCTTGGTTGGGTGGCCGGGTGGGCACAGGGGCTGGGACGGGGCGTTCTGGGGTGGGTGGGGCCTCTCTTGTGGGCGGGAACAGGTGGTGTGGGAGCGGGCTCAGGGTTCGATGGCGAGGTGTTCGATGAGGTCGTCGCGGAGCGTGAACCGATAGTGGAGATCGATGGTGCCGCCGGGGAAGTTGCCTTCGAGGTGGTGTGTGGCGATGTAGTGGGCGGTGTCGGTCTGCTGGGCGTTCGTGAGGTGGATGGTGTAGGTGAATTCGGTGGCGGATCGGTCCAGCCACCGCTCGATCGCGGTGCTGCCCTGGTAGGTGTTGCCGTCGTCGATCACTGTGGCGTCGTCGGTGAACGTCGTGACCGCGGTGGCGGTGTCGTGGGTGCGGTGCGCTGTGAGGTAGCGGGTGATCACCGCGGGCAGGTCGTCCCGGGTGATGGTCCGGGGCTGGCTGTCGTGCATGACGCTCCTGATGGTGGTGGCGGGTTCAGACGGTGGGGGTGGTGCCGCCGTCGATGACGTGTTCGGCGCCGACGATGGCCGAGGCGCGGTCGGAAACGAGGAAGGCGACGAGCTCGGCGACCTCCTCGGGCCGGTTGGGACGGCCGAGCGGGATGCCTCCCAGGGAGTCCATGAGCCGGCCCAGCGCCGCTTCCTGGCTGATGCCGGCGTCGTGGGCGATCCGGGCGACGAGGTTGTCGGCGGCCGAGGTCTGGACGAAGCCGGGCGAGACGGTGTTGACGCGGACGCCGTGCGGGGCGACCTCGTTGGCCAGGCCCTTGCTGTACGTGGTCAGGGCGGCCTTGGCGGCGGCGTAGGCCAGGGTGCCGTTCCACAGCGGCATGCGGCGCTGGATCGAGGTGACGTGGACGACCGCGCCCTTGCCCGTGGCGATCATGTGCGGGAGGAGTGCGCGGTCCAGGCGGATGGCGGCCAGCAGGTTCGTGTTCAGCTCCCTGGCCCAGTCGTCCTCGCCGAGCGCGGCGAATCCTCCTGCCGGTGCTTCGGAGCCGCCGAGGGTGTTGACCAGGATGTCGACGCCGCCTGTGCGGGCGTCCACCTCGGAGGCGACGTGGGCGGCGCCCTGGGCGGTGGACAGGTCGGCGGTGATGAACGTCTTCTCCTCGACGTCGTCGGGGCGGCTGCGGGCGGTGACCAGCACGGTCGCGCCGGCCTCGGCGAGCCGTCGGGCGATCGCGGCTCCGGTGCCCTTGGTGCCGCCGGTGACCAGAGCGCGTCGGCCTTCGAGGGATTCGCTGATGGATGTGCTCACGTTGTGCTCCGTTCCTGGGCGCGGGTATACGGGGCGCCGCTCCCGTTCCGACTGCTAAAATAGAAGCCACTAACTTCGACTTTAGCAGTAACTGAGGGGATGGTCGCCGTGGCAAGTCGGATCAGGCTGGAGGACCGGGAGTGCCCGCTGTCCACGACGGTGGAACACGTCGGCGAGTGGTGGACACTGCTGATCCTCCACGACGCCTTCGACGGCTACACCCGCTTCGACCAGTTCCAGGAGAGCCTGGGCATCTCCTCCAGCATGCTCACCGCCCGGCTGAAGACCCTGGTCGCGGACGGTCTGCTGGAGCGCCAGCCCTACCAGACCGGCCCCGTCCGGCACGAGTACGTACTCACCGAACTCGGGCGTTCCCTGCGCCCGGTGATCGTCGCCCTGGCCGCGTGGGGCAATGCCCGCCTCACGCCTACGGAGCGCAGCATGATCCTCGTCGACGCGCACAGCGGAGAGGAAGTCGAGCCCGTCGTCGTCGACGCCAGAACCGGCCGCCGACTCGACGACAGCGCCGCCTACGTCTTCACCGCGGGCCCCGCAGCCAGCGACGCGATGCGCAACCGCTACGCGGCACGGCCGGTCATTCCCGCGCACGAGGCGTAAGTCCGCCCAGAAGAGCCTCATACAGCCTTGAGCAGGGCCGCAAGCACGGGCTGCACCTGACCAACCTCGCGGCACCGGCTTGTCGCCGGCGTGATACCTGCCCGTCCTCCCCAGTCGTTGAGAACTGGATCAAGTGAGGCGACGAGCAATACCGGTCGTTTCCAAGGCTCTGGTCGACATCTCGGGACGGTCACGATCGTTGTTCGCAGCGATCAGCTGTATGGGGTGGGAATGCCCGGGTCGTGCAGGCCATGTCCGTGGTGCAGCAGCTCTCCTTCCGCAGGCGACCGGATGGGTGCTCGACCGGTTCATCGGAGCGGACCTGACGGTTGTGGTCGAAGCGCCTGCAGTGCTTCGACCACCGCTGCGTTTGGAGAAACGGCATGGTCGGTGCAAGGGACGCATAATCTTGAGCCTGTTGGGGACATCCGTCGATCGTCGGGGGAGCGATGGCAGCGGAGCGGGTCAGAAAGAGACGCCTGCGGCAGGTGCGGACCGTCTGGCAAGTACCGGGGGCCCCGGGCAAGAATCACGACGCCGTGGGCGGTTGGTGCACGGCGGGACTGGTGGTCCGAGGGCGTCCTGACGGGCTGCATGGATACGACGTGGAGACCGGTGAACCCCGCTGGTCCTGGATCGCTCCTGACCGCAGGCTGCTGCTCGCCATGAGCCGCACGGCCACGGGCGGGGTGGGCCTGGCTGTCCACGCCGACGAGAACGGTCCAGGTGAGTGGGGCGCCGATTGCGCCGTCACCGCTTTCAGCACCGAAGACGGCAACGCCTTGTGGTCGGTTCCCTATGACTTCAGCAACGAGCCCTGGAGATACGACTACGACCGCTTCGCCGGCGCCATCGCACTTGCCCCGGACCGGGCCGTCGTCCTGACACAGGGAAGCCCCACGGCCCACGCGCTGCGCAGCGGGAACAGCGTCTGGCCGCCGATAGCACCCCTGAAGGGTGACGGCCGGCTTGCGGTCTGCGGGCACGGCATCGTCCAGATCGGGCTCGCCGACGGCCACGTCACCGTCCGGTGCCTCGACGCCTCCGAGGGCACCATCCGCTGGGAAGTCAGGCCGTCCACCGACGGTCCCGTCGGGGAGGTCCACGTGCTGTATGAGGATCCCCTCGCCATCCTCTGCCTGGGAAAGGGACGCCGTGCGGAAGAGATGCTGCTGGTCCTCGACGGCGAGGACGGGCGGCCGACCGTCCGGATACCGGTCCAGGGCCCGCACGGTGAGCTGCGCGTCCGGTCCCCGTACGGGCTGCTGGACGACCACCCGGTGGCGGCCGTCCGGGACTTGCTGGTCGCCATGGTCCGTCCCCCGGGTGCCTACGGGGACCATCTGACCGCGTTCGCCCTCGATGGTGGAACGCCGCGTTGGACATGGCGTTCCAAGGGAACGATCAGCGGCGTCTTTGCGCTCGGCGACAACGTTGTGGCGGTAAGCAAGTGGGAATCCTCTGAGGGACCGGACGGCACCGTCCATGTTCACCAGCTCAACGGCGCCACCGGTGCGGTGATGACGGTGCGCCGGCTGCATGGATACCAAGCCGGCATGCGCGGCCGGTATTACCTCGATGGAGACCGGCGCCTCGTCCGCATTGCCCGCTGGGGTGGAGGGACCTGGCATCCGGTGCAGATGTTCCGGCTGCGCTGACACGGAAGGCTAGGGTTGCGAACAGCACGGTGTCGGTCTCCGTGCAAGCATGACAGGGGTATTCGCGCCCCGATCCGTGATCGTCAGAGGGCGGTCACAATCGCAGCAGGACGCGGGTGCGGAGGAGCTGGAAGGATCCGCGGCCGTACATCTGCCGCTTGATCATCTTAAACGGTTGACGTGGCCTTCGACGACGCCGGAGCTGTAGGCGAGCGTCATGCCAGCGAGGACGGCGTCCCAGTCCTGGCGCAGGAATCCGGCGAAGCCCCGTACCGGACCGGGCCCGTTGGTCTCGGCTTCGCGGACCCAGGCGGCCAGGAGGTGGCCGCGGCGGTCGCGGACCAGGCCGGCGAAGACGCGGGCCAGGTCACAGGCGGCGGCGATGTCTGGGCAGGCGATGCGTGCCTCGTCGAGCTGGGCCTGCTCGTCTCGGCTCAACGTGTCGCGTGGGCGCATGATCCAGGACGTGAGCTTGCGAGGGCTGGGTATCGGCCAGGAGGCTTCGGTGGCCGCGGTGCCGTCCCGCAGGCTGCGGACGTGGAGACGCACGGCCTGGTGGTTCCCGCGGAAGCCGTGCTCGCGGATCTCCCGGTAGATCTGGGTCGCGTTGGTGCAGCCATCGGCGAAACGCTGCTGGATGTAGGGACGGTAGGGGTCGATCTGGCGGGGGCGGCGGTCGCGGGCCGAGGCGATCAGTACGTCGAGGTCGGTGGTGAGGTAGCGGCGGACGGTCTTGCGGTCCAGTCCGAACCGGCGGGCGATGGCGCTGATTGTCCACGTCGCCTCCCGTAACCGGTGGATCTCCGCATAGCGTTCGGTCACCCGCTGCATGAGCGGGGTCGTGGGGATGTTGTCGAGCGGCGGCGTCAGCGGCAACAGTGCCGTGGGTGGTGCGGTCGCCGGTGTGGGCGCGACTACGTCGTCCAAGGCGTATTTGTGCAGGCAGGCGCGGTGATGATGGCAGGTCTTCTCGACCGCGGCCGACAGATTCTGAAGTAGGTGCCAGCGATCGGCCACCTCGGTTGCGCCCGGTGCTGCCTTCTTGATCGCACGGCTGTAGCCGCTGTCGCGGTCCCGGCAGATGATCTCGGCGCCGGGGTGTGCGGTGAGCCAGGCGGCGAGCGTCTCGCTGGTGCGGTCGGCCAGCAGGTCGACTGGGGCGGACTTCTCGACGTCGACCAGGATGGTTCCGTAGGTGCGCGAGCGGCGGAAGGCGAAGTCGTCGACGCCCAGTACCCGCGGACTACGGGCGGGCACCTCGGGCGCGCGCAGCTGGCCGAGCAGCCGGGCCCTGCCGGTGGGCACGGCCAGCGAGTTGCACAGCCGCATGCCCGGCCGGCCGCCCGCCACGAGTGCAACGGACCGCCACAACGCCTTCACTCCGGGCCCGGCGCGGGCATAACGCGTGGTCAGACCCTTGATCTGCTCGACGAACGTGCGTCGTCCGCAATCGGGTGCGTCGCAGAAGAACCGCCGGACCTCTAGCTTCACCACCAGGCGGCGCCCGCCGGCGGGATGTTCGGCGAGCCGCCGCCCGTAACGGCTGTGCACCCGGCGCGAGGCAGCCGCGCAGTCCGGGCACCTCAATTCCAGTACGGCGCTGTGGGCTTCGGCCACAACGACCCCGCCCACCTCGGTCAACCGGTCGAGCACCATCCCCGGCGAGTTCGGGAACAGCACGTCCTTCAACGCAGACAGATCCCCCATGACCAGGGCATTCCCGCCATCAAACACGGGACGTCGGCTGCCCGATCGTGACCGTCACGAAATTCCGCCCAGACCCGTTTCCAAGAATCCCCATCAACGCCTTGTGTATAGGCGAAGATCGGCGAGGAGGCACCGACGGCGCAGCGCCCGCCAGGCGGGACAGGCGACTTCGCCGGTGACAGCGAGCGGCATTCCTGCGCGCCCGCGCCCGGCTGAACCCTCCCGGCTCCGACCCGGCAGCGGCGGTCCGCCGGCTCGACGGCGTCACTGGGTCCGTGGACCACGAGTACCGCGAGCCCGGCCTGACGGTGAACAGCCCGCTGTACCGGGCGGGACCGTTCGCCACCTATCTCCTGGAGCACGGCGGTGGCCCGACCCCACCACCTACGATCTCCTCATCTTCGGCGTCCAGGGCCGACCGTGGCCGAGCCGCCGCCTGGGCCGGGGCTGATCCTAAGGCCGTGAAGTGTGCGGCTGGGCCCTGCCGTCAAGGGCCTGTGGGCGCGAGGATGTCGAGCTAATGGTGGCTTTGCAGCTGGTCCGGTCGATGCGGGGCCCTCAGTCCGAGCGTCAATCGAGCGTCACGGCCGAGTGATCTCGTCGCCTCTGTGTTCCAGCCCCACCAACCCGAAGCTGCCGCACAGAAGCCGGTACGTGCGGCCCAGGATCCAGGGGTAGAACCAGCGGTGTCTTCCACCACTTGGTGTTGCCGCGGGCGGCTGGCTCCAAGAGGGACAAGATGCCACCGGAGACCTGCGGAATGCTGGCGGGATGCCCGCCTGCGGGGAGGCACTGCGCCCCCTCCGAATGAGGCCCGTATCGTCCCCTAAATTGCGACGTCCTACGGTTGGCTCCCTTGGCAGTGGGAGCCTTTAGAGTGTGTGGCGGTTTGTGTTGGGGCGGCAAAAGGGGATCCGGGATGGGGTTGCCGGGCGGCGCGGCGGACAAGGTGGGAAACCAGTACGAGGACTGGTGGACCGCCCTGCGCGTGGCGGATCTGCTCACGGGCCAGGCTACCGCGATCCGACTGGAGCCCCCGGGAAGTGCCGGCGAGGGCATCGAGTTCGAGATCGATGAACCGGACGGACCGTGGTGCGAGCAGGCCAAAAACGTGCCCTCTCAGGGAGAGTGGAGCATCACCCGGGTCGGGAAAATCCTCAGAGCAGTCAACGGTCATATCGAAGTGGGCAAGCGGGTCAGGCTGGTGTTGTCGACTGGCTGCCCCAAGCTTGACGACCTGGCCGATCGGGCTCGCGCCGCGCAAACCTTCGACGAGTTCGAGGAAGTCCTGACTCAGAAACAGCCACCCGACTTCGCGTCCGTGATCGGCAACTGGACGATCGGCGAGCACCCTGTCGATCAGCAGACCGGCTGGCAGTACTTGCGACGCGTGCACGTGGAGCATCTGCCCCCCGAGGCGTTGCGGCGCATGGTGTCGACGAAGTACGAGTGCCTCTTCGCCGGAGACACGGAGATGATCGTCAGCAAGCTGGGCAGCTACCTGGGCGACCGGCTCCACCAAAGGATTACGCCGGTTGAAATCCGGGACCATCTGCTTGGTCTGCCCGGTGTGCGCCCTCGTCTGCTACCGGGGGATCCCAGCACTCACCTGGCCCTCGATGCAACTGTCAAGCGATTCGTCCGACGCGTGGCCAAGACCAAACCGGCTTTCGGACTGGCGTCCCAGCCTCAGTTGGCACAGCTGTGTGAGCGGCTGAGTCCTGAGGATGGTCCGCAGATCGTGGTGTGCGAGGGCGGTGCGGGGTCGGGGAAGTCGACCGTGGCCGCCGACGTGGTGGCCCTTATGACGGAGCGGGGCTGGCCGGCAGCAGCTGTCAGCATGGATCGCATGAACGCGACGGTCCAGACGGCCAAGGCACTGGGTCGCCGGATGGACCTCGCAGACTCACCGGGTGTTTTGCTGGCAGCGGTCGCTGACGAGGGGCCTGCCCTGCTGGTCGTCGACCAGCTCGACGCGGTCAGCGCGTACAGCGGCCGCATGTCGGATGCCTACGATGCCGTCGAGGACGTGCTGGAGGAATTGTCGGCTGCCCCGAACGTCAAAGTGCTTCTAGCCGTCCGTACAGTCGACATCTCCAACGATCCAAGGCTGTCAGATCTGGTGTCCGACCAGGGACGTGTAGAGCGGTTCTCGCTCGACATCCTCGGAGAGGACGCAGTACGGGAGGTGCTCACCGCGGCAGGTGATAATCCCGAGCATATGAGTGCCGCCACGCGGCAGCTACTGAGGACGCCTCTGCACCTGTCGGTCTTCAGCCGTTTGTCTCCGGAAGCCCGCGCCCTGCCTTTCCGGACGTTGCAGCAGCTGTACGACCGGTACACCGCCGACATACGCAGGAAGATCGAGCAGCGGCTCGGAGCTCTCGCCTGGCCAGAGATCACCAGCGCGCTAACAGCCCATCTCAGCCAGCATGAAGTGCTCCAAGCGCCGGAGTCCGTCCTTGCCGCCTTCTCCGTGCACCAAGTGGCGGCGATGGAGTCCGAGGCCGTCTTGTTCCGTGACCAGGACAAGATTGGCTTCTTCCACGAGACGTATTTCGACTACCTGTTCGCACTGGCTTTTCTGTCTGACGGCCGCGACGTTCACGAATTCCTGGCATCCTCCGGCCAGTACCTGTTCCGACGGGCACAGACCCGTCAGATCCTGGAACACCTCGCGGGTACCGACCGAGCGCGGTTCCGTACCACCGTCGCCCGGCTACTGGACTCCGCGGACATCCGTCCTCACCTTCATGATGTCGTCATCGGCGTGCTCGGCCAATTGGATGCCCAGCCGGAAGACTGGCAGGCCGTCGAGCCGGTCGCTTTCGGCACGGCGACTTCGTCCGCGAAGGTGCGTGGGCTGCTCTCCCGGCCCCAGTGGTTCGATGCTGCCGACCATGACCAGCGCTGGGAAACCTGGCTCAGCACGGCCGATACCGTCAATGACGTTTTTGGGAGTCTGCTGACCGCCGCCCGTGAAAGACCCAAGCGGGCTGCCGAGCTCGTAGGTCCCTTCATCGCCACGACACCCGAGTGGCAGCGTCGTGTGCAAGCTCTGGTCGAGTGGTCACTCACCCCGGGACTCGTCGACCTGGCCGCGGGTCTTGTCGAGGCCGGTCATCTGGACGAACTGCGTGGACCGATTGCCGTCAACAGCGACTTCTGGTCGGTACTCTACGGTCTCGAAGAGACGGACCCTGTCGGCGCTGCTCGCTTGGTCGGCGCCTACCTGCGCCGCGGTGCCGCACGGGCGCGTGCTTCTGGTTCCGGGGACCCGTTCTCCTCCCAGCACCTGCCTACGCACTCACAGTCCGCGGGCAAGGTGCTCTCGGGGATCGCCGCAGTACAGCCCCAGTCGTACGTGGAAGCGGTCCTGCCCTTCGTCATCGACGTGGCCACCGCCAGCAGCGCCGAGCGCCAGACACCGACAGGTCACTGGGCATACCGCTCTGTAGGGGGCCATGGCGTCGATCAGTCCCTGTTCAACAACCTGGACAGGGCTCTGCGCACACTGCCCACCGCCGCTCCCGAAGCCGTCGAAACCGCCTTGCGGGCCCTGACACTCCCGGCACACGAGAACCCGGAGGAACTTCGCTTTCTCGTGTGCCGCATGTACGCGGTCCTCGGCCGCCCTGACGACGCCATCGAGTGGCTACTCTCCGACGAACGCAACCTACGCCTGGGCTGGAGCGGCAGCCGCCGCTGGGCAACGCGAGAGCTCATAGAGGCCGCTACTCCGCATTGCGGCGAACCGACCTTGAACCATCTGACCGCTGCGCTGCTCGACCACTATCCGTCCTGGGAGCTCCCGCAGAAGGGCCGACCGAGCGGGTGGGGATGGTCCCAGTACGAGCTGCTATCAGCCATCGCAGAGTTCCGCCGGAGTCCCGCAGTCCGCCACCGGCTGGCCCAGTGGGATCGCAAATTCCCCGGTCAACGGCCCACACCACCTGCTGCAACCACGGTGTCCTCCGTCGGCTCCCCCATCAGGCCGGAGGCAGCCCGGCATATGGCCGACGAACATTGGCGCAGAGCCTTCGCGAAGTACGCCAGGTCCGACTACCGCCCCGTCTTCGGCCGTGGCGGCCCTCTTGAACTCGCCGAGGTCCTGCGTGGTTGTGCCGAGGGTGAACCTGACCGGTTCTGCGACCTGGCGCTCACTCTGGACAGTGACGCATCGGCTGTCTACCTCACGGCCATCATCACGAGCGTGGCACCGCACGTCACCGCCACGCGCTGGACGAACCTGGTGGCCCACGCGGACCGCGTTGCCGGCCCTCAGATCACACATGCGGTCTGCAACATCCTGCAATCGATGCCGCAGCTGTTCACGCCTGACTTGGCGACAATCCTCGGCCGCTACACCACCGACTCAGATCCAGATCACGACCCAGCCGGGGCAGGAAGCGGCGATGGTGATGATCTGCTGGCCGCCGGGATGAACTCCAGGCGCGGTCAGGCAGCGACTACGTTGAGCTCACTCGTGGGTCATCACGACCAGCACCGGCATTTCCTCACCGAACGCATCATGTGTCTGGCCGACGACCCTCTCCTAGCGGTCCGAGTTTGCGCGGCCCGAGCGGTGAGCAGTCTCATGGACCATGCACCGGATATCGCGCTGGACGCCGCCGACCGTCTGCTCAATCATCCAAGCGCCGGCATCCACAACGCCACCACCACCCAGCGCTTGCTGATCAAAGCGCTGTTCCACGCCCCCGGCCGCTTCACACCGCACTTGAAGCGCGCGCTGGGCACCCGAGGCACTGCAGCGGAACTCGCAGGTCAGACCTGGGCCGTCGCACTCCTGAACGGATGGCCGACCACCGGCCTACCCGACGACCCGCACGATTTGAGCGTCGAGGCACGAAGGGGTGCCGCTGCCGTCTTCGCCCAGCACCCCGGCGATTCGCCCTTTCTCACCGAATTGTTGAACGACCCAGACGAGGAAACGCGGACCAACGCCTCTCAATCCCTGCGTGACGTCTTCGACTTGCCACCAGAGCAAGCGAACGATCTCATCCATGCGTTCATGGACAGTGCGGCCTTCTCGACCAACTCCGAGCACTTGTCATTCGCTCTTCACCAGCACGCCGGCATACTCCCAACCGTCGCCATCGACGTCTGTGAACGCATCCTCCGCTTCAGCGGCGCCGACATTGGCGACGTCAGAACCCGACGGGCAGCCGAGGGCTACTACCTGGTGTCGGTCGTCCTCAGACTCTACCGCCAGAGCCCTCCACACCTACGGAAACGATGCCTGGACCTCATCGACGCACTCTCTCTGGCAGGCGCCCACAATCTCCTCAGCGCCCTGGACTCCGAACGCTGAAGCTGGCTCTATGCACCAGTCACTGGGCGCACCCAGATGGCCCTCTTGCCCCAGTAGTCGCACACGGCCAGCGCTGTGACCGCTTCGGCCAGCGCCGCGGCGATGAAGGCGACGCCCACGACGCGACCGCCGTACGGCAGGGCGTTGAACGCGTCCGTAGTGCCCACATGAAAGAGGACCGCGGCCGAGACCAGTAGGCCCAGCGCCATCAAGGCGCCGGCGGCACATCTTCGCCATGGACAGTCGGGCCAGGAGGACTTGTCCGCCTCCCAGTCGACCCGGCCGGGGTCGTCGACATCAAGGTCGTCCGGAGGCAGGCCCGCCCGCCGGAGAAGGCGTCTCAGCCCGCGCGCCGACCAGACCGGTCCGATGGTCTCTCCTCGGACGCGCACGGCCCGCAGCCCCCGTGCGTCTGGGGCCTCCACGACGATGAGAGGGCGGTTGCTCACGAAGTCAGGGTGACTCTGTGTCGGAACGACCGACACCTCCCCTGCCCGACAGACCGGTGAAAGCCCAGGTCAGCACCCCCAGTCTTCAAAAGTCGGCCTCGGTCTCGTCGAGTCCGGCCCTCTGCTCAGGTTGGCTCAGGCATTGGGACGCTTGCCGTGATTCGCCTTCTTCTTCTTGCGGCCGCGTCGCTTGTTCCCTCGCTTAGCCATGGCGCATCTCCCTAATCTGGCACTTTCTATGCCTTCGTCAGTCTAAATTCGGCCCGGAGTGTCCGCATCAGCGGCGCTGCGGGCGCGTGCTGCCGGCCGCAGGTCAGAGGCAGCGCATGGCACGGACCATCAAGCACTTTCCAGAGCCCCTGGCCGCGCACTGCGTCATGATCTGTTGATGGATGAGTACGCGCGGCCCGCGGGCCCAGACGTGCCCGCCGCAGAGGGGGTTGTGCGGAACGGAGCGGCACCCATCGCAGCTTTGCCCGTAGGGACACGGGTCAGCGGAGAGGTCATTGGCCGCCCACCCTTCGGCGTCATGGCTCCGTCGTCCTCGCGGTTGACCTGAAGCTGCCGGTATGTGCCCGATACCTCAAGTCGGCGGTGATGGGCGGTTCGTGAAGGGCGACGGATACGCGCACAGGCACGGCTTCCGGTGATCATGGAGTATCGAGTTCGCTGATCACCACAACGGAAGAACGTGCCTACTGCTCCATCGTCACCCATCCCCGCCGAGCTGTCACAACTCGCGGGCTGTGATCGGGCCTACCCCCGACGAGCTACGCGATCTGCTGGCCCGACTGTCTCGCCCGCCCGACCCGCGCCACCGCCGGGCCGCCGTCACCCGCTGTGCACCCGGGCCACCGCGCACGACCGCGACGAGATCCGCTGGCTCAAGGCCGCCACCGTGCCGGGACTGCCGTTCCCGCAAGCCGACCAGGCACTGCAGATCGTCCGACGACGGCGCACCCTGCGCACCAGGAGGGTGTCGATTGAACACGTCTACGCGATCACAAGTCTGACGGTGCATCAGGCGAACGCTGCTTGGTCGCGACGGCACTCGGGGTTCCACTGGGCACCGGGATCGGCCGCACGGACTGGCGGCCGACGATGTGGCTGGTGACCGGGCTGGGCGCGGCCGCCCTCGCCGAACTGGCCGCCCTCCTTCGGCAACTCCCGCAAGCGGCCGCCGCGTTGACCCTCCGGGAGCGGCGGCTGGCACCGCTCGCCGACCGGCGGGTCGTGGGTGCCGCGGCCACCACGTTCCTGATCTTCGTGGCCTTCCAGACGACCCAGCTCACCCCGTTCCACGGCGTAGTGAAGCGCATGCACGAGCACCTTGCGCTTGCGGCGCATCGTCTCCACCGCCGCCTCACCCCCCGTCCAGCTTGCGGCGCAGCGACTCCAACACGTCACGCGCCAGGGCCGGATCATGCAGATCCACCAGAGGACGGGATGCCTTGGCGACCCATTGCAGCACCAGTCGGTCCTGTGCCGGTGCGGGGCGTGGGGCAACCTGGGCGACCGGGCTCGCACCCGCGCTTGGGCGACACCTCCCGGAGAGTGGACGGCGGACACCATCCGCCGTACACGTCGTGCTGGCGCCATCCGTATGGGGGCAGGCACCACGCATCGAATGAACGACCGACTGTCGGCCGTGAGCCGGTGCAGTCCAGCTCGTACATCAGGCCCCCGCCTCCAACTCTTCCCTCGCCCCCGCGAGGGATTACACCAGATGGGCCTCTGCAGGTGCCGGCGGACCGCGTCGGGCTCGTCACCGCCCCTGCGTGGGGTCACAACCTCGGCCCCAGCAGCCGAGCCCGGTGATGCCACGCCTCGCTCCGTGGGACGACTTGGTCGCCAGCCGCGAACACGAGGCCATCTGCAACCACTGGCCAGACCTACTCAGAAGAGACGGCGTACATCCGTCGAGCCGAGACTCGGATCAAAATCCGGACCATACCCGGGCCAGCGGCGCGCTCACCGCCCGGGAAGGCGCTATCTGCGCTGGTCAGCAGCCTGGCAGGCATGTACCACCAGCAGACGAAGAACCTGCAGGCAGGTTTCACGCGCAACGGAATGGATGCCACCAACGCCGCAGGCGAAGGGCGAGGCTTGGATTGGCGATTGGGGTCGAATCGTCAAGCCCCACGCACGAGACGATCGACCGGTTCCCGTCGCCAGCCTTCCGGCGTCGATGCCAGTCATTCCGTGAGCCATAGAGCCTGCAGGCCGTTGACGCCTTCAGCGCCGCGGAATGTAGCACCCCTTCGCCGGTTGGCCAAACCGGCGATCGACCGGACCATTGAACCATCGCAGCTCGGCGTCCAAAGAGAATCTCAGAGCCGACAATCCAGAGGGGACATAAGTATCCAATTCATGACAGCGCAAGAAACCGCCGCTTATCTGAATGTATCCATTTCATGGATATACAAGAAAGCGACCCAAATGGGACTCACCCCTTATAGGTTCGGAGCGGGCCGGAACGCCAAGATCCGATTCAAGCTCTCGGAGGTGGAGGCGTGGACCAGGCAACAACGCATCCCATAGACAAGAGCACAGTTGCGAAAGATTTCCCCGTCATAAATTGCGCACCACAGGAACGGATATCCTCCATTTGCACCGTTCAATGATTCGCGGGATGGGCTCCTTCTTCAAGAAGTGTGAGCACCCCCAGACACAGTGGTCCAAGTGTCCTCACCTATACACCATCCGGTACAGGTCTGCAGCCGGAAGCCAGACGGAAGAGTCTGGTTTCGCAACCCAGGGGAAAGCGGTCCTTCGCCTGACCGAGATCTATAACGGGAAGCAGGCGGCACATCGCTCTCAGCCGAAGTTCGAGCGTATCCAGAAGTACGGGATGATGCGCTTCGAGGAGTACGCTACCGAATGGAAGGCCAGTCAGCGAGACCTGGGCCCGGCTTCCGTACGTCACCTGGATTCCCTGCTCCAGCATCACCTCTTTCCATTGCTCGGCAGCCGGCGCATGAACTCCTTTGACCACAAGGTAGTTGAGGGTTTCATCCAGGAAATGGAGCGCAACGGTACCGGCCTGGCCACCCAGTCCAACGCTTTCGATAAACTGCGCGCAATCCTCCTCGACGCTCACCGACTGGGTCTGTTCAGCGAAAGCCCCTTCAGCGGTGTCAAGGCTCCGCAGTACGACCCGACGCGGGCCGTCATCCCGTCGCCCGAGCAACTCCGAGGCATACGCTCTGCCGGCGATGAGACGTTCACGTTGTTCGTCGACCTGATGAGCGGCTGCGGTCTGCGGAACGGCGAGGCGGCCGCCGTCAACCTCGACAACATCGTGGCCGACGACGTCTACCGAATCAGGGAGCAAGTCAACCAGACCACCGCGGAGTATGGCCCCCTCAAGCACCGTCGACCCAACGACTACCGCGACGTACCCCTGCCAGCGAGAGTCAAGCAGACCATCGAGCGGTACGCCACCAAACACGGAACCGTCGACGGTTACCTACTACGCCACCCCAAGGACCCCACTCGGGCGTTCCCCTACTACGGTCTCAGCAACCAATGGCGGCGTATCAAGGAGAGAAACCAGGACGATGTCCCCCAGGGGATGGTGCTCTATGGACTCCGTCACTTCTTTGCCTCGAACTGCCTCACCCACGGAATCCCCATCACGGACGTGGCGGAGTGGATGGGTCACAAGAACATCGATGTCACCTTCAAGATCTATCGGCACCTGATGCCCGGCTCGATAAGTACAGCCGCCAGGATCCTCGATCTCGACCTCGCCGCCTAAAAGTTGTTGGAGGGGCGCCGGTGGGGCGAACCAGGCAACGATATCTTTGGGGACACAGTTTCACGCAGCAGCGCGAAGCAGACCGAAAGGTCGTTGACTTCAAGCCGTCGGCGAGCTAAAACACCCACAGGCACTTCATCGCATCCTGCGCGTTCGCTGCGCACAGTCCAACGCCTCTACCCCCAGGCCTAGTTCGCCGTCTCGATGGAGTAAAAGCTCAGCCCTTGCTGCTCAAGGATCGGATCAGGCGCTGGTGATTCCCGCTACTGCAGGTGCATATTCAGCGACACCGCGAATCAAATCTGAGTTCTACAGCACGACCGGACACAGCCTGATGCACCCATCCATTCACGCGACGAGGCCGACGTTAAGGATCTGGGCAGCGGAGCTGATCGAACCGGGCATGAGGTGCCGGTAGATCTTGAATGTGACGTCGATGCTCCTGTGCCCCATCCACTCAGCAACGTCTGTGATGGGAATGCCGTTGCTCAGGCAGTTCGACGCGAAGAAGTGGCGGTTCCCGTAGAGGACCATCCCCTCAGGGATGTCCACCGTGCCCGATGCCCTGATCCGGCGCCACTGGTTGTCCATCGCGTAGTGCGGGTACGGCCGACTGCGGTCAGTAGCCTGACGCAGCAAGTAACCGTCGACCGTTCCGTACGTCTCGGCGTACCACTCGATCGCATTCTTGACCCGCGCCGGGAGGGGAACATCGCGGTACTCCCCCGGCTTCCGGTGCTTGAGCGGCCCATACTGCCGGGTGGACATGACGACTTGCTCACTGACCCGGTACACGTCATCCGCCACGATGTTCCTGAGGTTCACGGCGGCCGCCTCGCCGTTCCGCAGGCCGCAGCCGCTCATCAAGTCGACGATCAGCATGAATGCGTCGTCGCCGGCAGTACGTATGCCACGCAGTTGGCCCGGGGACGGGATCACCGCCTTCGCGGGGTCGTACTGCGGCGCCTTGACCCCAGCAACGGGGTTGTCCGGAAAGAGGCCCAGTCGGTGGGCGTCGAGAAGGATCGCCCGCACCTTGTCGAAGGCATTGGACTGAGTGGCCAAGCCGGCGCCGTTGCGTTCCATGGTGCGGATGAAACCGTCAACGACCTTGTGGTCGAAGGAGTTCATCCGTCGGCTACCGAGGGCCGGGTAGATGTGGTGCTCCAGGAGCGAGTCGAGGTGGCGCACCGACGGGACAGCCAGGTGCCGCTGCCCGGCCTTCCACTCCTCGGTGTAATCCGCGAAGCGCATCGACCCATACTTGCGGATGCGCTCCGCCTTGGTGTCCGACCGCCGTGCCGCCTTCTTCTCCTTGTAGACCTCTGTCAAACGCTCGATGGCGTCGTCCTGGCTCGCGAACCCGGACTCCTCTGTCTGACTCCCGGTCGCCGACTGGTACCGGATCTTGTATGGATGAGGGCACTTCGCCCACCGAGACTGCGGATGCCCGCACTCCTTGAAGAACGACCCCATGCCCCTGGGCAAGGAACTCTGCGCCATGCCGAACGACTCCCCACGACCGATGCTGACCTATTGCTGACCAGCAGGGGGCTCGATCCCCGCTGACCAGCAGGAACAGCGATGGGGCTCGATATGTGGTGGAACTTCGTCGGGCGTACCCAGGACGATATCAAACAGGCCCGGGAGGACTGGATGAACGGGTCGAGATTTGGGGAAGTGAAGGGTTACGACGGGGCGCCCCTCCCTGCACCCGAACTGCCGCCGGTGCCGCTAAAACCACGGGGTCGAGTGCGCTGAACAGGTACTTCACAGTCCGTCACGCGTAGCGCCGGGCGAGGCGAAACACACCCCGCCCGGTTCGCGCAGACAGGCGGAGCAAACCCCCTTCACACCGCTGGTTCCACCGCACCTCGAAGTGCAGGTTTCGCCAGCCGTAGTCAGCTTTGATCGGACTGATGCTGACCCAATGCTGACTTTACTGACAGGTAGTCAGCTCTGGAGGGAGTCTTCGCTCCCGCTTCGCGTGCCACACTCACCCCGGCGTTCCCGGACTCGCACCGCAAGTCGCCTACAGACCGCTCCTCCCACGCCGAGCAAAAATCCCCACCCTCTGAGGACCCATACTGACCACACCCCGGTTATGGGGTCTCCACAAACGCCACACACGACAGTCCTGGCTCGTGGCATTGGGCAGCCTGCGCAATTTCGCAACCAACCCCGAATCGTGCGCAGCGTCCACGCACGGCCCGAGCAATGCTTCCCACCCCGCGCGCCCCGCTGCGGCCGATGGCCGGGATGAGCCGGCGCGACATGCCGTGAACCCTGAAGCACCGAGACTTGGCCGTCCCTACTGAAACACACTGGCATTCGCCCCAAAATGCGCACCCTCAGCAGACCGATCACCTCAGACGTCGGCATGTACGCCGAGTACAAGGAGCCGCTGTACGCCGCTCCCCCGCTGCTCCAGCGCATGGTCGAGGCGGGCCGGCTGGGGCGGAAGACGGGGTCGGGGTTCTACACGTACTAGGGGGTGCGGCGACGCCGCCAAGTGGCGCTGTTCCAGGGCGAGTTGGGCCACGGAACAGCACCCATGGCGGCACTGCCGTGAGTGGCTCTCGCGGCGGCCGCCAGGGCCTCATCCGCGCGTCATCACCCAGCCCATGTGGACTGCACGGGGACACAGCCTGGTGAGATGCGTCAAACAGGCTCTGGCCTGGGGCTTTGTGTCTTTCGAAGCTGTCAGGGCCTTTTCCGCTTACCCAGCGGAAAATCCCTGGAAAGTCCCCGGGACAGAGCTGAAAGTCCCTGAAAAGTCCCTGATTCGGAGCGGCTTGTCGAGCGCTTGCAAGCCCCCGGACGGGTGTCGCGGGGCGACTGGATTCGAACCCGGGACCCGTGCATTACGAGTCCGCGAGCGTTCGTGCTGCGTGGTGCTTGGTCGTGCTGTTTGATGCTGTCCTGCCTGGTCAGAACATGCGCAGATGGTTGACCTGTGTTGGCTCGTGCGAGGTCGTCCTAAGGCGTCCGGCCACCGACTGGCCACCGCCGGGGCCATGAGGCCAGATCATCAGGCTTGTCGGCCTCGGACAGTGCGTCGGTCCACGGCGGGGCACACGGAGCACCGTCGGAGTGAGGGCTGAGGCGTACCCCGATCTGCTTGCCTGGCGCGATCCAGCGCCTACGGCGTTGAGGTGGGTGGGTTCGGGGCCTCAGTGAGGTGTTGGGTGCCACCGGGGTCGGTACAGAACCGCACCCTGGTGGTGAGCAGGGCACAGGCTCGGGCCTCCGAAGGGCTGGGGGCCGCGATCATCGCGCTGAAATTGTCCGTGGCGTAGTGGACCTTGCCCTCGTACTTCCTGCCTGCCGGGCCCACGATCTGGGCGATGTCGCCGGGCTTGGCCCAACTGATGCGGGCCCAGGCGGCCTTGCAGGCGTCGCTGTAGCGTAACTCGATGTAGACCGATCCGCTTTCGGTGAGTGCGGCGGTCCAGGAGTCGCCGCCGCAACCGGCAAGTTTGGGGTTCTTGCCTGTGCAACTGTCGGCGAAGCAGTTCACGTCGAGTTGCCTGGTGGTCGCGATCGCCGGGTCGGACTTGCCGTGCGGGCCGGAACCGCTGCCCGGCACACCGAACAGGACGCCGCCCGTCACCAGGCAGACACCCAGGGCGATGACGGCCCACTTCCGACGGCCTTGAAGGTGCTCGCCGACGGACGGTACCCCGGTTTGCCTCCAGCCAGCGGGAGCACTGTCCGTGGGGGGCGCCGGGGTGGATTGCGTAGCGACGGGCACGGGCTCGTCGGCGCGCGGGGCCGATGGCTCGGCGGCCGTCTTTGCCGACGTCACGGGGGGCATGTCGCCGTCGTCGTGACCGTGCCAGGCGTTGTTCGCCAGTTCCCACAGCGCCAGGAGTCGGGTGAAGTCGGCGTCGGCGAGCTTCCCCAAGGAGGTCACAGCATGCTGCGGAGGCAGGGCCTTGCCGTTGAGGTAGCGCTCCCAGGAGGACTTGCTGCAGAGCGTGCGCTCGGCGAGACGGGCCAGGCTGAGCCCGGAGCTGTCTTTCAATGTCCGTAACTCGACAGCCAGGCGCCCGATGTCGGACGCAAGACCGTCCGGCAACGGCTTCCACTCCGTCACGCCTGCCCCCGAGCCGCTGTTGCGAAGCTTCGCTCTACCTGTCTCACCGTAGCGACTTCGGACAGTCCAGAGCGTGACGGACAATCAATTCACGCCAACGGCACTCCTAGCAGGGCGGGTCGGCGCTATGACAGTCCCATGAGCGGTAGGGCCGCGGTGCGTACCGCGCTGTGTGTGCTGCTAATAGCGGCAGCGTGCTCCGGGAGCGGCCTGGCGCGGAGTCGGCTCGGCTCCCGCGACGACGTGCTCTTAGCCGACGGTTTGCGAGCTTCCCCGCAACTGGTGGTCGGGCGCACGCCGCGCAGCGACGTCGTCGGCCTGTGGCAGAGCGTCCTGTGGGCCGACGGCTACGTCTCCCAGTCCGGCGTCACCTGCACCTACGACCAGGCCGCGGCCGGTGTCACCCGGGTCTGGCAGAGCAACCACCAACTGTCGGCGGACGGAATCGTCGGGTCTGCCACGTGGGGTGCAGTGTTGGAGCGCCTGGTCGCTGTGGGCCGGTGGACGGTCTACCAGGGCGAGCGCTACGACCTGCCTCTGCGGGTGGACCAGGACGGCTGTTACGAGGTCTACGACGAAGGGACATTCCACCAACTGCGCACCAGGAGTGTCACCCTGGCTCTCTGCCGGTGACAGAGTCGAGCCAACTGTCGTAGCGTCCGACACCGAGTTGGTGACCGTCGACGAGGACGGTGGCCCGCACCGCGCCGGGCCCGCTGCCCACCATCGCCGTGTACGCCCTTCCCGGGCCGGCCACCTCCAGGCCGCCGCCGTTCACTGTGACCTCCAAGTCCGTCGACCCCTCGGGTGTTTCCATCTCCGCCCAGCTTGCCAGGCAGGCCGGGCTATACCACAGGGCCAGCACGTGGCCGTAGGCGGTCAGACGGTTCACGACCACGCGGTCACGGTCGCATCGTTCCCTGTACGGGTCCAGGCCCCGGCAGCCGGCCGACCGGCACGCCGCGGCCTGCTGGTCCGTACCGGATGCGAGCGCCCACGGCCAGGCCGGAGCTCCGGAGGGAGCGCCCTGCGGGGGTCGGCCGGCGCCCGACCAAGACCAGGGGCGGAAGAAGAGAAGGCCGACCAGCAGGGCGCAGCTCGCGGCCGCCACCGCCACCACCGCGGCAGCACTCCACCCGTATCTCCCGGGGATGATCCACCGGGGCGCGCCCGCAGTCGGCGCGGACCCGGCGGTCGCCTCTCCGGGCGCCTCCGCACGCTCAGCCGGTCCCTGCGGGGCCTGTTGCCGTGCGTCGGCCGCATCGTCGCGCGGATCGGCTCCACCAGTCCGGCTCGCCGGGGTCCAGGCATGGGCCGCCGACTCCCACCGCACGCGTAACTGCTCCCAGTCGGCCTGCGCCAACCGTCCCAGCCCCTCGACCGCCGGCCAGGGCGGCAGTCTGCGGCCGTTGAGGTACCGCGTCCAGGAACTGCGGCTGTACCCGGTCTTGGAGGCGAGCGTGGCGGTGTTCACCCCGCTCCGGTCCATGTGCCGGCGCATGTCCCTCACCAGCCGGGCCACTTCGATCGGCATGTCCCTCGGCAGCGGTCGCCAGCGCACCACGTCACCTCCTCCCCTACCCAAATATCTCACGGGCGTCCCACGCCGCTACCCAGTCGCCGAGCGTCCCCGCAGCTCAGCGGCTGGATCGTCCCGCGATTGGGGCACTTGTCCGTCGCCGCTTCCCCGCGCCCGCCCGCCCAGCCCACCATCGAGGCCAAAGCTTGGACGGCAACCACAGGTCCGGCCGGGGGCTCAGCTCACCTACTGCCTTTCCCACTCCGACCGCGGTCGCCGCCGCAAGTGCCCAGAGTTCCAGGCATGTTTCGGGGGGAACAGGACATGCACGCATCCGACAGCACGACAACCCGTCACTACGAGCCGGAGGCACCGCGGGCCGACGACAGCGGCTGGCCGGAGCATCACCAGGTGGACTTCGGGCCGGTGCGGCTGTCGCTGTTACGCCCGCCCGGGCTGCCCGCCATGTCGGCTCTGGGCCGTCGGCCGGCCGCCGACGGCCCAGCCACGTGGTACCTGGTCCACGCCGCCTGCGGAGCCCTCGAGGTGCGGGTTGAAGGGACGGTGGTCCGGTTGGAGCCCGGTCACATGGTGCTGGCGGGGCCTTCCGAGAGTGCCGAACTGTCCGCCGTGGGAGGGCGACAGGCCCGAGCGGCGGCCCTGCACCTGCCCGAATCGGCGCTCCCCCTGCCCGGGGAGGTTCTTCGCGTCATGAACGGGCGCCCCGCGCCGACGCGCTCGGGGCCGGCGGCCCTCCTCACGTCCTTCCTCGAAGGACTCGCCGCGCAGGCACCGCTCGTCGAGACGGCGCACACGGCCTGGCTGGGAAATGCGGCGATCAGCCTCACGAACGCGTTCCTCGGCAGCGAGTCCGGCTCGCCGCCGAGCGGCACGGCTGCGTCGCACCCTCCTGGACCGGCTACCTCGCGGACGAACGCGCTGGTGACGGAGATCAAGAGATACATCGAACGCCGCCTGGCGGACCCGGATCTGTCGCCCCCCTCCATCGCGCGCGCCCACCACATCTCGCTGAGGTACCTGCACCACGTGTTCCAGCAGGAGCAACGGCACACCGTGGGCGGGTTCCTGCGCGAACGCCGTCTGGAGCACTGCCGCAGGGATCTGGCCGAGCCGTCGCTGTCCGGACGGAGCGTGTGCGAGATCGGATCGCGGTGGGGGTTCCGGGACCCCGCGGTGTTCAACAGGACCTTCAAGTCCGCTTACGGTGTGACGCCCGGCGCCTACCGCAGACTGCGGCTTCGCGGCTGACCTCATCGCTGACCACGAGTCACGCGTCATCTGCGCTGCGCGTCAAGTGCCTTGCACGCGTGGTCGATGACCGGTCCGCCCCGGTGCGCAAGACTCGCCGCGCCCGTCGTATCCGGACCGAGTGGGAGGCAGCGCGCCGTGCGGATCGTCTGTGCCGAGGGTGATCGCGAGCGGGAGCTCGAGCTGCGGCTCGGGCGGCCCGACGCCTTGGTGGAAGACCTGATGGCGGCTGTGGGCCTGCCCGGCGGTGGGGTTGACATCGACGGCCGTGTGGTGCCCCCGCAGACAGTGCTGAGCGAGTCCGGTCTAGTCCACGGATCGAGGGTGAGCCCCTCCGGAGGCCATACCCCGGCCCTGTTCAAACCCGTTGCCGTCCTGCGGCTGGTGGGCGGTCTGGAGGCGGGCTGCGGTGTCGCGCTGGCCATGGGCCGGACCGTCGTCGGGCGGGGCGCCGAGGCGGACGTACGCGTCGTCGCCACCGGGGTGTCCCGTCTGCACAGCGCGTTCGACGTCCTGCCGGACGGGCAGGTGACGGTCACCGACCTCGGCTCCGTCAACGGCACGGACGTCAACGGCATCCGTATCCACCACGCGGTACGCGTCGCCCCCGACGACCTGGTGTCGCTCGGTGGCGAGGTCCTGGTCCGGGTGCTGCCGCCCGATCAGCTCGGCCCCGTGCAGCGCGTCCACCCCGTCCGTGAGGCAGGGCCCGGCGGCACGCTGCCGTTCAACCGGGCACCACGCGTGGGCCGTTCGGGTGAGGAGTCCCCCGTCGTCGTGCCGGCGCCGCCCCCGAACACGCACAAGGCGCCCTTCAGCCTCTCCAGCATGCTCGCCCCGCTGGCCCTCGCCGGTGCGACCGTCGCCCTCACCGGTGACATGCGCTACGCGGTCCTCGCGGCCCTGACCCCGCTGATGTTCGTGGGGAACTTCATCGAGGAGCGGATACGCGGCAGGTCGGGACTGCGCCGCGGGATGCGCGAATACGCCGTCCGGCTGGCGGAGTTCGAGCTCACGGTGGCCGATCGGCACGCCGCCGCGGTCCGGGAGCGCCGCGAGGCCCACCCCGACCCGGCAGAAGTCGCCTACCGGGCCGCCGCCCCGGGGGTGCGGCTGTGGGAACGGCGCCCCGGCGCCGAGGACTTCCTGAGGGTGGTGGCCGGCACCGCCGACCTGCCCTGGTCGCCGCGGCTGGCGGGCTCCGACCCGCAGCCGGCGCCGGAACCGGCCGCCATACTGGGCGCGCGGTCCACCACCTCGCAGGTGCCGGTCGTGGTCGGAGTCTCGGCCGGCGAGGCGGTGGGGTTCGAGGGGAACCGCAAGGCGTGCCTGGCCGTCGCGAGGTCCCTGCTGTGCCAGGCCGTAGTGGACAGCGGACCGGCGGACGTGACGGTCGCCGTGTTCACCGACCCCGACCGGCTCACCGACTGGGACTGGACGAAGTGGCTGCCCCACGGCGCCGATGCACGGTCCGGGACGGCCCGCCTGGTGGCCGTCGGCCCCGAAGAGACCGACGCGCTGGCACGGCAGTTACTCGCGGCCGCGCCCGGCGCGGAAGCTGGCGGTGCGGCGCGTGGCACCCAGGACACGGGCGGTGCCGTGCTCCTGGTGGTCGTGGACGGTGCCACGCTGCTGGAGGGTCGCCCCAACCGGCTGCGGGACCTGCTCGCGGGCGGCTCCCCACGCTGCGGCGGGCTGGTGCTGACGCAGCGGCTGCCCGCGCTGTGCACCAGCGTGATCACCGCCTCGGCCGAGGGTACGGGCCGGGTACGCGACGTGGCCTCCGGGGAGGTCGTCGGGAAGGTCCTGCTCAACGGAGTGCCGCAGGCCGAGGCGCGGGCGACGGCCAGGGCGCTGGCCCGCTTCGAGGACCCGGAGTTGGGGGTCGAGGGCGCGGGGTTGCCCGACCGGATCTCGCTGCTCCCCCTCCTGGACCTGGTCGAGGCGCGCGGCGCCGAGGTGGCCGAGCAATGGCGAAAACGCGCCCCCGGGCTGCGGGTCCAGGCGGTTCTCGGGGTCACCGAGCGAGAGGTGTTCACCGTCGATCTCGACGACGACGGACCGCACGCCCTCATCGCCGGGACCACCGGTTCCGGCAAGAGCGAGCTGCTGCGCACGCTCATCGCGAGCATGGCCGTCGACGCCGACCCCGAGCACCTGACCTTCGCCCTGGTGGACTACAAGGGCGGCGGCGCGCTGGACGAGTGCGCCGCCCTTCCGCACACCGTCGGCCTGGTCACCGACCTTGACGAGCAGCTCAGCGAACGGGCGTTGCGCTGCCTCGAGGCCGAGATCCACCACCGCGAGCGCCTGTTGCGGGGGGCGGGTCTGAGCCATGTGCGCGACTATCAGCGGCTGCGGGACGGCGGGCGGGCGGAACTGGAGCCGATGCCCCGGCTGGCCGTGGTCATCGACGAGTTCGCGACCCTGGTCAAGGCCCTGCCGGACTTCGTCGACTCGCTGGTCAGCATCGCCCAGCGCGGCCGTAGCCTCGGCGTCCACCTGATCATGGCCACCCAGCGGCCCACGGGCTCGGTCAGCGACGCCATCAAGAACAACGTCAAACTTCGCATCGCGCTCCGGCTGGAGAGCACCGGCGACTCCCAGGACGTGATCGACAGCCCGGCCGCCGCCGGGATCGGCAGCCGTCAGTGGGGACGCGCCTTCTACCGGCTCAGCGCCCGTGAAGTCCTGCCTGTGCAGACCGCGTTGTCCACCGGCGTCACCTCGCTGCTCCCGACGACCGCCCCGGTGACCGCCGTACCCTTCCTGCTCGGTCTGCCCGCCGTCGGACCGGCCGACCAGGGTGGCGAAGGCGCCACCGACCTGCAACGGCTGGTCGCGGCCGCCCGGGAGGCCGCGGGGCTCGCGGGAATGGCCGAGCCCCGCCGCCCCTGGCCTGACCCGCTGCCCGGCGTCGTACGCCACGGCGAGTTGCCGCCCGTCGCCGAGCGCGGGCTGCAGACGGAGGCCGCCGGCCTGCCCGCGTACGCCCTCGCCGACGACCCCGACCGGCAGCGCCAGTACCCCGTCGGCTGGGACCCGGCGGCCGGCAACCTCGTGATCTACGGCGGTGGCGGCACCGGCACGACCGCCGCCCTCGCCGCGCTCGCCCTGGCCACCGCGGGCTCGGCACCACCCCACCGGTGCCACATCTTCGCTCTCGACCTCGGCGCGGGCGATCTGGCGCCGCTGACCGTGCTCCCGCACACCGGCGCCCACATCGGGCCGGCCGAGCGCGAGCGGCAGGTACGCCTGGTCAGGCTGCTGCGCCGGGAACTCGACCGGCGCAAGTCGAGTGGCGGCGCGGGCCTACCCGACTGGCTCGTGCTGCTGGACAACCTCGGCGCCCTGATCTCGGACTTCGGCAAGGACACCACCGGGATGAACCTGATCGACGAGCTGGCCCGGGTCTACGCCGACGGTCCGGCCGTCGGCATCCGGTTCGCGGTCACTGCGGACCGCTCGGGCTCGGTGCCCGGCGCCTGGGCGGCGCTGACCCAACAGAAGCTGCTGATGCGCCTGGCGGACCCCGCCGAGTACGGCTACTTCGACGTGCCGCGCGGCTCGGTCCCCACCTACGTACCGGGCCGGGCGCTGGTCGCCGCGAACCGTCACGTGATCCAGATCGCCTGGCCGGGTGAGGACATCGCGGCCGCCGCGGCCGCTACCGCCGCCCGCTGGCCCGGAGCCGCCCGCAGCGCTCCCCGCGTCGACCTGCTGCCCACCGAGCTCCCCCTCTCCGGTCTGGCGGCACCCGCCTCGGTGGTCGCCGAGCCCTGGACCATCCCCGTGGGCCTGGACGCCGACACACGGGACCACGCCACGTTGCGGTTGTACGAGCGCGAGCACGCGCTCATCGCGGGACCGCAGCGCACGGGCCGCAGCACCGCCCTGTGCTCCATCGCGCGCCAGGTGATGGCGGCCCCTGCCCCGCCCGCCGTCGTGGCGTTCGCCCCCCGCCGCTCACCGCTGCGTGAGGTGTCCGGGCTGACCGCCCTCGTCACCGACTACGACGGCCTCCGGGACGCCCTGTCCGCGCTGCCCGGCCCGACCCTGCTCCTGGTCGACGACGCCGAAGCGGTGGAGGACGGACCAGGGGTCCTGGAGGGCTGGCTGTCGGCCGCCGCCCCCGGCTGCCACCTCATCGCGGCCGGCCGCGCCGAGGCACTGCGGCGCACCTACGGTCACTGGACCCAGCGCGCCCGTGAAGCCCGCTGCGGCATCCTGCTCGTCCCGGACCACGACCTCGACGGCGACCTCTTGGGTGCCGCCCTCCCCCGCCATGACCGCATGGCCCCCGTACCGGGCCGCGGCTACCTGGTCACCGACGGCACCGCGGCGGGCGTACAGCTCGCGCGCTGACCGGCGTTGCGCGCGCGGCCAAGGGCTGTGCGCTGGGGATCAATGACGCCCGCGGGCACCGGATCCGAGAATTTCGGTAGACCCGACATACCGTTCAGCAAGGAGAGAGCGACATGGCAAGGATCCTTTCCACGGACGCCGCCCACGCGGAAGTCACGAGCATGATGGGTCTCATCACCGGCGAATTCGCGTCGGCCATCGCCAAGTTGAACAAGCACGGCCAGACCCTGAGCGACCCCAACCACTGGGACGGGCCGCTGGCGCAGAGGTTCCGCAACGAAGTGTGGCCCCAGGCGAAGGGGGACCTGGACAAGATGCAGACCTCGCTGCACGACCTCCAGGGCCAGGTGCAGCGCATCCTCAAAGCCATCGACATCGCGGGTGGAACGCACTGAGGATACCCCGACCTCGCAGGGTCGGCAGACGACGCCCGGGAGAGCCCTCATGCCCGACACCGATCCGGTCCCGGCCGGAACCGGACAGCAGCACCCCACCGAAGTGACAGCCGAGGACTGCGCGCTGCTCGGCGCGCAGCCACTGCGCCGCTCGGACCCGCGGGACATCGGCCCGTACCGCGTGCTGGCCCGGCTGGGCGGAGGCGGGATGGGGCGGCTGTTCCTGGCGCGGGACGCGTCCGCGGAGGGGACGTACGCGAGTTCCTCGCTGATCGCGGTCAAGGTCATCCGCTCGGAGTACGCCGAGGACGAACGGTTCCGGCGCCGTTTCGAGCGGGAGATCGAGACCGTACGCCGGGTGCACGGCGCCTACACCGCCGAACTGCTCGGCACCGGGCTCGACCAGGACGAACTCCTGTGGATGGCCAACGCCTACGTGCCCGGCCTCAGCCTGGCCGACGCCGTACTGGGCTACGGGCCCTTGCCCGCACCGGTCGTGTGGCGGCTGGCATACGAGATCGCGCAGGCGCTCACCGCGATCTCCGCCGCCGGCATTGTGCACCGTGACCTGAAACCGTCCAACGTCCTGATGGGGCCTGACGGGACCCGCGTCATCGACTTCGGCGTCGCACACACCGTCGACGCCAGCTCCCTCACCATGACCGGGCAGCAGTTGGGGACGCCGGCCTTCATGTCGCCGGAGCAGGCGAACGGCCACGAGGTCAGCACGGCCTCCGACGTCTTCTCCCTCGGCTCGGTACTCGCCGTCGCCGTCACCGGCTCCGCGCCCTTCGGCGAGGGAATCAGCGGCGACATCATCCACCGGGTCATCTACGCGCCGCCGAGCGACGATGTGCTGACCGCGGTGCGGCAGCGCGACGCGGCCCTCGGCGAGTTGGTCGCCCAATGCCTGGACAAGGACCCGGCGCGGCGGCCGAGCCCGCAGGACGTCGCCGATGTCACGCGGGAGCACACCCGCGGGGAGACGTGGCCGGAGCAGATCGCCGAGGTGATCGACAGCCGGGCCGAGTGGCGAGGAACGGCCGTGGTGGTGCCTCCCATGGACCAGTTGACGGTCCTGCGCCGCACCACACCGGAGCGCACGCCGGAGCAGCCCGGTGCCAAGCGGCGGTGGCCGCTGGCCGTGGCGGTCGTGGCCGCAGCAGCCGCTGCCGTCCTCGGCCTGGGGCAGGGGTCAGGACACGGCGGTGGCGCCGCCAACTCGCGTGCAGGACAGCGCTCTTCGGCCACGGCGACGTCATCGCCCTCGCACACCTCCCTCGGGAAGCCGCGGCACACGGCGACACGGCATCCCACGTCGGCCGCGCCTCCGGCTCAACCGCCGGGCGGCAGCGGCGCCCCACCCGTACAGCCTCCGGCCGCGACCAACACCCCTGCCCCTCCTCAGGATCCGGGCCCCGGCCAACCCACCCACACCACCACGGCCCCCGCGCCGCCGCCCCCCAAGCCGACCCCCGCGCCCGAGCCCTGGAAGTCATGCACGTACTACTCGGGCACCGCCCTCACCGTCTACGGCAACAAGGGCGACCGCGTGAAGGAGGTCCAGTGCATCCTCAGGGCCCGCGGCTACAACATCGGCCCGGCCGGCGTGGACGGGGACTTCGGCGCGGACACCCTCACCGAGGTCAAGCACTTCCAGCGCGTCCACGGCCTCCGCGTCGACGGCCAGGTCGGCGTGAACACCTGGCGCGCCCTGCGGGCGTGAGAGGGCGAGGCCGTCCACCGGCTGTTACCGCACACGACGACTACCGGGCTGTGCCGACGCAAGTGACGTGACGGGTGCTGTTCGACGCCTTCTCCACCACCTGCTGGCTCCGAGACGCCCCTGCGTCGGCAACTACTTGAAGTGAGACTGGAGAGCGTCGAGCAGCATTTGCAGCCGGGTACCGCCGTGACCCATGCGCAGCTTCTGAGCCGTGGCCCACTTGTCGCTCACCGGATCGGGCCAGTGCCCCTGCTCCACCGACGACAGCAAGTGCCCCAGGCCCGTGTCCCGCAGGATGTCCGGCAGGCTGCGATCACCGAGCCCCCTTCCGTACACCGCGACGACCATGGCGAGAATGGCGCCCTTGTGCAGCTCGTTCTCCATGTTGAGCGGGCCCTTGGGTCCGGTCCCCAGGCCGAGTAGGTGATCGAGGTGCCCCTGGATCTCGCCCGCCGCGCCACCATAGAGGCCGTTCGCGGCATAGACGAGAGCCGGTGCCGTGGCGCCACCGGTAAGGACGACTCCCACAGCTCCCAGGGCGATGTTCTCGATCCAGTTGTGCAGTTCGGCGTTCGCCTTCTGGTTGTCCTGATAGATCCCTTGCAGCCAGGTCACGTACGGCACCAGGCCGTGCATCGCCATGCCGTACTTCTCGGCCCAACTGTTGAGGGTGACCTGGTACGGGACGCCCGGTTCCGGGGCGGGAGGCTTCGGCAGCAGGCGGGCGGTCGAGACGACGAGAAATCTCCGGAGATCTTCCTGGACGGCCTGCGCGACCTTGACGTCAAGGCCCTTCGGCAGGTTCTCGGCGACCACACCGACCAGCGATCGCACCTCGTCCGGCGTCATTGTCGACTCCGCCGAGGCGAACACCCGCAGCAGCCCCCGCATGAAGGCCGCCTGCTGCTGGTTACTGGTGAACCCGGGATACCCCTCGCCCCAGCCCCGGCCGCGCAGGAAAACCTTCAGCGCCTTCCGGTCGCTCAGCAAGTACCGGGTGAAGTTGGCGGCGCCCTGCGGGTTGGCGGCCAGGCCGGCCAAGACAGCGGTCGGGACCTCGCCGCCGTTGTCCCGGTCAATGAGGACATAGGCGATGTCGACCTGCGCACCGCGCGAGAGTTGGCCGCTCGCGAACGCCGTGGCCAGCGCTTGCGCCGTGGTGGCGCTCCACGGCAGATGCTCCAACTGTGCGCGGGTGAGGGCGTTGTAGTAGCCGGCGCAAAACAGCGGGTCGTCCGCGTACTGCGCCAGTTGGCTCATGTACGTCTTCAGGACCGGCCCGCCGAGGTTCATGGCGACGTCGAGGCGGCGGGCCAGCAGGGCGCCGTCCTGGGTGTCCAACCGGTCCAGCGTCCCGTCCGTCGTGTGTACGATGTGGTTGGGGGGCGGTGTGCCAGGCGTCGGGAGCGGGCCGAGGGGTACGCCGGGCAAGAGCGGGCCGCCGCTGGTGCCTGCCTCCTCGAAGAGACGCGCGACCCGGCGGACGTCCCGGTCGGTGTAGTAGACGGAGGCGATGTGCCGGGGCAGGCGGTCCTGAACGACACCGACGAGCCGGTTGACGGCGGCGATGTCGACGTTCACTCCGTCCTGCCTCGCCGTGGCGCCTGTCAGGTATCTCTCCAAGGCGGGGGCCAGCACGGCGCGTATCCAGTTCTGGAGTTCCTGGGCGCCGTGTGTGCAGGCGTCGGAGTAGGCGGTGAGCAGGGCCGGGTTGGCGGAGGCCGTGCCGGAACCGGGTGGCGGGGCCATGTCGGATCTCCTCGCTAGTGGGCGCCGGTGTTCACCGCGTGCGCTTCCGCGGTGGCCTGCTCGACGGCGCGGAGCAGGCTGTGCACCTCGCCGGCCAGTCCGCGCAGCGTCGCCTGCTCGGACGCGACCTTTCCGTCGAACAGGCCGCGCCGGACACCCTGCCAGTTGTCGCAGGGATGGACCCCCAGCCGGATCTTGCCCTGGTTGGTCCGCAGGTTCCCGAACTCGTTGATGCGACGTGTGGCTTCAGCGAGCAGGGAAGACACGTCGGCGGCTGCGCCGAAGTCGTAGTTGACGTGCTCATAGGGCTTGGCCATTCGGTGATCATCTCGTCGTCGTAGCGGTGTCGGCCTGCCACCGGGCTCGCCAAAAGGCGCTGGCACGACAGGCGGAACGGGTCCCGGCAGGGAGCCCCCTGCCCGACCCTGCCGCACCCTGCGCGCCAAGGCATTGACCACCCGTGCGTACCTGTTGACCCGCTGGGCAAAGAGGGCGCCACGCGACCCCGACAAGACGCGTCACGGATACGTGCCGGTGGTCTTCGTGGCCACGCCCGGCGGCGCGTAGAGGGGATGGAGGTCCAGTGGGCGGCCTCGTGGGGTCTCCGAGGCGAGTTGGGCGAGAGCCTGGCGGCGCTGGGCTTCGGCCAGGGACGCCCAGGCCGCGGCGTCGTCCAGGGGTTGCTGCAGGTGGTCCCAGTTGAGGGCGCGAGGGCGGTAGTTCGCGAGACCGTCGCCGTCGTGGTAGCTCGCGTTCGCATCACGGCGTGCCTCCTTGTCGTACGCGTACAGCATGAACAGCTGTTTGTCGGAACTCGCACCGTGGGGGTTTTCGCTCATCAACCTCATGTAATACGCCGTGATGCGGATGTCCTCATCCGGATTCCGCTCGACGTAGGCGAGCAACTGCCCGTCGTTGAGGTCTCCGAGAAACCGCCCGTCCATGGTGAAGGCGGCGCGATTCGCCTCCATCACCCTGCGCACCGTGCCCAGCTTCAGGTGAGTGATCCCGAGCGATTTGTCCTGCTCGTCGGACGACCAGCCCCCCAGCCAATATCCCCACTTACTTGCCACCTGACCGTAGAAGTCCGCATAGAATGCGGCGACCCTCTCCGGCCCCCACAGACCGGGCTCGTCGTTCTGGTACCACTGCTGTTCCTGCCACAGGATGGCCAGGAGGAGCCGTTCACTCACTCCGGTCTCCGCCGATGCCTCCTTGACGGCCTTGAGTTGCTCCGGGGACACATTGATCGGGTGCAGCGCGCCGGAGTTGCCGAGCAGGCGCCTGGCGATTCCCAGCGGACTGTTGGCATCCAGCGCGGCGTCCGTCGTGTGGACCACGGTCAGCAACTGGAAGGGCGGATCGAGGGTCGAGTAGCCGCCAGCGCGAGCGAAGGCGTCCCCCACGGCCCTCACCTGCTGATCCGTGGCATACATCCTGGTCAGGAGGGAGTCGACCTCGATACCGATCGTGTCCCGCCCCCGATGGCTTCCGGACAGTCCGGGAATGTCGTTCCCAAAGTCGATGGCCCCGCTCTGGTAGTCGAAGATGCGGCGGTTCAGCACCCCTCGCACCCAAGCCGCCAGCTCTCCCGTAGCATGGGTCATCGCATCGGAGTACTCAACGAGCTTCTCCGGCGTCGCGGACGCGGCTCCCATCTCGCCCCCTCAGTGATGCCGAGACTGAGCTCTATGCGCTTCACGCGTCGCGGCTTCCACCGCGGAACGCAGCCTCGTCGCCTCTGCCGCCAAACGCTCCAACTCCGCATGCTCCTGCCGGAAATTGGACTGGAAACTCTCCCGACGCTGCCCGCGCCAAGGCGTCGTGTACGGCGCCCTGTCAGGACCGTCGAGATCTACCGACATTTTCTTCTTGCGCAAGGTAGCCAGTTTCCCCAGTTCTTCGCTCAGGCGCCGAAGTGCTGCGCGCACTTCTTCCGCCGCAGAAAAGTCGTACCTGACCTCGGGCCGGCCGGTCACATTCCCCACTCCTCCGTGCGTTTTCCCGCCCCCGCAGGACGTGACTGCGGGGCCCCCAGGCGGACTACATGTCGTTGAGCATGCAATACCCCGGGCCGACGTCACCGGTGACCTCGGCCCAGACACAGACCTCGCTGCCCTCGCCGCCGACGGGGTTCGGAGAGGTGCTGTCCTCGTAGAAGTCCTTGTTGCAGCCGCCCCAGTGGCCGGAGCCGAGGTGGTTCTCGCACCGGCCGTTGCGCCAGAACACCCAGGAACTCCCGTTCCACAGGTAGTTCTCCCAGTAGACATCGGCCGCGAGCCCGTCGGGCTTGGTGTCCTTCACCCAGAGGTGGTCCCCGTACGTCACGAAACACCCCTGCGCCGCGGCGATCGTCGAGCACTCCCAGCTACTGCTCCAGTCCGGCGTGCCGGCGGTCGCGATGTCGACCTCCTCCGCGGCGGCCGACAACGGCACGGTCCTGGCCGTGTCGGCCTTCGGGTGCTCAGGCACGGCGGCACCCGCGGTCTGCCCTGTGAACAACGTCAGTGCCCCCGCCAGCACCACGGCGGACAGCGCGAACTTCTGCATGGCGTGCTCCCTCCGGGAATCTCGCACATAGCGTGCGTAGCGCCAGGGTGCCTACCGCTTCTCACCTCGCGCATGGGTCACCAGCGCAGAGTTCTTGACCCACAGCGCACGGGCGTCCTACTTCGGTCTCCAGCACACCGTGTAGCCGAGTGACGGATAGTCCGAGGGCCTCCATGCCGTCCAGCCGTCGTGGCCGCAGAAGGCGGCGTCGTCGTAGCGGCTGGTGCGGCCGGTGACGACCACGTTGGAGGCTGCGCAGGAGTCGCCGTTGGTGAAGGTGGCGTGCTGGTCGCTGCCGGACTTGCCGAGGCATTCGTCCCTACGGCTCGCTCAGTCCCGCGCAGTACCACTACGGGAACGCCCTCGTGTATGCCGCTGGCAACGACGTGATCGCGTATGAGCCGCAGCACCGACCGCACGGCGTGCTGACCGTGCCTTTCACCATCACCAACCACGGCAGCAAGCCGTACAGCTACGCGATCGCTGTGGCTGTCATCGGGGCCACCAACTCCGGGATTGAGCAAAGCGCCCGGATTTCCAGCGACGGAATGCTGCCGCCGAACAAGACGATGAGCGCGAAGATCAACTTCGAGAGCCTTGGCGACATCCCGATCCGGGACATCGATGTCCGCATCACTGACGTAGAGAAAGAGGGGACGAGTGACAACCCGTCATAGACGGAGCGCAGTGACGGTCCTCACCGTCACTGCCGCTCTGCCAGGGCTCATACAAGCCCAGACAGCCGCCGCGAAACCCACCGACCTCAAGTCCGCATCCACTACTTCGAGCCCTGCGTCCTCGTCTCCGAAGGGCGCCGTCAAGGCCCCCGACACCACGTTGGGCAAGGGGTGGAGGACTTCCAGCGACCGGGCTGTGACGGCCGCCGCCGACAGTGACGGCCTGCACCTCCTCGTTGCCGACAGCAAGAATGCCTACGCCTAGAGGACGGCTGCGGTCCTCAGCGAACCCCAGCTTCCGGCCGGCACCTGGCTCGGCAACCAGTGCGTCATGGACGACCATCACGCGGCCGTCGTCTACGCTCCCCGTACCTTCACCAACAAGCCCGACCTGATGATGGGCGGCGCGTTCGCCGCGATCGTGAACCTCGACAACGGGAACGTCACCAAGCTGCCGTTCACCGTGTCGTTGGCCTACTTCGACCCCACGTGCAGTCCGGCCCTGCATACCGCCGTCTTCACCGCACTGCACGACACCAAAACGCGTCTGGTCACCGTGAGCACGGAGGGCACCACGGTCGCGGACGCCACCGCGAAGGGTGAGATAACCTCCGCCGTCCCCACCAGGGACGGTGTGATCGCCGCCGCCGGAAACCAGCTCGTCCACGTCGACCGCAAGGGCAGGACAGCCCGGCTTGCCGCCACGAAACACGCCCCGTACGGCATCCATGTGACCAGTGACGGCACGGTCAGCTTCATCGACCGCACCGGCGACATCGACGCCAACGTACAGACCTACGCGGACGGCCGGAAGACGACCGTCGCGAGTGGCAGGCTCATCGAGATGAACCTGCGCCAAGGCACCAACGGCACGGTCTACCTCGTCAGAAATGGCAGTCACGGCAAGAACTTCGCGACCAGCGCCATCAAGGCACTGAACGTCTCGCCGGACGCGGAGGTCTCCACCCGTGGGTGTCTGGCCGTCGACCCGGTGGTCTCCCCGGCCGTGCAGGCGGGCGTCGACAACATCAATAACGCCGGCCGCGGCTTCTCTCGGGCAACGGCCAAGGAACCTGCCGCCGAGACGACAACGGGCCACACCAGTCATGCCCTGACCGTGACCGGTACGGTTCCACGCACAGGCGAGCACACGAGCCAGAAGGTCGCCGCCCCCGGCAGCACCGCCGGCGGTTCGCAGTCGCCAGTGCTGACCGGTTCCTCGAAGCCGCATCTGTCCACGATGAGCATGCTGACCACGGCCGATGACGCCAGGGCGCACGACCCCGTCGACACCGACGCCTGGTGTTCCGTGCCCCGCAACGACGTCGCTACCCAGGCGCTCCAGCCCACCCCGAACCAGGTCGAGTGGGCCGTCGACATGGCGGTCCGCGGCGATCTGCGCTCCGGCTACCTCACCCAGGGCGGCTGGCGCGCGCAGACGGGGCTCTCCACCATCGACCCGCAGGGCACGTTTCCCTCCCCGCCGCTGAACACCGGCAGCGGACAGCGCATACCCGCCCAGGTCGAACTGGGCATCCTGGCGCAGGAGTCCAACTTGTGGCAGGCCGAGCCCGGTGCCATACCCGGCCAGATGGGCAGCCCTCTCGCGGCCGTCGACGGCTACTACGGCCACCAGAGCGGCGGATCCCTCGCCGACTTCTGGACCATCCACTGGGACAAGTCCGACTGCGGCTACGGCGTCGGCCAGGTCACCGACGGCATGCGCAAGGCCGGATACGAGAAGCCGGGTGAGAAGTCCAAGGACGTCACCACGCAGCGCGCGATCGCCATCGACTACACCACCAACATCGCCGCCTCGCTCTACATCCTCGCCGACAAGTGGAACGAGGTGCACCAGTCCGGCCAGACGATCACGGTCAACAACGACGACCCGGCCAAGCCCGAGAACTGGTTTATCGCCGTGTGGAACTACAACCTCGGCTTCAACAAGAAGGCCGACGCGGGAACCAACGGCAACTGGGGCCTGGGCTGGTACAACAACCCCGCCAACCCCGTCTACCCCGCCTCCCGGCTCGCCTTCATGAACACCGACCTGGACCCGCTGGCCGCCAAGGACGCCGCACACCCACAGAACTGGCCCTACGAGGAGAAGGTGATGGGCTGGGCCGCCTGGTCCCAGGACACCGGCCACTCCTACGCCACCTCCGGCCGCCAGGACTGGCCCGGCGAGTCCGGCTTCTCCTCCGCCGGCTTCTACCCCGCCTCCTGGAACGGCACTTCCGGGTCCGTCACAGATTCAGCAAGCGGCAAATACCGCCGGGCGCACGTCTCGCCGCCGCTCGACGCGTTCTGCAACACCAAGAACAACTGCGACACGGCCAACCCACCCGACTGCCCCGACGCCGCCTGCTACGCCCAGTACTGGTGGCACGAATCCAACGTCACCTGGAAGTCCGACTGCGCCACCAGTTGCGGCAACGAGCACATCAAGTACCAGACCCTGGTCAATGAGCCCGGCCGCGGCTACCGCCTCCAGTACGGCACACCGGTCTGCTCCGGCGCACCCTCGGGCGCGAGGGTCGTCGAGTCCGTGCCCGCAGGCACCAACACCTGGAGCAACTGCGGCACCACCACAACAGACGGCGCCTTCCAGTTCACCTTCTACCCCGACCCGAACGCGACCGGTCCGGGTCTCGGGCAGTACGACGCCAAGGCTGACCTCCGCCAGATCGGCGGCGGCTACCAGGGACACTTCTGGTACGCACACAGCCGCGACGGTGACCACCTCGGCGGCGACGGCGGACGAATGACCGTCCTGGGCGACTGGAAGCTGAACTCGGCCGTCGATCAAGGGCAGGCCGCGATCTACGCCCACATTCCCGACACCGGCGCTCAGGTCAAGGACGCGCTCTACGAGATACCCAGCGCCCTGGGCACCGCTAAGGTCAAGATCAACCAGGACACCCACAACAACCAGTGGGTCTACCTGGGCGCGTTCCGCTTCAACGACGCGGCCCCCGAGCTCAGGCTGTCCAACTCCACGTACACGGGGACCGGCGACGACGACATCGCATGGGACGCCGTGGCGTTCGTCCCCGGCGACTACGGCATCCGAAGGACCACGCCGTCGACCTCGCGCTGCCGCCTGTGAACAGCGACAGCCCCAATCCCAACCAGGCCGACCAGCCGGTGACCGACAAGGTCACCAAACCGCTGGTCGTCGACGAGGACAGCGCCTCCGTCGCGGCACCGCAGGCCTCCTCCTCTGCCACCGACAAGAAGGTCAAGGAGTCCTGCGGACCCGTCAAGGACGGCAGCCAGTTCTGCTTCGGGCGGCCCCTGGACAAGCCGTACAAGATCCCGAAGGGCGCCGGGGGAAAGAAGAGCACGCGGGCCACCGGCGGCTCGCAGAAGCTCACCGCGGCCGACGACCCGGGCGGCGCGGCCGGCATCGCCGACTGGTGCGACGACGACAAGCTCGTCGCCCGCGCCACCCGCACCCTCGTCTGCGAGAACCGCGAAGTACCCGCGTATCACCGCGTGAACGGCGAGGTCAAGGCCACCGCGTACTTCATCTTCCAACGGCTGATCGAACTCGACGGCGTCAACAGCTTCGAGGAGTACCTAACCGTCAAACCGGTCTCCATCCCAGCCGACTTCGCACAGATCCAGCTCGGCATCTACAAGCACCTGTGCGACTCACCCTGTACAGCTGTCGAACCCGACCCGTCTGCCTGGAAGGGACAGCCCACCTGGACCGCGGGCGACACGCACACGGCCTGGATCGCATCCGCCTACACCTGGGACAACTCCACCACAGGCCAGACCTACGAGTTCAAGCCCGACGTCCAGATCAACGGGATCATCGACCCCGCGGACGACGAGCCCATCCAGACCATCGGCTACCAGTGGAGCCTGGGAGGCTCCAGCGGCTTCGACGTGGTCCGCTGCGACACCCTGACCGGCACCACCTCAGCGGGCTGCGTGCTCCCCGACTACGCGCCCACCTACACCTTCAACGCAGCCAAGTACCCCCAGGCCGCCGCACACGCGTGGCTCATCCAGCACGCGATGCCCAACTCTCCCGGCCTGGAGTCAGCCAACACACCGCTCTACTACCTCCCCGGAGGACGGGACGGAGACAACCGGGATGAGATCTGCGACGAGAGCGGCTGGGCCAGGACGAACTACGACCCAGAGGCGATGAACAGCACAGCCGACGACCCCAACTGCGACGAGTTCTCCTTCAACGCCAGCTACAACAGCGGGGGCATGCCGGCCGAGCTGGGAGGCCTCAATCCCGTATCCTCCGGTTCCGAGTGCGTGCAGACCTTCGCGCAAATGGACAACGGAACGATCCACCTGCGCAATCTCCCTGGAACGGTTCCCAGCTTCAACGAGGTGTGCGGACGCTCGGCCATCTCGGGAGTGCAGAACCAGGGATCCATGGCGGCCTTCTCCGCAGGCTTCGCCAAGAAGATGCGACTGATGAAAAAGGACGCCTATTGGCTGGACACCGCGATCTCCGGAGACTGCGACTCACGGACCGGGAACTTCATCAAGTGCACCATGACAACAAACTAGCCTGACAAGAAAAGTGGGACGGTACGGAATCATTTTCCGTACCGCCCCACCTGCAGGTCATGCAAAAGGGTCGTCCAGCAGGGCGATCGGAAGGTTCCCCTCTTCGACGTCCACCCGTGGAATGCGAATACCGAGGCAGTCGCCCACAGCCTGCCACACCACGGCGGGCACACCGCCGTGGTGTTCGTTGACGAACTTCACCCACGTCGGCCTGCGCTCGAACTCAGGCGGCCCGGGGTTCACCGCGCCGACGGCTCGCAGCGCCGCGTCCAGGGCCGCCACCTTCCCGGTCGTATCCACCTGCTGGCTGCTCAAGGGGCTGTCGCCGAACTCGGTGAACCACACGGAGCCGTCAGAGCCCGGAGCGTAGGCGAGCCAGCACGGCTGAACCGCGATGTTCGGGTTGAGGCACACCATCTCCTCCCCGGGAAGCGGCCTCACGACATGATCGTCGTAGAACCAACGCTCGTACCATGTGGAAGAGCCCGAGCCCTCCAGGACATAACTCCACTCGCCTGACGTCCCGTACATACAGGGCCGCCGTGATGCCGTATCCGCGGCGAAGCCGAAATCCCGGTAATGGACGGGAACGGCTATTTCATCCTCCCGGGCCCTCAATCGCCTGAGGAGCTCCGCGACGGGAAGCCCACGCACCGCCGTCAGCGATACGCCACCCCGCATCCCCGGGTGGCTCATGGGCGGCTCGTAGCAGTGCTCTCCGAGCCACCGTAGACTGTCGTTCATCCTCGACCTCCGGCTGCAAAAGATACTCACCACTGCGGCGCTTCCCCGGGTCTCCGTAAAAATTGCGCCAGCGCGAAACAGTCCTACCTTCTTCGGGGAAGGCACTGCCGAGTTACTAAAGGGTAACCTATAGCGACCGTGAGTGAATTAGCCAACAGTCGCATGATCAACCAATTCTGCGAGAGCCTCGGCTTGTACGGACACGGCGTGCGAATCGCGCACCGACCGCATATCACCCGGGTTATATGCTCGTCGCATGCGACCTCAGCCGCTGTTCGGATGTCAGTCCTCGCAGTAGCAACATTCATCTCGCAGAATGCGCCGCCGTGTGCGTGCTTCACCATCTCGGCTGGACCGACGCGTAGTCCTGATCGTCCAGCAGTTCACTCTCCATGGCTGGCAGCCTCGCACGAGGGCCCAATGGCGGCACCCCCATTGAGCTGACGAGCGAAGTCCTCCAGGATCGAGGGGTTGGTAGCGAAGAACTCCATGACCCGCTCGGTTCGCTGCTCAGGCGAAAGCTCTTTCAGTTCCTGCTGCCATGCCAGGGTGGCAGCACCGCCATCCTCGACCTCGGCATTCACGATGAGGCTCCAGAGCGCCTGCTGGGCGTCCTCACGAGCGAGCCAAGTCATGAACATCTGCTGGAACTGCTCGCTCGTCACAGTGACCTTCGGGTCGCTGGGCGCGGTGGCCACATCTTGGGAAGGCACGTCAGCCTCGACCCCCGGGACAGCAGTAGGAGGTGTCGTCGTGACCCCGGCCCGCAAGGCCTTCTTCTGGGCTCTGCGGGCCTGCTGCTTCAGCACCAAGGCTTCGCGCTTGGCAACGAGGAACGGCACGGTCTGGGTGTGCCACCAGTGGACAACGAGAGGTTTCGCGATTTCTACGAGACCATCGATGATCTGGCCAGCGATGTCAGCCACGACCTGTTGGCCGGGGGTGAGCTGAGGACGCGAATCCTCCACGTACTCGGTGACGTAGACGATCTCGGGCTTATCTGCGAAACCGGACTCATCTTCGGCCTTCAGACGGATCTCAACGTGCTCCGGTCCCTTGTCACTCGTCTTGGGAGTGAACCCACGACTCCAGCCTTCGCTCTTCCGCGAGACGCTCCCCCTTGGGGATGCGAACAACTGCGTCGACCTCGTCGAACTCCTGGTCCTCGGTCATGCGTCCTCGTCAGTGCTCGGGTCTTCCTCGGCGCTCGGTCGACGAGGATGTCGCGGTAGTAGAACCTCACCCATAACCGTAGCTGTAGCGTCCGACGATTCAGCAGGTTCGGCGAGCATCGCATCAGCCGCCACAGAGCTGCAGGTCCAAGGTTGTCACCAGTCTCCTTGCCGGATCCGCTCGTCGGACACGATCCCGTAGACATACCGCCCAGAACGTTCGGGGCATCGTGGAATCTCCGACGGCCCCGCGATCGGCCATGCCTCCAGCGCTGACCTGATCTCGTGCCACTGCACGTTGCGCCGGCTCTCGACGATGACCAGGGTGTAGCGGTTGGTCCGGTAGGTGAAGGGCTTGCCGGTCTTCGTGTAGAAGACCTCTCCCTGGTGCTCCTCGATCCGAGGCCTCGCCGTCTCCATGTTGGGACCGACCGGCACCGGCTCGGGCGGAGGTGGCGATGGCACTGGATGCCCTGCCCACCGGAGCCGTTCCTCCGGCGTTGGCTCCCGGCTACTCCGATGCCAGGATGCGCTCCCTCGCACGGTGGTCGACGTGACTGCCAGCTCTGTGCCGTCCGGCAGCACCCCACGGCCAGGCTCTCGGTAAGGCTCCGCAATCGTGATGTCACGCCGCTCATAGCCGAGCCTGTTGGCAACTGACTCCAGGGTGCCCATCTGAGTGTTCGCGACGTACGACCACTGGTCCTCGCTCGCATCGTCCGAAAACTCCACGACGCCGACAAGGTAGACCCCGTCCTCGTTCGGGTCGCCGAAGAGCTGCCGCAAGCGGTCGGGGTCAAAGTCGCCTGTCATCTATCCGTCCACCCCTGCATCGCTGCTATCAGATTCTCCGTCGATCAACGCGATCACAGTCTCCTTGGCTTGCGGCTGAGTCGCGTGCTGTGCCATCCGTGACCCGATCACGGCCACCCTGCTGAGCACCTCGGCGGCTTCCTTGAGTGTGGTTGAGGGCGGCAGCACGAAGTGCGCGCCAAACTCGACCTCACCGCTGAGCTTGGCCTGCCCCTCGCCATAGCCATTGCCGAGGAACGCTGGAGCGCCGAGTTCCTTGAGCCGAGCCACGCCATCCTTCTCCCACTGCACCGTCTTGCGCGGCGGATGGGGTCTCCACGGAATCCAGTCCTCTTGGGCGAGGTACTCCTGCCAGAGCAGCGCCAGGTAATCCCAGTCGTAGGCCTTGGAGGAGGTGACTTGCTGCTGCACGAGGAAGAAGCGGAAGTCGACCCCACGAAGCCCGCTGCCCCCGGCGAGCTTGCCAACGTCCTGAGTCGGCAAGCTCGCCGTGGCTTCCCAGCGGACGGTGTAACCGCTGCCCGGAATCGGGGCGTCCACGATCGCGACGTACAGGCCACCGGAGCCGATCTCCTGGATGGACTTCGATGAGCCGCCAGGCAAGGTGACGTTGTCGTACATATAGGCAGCACGAAGCCGGAGGGCGAGGTACAGGTCGATACCGTCGATCTGATTCCAGACGGTGTCGCCATCCACCTCCGGCACCTGGGACTCGATGTGGCTCGTCCAGGCTGTGGCGGTCGTCGCGGCCCACGGCACCGGGGAAGAGGTGAAGGGAGCGATGAGCTCCTCCCAGGTGAGGTTCTGCCAGTCCTGGGCATGGGTGGTGTCGAGGCGGATACGCTGAAGCGAGACCGCCACGAACTGGCAGTCGTCTCGGTCCTCCTCGGCGACGTATTTGTAGTACCGCTCCAGCTGTTCAATTCCGAGGCCAGCAAGCAGCTTCACTTCGACGACAGCGACAACCTGACCGTTCGCCTCCACCACCAGGTCGGGTCGATCCGATACCTTCCGGCCCCGCGACTTCGAGACCTCCCGACGAATCTGGAGCGGGCCAACAGCCTCGATCCCGAGCACGGAGCGGGTGATCGCCTGGTCGGCATTCATGAGGGTGGCGAGCAGATCGCTCCACGCGTTCTCGCTGTTGATCGAGAGCAGGAAGCGAAGGTCCGGGAGACTGCTCACTCGCTGTCCTCTCCCAGCTCCGCATCGATGTTGAGCACGCGGATCCCGGACTGCGACTGCGCGAGGAGCACCGCAGCGTTCTCGGCAAGGCGCCGAACGGACTTGAGCCGCAGGTCCAGCTCGACATCGTCACCCCATCGGACTGACGTTGCGATGGCGAATTCGATCGAACCACCGGACTCCAAGTGGCCGACGATCTCCTTGTGGATGCGGCGGCTGGTGC
Organism: Streptomyces sp. NPDC028289; assembly: GCF_055565975.1. Classification (NCBI taxonomy): domain Bacteria; kingdom Bacillati; phylum Actinomycetota; class Actinomycetes; order Kitasatosporales; family Streptomycetaceae; genus Streptomyces; species Streptomyces sp. NPDC028289. The sequence continues at coordinate 86,638 of NZ_JBVHTI010000011.1, read as the reverse complement.
GCTGACGAGAGCGATCCGTCTTGGCGTTGCGGTAGTTGCTGGCTCGCCTGGCCAGCTCCACGGACTCCCCGATGTAGAGCACACGGATGCCGTCGTCGTCCACACCGAAATCGTAGCGGTAGAGCCCTGGCACTCGCGGGAGTCCGGGAAACCTCGGCAGGCTGGCTTCGTCAAGCGTGATCGGGCCGGCGCTCAGCCACGAGAACGCAACACGGACGTCGAGCGCCTCCAGTTCCTTGAGCCGGGACGCGTCGAAAGACCCACGACGAGACGCGCCGGTCAGCCGCGGGACCGAGCCGCTCTCGGTGGCCGAGGATCCGGCACCTATCAAGAACCCGAGGTTCTGCAGCCACCGCCGAGAGTCATGCGACTGAAACCGGCTGCGCTTGGCACCTGTCGCTAGGGAAATGACCTGCTTGACCGGCCAACGCACACCATCTACTTCGACCCAGTACGCGCGGATCTCCTCGGGCACGTGACCAGCAAGACGCCCACGAACAAGCGTGGGCGTCAGCTCGAAGGATTCGCCATCGAGGGTGAACTGCATGGAATGGAGGTTAGCCTCGATCGTTCACGAGTCCTCGTCAGTTCGCTGACGGGGACTCTGTGCGTGTGGGGTGCGGCTTTTCCGGGGGTGGGGCAGGCTGATGGCCCGGTTGTCGCGTGGGGTGGGCGCCGGGTTCCACTCCCGGGGTGGTCGTGTGGGTGGTTAGGACGGTCGAATTGGCTGGTCAGCCGGGGTTCGGGAGAGTCTGAAGCCGGTTCATGGCGCTGGTGATCACGGGCGTCCATGGCCATCGGGTGGGCAGACGCAGCCAGTGGCGGCGGCCGGTGTTCACGAACTGGGCGGCGGCGGAGAACAGCCGCAGGCGGAGCTTCTTGGGTTCCCAGCGGCGGGTGTCGCCGGTCAGGGCGAGCATCGGCAGTCAGGCGAGGAGGTGGAGTGCGAGGGAGACGATCTCCAGCCAGATCCGGTTCTGGGCGGTCTCGTGCAGGGGCAGGTTGCGCAGGCCGGTGTCGCGGGCGCCCCGGATGGGGCCCTCGCAGCGGGGCCGCCGTCGGTGACGCAGTTCGAGATCGGCGAGCTGGCCGCCTTTGGTGTTGGTCGCAAAGCAGGTCAGCCGCAGTCCGTCGAGGTCGGTGAAGCGCAGTTGGGCGCCGGGGTGAGGCCGCTCCAAGAGAGTGACCAACCCTCTGCGACAGTTCGAACTCCGCTTCGGCGGGCTGCACTTGGTCATACGGCAGATACCCACGTGACTCGTCACAACAGCCACTACGGCCACGGGAGCCGGGACAGCCTGGTGGACAAGTCGTTGAACAAACCAGCCAGACGCAATCAAACATCACCACCAAGCCAGCTCGTCACAAGATCACGCCAAACGAAATCGCCTTTCAGGATTCCTTCCTCGTCGCCGGCGTGAACCCGGGATCGGTCAGCAGCGAGATCTCGTAGCCGCCTTCGCCCGAGATTAGCGAGTCACTGTCCCAGTGCAGCTCAACCTCGTCCAAGCCCTTGTTCCGAACGAGCCAGTCGTAGTTCTTCAGCGCAATGATCGTCTCTTCGGTCATGGGCCCGAGGCTACTGGGCATGGCAAGGCACTGCTGACGTTCGCCAGGAACTGCATCCGCCGCTTTCAGGTCCACGTTGCGATGGACGCCGCTTGCCACCTCACGCGGCGATCACAGACCTCACACCGAGACCGACAGAACCATGATCTGCCCCAGGCCAGAGGCGTCCCCGCTCTTCCTGCGTCAGGGACTTTTCAGGGACTTTCAGCTCTGTCTGAGGGACTTCCGAGGGACTTTCCACCGCGTAACGCGGCAAGGCCCCGAAAGATCGGAAAGGGCCTCCGACGCAGGTCAGAGGCTCTTTCCCAGGCAAAGCCGCAGGTGGCGGCAGACGAGTCGGGCTGTACGCCGGGTATTCCTGAGCACCCTTCTGACCTGCACCTTTGCAGGCTGGATCGGTTGTGACCTGCTAGGTCGGGTTGCAGAGGCGATCGGAGGCAGTCAGAGGAAACCGCTCTGATTCGACCCGGGTTCGACCCGAGCTGCTCGGAGCCAGTCAGAGGCAATCGCCCTCTGTTTGGCCCCGAATCGGCCGAGGTCAGGGCGGTGTCGAACGGATCTGGACTCCTCTGGCGGCCCTCCGAGTCGTTCTCGGTCGAGCCGCGATGGGGACGCCTGCCTCTGATGCGGGGCCAGGTATACGAAGGCCTCCAGGACGGCAATCCTGGAGGCTTCGCTTGGCACCGATTGGAGGTCGGTTCCGGACACCACCCGTGGTTTTAGCGGGCCCAGGTGGTGTCCACGTCCTTGCGAGACGACCCCACAGTGCCACACCACACCCACCAGGCAGACCCATCCCAACGACCCATTCACCCGAGCGAGCGACTGGGGCTTCACCGGCTGCCTCCCGCCGCGGCCGATCTCGTCCTGCTCGGCGACCTCACCGGCCGCTACGCCTCCGGCAGTTACAGCAAACTCGGCTCCGACCGTCGGAGCGTGGTCCTGCGCGCGGATCGCCAGGGCGCGGCCGAGCACGGCCACAGAGTCACGGCGGCCATCGCCTGCCACGTGGCCCGGGCCGGCGGCACCGTCGACCAGCTGACGCAGCTCCTGCTGCACCCCGAGCACGAAGGCGGACGTCACGCCCGCAACATCGCACTGCGCTCCGGGCAGTCCCGCGCCCTGTACTACATCCGTCGGGTGTGGGCCAGCGCCTCGGACGCAGTCGACACCACATTGACGCTGGGCTCCCGCCATGACGCGTACGAAGTCCTCGCCGCACTGCGCGACCGGATCGAAACGACACCGTGGCGCGGGGAGCGGGGCCGGACCGCGCTGCGGGTCCTGAGAGCGCACCTGAACTTCGCCGAGATCGCCGGCGGCCCGCTGCACCACGCCAGTGAGCGGCAAACCGCGGAGGAAGCGGGGGTCTCCCGCACGACACTGCGGGTCGTCTACGAGACGGTCCTCCGGCCGCGTGGCTGGCTGCGGCGTCTGCGGGTGGGCCATGGCCGGGAGGGCTCCACCTGGTACCTGGGCAACGGCAACATCCCCGGTCACGGCGACCCGGCTCTGCTGTCTCGTTTCCGGTCCACTCAGTTCCCCCCCGACCCGGCACTTGAGGAGTGGACCACCCCTGCGACGGCCACGACCGCCGACATCGACTCCACCGTCCTCGGCCGTCTGATGGCCCACGACGCCTTTGCCCACCACGGCCTCGGGAGCGCTGCCCTCATGATCATCAGCGCTCTACGCGTACGCCAGGATCAGACCGTTGCCGAGCTCGTCGGCACCTCCTCGGTCTCCCGCGCCACCACCTACCGGACCCTGAAACGCCTCGCCGACCACCACCTCGTCCAGCACACCGGGCAGACCTGGACCCTCGCGCCACATGCTCTGGAGGGCTTCGGTATCCGCCTCCCGGACGCCGACAACAGCCACACCGCAGCGCCGGCACAGGGCTGGGACAAGGTCGCCGAGCAACACGGCACCTGGGGCATCGCGGCCCGGCGCAAGGCCCTGCACACGGCCGAGCGGGCGGCCTACCAGAAGGCACTGAACCGGCTTGCGGAGCACCGCAGCAGGGCTCTCGTGATCGTCCGCGACGGCCGTCAAGTCCTGGTACCAGTGCCGCGTCCCGACGAGATCCCACCGCCGTGGCACGCCCCGGGCGGGCGGGTCATCGACCCCGTCACCGGTCGTCCGGCCGCCGACTGGCGCATCGCCACCGACGGCCGCCTGATCCTCATCACCCCATCCGACCAGCGCAGTTACGACGAGCTGGCCGCCGCCCATGCCGAAGCCCTCAGCGAATGGGAGTCCGTCGCATGAACCCACATCCCCCACCCACCCCCAGCACGAGCGAAGCGGTGACGCCCCAAGCCCTGCGCAAGCAGTACGAGTCCGGTGCCACGGTCGACGAACTTGTCACCGCCAGCGGCCTGTCCTACGGCACCGTCCTCAACCGGCTGCACGACGCCGGAACCGTCATGCGCACCTCCTGGCAGACCCGCCGGATGCGGCAGAACCCACAAGCCCGCCAGCGACTCGCCGCCCGCCTGCGCACCCTGTACGAGCAGCACGGCGCAACGCTCACCGAACTCGCCACGGCAGCAGGAGAGACGAGGCGCGGTGCCCGGCGCCTGCTGATCGAGGCCGGCGGCACCGTACGCACCACCCAGCAGACCCTGCGGATGCGCGCCGCAGCACGGGCCGCCGAAAGGCACAAGGTCGCGCTGTCCCTGCGCGCACGGTACGAGGCCGGTGAAACGGTGCCGGACCTCGCCAGGGAGCACAGCTACTCCGTCGCCACCGTCTACCGGCTCCTGCACCAGGCAGGCACCCTCATGCGGCCCCAGCACGCCCACGGACCCGCCCACGACGCGAGGAAGCTGCCATGAGCCACCACATCCTCCTGGATATTCCCCACCCTGCCTGGCAGATCAAGAAGGCGGCCGTGCGCCATTCCGGCCACCACAAGGCAGCACGGGCACCCCCGTCGCCGGCCCGCGCACCAACCAACATCCCTTCCCCCTTCCAGGAGATCAAGCACACGTGAACGAGAACACCCGTCACAAGACCCTGGCCGCGGCCACTGAGAGCGCCTGGGACGCCTTCGTGATCGTCGTCGGCATGCTCAAGGGCGGCACCGGCAAGACCACCTCGGCCTGGTTCATCGCCCTCTACTACGCCGTCGTCCTCGGCCTGCCCACGTTGCTGCTGGACGCCGACGCGACCAGTCAGTCCGCCTACGACTGGTTCAAGGTCGCCCAGGCCGCCGGCTTCGAGATTCCCGAGAACCTGGTTGTCGAGCGGCACCCGTTCGACGACATCGCCGAGTACATCCGTGCCAAGCGCGCCGAGTTCGGCGCGATCGTGGTCGACGCCGGCGGCGGCAGCGCCCGCATCTTCCACGAGGCTGCTACCGAGGCGAACCTGCTGCTCGTCCCGGTCGCCCCCACCAAGATCGAGCGCCGCAAGCTCGTCGCCACCTTCGACGAGGCCGAACGCGCCGCAGCCCGCAACGAACACGGCGTCACCGCCCACGTCGTCATGGTCAAGGCCGACGACCGCACCAGCCTGCCCGGCCGGGCAAAGGACCAGCTCCTCGACCCCGCCGAGGGCGAGGGCATCGGCCCGGACCGCGACGAGCCGTTCCCCCTCGCCGAGACCACCATCCACTCCTGGGTGCACTACATGGAGGCCTTCGGCGAGATCCCGATCGAGCTGAGCGAGTACGCCGAGCTGATGAAGGAGCTGACCGCGGCATGACCGAACGCATGAAGCCCCCGGCCCGCCGCACCGGTGGCCGTACCCTGGGCGGAGCAAGGAAGACGACCCCTCCGCCTCCTCCCCCGGCCGCCGAGCTCACCCACGAGCAGTACGCCGCCGAACAGACCGCGGCCCCGGGCGAAGGCCGTCCCGCGGTCGGCGAGCCGCAGGTTCAGCCCGCTCCTTCCGCTGTTCCCAACCCCGAGGGGTCGGCACACGGCCGGGCCGAGGCGATGCCCGAAGTGGCACAGACCTCCGCCCAGACGACTGCCGAGGCCCCGAGCGACCCCGTCCCGGAGCCGGCCGCCAGTCAGCCAGTTCGCCCGGCCGTCGCCGCCACCGAGGCGGGGACGGAATCCACCGGTCAGCCGATGGAGCGGCAGGTATCGCCTGCACTCCCGGCTGCCGAGCCCGCAGCACCTGCCATCCAGCCCACGCAGCCAGCCGCACCCGTTGTGCAGCACGGCACATCCGCGGCTCCCGGCGCAGCCTGGGGCGCCGAGGTAGCGCTTCGCCCTGCAGATTCCCCGACGGCAGGCGGCAACGGGTTCCCGGTGAGGACCGATGTTCCACGGGCTCACCAGGAACAGGAGGCGCAATCACAGGCAGCGCCCAGCGAAGGAACACCGTGGGCTCAGGGATCCGGCCGTCCCAAGGACATTCCTGAGACCGCCGTCGTTCTCAACCAGCGCATCATCACGCGCGAGAGTCTCGATTCGTCGGTCCCCGCGGCGCTGAAGCTGAAGAGGCGGCTCAAGCGCTTCGCGCTGGACAACGAACTCGACCACCTGCCCATCGGCGACATCGTCTCGGTCGCCCTGGACGAGTGGCTCACCACCCGCGGGTTCTGACCCGACCGCAAGGCACAGGGCGGCCACCCTCACGCAAGGGGGCGGCCGCCCCGTGCCGACTATTTCAATAGCCCCATAGGCGGATAGCTATCCGCCTATCCGGACCGACCGGAGCAGCTCGCGTGCCTGATCACTCCCCCTACGCCCGCCGACTACGTGAAATCGCCGACGCGCTCGACGCCGAGCCCCAGCAGATCGATGACGTTCTCACGCCGCACCCGGACACCCTGGACGTCATCAAGGACCGGCACACCAAACGCGGACAGTTCAACCACGCCGTCCCCGAAGTCCTCCAGCTCCAGCGCCGGATCCGCCGCTACAACGCCGACACCGGCGTACCGCACGGAGACATCGTCGCTCTCGCCCTCGACACCTGGCTCCGCGCAAAGGGCTACCCGCCGAGCCTCACCCCCACCAACACGACCGCAACATGATCGGCAGGCCGACGAACTGCGAAGGGGCTTACCTCTACTGCAGTCCCATACCGACCGGGAGGCGGAAACATCCCCCGCCGCTCGGTCGTGTTCGGCTACCCGCCGAACTCTGGTTGGCCGGGCAAACCGACGACTCAGTTGCCTCCCGGCTCAAACCCAAGCACCACGTCCGCTAAAGCGCTCCACCGCACACGCGATTCGGAACGGACATCAAACAGGCGAATCTTCAGAGACGATCAAGCGTCACATGCACCGCTGGCGACGAGGCAGGTATCCCTTTCACGCATGAACAGTAGGGCGGGAGGCCGCCTTGGGATGTCAGTGCCCCCGTATACGCTCCCCCGGTGATCATTGACCGTACCGCTCGCGTCGTCCCTCCCCGCTACCCCGACCGCGACGTACGCAGCAGGATCGGCGACGCCTTGGGTAAAGCCGACGACGCCGATCTGCTCGCTGCGTACCTGTGGGTCCAGGAAGTTTCGATCGGCCGCGAAGCCTGCACTGCGCTGCGAAGGCAGAGAGATGCCCTCCGAGAGAATCTCCAAAGACTCGGCAGCCTCAAGAGCACCTCACACTTTCGTGGGCGCACCTGGGACTTCACTCGGGCCGAACTTGACTCGATCTTCGACGCATTCATCAAGACGGTGAACGATGAACTCGACCTCATCGATGGCTCCTTGCTGCAAGCAAGCCTGGCCTTCGAGGAACTGAGTAGGCTGCCTGAAGAGGACCTATCCACACGCTACGCTCCCGGCCGCGTCGACTCTCCGCTGAACACCATCGCCGAACAGTGGGACGAGATCGCCCCCAGCACAGAACGCTTTGCGGCAATGAATGACCGGGCACTCGCAGAGGTCGAACGCCTCACAGTCGTCGACGACCGAAGGAACGTCTTCGCCCAGAGCCAGAAGAGCTACAGTCTGCGGCGCATCCAGGAGCTCGATGGCAAGGACTTCGAAATTCTCGTCGCCTGGCTCACTCAGCGCGACGGAATGAAGGTGATCCGGCAGCACGGCGGTACCGGGGACCGGGGGGCAGACGTCATCTCTCAGACGCCGGACGGCCGACGCGTGGTGGTGCAGTGCAAGCAGACCAGCAGGTCTGCCAAGCACCTGGTGACCAGTACGAACGTCCAGACGTTCAATGGAACCGCGCGCCTTGAGCACAAGGCTGACATCGCGCTGATGGTCACGAACGGCACTTTCTCCGACCCGGCGCGTGACTTCGCCAACGATCACGCGATCCACTTGATCGGTGCACCGGAACTGGAGCGCTGGGCTGCATGGGGAGACTCCCTGTACGAGGTCGTTGGCATCTCGCGGGCAAGCGCCCTTGAGGCACCAGCCTGATCGCCCTGCCCCAGGCGCGGGTCGATCGCACCCACCACGCGCCCGAGTTGGCTACCCGCGGGGCACCCGGCAGCAGTGTGGTGTTGCTGCCGGGTCGGTCTCAGCCGGCGAGTCGCCGGGTCAGTTGTTCGGCCGTGAGCTCCACTCGGCCAGCTTGAGCGTCGTATCCGAACATGCGGGTGGGCCGGTTGAGGTAGTCGGACTTTGAGGGGTACTGGAAGTAGAGAATCTGCCCGCACACCGGGGCTACGTCTCGCATCAGTGTGTCTTGGCAGGTGCCCAGGACGGTGATGCCGTGGGCGGTGGCAACTTTGGTGATCGCGCTGAGCACTTCACGGCGGTGTTCTTGGCCCAGGGAGTCGCCTAGTTCGTCTAGGACGAGCACACGCCCTTGGGCGTGAGGAGCTGCCAGGAGAGCGGCGAGAACGAGGTGGATGGAGAAGAGTTTTTCCTGGGCGGTGTTGGTGACGGTGTCGTAGGCGAGCATCGGGCCGTTGGGGTTGCGTCGCCATCGCGGTGTAACGGAGCAGCGCCAGCTGTGGTCGGTGTCCGTTGGTGGGTCGATCTGGTAGTGCAGGTCGGCGCCGAAGAGACCGGCGTCGCGGTTCAATTGGTCCAGGGCCGTGGTGATGTTGTCGAGGGCTCCGGCAACGCGTTGGGTGATAACTTCCTGAGTGTGTCGGAGTTCCTCGGCGAGGGTCTCCACCGAGCGGGAGATGAAGACGTTCTCCTCAAGGCGTTCGGCACGCACCTTCTCTACGGTGGTGTAGATGTCGGCGTCGGCGGCCTCGTTGTCGGTGAGCCACTCGCTGAGCGCCTGCAGCGCGGCGTCGGCCTTCATGCCGGGGTCCGCGTCGTCGAGGCGGCTGGCGTGGGCGAGGGCGACGGTGGGATAGCCGCTGGTTCCCGCCCGAAGGGAGAGGGCGACCATGCAGCCGTCGACGGTCGCGTTGGCGGCCATGTGGAGTTGGGCTGCGGAGCGCCGTTCCCGGGGCTGTTCCCCGTGAGGCGCAGCAGGTGGAAGTGGCGCTTCGGTGAGAAGCTGCGTGTACTGCATCGGTAGCCAGTCCGCGGGCCAGTTCAGCAACGTACGGGCGGCTTCCGCGTCCAGCCCTCGGTCGGCTGCCGCAGTGTCGGCGCCGTGTCGTTCGATGACCGCCTCTTGTTCGCGGCGCTCAGCGTCACAGTTTTGGAGCGTGACGTTCGTTTCCTGGATGCGCCGCTCGAGTTCTTCGATCCGTTGCTTGCGGCCGCTGAGGGCGGCTTTGGCCATGGCCCAGGCGTCCACTGCCTCTTCGAGGAGTGCTGCGACCTGGGGAAGTGTGCTGCGCCTGTGGGTGAGTCTGTCCGTGGCTTCGCGGTGGTCTTTCAGCAGTTGCGGTAGGGCTTCGAAGGCCAGGGCCCGTTTGAGTTCAGCCTCAGTGAGAGTAATACGGCGTGCGAGGTGCGCGAGGAGGTTCTGCGCTTTCTGCTGGCTGAGCAGGGCCTCGTCGTGACGGGCGCGCAGGTGGGCGCACAAGGCAGCCCGCCCGACGGTTGGGTTGGGGAAGGATCCGACGATGTGGACGCCGAGGGCGCCGACGCTGGAGTGCGGGGGTTGTTGGGTCCATTGGGTCTGGGCGGCGAGGGCGTGCAGGAAGCCGCGTGCCGGTTCTGGCGCCGAGCGGATGCCTTCCGGCCACGGGATCTCGTCGCCGGTGGGTGATGTGGCGGTTACGGTCCGTTCGGGGTCCTCTGTGATCAGGACTGCGCCGGGCAGTGCGGCCAGTGCTTTCAGGGCGATGGGCAGATCGGAATGTGCCACGCAGACGGCGTGGCGCCATGGGTGAAGGGCGGCTTCCCACCTGTCTCGGGTCTGGTCGTCGAGGTCGATCTGGTCGAGCAGGCCGACTCCGCTGATGTCCTCCTCGGCGGCCAGCGCGTTCAGGACCTCTCCGACGAGTCCTGCTTGTCCTTGCTCAGCTTTGCGGAGTTGGTCGGCGTAATGGCGGGCGTCACGTTGGGCGATGCCGCAGTTGATCTCTGCTTCTGCCGTCTGCTGGGCGAGCAGTGTCAGCTGTTCTTGGAGCGCGGCAGCGGTTTCGCCGGGGTGCGTGGCACTGAGATTCCGGGCCTCGTCTAGCGTCTTTTGGGCCTTGGTGAGTTCTTCTACAAGGTGGCGTTCCTCGGTCTGCGCGTTGGTCAAGTCGGTGAGGCATTGTTCTTTGGTCTGCTCGGCTGTTTCACGGGCCCGCTCAAGTCCGGTGAGGTTGGAGGCAGCGGTCTTCTGGGCCTCCAGATGTCCGAGAAGATCGGTCGTCGTCTTGAGGGTGGCCGCGGTCTGGGGCAGGAGAACCTCGGCACTGCGCAGGCGTGCGGTCTCGTCCAACAGGGTGCGGGCCAGGGCAGCGCGGCGGTCGGCTACGGCACTGCCGATCTTGCGGCGGAGTTCGTCTCGGGCCTCTGCCTCGCGGAGCATGGTGTCTTCCCGGGCGAGTGCCTCTTCGTGCCGTTGAAGGGCCTTGGCGTACTTGGCTCGCTTGTCCTCCAGCGCCTTGCGCTGTCCTTTGTCGTGTTCGAGCAGGCTGGAGCGGCCCGACAAGGTGATCAGGGCATCGCCGATGTGATCGGGTGAGTAGGTGCCGGCTTCGAGCTTGAGCAGGGAGGGCCGTGAGCGTACCTGCCCGCGGGATGCCACGTAGGCCAGTACCTTGGGCGATCGGCCGTAGAGCTGGTTGGCGTATTCGCTGGAGCCCACTGCCTCGACACCGAGTTGCTGGTAGAAGGCTGGTGCTGCGCGGTGACGTTCGTCGTCGGTTCCATCGGTGAGCAGGTGAACGCCGGGGTTGTGGCGTACTTGGACATGGGGTGAGTCGTTGCTGATCTGCAGCCAGACGCTGTGCGGGCGGCTGCCGTCGGACTCTGCGAAGACGCCGGCGATGTAGCCGCGGTCGGCTGCGTCGACCAGCTGGGTGGAGGCGCCGGCGATGACGGGTTCGAAGAGCAAGTTGACGGTATTAGCTGTGCCGTTGCTGGTGATCTGCCACTCGGGGTCGCCCAGGAGCAGCGCCACGGCGGCGAGGAAGCTGGTCTTGCCTGACTCGTTGGAGTCCTTGGGGCCTCGGCCGGTCACAGCGATGAAGGTGCCAGGAATCAGTGCCACCGGGTCGCTGGTGAGCCGGGCGATGGCGAAGGTCTGCACAGCGACCAGTTGCCGGCTGCCGATGATGCCGGTGGACAGCTGACTGTCGGGGCCGGTCGGGATGGTCACGGGTACTCCTGGGACGGGGAGGAGGGGCGGGCGGCTTGGCGCCGCCGTGCAATGGCGCGGGCGAGGTGGCCGTCGGGCCGGCCGGCGAGGATGAGGTCCTCCCACAGGGCGGCGATGCGGGTTTCGCTCAGGCGCTGCAGGCACGGGCCGGGGACGTAGTTTCCTTGGCCGGCGGTGTCGACCATCCCTGCCGCGGTCAAGGTGCGCAGGGCCTCCCGGATCGTGGTTTTGGTCAGGGCGCGGTTGCGGGCGAGTTCGCGCAGGGTGACGGAATGCTGGGTGGCGTTCCAGTGCGGGTGCGTATGGCGTCCCTGGGCTCGCGGCAGAGCGACGGTGTGCAGAAGGACGAGGGCGAGGACGGTTCGCTCGGCAGGGCTCAGTGTGCCGATCCCGGCTGCGGCGAGTGCTTCGGCGACCGGGTCTGGGTATCCGGTGGTCCAGTTGCCCTGGGGTGTGCGGATGAGTGTGCGGCCGATGCCGGCCAAGGCGGCCTGGACGTGGGCACGGATGTCGGGGTCGTTGAGGGCTGGCAGGTCGCGTGGGGGCAGTGGGCCTCGTGCGATTTCCAGGGCGGTGATGATGCTGCGGCTGATGTGCTCACTGCTGTGTTGAGGACTCGCGTCGGGCTGGGTGAGCTCGTGCGGCGAGGTAGCGGTATTTGGATCGTCAGCGTGTGCCTCGGGGGGATGGGGTGCGCAGTGCACGGCGTGCTGCTGGTAGGGATCGGGCAGCCGGTGGTGGCCTCTGCGGAGCGCGGCGATCGTAGGACCGGGCAGCGTGGCCACGGCGGGCCCCAGATGCAGCAAGGGGCCGACCGCCACGATGAGCCCGTGTCCGGGCAGTACGCGTTCCAGAGCGGTGGAGACGCTCTTGCAATCCGCGCCCAGGTGGGCGCAGGCGGTCTCGATCAGCTGGGCGGAAAAGGGCTGCCCGGGGTAGTGCGGCAGGGTGGGATCGGGCCACGCGGCCTTCAGGCAAAGGGCCCAGACCAGGGTGGGAATGCGGGCCAGAGCAGCTGGAGCTTGCTCCCCCAGCTGCTCGACGTCCGGGGCGCTGCCGGCGGGCCACCCCAGTCTCAGCGTCATCATGCTCTCCCCGGCGGCCCGGAGCTGCAGCACGGTCCGGCCAGCTCGCCCGGCGGCGTCGGCGGTTTCCTTGAGCAGGGCACTTCGGGGGGCGGCGACTGATCCGGCGGCTCGGATAGCGGCCAGCAGGAGCGCGGAGGGGGACGGTAGGGCGCTGTCACCGGTCACGGTCGTGGCCTCCCACGTCGGTTCCGGCGTGGAGGGTGATGTCGTGGAGGTAGGTGACCTTGGCGGTGGGATCGACGCGTACTGGCACGGCGATCTCGATGTGGCAGTCGACGAGGGGGTCTGCATCGGCTGCCAGGAGGTCGACCAGCAGTCGTCCGGCTCCGGGCCAGCCTCGTGCTTCGAGTACGTCGGCGAGGGCTGTGTGCTGCTGTCCGCCGAGGAGGTCCTCCAGGAGGATTTCCTGGCGGAGGTTTTCGTGCTGGGTGGCGTCGTCCAGGGCGGCGAAGGGATCGGCGGCGTCGTCGGGTGTCGGCTGGGGCGGGGCCGGACGCGGTCGTGGCGGCCGCTGCGGGGTGTACGAGGCTGCGGTGTCGATCACGTGCTGGCCGTCGATCCACACCGGGGGCGTGTCGGCGACGAGGGACTCACCGAAGTGTCCGAGACGGTCGACGCCGGCGGTTTTGGCGAGGTGGAGGTACTCGGCGGGGGTAAGGACGTCAAGGTTCAGGCTTCCGCCGCCGTGCTCCAGGATTTTGTCGATGGCCGCGATGAGTTGCTCGCGGTAGAACTGTGCGGCTTCGATCAGCGCGGTGGCCGCGTCCTCCAGGACGAGGTCTCCGGAGAATGCCCGGGTGACAAGCTCGTTCAGATCTGTCACTTGGCGGGTGAAGTCGGTGTGGTCGTGCTGGCGCTGGGCGTTGATGAGTTCTGCGGGCGTGGCCATGATGACCTGCCGCTGCAAATCCAGTGCGAAGACAGTCAGTCCGTGCCGGCACGTTCGCAGTGCTTCCAGCACGGGGGTGGGATCTGGGTCGTCTCGTTCCAGCAGCTCGCGTGTACGGTCCAGCAGGCCGATGAGTTCGTCGACTCCCCCGTGCAGGGCGAGGCGTTCGGCGGCGATGGCGCCGGCAAGGCCCGCGGGGCGCATGACGTAGCGGTCCTGGTGCTTCTTGAGGACGTAGGGCTCCAGGAAACTCATGTCAATCATCAGCGACAGGCGCGAATCCAGGACGGCCAACGGCCAGCCCCTCCCGCTGGGTCCCAGAAACTCCCGCATCTGGTTTCGGGTCAGTCCGCTGGAGGCGGCGTGCTCGGCGAAGACAGCGACGACGTCCGCGGCCAGGCGAACCAGTTCCGGGTCCTTCACCAGTGCCTCGCGGTGCGCTGCCAACGGCGCGAAGAATGCACGCCAGTTCATCAGCCGTTGGCCGGGCGCGAGGAGAATCTGGTCCTGCTCGTCCAAGGGCAGCTGGCCGCTGCTCACCGTGTCTGCTCCTGGCTCAGGTAGGCGACCTCAGGTACGGGCAGGTGGAGGAAGGGCTCCAGCAGCTCGGGCAGGCGGGGAAGAACGGAGGGGTAAAGCGTCTCCTGCTCTCGTGACTCCCCGCTCTCGGCGACGGCGAGGGCCAGCTCGCGCAGAGGGCCTGTCACGTGCCGTGCCAGGTCCGCGGCATGTTCGGCGTCAAGGGCCTTGTCTTGCTCAGGATTCTTACGCCGCCGGTATGGGCCGTCGCGCCATAGGTCCACGTCCATTCCGACGGCGTGCACCGATGTGCCGAGCCGGCGGGACAGGTCATGGATGATGCCGATGCCGTCGGCGTCCAGATCACACCAGGCGACGATCGGCCTGGGCTGCAGCCACTGGAGGAACGTGACGAGCTGGTCGCGTGCGTAGCCAGCGCCCCAGACGCACAGCCACTTGGCGGTCAGCTCCGGCAATCTGCGACAAACCGCTCCGAAGGTGTCGGAGTTCTCGATCACCAGTACACCGCGGGCGCTGCATTGGGCCTGGCCGATCACTCGGATGCCCTGAGAGGGCAGCCCGACCCAGGGTTGAGCGACCGAGGCGTCCGCGGCGACCTCGCCGATGTGCCACGACAGGGGTCCCTTCACCCGAAGATCGGTGTCTTCTTCACGCACTGCGTCCTCGAAGTCCACGCCGATGAGGTTGGCAAACCCGACTTGTTGCTGTGCCGTCCACGTCTTGGAGCCGCCCAGCGCGTGAGCGGCCAGTTGCTTCAAGGTCACTTCTTTCTCCCCCTGACCACGCAGCTTCCACCACTGCGCGGCGGCCCGGACCGCGGCCTCGTAGACCGACCACGCCGCCGTCTGGACGCGGCTTCCAGTTGGAACGACCAGCCCGGCTCCTTCGGGGACTGCGGCAAGAAGCTGGCGCTCCTGCGCGAGCTGCTCTACCGGTTCCATTAGCTGTAGAAGCTCACGGCGCGCGCGGCGCGGATCACGCGCACCACGCAGTTCCGCCAGGCGATCTTCCGCTTGCTCCTGCCAGGCCTGAGTCAACGTCCAGCGCACCGGGCGACCCAGGTGGAGCAATTCGTCGACCTCACAACGCAACACCACGGCCCCGCAGCGGACCAGGTCGGCCGCCACCTCGAAGGCCTGCGCACCGAATCGCTTGACGACGGACACCCACTCGCGTCGACCGGAGTCCAGGACCCACACCAGGTGCGACGCCGACAGCCCTTCAGGCGCTCCGAACAGGGGCACCTCGCCAGCTGGAACCAAATCCACCCGCCTGACGTTCAATTTCCGCCGTCTATCACGCGGCAACCTGTCCTGTCCGTCTCGCCGTGTCGGGACTGTGACGGCACGCAGTCCCTCCGGTACTCCCTCAAGTACGACGGGCACCCGCCCGAACGACTCTCCGAAGAGCAGCCCGTCCCCGGTGCGCGCGGCGACTCCCACAGGTCTCTCTCCCCCCGGCCGTGGCCTTCGCCAGCAGCCCTGTCGCTAGGCCTCCCCGGCTCGATACGGCAGGGTGCTGGCCAACAGCGGCGTGTGCCCCATCGAGGCTATCGGTGCACTGAATACAGGACAGACCACATGAGTTGAGGCCTACATCACTTCTCAGGAATGTCATGATCACGTTGTTCGATCGGTAGTCCACGCCCATTAATCAGCCACTTGCCCCATCGAACCCGTCCGCCCGAGCGCAACCACACGCCCCCACCGGGTCCACGCGGCGACGCGAAGCCAGCCGACCGCGACGGAATATAACAAATAGATAACTAGCAGGAGCACATGAGTGCACCTTTGGTCCGCAGTAATCCATAAATCATCGACTGGAGTGAGCCTTCTGTGAGCTTCCTGCTATGCAAACCAGGGTCGAATACCAACCTGGTTTAGTTACCCTCTGTACTGGGAGGTGAGGGCATGACCGATACAGAGCTGGTAGTGGGCGAGGAACTGACGCGGCGCGAGCTGCACCGGCGTTTCGGCGGGACCCCACAGGGAGGCATCGCTCCCTCCTCTGCGTCGCGGATGGTCATGCTTTTCACCATGGGCAGTTCCCCCGCCTCGGACTACACGGGGTGGGGCGACGACGGGACCTTCCACTTCATGGGGCAGGGCGCCCGTGGCAACCAGACGATGACACAGGGGAACCGCTCCCTCCTACGCCACCAAGAAGACAACCGCACGCTGCACGTGTTTCACCGGCTCCCGAATCGGCCTACCGGTGGGGCTCCGCTGTATCGCCACTTGGGACGCTTCCGCCTGGACGACGAGACGCCGTACTACTCCGCAGACGCCCCGGACGACGACGGCACCAACCGCAACGTGATCATCTTTCGGCTTCGGCCCATCGGCGCGATCGCCGATGGAGGCCCGCAGCTCCCCAGGACACCAGCGACAACGGTGCGCATCGTCGAACTGCAGCCGACTTACCAATCCAGGCACACCTCGGAGATACGTCCGTCGCGTGCGCACACCGAAGCACAGCTGGTGGAAAGCTACGCCGCGCATCTGCGGGCATCGGGGCGCAGCCTGACCCAAGCTCAGCTGACACTGGCCGGCGAGACCACGCCCTACAGGGTGGATCTGCTCGACTCCACGGAGAACCGGTTGATCGAGGCGAAGGGGAGCGCAACCCGGGCTGCTGTCCGTGAGGCGATCGGGAAGCTGCTGGACTTCCGGCGGTTCTTCAACCCCACGCCGACCCTCGCTGTACTCCTGCCCTCGCAGCCGCGAGAGGACCTGCTCGATCTCTGCGCGTCCCTGTGCATCGAGGTCGTATGGCCACGCGAAGACGGAGGTTTCGTATCGACCCATGACTGACGGTCGGGATGACACCGCACAGGCATGCGACGCCATCCCGACCGCCCTCCCGGTCTCACAGGGTTCCTAGGCGCTGTGAGTAACCGCACCCATGTCCAGCATTGAACAGGAGCTTCTCCAGTATGTCCGATAGCGGCACCACTGCCGAAGGCAATCACGGAACCGATCCGGCGATCCTCTACATGTACAGCAGCGCGCTGCTGGCCGGAGTCCTACTGATCATCATGGGGCACACCACCCCGCTGGAGGCCTCGGGGTACGTCTCCCCCTTCCTCGTCCTTTTCGAGCAGAGGCGATAGCCATACGCGACGGCCGCTCTCCGCAGAGCGGCCGTCGCACCTGTTGCCGGGATCGGCTCACGAGGGAGTCGGCTTAAGCAGCTGACGAAATACCTCAGCATCGGCGGCCAGTTCTCTCACTGTCTGGCCTACTCAGGTCATGAGCGTGACCGCCGACGGCCAGTATGTTCAGACAGGTTCCAGCAGATCGACTACGGAGAGTCTGGTTTCGCCGTTGACGAGCTGGAGGGCGACCTCGGCCCGGGCCGCAAGGTCTAGAGGGGGGAGGTCCTCGGCGTACGCGGCGTGCACGATACGGTCCAGGCCTGCGCCTACGAGCGGCGCGGCTGTGCGAAGCGACGCCTCTAGCGCCACGCCCTGGGTGGCACCGCCGTGCAGGATGATGTTCCGGGTGCGGTACAGGCGTCGCAGCGCGATCCGAAAGGCTCCCGCGACGTCGTTCAGAACTGGTCGGGGGTCTTGGACCAGGTCGGCCATGCGCTGGGCAGCGGGATTGTCGGAGTATTTGGTGGGCGTCCGGGTGAAGTCAAGTGCCCCGGCTCCTTTGGTACGCAATGCCTCGGCTACCAGCCTGGCGCGTTCCTGATTCGTCGTGCAGGCCGCGATTGCGCGGGTGAGGTCATCTGCTTCCCGGGGCTTGTGTCGGTGTGCGAGGGCGGTGAGCTCGGCGCGGGGCCAAGAGCAGGCGATGATAGCCGCCATCCGGTCGGCTGCCACCGCTTTGCCCGAGCGCTCGTTCTCCTTGGGATCGTCCGGATGCGAAAGCAGCGATTCCACAGCGGCCCAGGCCCCGGCGACAGCCGGAGCCATCGGACCACGGTTGACCGCGGCCGCGAGCTCCAGCGCATCATCGATCCGGCTGCGCTGGCTTGCGATTCGGTAGAGGTGTCCCTCGTTGACCAGGGTCAGGACATCCGCGCCCCGAGCCGGGGGTTCGAGCGGGACAGGCTTCGCGTGGCGTGCGACCCAGATGAACGGGAGAGGCTCTACACCGCCCCGGTCCCTGCGCAGGAACTGGGCGCGTGCGGTCATGCGCTCCACCAGCTGCCGTGCCTGCTCGGCGGCGCTGAAGGGGTCGCGGGCCTGGACCTGGTAGATGAACCCGCCTCCGGGGCGGACACCCGATGTGTCGTGGCCCTGCTCGCGCAACCAGCTCACGACCTTGCCTTTGTCCAGCCAGTTCTCAAGCGGCTCTGCCAGCTCCCGCCGGGGCACCTTCTCCAGCACCACCAGCACCTCGAACATGCTGGCCGGGGTCCTGGCGAGTTCTGCGGAGCTGTCTGCGATGTCTGCCGTGGTTGCGCGAGCCTGATAAAGATCGTTCGCCCATGCCTTCAGGTGGCTGGCGCTATATCCCAAGTCCAGGAGGTGAGAGGCGACAGTGCGGGAGTAGCGCTCCGGCTTGACGCGCTCCTCGACGGGAACATTTACGGCGGCTGCCCAGCGTTCCAGGTAGCCGGCCCGCACGTGGCCGATGATCTCCTTGAGTCGGCGGCGGGTGGGGCTCGGATCCGGCAGCGGCTTTTTCAGCAGCTCGGTGAGCTCCTTACGCAGCTCCCTGTCGCCAAGGCCTCGATCGGGACCGATCAAGGCGTTGAGCTCATTACGTTGCCAGTCACAGGCGGTCTGTGAGAGCACCCCGTGGGCCTGCCAGTAGCCCGCCTCCCACAGCTCTTCCAGAGCCAGCACGGATCCTATGTCCCACAGCCGACGCGCCCATGGCGTGCCTTCGTCAGTGAAGTAGTCCGCCATCCGGGCTAACACGTGCCGGGCGTAGGGCTCCGAAGCAGGGGGCGATGCCATCGCAGCACCCTAGCCGATCACCACACTGCGCCCTGCTCATCTAGCAGAGTCCGTGCTACATTGGCAGCAGACTTAAAGGGGCACTCGCCGTTCCGCGGCCACTGCCTCTTTCTTCTTTTTCTTCCAAGGCGTCTCCCCTGCGGTCCGAGGTATGTCCAGCTAGGACAGCGTCTGGGGCCGGCGGACACTGCGCAACCCCCCGAAGCTGGCTGCGCGCGGTGACTGAGCAACACGGCAGTGGTCTTTACGCCCGCGCTCCGTACTCACCCCGGCGCCCATCAGTGACTCTTGGAGCAAACCGGCACACCAAACGCGGACAGTTCAACCACGCCGTCCCCGAAGTCCTCCAGCTCCAGCGCCGGATCCGCCGCTACGGGCGTACCGCACGGAGACATCGTCGCCCTCGCCCTCGACACCTGGCTCCGCGCAAATGCTACCCGCCCGACCTCAAACCGCGAGAGACAGAAGTTTCATGACGGGCATCGCTCTTTACCTCGCTCCGGAGAACAGGGAAGGGCGAATTCTCCCGGAGTAGGTGCACCATCACTCGGACATGGCAGCGACCCCCGGTACATCACTGTCAGTAACGACTGTCGCTGCGGCACTATCGCGCAGGGAGGGAAACCTCCTCTTCCAGCGCTGTACGTCATGTCGCTCGCGGACGGAGAAACGGTGGCCGACGGTCTCCTCCAACGAGACCAGTCGGGTAAGGAGGTCCAGCCGTTCTTTGTCAGACAGTCTCCTGTTGCGCAGACGAACGATAATTTCCTTGGCTTTCGTCAGGTCTTCGCGCTCAGCCCGCTGCTTTTGCCGTGAACGGTCTGCCGGCGCCTGGTGCTCGGGCTGGGGTTGCGGCTGAATGTTGACCGTGTGAGACGGAGTGGGAGGCCTGGGCGTTGGCACCGGAGCAGGTGTCGCCATCATTCGCCGCGCGGACGCCAGGAGTTCCTTTTCTGCCTGTGAGGCTGGCGTGCCCCGCTTGAGGAGCTTTTCTGCCCGGGCGACCAGAGCGCGTGTCTGGGTAACGTCGCGGTTTCGCTGAGCCTTGCCGAGGAGGGTGAAGAGGCGTTGCCGATCACGGTCCTGTCCGTTGTGCCAGTCATGGGCCTCCGCTAGCACCGCGCTCAGCCGGCTGAGGGCTGTACCCCGACATCTACTGATCTCTTGCTCGGCCTGTGCACACAGGCTCTGGACTGAGCCTGTCAGCCCGGCATGCATGTCCAACTTGATCAGGCGGATCAGCTCCCCGATCTGCGGCGAAGCTTCGGATGCCGTTTCATCGCCTGCTCTCCTGCACACGTCCTGCAGCCGTGCGGGGTCGTGGCCCTCGGTGTTCCAGACTCGTTCCACGACGGGTGTCACGAGCCAGCCGTCATCTGCGATTTTGCAGTCTGATGGATCGATGCCCCAGGTCGTGGCTTCCCCTGCGACTTGTGTACCGATGACCATGATCCGTCGACGGCCCTCGCTCCTGAACTTCACGCGGTTGACATACCGCAGCACCTGCAGCAGGTCGTCGCTGATCTGGACTCCGGGCCCCAGGATGAGTTCACCAGTCCCGACCGCTTTCCAATCGATAGGGACGTCCTTGTTCATGTGAACGCGTAGTTTGTGGCCGTTGAGCTCGATGTCCACCACCGAGCCGACCGGTGCGTCATCAAGGCTTACGAACCGGTACCGCGGCTCCAGTCCCTGGCGGTGGAACATCCTCTGCATCGCGCTCTTGACGAAGAGGTGATCGGCGCTGCCGATACCTCCGCCCCGTGTACGCCGGGTGCAATCAGACTGCACACCCTCCGGATCGTGAAGATGGAAGAAGTGGGACGCGCGGGTAACGCATCTCCGTGTCCCCAGCTGCCGGCCGCATCCCCCCAACAAGGGGCTGCACCAGAATGTGGCCCCTTGCGTCTCCTCCTTGAAGATGTCCAGTTCGATCGGGTCCTCTGGACAGATCACCGGCTCGTCTGAGTCGGGATCACCCAGGACTGCTGTCTGAATCAACCTCGTGTCGAAAGTCATGTCCTGCCCTTTACCGAAACGCGGTACTGCAGTGTCGGCCGTCCGCATGCTCCTTGATCACGAAGGGCATGTGGCTCGTCTCCCGAGATCGTACTGACGCCCACTGACAACCTGGATCCCACCGAGGGTCACAGGGCTGGCAGGTCGCTTCCCACGAGTGCTGAGCGCCACCGGAATCGGGAGGCATTGGGCGAATTGCCCTGGCCCTCAGTTGAGCCAATCATCTGTCACTTGTCCGGCGCACACATGAGATAATGGGGACGGAGTAATTGCTTCGTTGATGCGATGAAGGCGAGTAACGGAGTGGAACCGGGCCTGCCACTACCCCTCCGACTTACGGGCCAGCCATTCCTTGAAACGGACGGACAGTGACGTGTACCCGTAGGGTGGCAGCCCGTCGCCGAATTTACGAAGCTTTTCGTAGATCTTCTTGAGGTCACCCTCGGTGGGGAATTTTCCGAATTCGACAGCCATTTCCAGAACATCCTCGACGGTGATGATCTGGAGATCGCGGTCTGCCGCGAGGGCCTGGCCGCCCTGGTCATCGATGGCGACCAGGACCTCGTGACCCTGGTCCTGGTAGTGCACTCCGTGGGCTACGACGACTGCTTCGCCGAGATCCTTCGACTCCCGCAGGGCATCTTCGAGTTGACGACCTCGCACTTCCACGAAGACCTCAACCACGCGGTCGGGTGCTGACTGGGCTTGGAGCGCCGGCAGCACCCTGACGCAGTCACTGTTCGTGAAGCGGGCCCATCTGAGCTTGATCCCCTTGTACTTCCGGTCTTTGCGTGCGACTTCGTCGCAGACTTCTTGTGGCACGAGGAGCACGAGGTCGGCCTTCTGCAGGACGTCCACCAGGAGGCGCTGGAGGTTTGCGCCGACGAAGTGCACGCAGATGACCGCGTCCAGAATGCAGACCGGTTCCTGTTGCTCCAGTGAAGCGTCCTCACCGGATGCCTCTATCCGCTCCTCGGGCAAGCCCCACCCCTTCGACGCCTCCGTCTGGACTACTCTACTAGTCCTTCGCCAAGCCGCGGGCGACCAACCGCGAGAGATTAGCGCGCTTTGGACTCGGAGGGCTGGGAACTATGCCAGCTTCCCTGAGTCCGGCTTCGACCTCTTCCGGACGACGCCCTTCAAGCATAGCCAGAGCGCGGACTCCAATCATATTCCGACGGTATGCTTCGACCGCGCGCTCCAGGATACGCCGAGGAGCCCTTACCGCTTCGGCAGCCTGCTGTTCTTGCTTGTATGCCGGCCCCCAGCCATACCGCTGCGCCAGCTGGGCGCCGGTCGGCCCGCGAAGTTCCTTCTTCTGGATTTCCGTGATCAGCGACATCAATTCAAGCTGGATCAGAATCACGACGAAGCTGACTCGGAAGTGGCGGGCCAGGAGCGCTACCGTACGCTCGTTTATACTGCCCTTTTCAGACAGCCTAGCGGCGGATAGCCATGTGTTAATTCCTTCCTCCGGCGCCAAGAGGTGGCGGGCGAAGGCATCACACCGCCGCTCCCCGGGCGTTCGCCCGTCATCCAGCTCGTGCACTTGGGCACCGTCGTTCCACAGCAGGTGCCCAAGCTCGTGAGCGAAACTGAACCGCTGACGTTCTGGGACGTCGCAGGCACGCACAGCGATGAGTGTGGTCTCACGCTCTGGATCTGTGGCGGTGAATCCGTCCGTCGTCCTGGGCAGCTGCAGCACTGCTGTGTCTACGCCGGTGAGTTGCTCGATCAGCTCATCCACGTCAGCGATGGGCGCACTGCCGAGGTTGAGAGCCACCCGAACGCACTGCGCCAGTTCCTTCGCCTGCTGCTCCCGCGGCAGGCGCTCATCCGGCACGGGCAAAAAGCCATCCGGCTTGCGCTGCTGGGTGGCCGCGGGCCCTAGCTTGTCCAGACGAGCATCCAGCTCAAGCACTTCCAGGGTGTGCCGCAGGGCCTCCTCACGCTCCTCGGTCACCACGTCGTTGACCCTGGCCGCGATGCGCACTCTGCTGCGTACAGGATCTCCGCTGGTCAACAGCCGCACCGGAACGTCCAGGGCAACTGCGAGGCGATCCAGCTCAGCGAGCGTCACGTTGGCGCGGGCGCCACTTTCGATGCGTGTCAAGGTTGGCTGGGAGAGGTGAGCGCGAGCGGCGAGGTCGCGCTGGCTGAACCCAGCGCGTTCACGCTCACGGCGGATCCGCTCCCCCACAAGCTCAAGATCCACGTAGCACCTCCTTCTGAATCAATTCTACCCGTCTGATTCACGATGGCGAGTGATATGTGTATCACTCGCCACTGACAGTCCTCGCCGTGGAGCTGCCAGCACAGATGGAGGCCAGGAGCCCGGCAGGCCAGCGGACGGGTTCGCCACGTGGCATCCCACGGGTGAAGATCGGCAACGATGCCGTGTGAACCTCAGGAACCAATCGGCTGCTGCCGGACCGGCGTAAAGGGAGACTGCCCTCTTGGCCAAGGTCCCGATTCGGTGCTCGCCCTCCCACGCGACGCCACTGCAGCGTGCCCCTTCGGCAAGACCACGCCCGAGCTTGTCAGCTGCCGGTTGGAAATTCCCCGCGTACGTGCAGCGTGTTTCCCTATGGGTCAGTCACACTCAGTAGCCTCGGTGCTGGCTCGTGGATCTGGCGCATGAAGGGGTTTTGATCGTGGCACGTACCTGGCTGTCCATCCGGGTGGAGTTGGTCTCTGGGCACGGTGCGGACCTGTGGCCTCGCCCCGGCCGGGTCTTTGCCGGCGCGCCTTCGCATTCCTTCGCCCAGTTCGCCACGGCCATCGATCTCGCTTTCGGCCGCTGGGATCTGGCCCATCTGCACCTGTTCACGTTGTCCGACGGCGCCCGGGTCAGCCCCCTGGACTGGTGGGACGACGAGGCCCCGGACGGCACCGTGGACGGCCATGCGACCAAGTTGAGCAGGCTGCAGGCCGGCGAGCGGTTCGCCTATGTCTTCGACATGGGTGATGACTGGGCCAACCTGTGCACGGTGGCGGACAAGCGCATCGATCCCCTCGACGAACTCGGCGAGGTGCCCGACCTCCCGGTTCCCTACTGGGGCTGGGGCAGCCTCCCGGACCAGTACGCACGCCGCTGGGACGGGGACGACGGGGAGTCGCCGATGCCGAGGCGGCCGGCCCGCGGGCTCAGCGATCTGCCCCCGATCCTGCCGTGGTGGGGCGAGCGCCGCCGAGGTTGACCTCACGCTGCGTACTCGAAGTGGCCGCCAGCGGGGAAGGGAAGTGGCCACGGTGGGGAGCTGAAGTGGCCGCGAGCGGGGAAATGAAATCTGCTGGCCGCCGGCAGGCAATCTGACGACGAACAGCTCTCCTCGGGCACCTCGACGCGGTGAGGCTGCCAGCGGCCTCTTCATTGCCGCTTGCGTGAACAGCATCAGTCCCTGCTCTGAGTGTGCCGATCGTCTGCAGCCGAGGGACGCCGAGCACCGGGGGTGCCGTGACCGTGTTGCCGGAAGGGGGCCTCATCCGGGTGCCGCCGGATACGTGCTTGCCGCCAAGCGACGTCGAAGGACGGCTTGTCAGGGCTGGTCCACATCAGGCGGAGGGCGCTGCAGCTGGTGAGGGGCGCCAGGATGCACCTCAGTAACGTGGTCATGGGCTTCCGGGACCGCGTGATCCCGTTCCGTTCTGAGCGGCGATGACTTCGATGGCCACAGCGTGTTCGGGTTGCCGAGCAGCCCGCATGCCGTCGGCGAGGAGGCTGAGCAGCATGCGTTTCTGCTCGTTGCGGGAGAAGGTGGTGAGGAAGTCCCGCAGAACTTCGAGCAGTTGGGCCTCGAAGGGCTCCTCATCGTCAAGGGGGTAGTTCCGCAGGCGATCGGCTGTCTGGCGCAGGACCTCATCGCTCGGGGGATCCGGCAGTCCGGCCGCCGGCTGCGCTGCCTGCTGCAGCCACCAGGCAAAGACCCCCGCTGGGTGCGCGAGTTCGCGTACAAGGGCCCGGTTGCGTTGGCGTGTCAGGGCTTCCTGAATGCCCTGCTTCCTGCTGGCCTCAAGCAGTGCCCGGACCGCCTCATCATCGTCAGATGCGAGCGTGAGACGGCACTCGGCTCTCACCTCAAGACCGGATTCTGTGTCGATGCGGCGTGATCGCCGCAGGCTTCGCGCACATGCATCCTGGGCTGCTGGCAGGTCCCGTGGGTCCATGTGCCGTACCGCGTCCGCTGCCGCTGCCCGCAGGGCGAGGCGGACCTGGTCCGCGAGCGCATCGGGGTCGTAGGCACCGGATGGGCCGGCCTCGGGGTAAGCGGTGATGGTCGTGGTGAAGCGAATGCCTGGGCGCAGGCTCGACAAGACGGCGGGGAACTCGGTGATGCCGCGCCTGAGAGCACGCCGCCGCGATCGTGCCGATCGGTACGTCATAGGGCGGCAGCCCCCTCGTCTCCTGCATGAGGGGTGTGGTTTCGGCGCTCGTGGCGGCGAAGCATGAGTCGTTCGCGCATGGCGATGATGGCGGGTGAGTTGTAGGCGACGCCTTCCTTGCCGAGCAGGAATGCGGCCATCGGCCCGGTGACCATGTGCTCATCGACGACTCGGTCGAGAACGTGGACGACTGCGTCGTCGGCGAGATCGTGGTCGGCCACTGCTTCGGCCCACTTCTCAAGCAGCCGTTCGCAGCGATCGGCCAGGGCGGGATCAGCCAGGCAGGCGCACCAGCCGGTGACCAGTTCGTCGGCGGTCTCAGGGTGCGCCAAGGCGTCGTTCAGCAGGAGGGTGACGGTGGACGGTGCGGCCTTTGGGTCGAGGAGCGCGAGAAAGGCCCGGCATCCGGCTGGCTTCGCTTTGCCTTCGATCCAGCCGGTGATCGCCTCCCATACCTGTGGCAGCAGAAAGTCGTCCTCGGCCATGGCCCGCAGGGCCTTCTCACCGTCGGCGACGGCTTCATCCACGATGGGGCGTCCCATGATGTGGCGGAGGCATGTGAGCGCCTGACGGGGATAGATGGCGGCGAAACTGCCCTGGCAGACCACGGCCGTAACCCGTGCCGGGTCCACATCCTGCTGGGCCCAGTCCCGCAGTCTGGCGCGGGTCACGGTCCCCAAAGTGGGGTCGGCCGCGGCCGTGGCGAGCATCGACGCCGCCGCCTCGCGGCCGGCCTGGTCTCCGGACGTCGCCCAGGCCCGGGCGACGTCGAGTGGGCCGAGATCCTGTTCGTCGGTCGCGAGTTGCACGAGGAGGTCAGCGATCTGGGAGAGCCGGCTGAACCCGAGTGC
Organism: Streptomyces sp. NPDC028289; assembly: GCF_055565975.1. Taxonomy (NCBI): domain Bacteria; kingdom Bacillati; phylum Actinomycetota; class Actinomycetes; order Kitasatosporales; family Streptomycetaceae; genus Streptomyces; species Streptomyces sp. NPDC028289. Next base: position 60,789 of record NZ_JBVHTI010000011.1, on the reverse strand, counting down.
ACCGTGTTTGGTGAGGAGCTTCACCCAGGCCAGCAGAGGTTTCTGCACGTCGCTCAGTTGACGCCAGACATAGCCGAGAACTGCGTTGGGGTATCCAGGCTTGTGCGCGAAGGAGACCTTGCCGGAAGCGACACGCGCTTCGACTTCCTCCAGACGTGTCACCAGGTCGGGTCCGGTAAGGATCTGGCGGACGCTCTTGGAGGTCTTCTCCTTCAGCAGCAGGCGGGACGCCGCGAGAACGTCGGGCGGCGCGAGGCCTTCGAGCGCGATGGCTGCCAGCAGCAACGCTCGGTCATCTGCGTTCTCGCGGGTGGCGGTGAACACCTTCTTGACGACGTCCCGCCAGTGTGTGGCGGCGGCACGCGCCGTCTCCACCGCATGGGGAGAGTCGTCGATTCTGCTCAGTTCCAACGCCAGGGCCGCAGCGTCGCTTGGATACATATCGACGCCCAACAGGTCGGTCAGAACGTGGCCCTGGTCGTCAGCGTTTGCCGTCAGCCAGGCCCGCTCAGCCACCGACGGGTACAGACGGGCGAGATGGGTCTGAACGATCTCCCTGCCCGACGGCGCGGCCGTGGCACGAACAACGATGCGGCCAAGCCCCGGGGTCTGGCTGGCGGGCCAGCCGTCCTGGCTGGCGATGACAATCAGGCGCGAGCCCTTTTTCAGCAGAGCGTCGCCGTGACCGACGATCTTCTTGGCCACGGCCACGGGGTCAGCCCACCCGTCGATCTCCTCGGAGACGTCGAGGATGTAGCCGCGGCGGCGCTTAGCCGGCAAGAGCCCCTCACCCGGCTGCTCCCAGTCCGGCAGGACGTGCTCCAGGACCCACGGCGCCCCTGCCTGCTCGGCGACGTGGTCACGGCCGTAATCAGTGAGCGCCTTGACCGCAGCAGCGGTCTTACCCATGCCGCGTGCTCCGGCAATCACCACGACCGGTTCCTCCTGCTTCAGGAACTCCAGCACCGCGGGAGCCGTCGCAAGGAGGTCCCCTTGCCGGTCACGTTTCGCCCAGGCACGCCTGACCGCTGCCAGTTCATCGCGGGAGACGGGGACCGTGCTCAGCGTCTGACGCGTGTGGAGGTTGATGTCCCGCCCGGCCATGTACAGGACGGAGTCCGAGATATCGGCGGCGCTGAGCTGGTGAGCGGGCACGCCACCGTTTCTCTCGGCGCTCGCAGCGGCAACGGTCACCTCAGCGCTCCCCCTTCCTTGAGGGAACGCCGTAGTTGATGCCTCCGTCTCCAGCATCGATGTCGCCGAGGGACTGCAGGATCTGGCTGTTCGTGTTGTTGTACGCGGCCATCGTGGACGCAGGTGAAGAGGCTTCGTCCTGGGTCGGCAGCAGCTCACGCAGTTCGTCGGCCATCTCGGGGAAGCGGTCGAGGTAGGCGGCAAACTGCCGCACCAGACGTTCCTGGATCGCTTCCCGGTCTGCTTCGGACGCCTCAGGCAGGCTTCGCTCGATCTCGTCCAGCATCTCCAGCTGACGGCTTGACGTCTCCTGGCCGTCCCTGCGCAGGAAACGCGCAATCTTCTCGCGCAGCAGCTGCCAGCCGCCGGTGAGCATCTCTGTGATGAGTACCTGCGCCCCGTGCGTGGCCAGCACCATCACGTCCAGCTCTTGGCTCATGATCCCCCGATCTTCACGCCTGGAGTAGGCCTGGGACAGCGTGCGAGACGTACCGGACCGACAGCAACCAAAGCTCGCGGAAGCGTCTGAAATCCGACTTTGCACGGTCAAACACCGCGTCATACCCAATGGCCGGATACTGCTGGCCTGTCCACCAGCAGGCCCAGGTCTCATCCAGCAAGCGTTAACCAGTTCGAAATGCATAGGCCAGCCGGGATTGCCTCACCGGGCCGCAGCAGTCGACAAGAATGGCGCAAATACAGAACAGGTTGAACTACGCCTGTATGAGCCCTTCATCCCTCTATATACCCCTGAGGATGACAGAGCTGAAGGCGCCCAAGGTGCTTCTGATGCTCCGAGAACTCCGGGTTCCCGGCGGCGCCCTGCCCACCCGCATCACCGAGGAGGATCCGGCGCCCGCGCCTTGCGGATACGCCCGAGCCCCCTGTGGCTAGATCGGCATCGCCTTGAGCGAGTGGATGTCGTGGACGGACCAGCCGCGGGCCGTGATCGCCTCGATATGCGGTTCGGCTCGTGTGCGGTGCGCGGCGAAGGCGAGCAGGTGAGTGGGGCGGGTGGCGCCCACGAAGACGAGTTGTGCCGCGCGCTGGACCGTGAGCAGGGCCTTGGAGGCGTCCTGTTGTCGGCTCAGGAGTCCGAGGACCTCGTGTACGTCGTGCTTCTTGCCGCTGCGTTCCAGGCATTCGAGGATGAGTGTGGCCGCATGAGTTTCGCCCTTGGCGCTCTGGATCGATCCCGCAACCGACGCCACCACACCCTGATCCGCATCAGCCGGCGTCTCAAGCACGGCGACTGGCTGGGCGATGTAGGGGATGTGAGCGAGGGGATCTGCGAGACGGGCGACACCCTTCAGGGGGCTCTGGGTCAGGTCGGGCAGCAGCCGCAGAAGCCGGGCGGTGAGGACCGCCCATTCGACGTGGCTGTCGAGGGGGCTCGTCAGCAGATCGTGCAGGAGCAGGCGTGCCCTGCCTCCGGCGGTGGCCGGGTCCCGGTCCAGTCGCCTCAGCGGGGGCAGGCCGCCGGAACTGGCGAGTCGGGCTACGTCACGGATTGCGTTCCACAGGAGTGTGATCGCTGCGTGGTTGTCGCCGGATTGCCGCTGGGCCTGGGCGGCGCGTGTCGTCGTGATGAGACTGCCGGTTGTCTGGACCGGCGTGCTGGTGAAGCCGGGTACGTAGCAGGAGAGGGACTGCGGAAAGGCCTTGGCGCTTCCCCGCGTGAGGCGGGCGCCCAGGACGCGGGGCGGGTTGTCCAGCAGCAACTGGCGGGGGACCGTGGCGGCTGCCATCCGTTCGAAGGCCGGTACGACCTCGGCGACGGTGTCGTCGTCGAAGAGCAGGAGGGCCACGGTCCCCTCATGGCCGGCGCCGTCGATGCGTTGGCGGCGGTGGACCGTGAGATCGCTGGCGAGTGCTGCGATCTTGCTGCCGAACCGGCGGCTGACGGGCAGTTGAGCGGCCTGCGGCAGGGGGAACGACGAGGGCTGGGCGGCATCCGGTGCGTCGGTGAAGATGCGCTGGTTGACGTCACCCACGCGCTGAACGACCGCGCCCGGCGGGCCGAAGACCTTGTCGAGCAGGCGTTGCTGGAGGTCGCTGGTGTCCTGCATTTCGTCCAGGAGGACGAAGGGGAAGCGGTGGGCGGCGGCCAGCGCGAGCTGGGGGTGCTGGAAGAGGTGGTGCTCGGCGAGGGCGAACATGTCGTGGTAGCGGAAGACGCCTCGCTCGGTGAGCACTTCCTTGAGCGCGGCGAACTGTTGGCCGCTGTCGCTGGATGCTTTGAAGGGCGGGGTGCCGTCAGGTCCTGTCGCGACCAGGTCTCCGGCGTCGCAGACGTAGCGGGCCTCAGCGACGAGTGCGGGGCCGTTCGTGCGGTGCCCGAGTGCGGTGTTGAGTTTCCGGAACCGGGGATGGCGTTCGAGCAGCCGGAGAGCCTCGTCCGCATAGGCTTGGTCGTCGACGGTCTGGACTTCGATGCCCCGGGACCGTAGGGCCGGCAGGGCGAGGAAGGTGTTGGTGAAGGCCTGGATCGTGCCGATGAAGTGCGGGTACTGCAGCAGGCGGCGTCCCGCCGGTGTGGCCGTGAGGCGGTGGGTGATCTCGTCCTTGGCCGTGTTGGTGTGAGACAGGACGCAGATGCCGCGTGTGGGAGAGGCCCAGGCCTGGCCCAGGAGGGCGAGCTTGAGACCGATCAGGCTGGTCTTGCCCGAGCCGGGAGCCGCCTGAAGGTCCAGGGATTCCGCGCTCTGGATGAAGTTCCACTGTTCCTGGTGCGGCAGGTCGAGGCCGAGTTGCTGGGCAAGGGCCTCGACCTTGTCCTTGATGAAGGCGTCCGGCGCGTAGAGGTTCGTCATGGCTCAGACCTCGCTGCACAGGTACGTGAAGGCGGCTACGAGGTAGGGCGGCAGATCGTCCTCGGTCACGGAGGTGGTCTGCAGGAGCCTGGCCGCGTGGTGGGCGGCGATCGGCTTACTGCCCCGGCCCATGCGCAGCGGCTCGTAAATGTCCAGGGCCGCCTTTTCCAGGGGAACGTTGCCCTCGCGCCACTTTTTGACCTCCTCCTGCGCCAAGCGGTCCAGGTCGGCGAGTCTGTCCGCGGTGGGCCAGGTGGTCTTGGAGGCGACAGCGGCACGAACGGCCTGGTGCATCAGGGTCGCCATGGTCCAGGAGGCGGCGGCCAGGTCGTACTCCAACGTCCAGTGGTCGGAGACGAAGGTGCGTACATGGCCGCTGTCCTCGGCCGTCAGCGCGGCGACGTGCTCGTCGATCTGCTGCTTGGTCATCTCCGCCGAGCACTTCAGCTTCTTGCGCATCTCCGCGGAGGTACCGGCGGGAACCAGGTCCCGGTCCCGGATGCAGGCGACGGCGACCGGTATCTGCTCGCCGCCGCGCTGGAAGATCCGGCTGTAGCGGAAGAGACCGACGCCGCCGACGTTGACGACGCTGACGCCGCATTCGCTGAAGGACCGGCCGACCGCCTGTGCGAGGGCGGGCAGGACGATGGCTTCGGCGTCGCCTTCGACGATGGCAACGCTGCGGGCGAAGAACAGGTTGGCCTTGGTCACGTCGAGGAAGCGGGTGAGGAAGGCGTAGTCGCCCTCATCGAGCTGGGTCAGGCCCGGTGCCAGGCGGAAGGTGGATCCGCGGGCGACGAGGGTGAGGTGTTCGACCGGAATGGCCGAGGCCAGGTTGGGGCTGTGGGTAGTGAGGATGACCTGGACCGGCGGCGTCTCCGCTGTGTTCGCGGTCTCGGCGCGATCCCGCAGGAGATCCATGATGCGGGTCTGGAGCTGCGGGTGGAGGTGGGCTTCGGGTTCCTCGATCAGCAGCAGGGGCGCGAAGGCGCTGTTGCCGAGCAGGAGCAGTTCGGCCGCCATGAACAGGGCATTGTTGTAACCCAGACCATGCCGGGTCCACTCCCCTGTACCCGCGAACAGCGTGAGCTCCAGCCGCTCCAGCGCACGGGCGAGCGTGGCATCACCCGCAACGCCGATCTCACCGCGCAGGACGTCGGACCCGATGGAGAACTTCTGCAGGTAACCGGTGTTGATGTCGTCCCGGGCCGTCTTTACGGCCTTGTTGTCGCTGATGTGCCGTTCCGCGCGGCGCAGGATGCCGACCAGGGTGGAGGCGCTGCCGCTCTCCTCGTCGAAGTCATCCTCACCTTGCTCGCGCATGGCCGGGTAACCGGCCAGGATTTGCGACAGCCGTGATCCCCGGCCGGAGCGCAGCTCCGCCTCGGCATCCCGCAACGGACGCAGGTAGGTGGCTTTCAGCAGTTCACGTGCGGCACCGTCCAGGGCGGGTCCCTGCCCATCGCGGCCGGTGCGCGTGGTCACCGCGACGCGGTGGGGCCGCAGCGGGTCCATCAACTCTGCCTTGACGGTGACGTAGAGGGCGACGTTGCCCTCATCGTCCGTGGTCAGCAACTCAAGGAAGACGGCTTGCTCCGCCGTCGTGAGGTCCTTGAACCCGCAGGTGATCTTGAAGGTGCCCGCGCGGCCGTCCGGTCCGACGTGGAAGTCGTCGCGCGTGATGCGGTAGAAGTCGGCCGCGGTCGTCAGCAGGCACAGGCGGATCGCATCGATGATGGCCGTCTTGCCGCTGTCGTTCTCGCCGACGAGGACGTTCGTGGCGGGACCGAAGTCCAGGCTCAGGCTGGCGTCCTTGTCGCTGTCCTTCTGCGGCACCGCGCCGAAGATCCGGAAGTTCTCCGCATACAGACAGGCAAGGTACATCGACATCCCCCGAGCGATGAGGCCCGCGCCCTCGACGACACAGGCGGTTGTAAACCGCCTCAAGTGCCCCACCCGCATGCGGTTCTGACGCATCATACGATTCATCGCGGCACTCGTGCCTCGTTAGTAGAATCCCTCCCCTTGGCTGGAAATGGACACGTCAGGTCGCCAACTCCAGACAGCAGTGCGCGACCGTCATTGCGGCACAGCCGGAAGGGGGAGATGGACCCTCACGACTGGTAGATGTCACAGCAGGCGCCTCCTACGCACAGGGCGCGTCGACACCGCGCGGAGTGAGCGCCTTTACGGGTTCGTGCGCACCTCCTGCGTGGGGCCCGATCAGCAGATCCTACGGACTCATCACAGCCTTGGAAAAAACACGATCGTTTGATCGCCGACCCGCATTACCGGGGCTCGGATTTTCCGGATTCTTCCCGTGTGATGTGGTTAACGAGTTCTCCTGGCTGCACGTCGAGTCCAGCTGCAATATCCAAGAGCGTGAGCACACTGGGGCTGCGCTGGCCGTGCTCAATGTAGATGAGGCCGCGAAAGCTCATTCCACTGCGCTCTGCGAGTTCTTCCAAGCTGTAGCCCCGCTCTTCCCGGAGCCGTCGGATCTGCATACCGAGGGACAGGAGTCGGGGGTCTGGTGACGGTTCGCGTGCTGGCACACAGCGACTCGACCGGTACGACTTCCCTCAGGCCATGAACAGCTGTGCATAATCAGGCTCTGGGCTGGAAATCCTCCACGTGAGCACACACGAACAGCCCGGCGGCTACGAAAACCAATCACTCGTACGACCTGCCCGGCAAACGGATAGCCCACGGCGCGGCAGCGAGGTCGCTAGCCCACAAGCAACGAACGAGAACATATGGCCAGACCGATTTTGCCATTCGACCGATGGCACAAGTCATATCCGAAACCTGACCGGGGTGATACCCCCTGTAAGTGCGGGACCAAAAACCGCCCCCTTTACCCGTCCACAGATCACGGACGGGGACTCCGCTGGCAGACTCGCCACGTCGATCACCTCGGAAAAGAGCGCAGAGAGTCGTTCGATACATGGCAGGAAGCCCTCGACCGCCTCGCCGAGCTGACCTCCGAGGCCGCGTCCATGACGAGAGGGAACCAACCAGCACACAGTGCGCGAGTAGCCTTCTTCGGCGCGCAGATGATCGACCGAAAGCGGAAGAAGGAAAAGAGAGCGAATACGATCAATACGTACGAGAGTCATCTTCACAATCACATCCTGCCGTTCGCAGGCAATCGCATACCGGAATCGCTACGGCGTCGCGACTCGATGGCCTTCGTGGATCATCTGCTAGAAAAACCCAACCTCAGATCCCCTCGCACAATTGTCCAGATTTTCAAAACCTGGCGCATTCTCATCCACTACATGATGGACGAAGACATTCCGCTGCCCGCAAACATCGTGTCCCGCATCGAGCTTCCCGAGATCAGCGACGACAGGGGGGACGCCCTCACCCCCGAGCAGGTGGCCGCAGCAGCCCTTGCCATGCGGACGATCGAGCCGCGCTACGAAGTCCTGGTGTGGCTCGGCGCGTGCGCAGGACTGCGTGCCGGCGAGGCTCTGGGTCTGACACGGACACGCGTCGGCTGGCAGGAGGATCTCCTGTACGTTCAAGAGCAGCGCCAGCGCGGCAAAGCCGTACCGCTCAAAACCAATGCCAGTTACGCGACACTGCCTGTGGATCATTTCCTGATCGAGCGGTTGGCTACCCACGTGGCTCACCTCAGCGAGCCGGAACCCGTCACTCAATCCGCCGCGCGCAAGCGTCGGACTCGGCGGCACGTCGAGCCCATGGACGAAGACCTCATCGTGACGAACCGATACGGAAGGCCTGTTCAGAGTAGTGACTTCAACGAGAAGTGGCGACGGGTTGTTGCATGGGCCGGCCTTCCTGAAGGCACCCGTTTCCACGATCTCAAGGTGTTTTACACCACCACACTCGGCGGACCAGGCCAGCATGATCCGAAGACCGTCCAAGCGCTCTCGCGGCACGCCCGCTTCACCGAAACATGGGACACCTATGCGCGCCCACCGAGGGTGGCAGAAGGCCTGCGCGTGACCGCGTTCGGCGATGCATTCCGTTCAATGCAGCAGAGCAGCAGTTGATTGCAGCGCGGTCGCCGTCGTGCCGGACCGAAACCCAGATCTCACGCTCCTGAACCGTACCCCCTTCTCCACCCAACTTCGATGACCTGGCCGAGTACATCCGTGAGAAGCGTCAGGCGCGGCTGCGAGACGTGCAGGGCGAAGGCACGGTTGAAGCCGCCGGGGTCAACGACTGCCAGGAAATGCTCCAGCTCACGCACTCCCAGTCCTCTCCCCTCATGCACCCCGACGGAGCCGGTCGCCGCGCGTCACTTCGCGCGAAGGCCCTCGCGGTCTTCGAGGGCGCTGATGGCGATGGCGGTGAGGCTGTGGGTGATGTGGCCTCGCATCAGCTGGGCGGCTTCGGCGGCGCGGCCGTCCACGATGAGGGAGACGAGTTGGTGGTGTTCCTGTAGGTCGCGGGTGCGGGGTTCGTCGCCGGGCGGGAGTTCGAGGCCGAGGCGGCGGTAGCGGTCGGACTTGTCCCACAGGTCGTCCAGGAGACGGATGAGGACGTCGTTGTGCGAGGCCCGGTACAGCGCCTGGTGGAAGGCACGGTGGGCCGTGAGCGCTTCTTCCCCCCACTGGCGGGTGACGGGGAGGAGCTTGTCGACGGCGGCCTGCATGGTGGCGATGTCGTCGTCGGTCCGTCGCTGGGCGGCGAGTTCGGCGGCGGTCGGGTCCAGGGACAGGCGGACCTCGAACAGCTGGCGGGCTTCGTTCGAGTTCATGACGGAGACCCGGACGTCGCGGTGGGTTTCGACGGTGACCAGTCCCTCGCTGCTGAGGCGGCGGATGGCCTCGCGCAGGGGCGTGATGCTCATGTTGAGGGACTCGGCGAGGTCGTACTGGGCGAGCCGTGACCCGGCAGGAAGGGTGCCGGAGAGGATCCGATCGCGGAGTTCTGCGTAGGCGAGGTCGCTCTTGCTGAAGAACAGGTTCTGCCCTGCCATAGCCCCCTGACCATTCCTTTCCGGAGCTTCCCCGTCCCTTGACATCCCGCAGCGGACCAGCTCACTCTAACAGGAGTTGCATCTTATAAGATATGAGAAAGGCTCCGCAGTGAAGATCACCAACGTCTACGAGGGCGTCATCCCGATCAGCTCCTCCATCCGCAACGCCTGGATCGACTTCAGCTCCATGGACTGTTCGATCGTGGCGATCGAAAGCGACGTCATCCGAGACGGCAGGCCCGTGGTGGGCTACGGCTTCAACTCCAACGGCCGCTACAGCGCCGGCGAGATCCTGCGCCGCCGGGTCCTGCCCCGCCTCCTGGAGGCCGAGCCCGGCAGCCTGCTTGACGAGCAGGGCGGCCTGGACCACGCCAAGGCGTGGGACGTGATGATGACCAACGAGAAGCCCGGCGGGCACGGCGAGCGCTCGGTCGCGGTCGGCGTGGTGGACATGGCCCTGTTCGACCTGGCCTCCAAGATCGAGGACAAGCCGCTGTACCGGTATCTGTCCGAGCGCTACGGCGACGGGCAGCCCGACGACTCCGTCTTCGTCTACGCCGCCGGCGGCTACTACGCCCCGGGCAAGACCCTCACCGACCTTCAGGACGAGATGCGCGGCTTCCTCGACCTGGGCTACGACGTCGTCAAGATGAAGATCGGCGGCGCCGACCTGGCGGAGGACCTGCGCCGTATCGAGGCCGTCATCGACGTCCTGGACGGCGACGGCTCCCGGCTGGCCGTCGACGTCAACGGCCGCTTCGACCTCACCACGGCCCTGGAGTACGGGCGGGCCATCGAGCCCTACGGGCTGTTCTGGTACGAGGAGATCGGCGACCCGCTCGACTACCACCTCAACGCCACCGTCGCCGAGCACTACACCGGCCCCATCGCCACCGGCGAGAACCTCTTCTCCCTCCAGGACGCCCGCAACCTGATCCGCTACGGCGGCCTGCGCCCCGACCGCGACACCATCCAGGTCGACCCCGCGCTCTCCTACGGTCTGGTGGAGTACCTGCGCATCCAGGACATGCTCCGTCAGCACGGCTGGTCATCGAGGCGCTGCATCCCGCACGGCGGGCACCAGTTCTCCCTGCACATCGCAGCCGCCCTCAAGCTCGGCGGCAACGAGTCCTACCCGGGCGAGTTCCAGCCCACCGGCGGCTTCGCCGACGACGCCGCCGTCGAGAAGAGCCGCGTCGGCCTGACCGACACCCCCGGCATCGGCTTCGAGAGCAAGGCCGCCTTCTACAAGGTGCTGCGCGCCCTGCACAGCTGACCGCCACCCCACCGCGGACGCGCCCGCCACCGGGCGGGCGCCGTCGGCCGACGCCGCCGAATACGGGCGCCACACACGAGAGCGGGGACGCCCGGGCCGTGTCGCGTCCCCCCGCACCCCCACGGGACAGGGCCACACACGATCGTCGTGCAAAGGAGCACCAACGATGACAAGCGCCACCACCGTCGCCGGCCGTCCGCAGCGGTCACGGCTGAGCCGTCTCATACGGGAGCTGTGGTTCCAGGTCGTCCTGGCCGCCGTCCTCGGCATCGCCGTCGGCATCCTCGCACCCGGGCTGGGTGAGGACCTGAAACCGCTCAACGACTGGTTCATCGCCCTGGTCAAGATGATCGTGATCCCGGTCGTCTTCTGCGTGGTCACCACCGGCATCGCCTCCATGGACAACCTGCGCAAGGCCGGCCGGATCGGTGTGAAGGCGATCGGCTACTTCCTGGTGCTGTCCCTGGTGTCCATGCTGATCGGGCTGGTCGTCGCCAACATCTTCCAGCCCGGCTCCGGCCTGCACGTCGGCCCCTCGTCACTGAACGCCGACGACGTGCCCAAGACCGCCACCGAGCACGCCACCTTCACCGGCTTCATCTCCTCCCTCATCCCCGCCTCCCTACTGGGCGCGATCACCGGGGACGCGATCCTGTCCGCGCTGATGGTCTCGATCGTCTTCGGTGCGGCCCTGAACATGGCCGGCGAAGAAGGGGCACCGCTGACCCGCGGCATCAAGGCGCTGTCGGACGTCGTCTTCCGCATCGTGGGCTGGGTGATGCGGCTCGCGCCCTTGGGTACCTTCGGCGCCCTGGCCACCGTGGTCGCCACCTACGGCGCCGAGAGCCTCAAACAGCTCGGCTACCTCATCATCCTGTTCACCGCGACCTGCGTCGTCTACGTCCTGGTCGTCCTCGGCGCCATCATGCGGGCCTGCCACCTGAGCCTGTTCGGCCTCATCCGCTTCCTCAAGGCAGAACTGCTCGTCGCCCTCAGCACCTGTTCCAGCGAGGCCGTACTGCCCCAGCTGGTACGCAAACTGGAGATCCTCGGCATCGGCCGGCCCGTGGTCGGCATCGTCATCCCCTCCGGGTTCTCCTTCAACCTGGACGGCTCCGCGGTCTACCTCACGATGGCCTCCCTCTTCCTGGCCCAAGCCATGGGCATCGACCTGTCCTGGCAGCAGCAGCTGATCATGGTCGGCGTCATGATGCTCACCAGCAAGGGCACCGCCGGGATCGCGGGCGGCGCGTTCATCGTCCTCGCCAGCACCGTCACCGCGGTCGGCCACATCCCGCTCGCCGCCCTCTCCCTGATCGTGGGCATCGACCGCATCCTCAACGAGGGCCGCGTCTTCATCAACGTCCTCGGCAACGCCGTCGCCGCCATCGTGATCGGCAAGTGGGAGAACGACTTCGACACCGAACAGGCCCGCAAGGTCCTGCACTCCCGCACCACCACGGCGCCGCAGGTCGAGTCGGACACCGCCAAGGTCGGCGCCGACAAGTAGCCGTGCCCGTCGCGTGCGGTCACCCCTCGACGGCATGCATGTACGTCTCCCGCCGACGACATCCTCCAGGCCGCCGTGCACCAGGACAGACGGGGCCCTTCCCGTGAGCACGCCCAGCGTGGGTGGCGGTCGCCCCGGGCTGCGCGCCGACGGCGTGTCGAGATTCAGACGGGGCCGGAAGATCGGCAGCTCGAAACCCTGTTCTGGCTGGATGATCAGTTGTCAGCCCTTGCCGGGCAACTTCTTCCAACGCCAAGTGGGTTGATGGACATCTCAGGGAGGGGCCTCGGCGATGCCGGAGTGGCTACCGCGGCAGAACACCGAGCGGCAGGTGCTGCTGAAAGAGCGGGTCGAGCTACCGCGCATGGAACTGTCACAGGTTCAGGCGGAGCTGGAGCGCCTGACCGTGCTGTCGTCCCCCGGAGGGCGGAACCGCGGCGACACGGCCCGTGGCTGCGGGACGTCACCCGCTGTCGCACCGAGATCGTCCGCGAACGCACCCGCGAGGCCCAGCGGCTGGAGATCCAGCCGTGGGACGCTCCCCAGCGTACGGAGCGAGGCAAGTCGTCGAAACAGTGTCGGCGGGTGCTGGGGAGGCCCTCCCCGACCGGGACCCTGCGGCACCGGTTCCTGCCTCGGCGGGCTGTTCCGGACGCTCACCGCGCCCGGAACAGCCCGCCGAGGTCCTGTCAGCTGTCCAGCATCTTCAGTGCCTGTCGGTGCCAGACGAGAGGATTGTGGTCGTCGTCCGTCAGCATGGTGAGCACGCGCAGCACGATGATGTCGTGATCGCCGGCCGGGTAGCGGTGCTCGACGGTGCACTCCAGCCAGACCGGCGCACCTTCGAGGAAGATCGCGCCGGATTCCGCCTGGACCGTCTCCACGCCGGCGAACCGGCCCTCCTTGCTGGGGGACGCGAGTTGCCGGGTCTTGTCGCTGTGCTCCTCTCCCAGGACGGAGACCCCGATCGTCTGCGCGCGGGACAGCACCGGCCAGGTCGTCGAGGTGTGCTGCACGGCGAAGGACACCATGGGCGGATTGAACGAGACTCCGACGGTGAACGACGAGACGACGATGACGGTGGGTTCGCCATGGACGCGTGCCGAGACGGCCGCGACTCCGGAGGGGAATCCGGCGAACGCCCGCTTGACCTCGGCGTGATCCGAGGTGAAACCCTTCAGTGCGGTCATCGCTCTGCTCCCGTCTTCGCGGCGTCAAGGACGATCGGACCCCACTGTCCGGCCCAGCGGGCGAGTGAGTCATCCGTCGTGTAGGTGGAGTCGAGCTGGTAGAGACCCTGTGCGGGACAGGTCGCACCGAGTTCCACGAGCACGGGTTTGAGGGTGAGTTCGGGGGCGAGCGCGTGCGCCGGTCCGGCACCGAGCATGAGGGGCAGTGCCACCTGGCCCGCGAGGCCGGTATCTGTGGGGAACTGGTCGAGGAACAGCTTGAGCAGGCCGGTGTAGGTCCCCTTGTAGGTGGGGGATGCCACGATGACGATGCCGGCGGACCTGACCCGCTCGACGGCCGCAGTGACGTCCGGGTCGCCCCAGGTGAGCAGGCCGGCTCCCAGGGAGGTGACTTCGAGGACATCGCAGTCGAGCCCGAGGGCTGCGGCGAGGCGTTCGGCGGCATCGCGGGTGCGTGAGCCCGACTTGGGGTTTCCGACGACGGCGACGGCTTTCATCAGGCGACTCCTGTGGGTAGAGGGGGCGCGGTGGTGGAGACCGCGGGAGAACCGGCCCCGGGACGGTCGACTCGGAGGAACACGGACGCGAGAAGACAGAGCAGTCCGACGGCGGCGAGGCCGCCGAGGGTGGCCGCGTAGCCGAACCCGGCCAGCAGAACAGCACAGACCGCGCTGCCCAGCACGGCGCCGAGTTGCTTCATGGCGTTGAAGGTTCCGGACGCCGCCCCGACCTCGTCCGGCGCCACCGAGCTCACCGCCGCGATCGACAGGGGCGACCAGACGAACGAGTTGGCCACCCCGTACACGGCGAAGGCGGCGGTCAGCGCGGGGATCGGCGCGTCCGTCGCGACGAGCGCCGCCGAGGCTCCGATGGAGACGACGAGTGCGAGGGAGCCGATGACGGCGACCGCACGGGGCCCGATGCCGTTGTTGAGCCGGGCCGAGACGGGTGCTCCGAGCAGGCACAGCACGCCCATCGGTACGAGGGTGAGTGCCGCCGCGCCGGGATCGAGCCCGCGCTTCTGCTGGAGGTAGAGCATCAGGGGGATCATGGCCGAGCCGGCGCTGAAGGCAGCGGCGGCGCCGGCCCAGGACGCGGTGACGAACCCGCGGCTGCGGAGCAACGCGACGGGCACGAGCGCGCGCTGCCCGTCGTGACGCTGCAGCCGGACGACGGCCGCGACGACCAGCGTGCCTGCCACGGCGAGAAGCCACCGGGGCACACCCAGCACGTCCGTGCTCGCGGCGTCCGTGCCCTGGATGCCGAGGACGAGTGCGCCGACGCCGGTCGCGTTCGCGCAGATGGCCCACACCGGGATGCCCGCCTTCTGGCGCGGGAAGGCCGGTACGAAGGCGGCCACGGCGGCCATCGCGGCGATGCCGACCGGGACGTTGACCCAGAACACGGCGGGCCAGCCGCCGACGGCGACGAGCAGACCGCCGGCCAGCGGCCCGACGGCCACCGCGGCGCCGCCGACCGCGCCCCAGGTGCCGAGCGCGACGGCGAGGCGCGGCGGCTGGAAGAGCGCCTTGATGATGGTGAGGCATTGCGGGGTCATCAGCGCGGCGCCGACGCCCTGGACCACCCGCCAGGCGATGAGTGCCGTGATGGTGGGGGCCAGCGCGCACAGCAGCGACCCGAGGGTGAACGCGGCGAGTCCGACCAGGTGGACGCGCCGGTGTCCGTAGCGGTCGCCCAGTCGTCCCGCGATGATCAGGGGCACGGCGTAGGCGATGAGGTAGCCGCTGTTGACCCACATCGCGAGGGTCTCGGTGGTGTGCAGGCCGGTGATCAGTGCGGGCAGCGCGACCGAGGTGATCGTGCTGTCCAGCAGCAGCATGAAGAACCCCGCGCACAGGCTGCCGAGGGCGAGCCAGTGGCGTCGCTCGCTCGGTGTGGCCATGTCACACCGCCAGGTTCTCGCGCAGCGTGGCGCCGGGGTAGGCCGGTGCGAGCGCACCGCGGCGGCGCAGCTCCGGCAGTAGCAGCTCGCTGATCTCGGCGAAGCCCGAGGGCATGGCCAGCGGGCTGGAGAACATGTAGCCGCCGCGCGATCCGGTCGCGGCGAAGTTCTCCTCCAGTGCGTCGGCGATGGCGGAGGGGGCGCCGACGATGCCGTGGTCGAGACCCGTCGCCCGCTCGCGGCCGTGCTCGAAGAACTCGTCGCGGCTCATCGTGTGGTCCTCGCCGAACTCGGCGATGAGCGAGCCGACGAGGCCGGCCGGGCTCGCGTTGGCCGCCACGATGTCGTCGCGCAACTCGGCCAGGCGGAAGGATTCCGGCAGCGTCGAGAGGTCGTAGCCGGCGTTGTGCGACAGGTAGGTGGCGACGGCCTCCTCGCTCCAGAACTCGTGCACCGCGTCACGGCGTGCCTCGGCTTCGGCGGTCGTGCGGCCGACGATGACCTGCGTGGCCCAGAGGATGCCCACGCTGGCCGGGTCGCGTCCCTCGGCGAGGAGTGCTTCGTCGAGCAGTTTGCGGTGGCGGTGCTGGGCCATGAGGTTGCCGCCGAAACCGAAGACGAGATCGGCGAGCCGTGCCGACGCGGTGATGCCACGGGGCGAGTTGCCGGCCTGCACGACGAGCGGGTGGTGCTGCGGACTGGGCACCGACGCGAGCGGGCCCTTGACGGTGAAGAAGCGCCCTTCGTGATCGATCGGGTGCACCTTGGCGGGGTCGGCGAACCGGCCCGTGTCCCGGTCGCGCACGATGGCGTCGGGGGCCACCGAGTCCCACAGCGCGCGGCAGACCTTGATGAACTCCTCCATCCGCTCGTAGCGCAGACCGTGCTCCATCAGCTCGTTGAACCCGTAGTTCGCCGCGTCCGCGCCGCGCGTCGAGGCGACGACGTTGAAGGCGATGCGTCCGCCCGTCACGTGGTCGAGCGAGTTGAGCAGCCGGGCGACGTAGAAGGGGTGCATGAACGTCGAGGAGTACGTCAGCCCGAAGCCGATTTTCTCGGTCACGGTGGACATCGCCGCGATGACCGGTGACATGTCGTGGCGCGGCCACTGGATGCCCCACTCCACGGCCGGTTCGATGCTCCCCCGCCAGGTGCTGGGGATGCCGCTTCCGTCGCCGAAGAACAGCAGGTCCACGCCGGCGCGCTCGGCAGTCCGGGCCAGCTCCATGTACATGCGTACGTCGGGGAAGTCGTGCCCGACCCAGGAGCCCTGCCGGGCCCATGCACCCTCGGTGTGGGTGAAGGAGAGGTCGTAGCCGATGTGCATGCCGGTCACCGCGCTGCCTTCTTCCACATCTCGGTGACCTCGTCGGCGTCGCTGAGCACGGCCACGTTGAGTGCCAGTTGGGCGAGGGCGGCGGCGTTGACGTCGAGGTCGTAGGCGGCGGTGGCGTCCCGGGGAACGACCACGGGCCAGTCCAGTTGCAGGGCGTCCTGGGCCGTGGCGTACACGCAGCACTCGCTCGTCAGGCCCACGACGGTGAGCCAGTCGCAGCCGGCCTCGTGGAGCCGGGCGGCGAGATCGGTGTCGAGGAAGCCGCTGTAACCGCGCTTGACGACGCGCGGTTCGCTCTCGGCGGGGCGCACGCGGTACCACTCGGCTCCGGGCGTACCGAGGACGCACGGTTCGGCCGGGCTCATGGGGGCGTCGTAGTCGCCGCCGCGCAGCCAGTTGCTCGCCCGCCACGGACGGGCCGGGTCGCTGCCCAACTCGACCCAGAGGACGGGCACTTCGGCGGCGCGTGCCGCGTCGACGAGGTCACCGACGCGGGTGACCGCCTGGTCGAGGGCAGCCAGTGCGGCGTCCGTCATCCCGTATTCCGTGAGGCGGGCCGGATCGGCGAAGTCGCGCTGTACGTCGACCACGACCAGCGCGGGCCTGCTGCCGGGTCGGGTGAGGTGGGCGAGTTGGGTGTCGCGCAGGCCGGGCATCAGGCTGCCACCTCGTCGCGGGCGCGCAGGGCGGGCAGTACGGTCTCGCCGAACAGCAGCATGTCCTCGTCGTACTCCGGGAAGATCAGCATGAGTCCGTCGAGGTCGGCTTCGCGCACGATGTACTCGATGTGGTCGGTGACCGTCTGCGCCGATCCGGCGACGTACGGCGTCTGGAACGCCGCCTCACCGTCCGCGCCGTCGGCCCACGCGCGGGCCTGGTCCTCGGGGATGCCCCAGGTGCGACGCATGTGGGCGAGGGCCTCGCGGTCGAGTCCCGCGCCCCACTGCTTCACCTTCTTGGCGGCCAGCTCGTCGGTCTCGTCCTGGACGACGGTGAGCATCGAGTAGGTCTTGCAGACGCGGCCGTGGGCCTTCGCCCGGTCGTGGACGTCCGCAGAGAGCATCCGCATCTCGTCGAGGCTCTCGGCGGAGAGGAAGGCACCGTCGGCGTACTTGGCCTGGAAGCGCCGGGCGTCCTCCGACCTGCCCGCGTTGATGAGGGTCGGGCGGGTGGCCGGATGCGGGCGGGACTCGCAGTCGACCAGGTCGAAGTACGGCGTGCGCATGGTGACGGAGTCCTCGGTCCACAGGCGGGTGACCGCCTCCGTCCACAGCTCCGTCATCCGGTAGCGGTCCGCGTGGCTGAGCTGCGGGTCCCACTCGCCGAACTGTTCGAACTCGCCCGCGTAGGAGCCGTTGACGATGTTCATGCCGGCGCGGCCGCCGGAGATGTCCTGGAGGGTGGCGTACATCTTCGCCGCGAGGGCGGGGTTGTGGACGTTGGCGTGCAGGGTCGCCCAGATCTTGACGCGGCTGGTCGCCTCGGCGAGCGCCGCCATCATCGTCATCGACTCAAGCGAGCGGCCCCAGTGGTCGGTGCTGCCGCCGAAGCCGCGCCACTTCGCCATCGACATGACGAAGTCGAGGCCGATGGTCTCCGCGTGGATGGCTGCGCGCTTGTTCCACGCGTAGGTCGCCTCGGGGTGCGGCGCGGTCGTGGACAGCATCCATCCGCCGTTCCCGATGGGGAGGAAGATTCCGTACTCTTTCGCGGGCATGCGGGTGAGTCCTTCTGTGAGATCGCCGGCGCCGTGCGGGGAGCCGGGAGCCGTGCGGGCTGCTGAAGCGGCGGGTGCGGCTAGGGGGCGGGCCAGACGAGCTTGTCGGCGGCGTATACGTTCTTGACGAAGGAAGCGTCGAACCACCCCTTGGCCTGGTCGGCCGTCACACTGTCGGGCACGATCCTGAACTGGTGCAGCATGCCGACCAGCCCCGTGACGTTCTCGGGGTCGATGCCGCCCAGGGGCTGACCGGGCGTCGGGTTGTCCTTGACGACCTGCGTCTCGGTCTTCCAGATCGCCGCGTTCAGTTTTCTGTCGTAGGTCGGTCCGGACAGCTCGGCCGCGTACCCCACACATTCGGCGATGTGCTTGTCGCTGGACGTGCAGTAGTCGAAGGCGTGCAGCGCGGCGCGCAGGATGTCCTCGACGGCGTGCGGGTGGGCCTTGGCGAACGCCGGGTTCACCGCCATCGCGCCGAGTGAGCTGGGGACGCCGTAGTCGACCGGCTTCCACACCGTGACGTCGTCGCCGGCCGCCTTGAGCTGGTTGGGCTCGTTGGAGACGAATCCAGTGAGCGCCTCCAGGCCGCCCTGCCTGCGGGGCAGTACGGAGGGGTCGTAGCCCTGCTTGACCAGCTTGAGCGAGTCCCACTTGACTCCGGCCTTGACCATCATGGCCTGGACGGTGGCGGGTACGTAGCCCTTGTGGCCGACGACCTTGCCATCGAGCTGGGTCAGCTTGGTGATGTCCTTGTTCGTCATCAGGATCTCGAGGCCGGCGTTCGAGTACGAGGAGATGCCGGTGATGTCGATGCCGTTGGCCCGGGCCTGGATGACGTCCTGCTCGGCGACCGGACTCACGGTCGCCTGTCCGCTGGCGAGGAGCTTGGTGTTCTGTGCCGTGTCGCCGGTGCCGGGCTTGAGGGCGACGTCGAGGCAGAGGTCCTTGAAGTAGCCGAGCTTTGCGGCGGCGATGTACTCGAGGATCGACACCGATGACTGGTACTGGTAGCCCGACAGGTAGGTGATCTTTCCGGCGGCCTTGTTCTCGGCGCACCGCGCGGCGGAGATCGCGGAACCCGCCGAGCCCGCCGAGGTGCTGTCGGAGGAGTCCGAGCCGCATCCCGCGACGCCGGCCGTCAACGCGACGGCGGCGAGGGAGGCGAGGCCGGATCTGATGAGGGTGGACCGCATGGGTGACTCCGAACTGGCGGGGGCCGCCGGGGAAGGGGTGACTGGGAAAGAGGCGCCCGGGAAGGGGTGCCCGTGGCGCGGATCAGGGCAGGAGGTGCCGAGTGCCCCGCCGTCGAGGGCCACCGGGGACGAAGAGATGAGGGCGGGTCAGTTGTGCGCGCTGTCGTGCCAGTGGAGGACGCGGCGTTCCACCAGCGTCACGACGAGCAGCAGGAGTACGCCCAGGACCGCGAGGACGAGGATCGAGGCGTATACAACCGGCAGCTGGTTCATCGACGAGGCCACACTGATCGCGGTGCCGAGGCCGCGGGTCGATCCGGACGCCGACATCTCGGCGACCACCGCGCCGACGATCGACAGGGGGAAGACGATGCGCAGCGCCGCGAACAGGAACGGCAGCGCGTTGGGGAAGCGCACGTGCAGCAGGAGTTCGAAGCGGCCCGCGTCCATCGTCCGGTACACCTGCAACACCTGCTGCGGCACCGACCGCAGACCGGCCGCGGTGTTGATGAGGATCGGGAAGAAGCAGATCAAGCCGGCGATGACGAGCTTGGGCAGCGGGCCGAAACCGAAGGCCACGACCAGTGCCGGTGCGATCGCCACGAGCGGGGTGACGTTGAGGACGACCGCGATCGGCATGACCGCCCGGCGCACCACGGGAAGCTCGGTCGTCAGCACCGCGAGGACGACCGCGGCGACGAACCCCAGCGCAAGGCCGGCCGTCGCCTCACCCAGGGTGACCAGGGCGTTGTCGACGTAGTAGCCGAACTCCGTGGTGAGCGAGCCGCCGATCTTCGGCAGCGGCGGCAGCAGGTAGGGCAGTTCCCTGGCTCCCCACTGCCACAGGACGGCGAGGAAGGCCAGCGTCACGGCGAGGGGCAGCCACACGGAGGGACGGACCCAGGCGATCCGGGACCTCGGATGCCCGAGGCTGAAGCGCGACGGTTCGACGGGTGTCTCCGGCTCCGTCGCCGGGGTGGTGCCGGCGCATTCGTCGGTCACGGTCATCTCCCGCACCCCCTTCACGCGGCCGCGCCGTGCCAGGCATGACGCAGACGGTCTCGGATCAGGTCCTCGTACTCGTGGAAGCGACGTTCCCGGAAGAGGTTCTCTCCGCGCGGCCGGGGCAGGCCGATGTCGATGGTGTCCACGATGCGGCCCGGCCGCGGTGCCATGACGACCACGGTGTCGGAGAGCCGGACGGCCTCCGAGACGGAGTGGGTGACGAACAGTACCGTTGTCTTCAACTCATCCCACAGGTCGAGCAGTTGGTCCTGAAGGCTCTCGCGGGTGAACTCGTCGAGTGCCGAGAAGGGCTCGTCCATGACGAGCACGTCGGGGCGCAGACCGAAGGCGCGCACGATCGCGGCACGCTGCTGCATACCGCCGGACAACTGCGCCGGGAGCTTGTGCATGGCTTCGCCGAGACCCGCCTTGACCAGGAGGTCCCGCATGTCCGGGGTCGCCTGCCGCTTCTCGAAGCCGCCGATGCGCTCGCGACGCCCGGCGGCACCCCTGTTGATCTTCTGCGGCAGTGTGACGTTCCGCAGCACGGACAGCCAGGGCAGCAACGCCGGGCTCTGCGGCACGAGTCCGATCATCTTGGCGGCGCACGCCTTCGCCGGCGTCACGCCATGCACCCGGACCTCACCGCGATCGGGCTGCTCAAGCCCGGCCACCATGCGCAACAGCGTCGACTTGCCGCAGCCGCTGGGCCCGATGAGACTGACGAACCGGCCGGGCGGCACCGTCAGATCAACGCCGTCGAGGGCATTCGTGGCGGACGGCCCGAATCCGTAGACCCGGTGCACCGACCGCAACTCAAGTGCTGGCGTACCAGTCACCTTCACGCTCCCATCCATGTCGCGAGCACGAAGGCCCGATCCTGGAAGTCGGAGAGCGTGCGTAGCGAGTGCGGGAGACTGCGACGCGGAAATCCGCTTAGGTGTTTCCGACCGTAGGAGCCCCGTGTTTCGCTCCGCCACCGCTTCTTGTTTCGCGAGTATTACGTTCGCTGCTGCAGCGTTACGGCCGTGCTGCCGTCGAAGACGTAGATCTCGATTCCGAGGTCCGCCGCCGCGCCTCCCACCCAGCCGCCGAGCGCCTGCACGATCAGCTCGGAGACGAGGAGCACCGCCCGCTCGGCGGTGGGCACCGCGTCACGCAGCCAGAGCAGCTTGAACATGTCCGCCATGACCTTGTTGCGGTAAGCGGGCTTGTACGTGCCCTGATTGCCGACGAGCTGGACGAGCACCCGGCCGTCGGCGTCGATCCCCTCGACCTCGACGCGGTTGCCGTCGGGCAGCATGAGCGGCTTCGGACGCAGCGTGGTACCGAGCCGGTCGCCGAGGGCGATCAGCATGCGGCGTTCGACGGAACCTTCGGTGAACCGGCTCCACTCGGTGGGGGCTTCGAGGACAGTCAGGTGGCGCATCTGCCGGAGTCTAGGAAGCACCCGTTTCCTGCGTGTTTCACACTGGCTGTACCTGCTTGCCGGGATCCGCAACAGGTACCGCTCCGGACGCCGGGCGGCGACAGGTTCAGGCGGTCGTGCCGCAGCTCGGTGAGGCGGGGTCGATCGTTCCGCGCCGCACCTTGGCGTCGTGGGGTTCGGCGAGGCTGGCGTCGGTGATGAGAGCTGGTTTCCGCGTACCGCGGTGGGGGTGGTGGGTGAGGTGAGGCCGTCCGAGGCGGTCGGAACGGTCTCGGTGGTTCCGTCGGGGTGACGACGGATGAGGGTTCTGCGCGGCGAACACCAAAAGGGAAGTGATCTTCGCAGTCGCGGGAAGGTGCTCTACGTCGGGTTGCATCATCCCAGGTAAACCCCCACTTCGTGAACACCCCAGCGCGGTCTGTCAGCTGACAGCCACACTGGAGGCGCTGAGCGGTTCGGTCACCGCTCTCGCTCTCGCCCTCGTCTCAGTCGACGCCGACCGTCTCGAACGGTCCTTCCCTGAGATTCTCGACGAAGTGCCCGGGCCCGGTACCCATCGTCCGGACGGCCACCTGGGACGTCGCCTCGGAACCCAGCCTTGTGCCGTCTGCCACCTCGCCTGCACCCGTTCGGAAGCCGCCCCTCGACCGCGGCGGCGTTGATCCACCTTCCATCGGGTAATTGACAGGGTACGAACGTACCTCTTAACGTACCCACATCCGGGGGCGACGCCGTCAGCTCAATGAGGAGCACCGATGCAGCACATATACGACATAGACGTCCAGGTCCCGATGCGTGATGGCGTAGCCCTCGCCGCCAACGTGTGGCATCCGGCCGAAGGGGCGGCCCCGACGCTGCTCGTGCGCCTGCCGTACGGCAAGGACGTGATGGGCTTCGGCCAGTCAGCCATCCCCGACCTCCTGACTCTGGTGGAGGCCGGTTACGCGGTGGTGGTACAGGACTGCCGGGGCACCCACCGCTCGGAAGGCGAGTTCGTTCCGCATATGGCCGATCGGGCCGACGGCGAGGACACCGTCGCCTGGATCGCGGAACAGCCATGGTCGGACGGCACGGTGGGCATGTACGGGCCGTCCTACCTCGGGATGGTGCAGTGGGAGACCGCCGTGACCGCCGCTCCTGCGCTCAAGGCGATCGCACCGGCCTTCACCTCGATCGACAACTACGAGTCGCCCTGGTATGGCGCGGGCGGTGCGCTCTCACTGAGTCTGGTCACGCTGTGGAACGCCATGATGTACGCGGCCGATGCGCAGCGGTCTTTGGCGGCCGGTGAGGGCTCCGTGGACCAGGTGCAGCAGCTCGGCCAGGCGCTGCTGTCCGCCGAGTCACTCAACGAGGTGCTGCCGACGGCGGAGGTTCCGGTCCTAGCTGCGTACGGGAAGTGGTGGGACGACTGGATGGCCCACCCCTCCCACGACGCGTACTGGGACGCCATGGAGCTGACGCCCGAGCTCAAGAACGTCACCGTTCCGGCGCTCAACATCGGCGGCTGGTACGACCTCTACATCGGGCAGACCATCCGCACCTACACCACCGCCCGCCGACAGACGGGCACTGCGCAGGCGCGCGAGGGGCAACGGCTGATCATCGGTCCGTGGGATCACATGGCCACGACCGGCGTCTATCCCGACCGCTCCTTCGGCCCGCTGGCCAGTGCCCAGATGCTGGGCCTGACCGGTCTGCATGTGAAGTTCTTCGACCGCTGGCTGCGCGGCGACACCACCGCTCTGGACGACGTGGCACCGGTGAAGATCTTCGTGATGGGTATTGACCAGTGGCGCGACGAGCAGGAGTGGCCGTTGCCCGACACGCTGTGGACCGACTACCACCTCACCAGCGGCGGTCGTGCCAACACTGCTGACGGTGACGGCGCGTTGACCACCGAGCCACCGGCCGGCGTCGAGCACGACACCTACCTCTACGACCCGCGCCGTCCGGTTCCCTCGGCCGGCGGGGCGTCCATGCCGGTGACACCGGGATTCTGCGGCCCGGTCGACCAGCGGACCGTCACCGGCCGCGACGACGTGCTGTGTTTCGCCACCCCCGTGCTCGAAGAGCCTGTCGAGGTCACCGGTCCAGTCAGCCTGACCCTGTTCGTCTCCTCCTCGGCGGTGGACACCGACTTCACCGCCAAGCTCGTCGACGTCTTCCCCGACGGCAAGGCGATCAACCTGTGCGACGGGATCCTGCGCACCCGCTACCGGGGCGGCCTCGCCACGGAAGAGCTGATGGAGCCCGGCACGGTCTACGAGATCACCATCGACATGACAGCCACCTCGAACGTATTCCTTCCCGGTCACCGCATCCGCGTGGACGTCTCCAGCAGCAACTTCCCCCGCTACGACCGCAACACCAACACCGGCGGTGTCATCGCCCGTGAGAGCGAGGAGCAGATGATCCCCGCCGTCAACCACATCCATCACGGGCCGAACCACCCCAGCCGTCTGGTCCTGCCGATCATCGACCGCAAGGACCAGCGATGAGCGCCGCCGACCGGGTCGCCGAACTGACCGAGACCTTCACGGCTCCGTCCCTGAATGTTGCCCGACTGCTGTGCGACCGGCATCCCGCCGACCGCACGGCGTTCACCGTGGTCGACAGCGCCGGGAAGACTTCCGCCCTGACCTTCGGCGAGCTCGCCGCGGAGTCGCACCGCTGTGCGCGGGCGTTGCAGGGGCTCGGGGTCGGTCCGGGCGACCGGGTGGCGACCCTGATGGGCAAGAGCACCGACCTGGTCACCGTCATCCTCGCGATCTGGCGGCTCGGCGCGGTCTACGTCCCGCTTTTCACCGCCTTCGCACCCCAGGCCATCGCCCTGCGCCTGGAAGGCGCCGGTGCGCGCGTCGTGGTCGTCGACCCGGACCAGCGCCACAAGCTCGACCCGGGCCCCGACATGCCGGACGACCCCCAGCGCCGCCTCGTCGTCACCGGAACCGGCGCGCAGCACGGTGACGCGTCGCTGGCCGATCTCGTCGCGGACGCGTCGACCGAGCCGGTGCCCGCCGTCCTCATGAGCGGGGACGGCCCGCTGGTGCACATGTTCACCTCCGGCACCACCGGCAAGCCCAAGGGGGTCATCCACCCTGTCTCCTACATCGCCGGATGGCAGGTTTACCTGGAGTACGGCCTTGGCGTCACCCGGGACAGCGTCTACTGGTGTGCCGCCGACCCCGGCTGGGCCTACGGGCTGTACTCCGCCATCGTCGCTCCGATGGCCGCCGGCATCCCCAGCCTGCTGCTGTCCGGCGGCTTCTCCCCCGAGACAACCTGGCGCACCCTCCTCGACCACCAGGTCACCGACTTCACCGCCGCCCCGACCGTGTACCGGGGACTGCGCTCCTCAACGGCGCCGGTACCGCAGGGACTGCGCCTGCAGCGGGCGTCCAGCGCGGGCGAGCCACTGACCCCCGAGGTCAACGAGTGGGCCCGCTCCGCGCTCGGCCTGGCCGTGCACGACCACTTCGGCCAGACCGAGGTCGGCATGCCCCTGGCCAACCACCACCACCCCGAACTCGCCCGCCCCCTCAAGGCCGGATCGATGGGCCGGCCGGTACCCGGCTGGAGCCTGACCGTCCTGGCCGACGACAAGGACGAGCCCGCCGGACCGGGCGTGCTCGGCCGGGTCGCGATCGACGTCACCGAAAGCCCGCTGATGACCTTCCGTGACTACCAGATCCCGGGTCAGGCCGGCGCCAAGTTCACCGCCGACGGCCGCTGGTACCTCACGGGCGACGCCGGCCGGGTCGACGACGACGGGGACTTCTTCTTCTCCTCCCGCGACGACGACGTCATCATCATGGCGGGCTACCGGATCGGGCCGTTCGAGATCGAGAGCGTCCTCGCGCAGCATCCCGCCGTCGCCGAGTGCAGCGTCATCGGCGCACCCGACGACGTCCGCGGCGAGGTCATCGAGGCATACGTCGTCCTCCGCGACGGCGGTGACGGATCACCGGAGCTGGCCGCTGAGCTGCAGCTGCTGGTCAAGACCCGCTACGCCGCCCACGCCTACCCGCGCACGATCCACTTCATCGACGCCCTGCCCAAGACACCCAGCGGGAAGACCCAGCGCTACCTGCTGCGCAGCCGTCGCCGCACGGAACTTTCAAGCCGAGAGCCACAGTGACCGACACCGCACCTCTCCTCGTCGAACAACGCGGCGCCGTCAGGTGGTTGCTGCTCAACCGCCCGGAGCGGCGCAACGCCCTCGACGCCGCACTCATCGAGGCCCTGGGCAAGGAGATCACCAGCGCCGAGGACGACCCCGCCACAGCAGTGATCGCCGTGGCGGGCAACGGGCCGAGCTTCTGCGCCGGCGGGGACTTCCACCAGTTCCTCCAGCTGCACGACCGCGGCGACAACCCGGTCGGCTTCCTGGCCGACGTATCCGCCTGCTTCAGCCGCATCGCGGCCAGCCCGAAACCCTGGGTCGCCGTCCTGCACGGTCACGCCGTCGCCGGGGGCCTCGAACTCGCGCTGGCGTGCGATGTCGTCGTCGCCGCCGACACCACCCTCATCGGCGACGGCCACCTACAGCGGCGGCTGGTACCGGCCGGCGGGTCCAGCGTCCGGCTTCCCGGCGCGGTCGGACGGGGCCTGTCGCGCTGGCTCCTGCTCACCGGCGAACTGCTGCCCGCCACCGAGTTCGCGCACACCGGCTGGATCCACGCGATCGTGCCCGAGGCCGACCTCGACGACACAGCCACCCGCGTCTGCCACCAGTTGGCCGACCGCCACAGCCCCGCCCAGCAACGCCTCAAGACACTCCTGCACCGCATCGACGGCATCACCCCCGAGCAGGCTCTGCGCGAGGAACTGGCCACCTTCGCCGACAACTGGACGGCGAGCTCGGTGGCCGACGCCCTGCGCGCCTTTCTCGCTCTCCGGACCACGAAAGCAGACAACAAGTGAACCGCTACCACGGACGGGTCGTCGCCATCACCGGGGCCGCACAGGGTCTCGGCCTCGCCATGGCGACCCGGTTCGCAGCGGAGGGCGCCACCGTCGCGCTGGCCGACGTCAACGAACAAGCCCTCACCGATGCCGCCGGGACCATCGCCGACACCCACGACGCGAAACTCCGCACCGACGTGATGGACGTGACCGACTCGGCCCAGGTCAATGCCTGGATCACCGGCATCACCGCCGATCTCGGCCGCCTCGACGTGCTGGTCAACAACGCCGGCATCATCCGCGACAACCGCGTCGAGGACATCACCGACGACGACTGGCTCGCGGTCATCGACGTCAGCCTCACCGGCGGCTTCCACTGCGCCCGCGCCGCGTTCGGCCCCATGAAACGCCAGGGCTACGGACGCATCATCAGCTTCTCGTCCATGTCCTGGCGCGGAAACTTCGGCCAGACCAACTACGTGGCCGCCAAGGCCGGCATCGTCGGCATGACCCGCACCCTCGCACTCGAGGGCGCCCGCCACGGCATCACCGCCAACGCCATCGCCCCCGGCCTCATCGAGACTCCGATGCTCGCCTCCATGAACGGCCCCGCCCGCGACAAACTCACCAACAAGGTCCCGATGCGCCACACCGGCAGGCCCGAGGACATCGCCGAAGCCGCGGCCTTCCTCGCCAGCGAAGCCGCCGGCTACATCACCGGCATCGTCCTGGACGTCGACGGCGGCATCTCCATCGGATCCTCCATCCGGTAACCGCGAGCCCCGCGAACGAGTGACCCGTGAGAGGGAGTCGTCGAGGACGGTCACACAGCCGACCCGGTTCGCAGATGTGCAAACACACAGTGGTCACGAAACGGTCCTTGGGACCGGGAGGTACTGATGCGGGGAGCACTCGTCACCGCATTCGAGGGTCCTGATGCCCTGGTCGTACAAGAGCTTCCGGAGCCGGAGACCCGAGAGGGCCAGGTTCTCATCGACGTCGAATGGGCGGGCGTGGTCTTCCCGGACATCCTGCAGACTCGCGGGGAGTACCAGACCCGTCCCGAACTGCCGTTCGTCCTCGGCTGGGAGGTGTCCGGAACGGCCCGCACGGACGGCGCCGGATTCCGCGCCGGTGACCGCGTGGCAGCCCTGCCGGTCACCGGTGGCTTCGCCCAGACCGTCGCTGTCGACGCAACGATGGTCTTTCCTCTCCCGGACAACGTCGACACCCGCCGTGGAGCGGCCCTGCCCCTGAACTACCTGACCGCGCATTTCGCGCTCGTCCACCGGGGTGCTCTCCGCCCCGGCGAGGTCGTCCTCGTCCACGGAGCCGCGGGCGGAGTGGGGAGCGCGGCCTGCCAACTGGCCGCAGCACACGGCGCGCGCGTCATCGCGGTCGTATCCACTGAGGAGAAGGCCGAACTGGCCAGGTCCGTAGGAGCACATGAGGTCATACGTGTCGGCGGATTCCTCGACGCAGTCAGAGCCCTCACCGACGGCCAGGGCGTCGACCTCGTGGTCGACCCGGTCGGTGGGGATCGCTTCCCGGACTCGCTTCGCGCGCTGCGGCACGGCGGGGGGCGCCTCCTCGTCCTGGGATTCGCGGGCCGGGGCATCCCCACGGTCAAAGTGAATCGTCTGCTGCTGACCAACACCTCTGTGCTCGGAGTGGGGATGGACGAGTACTGGCGACAGGATCCGGAGGCCGCCCGTGCCTGTTGGCGCGAACTCCGGCCCTTGCTGAAGTCCGGTCGGCTGGACCCGCCCCTCTCGTCCGTCTTTCCCCTGGAACAGGCGGCGGCTGCGCTGAAGCACCTGGACCAGCGAAGGGGCCTCGGCCGCACACTGCTGCAGATCGGTGCCTGACGACGAGTCGCTCACGCGGACATTCTCGGTGGGTACGTTAGGAGGTACGCTGGTACCCATTTGCAAGGGGTCGGCTTCCGGCCCGGACGACCACTCGCCGCTTCAGGCGAAGATCCTCATGGGAGACTGCCGCGGTGACGGCCCAAACTGACTCGCGTGACCGACGCCCACGCCGAACAGCGCGCAGGCGCGTTGTCGACACACGCCGGCGGGACGAACTGCTGCTCCAGGCCGAGGCGATCATCCTGGCCGAAGGCTTCACCGCGGTGACCATGGACGAGCTCGCCCAACGGCTCGAGTGCTCCAAGGCGACGCTGTACAGCCTCGCCTCCACGAAGGAACAGCTGGTACTGGCGGTCACCCGCGCCTTCTTCCGGGAGGCGACCGCCGAGATCGAACAGGCTGTCCAGGCCGAGCCCGACCCCCGGCAGCGCATCCGCGTCTACCTCACCGGCGTCGGCACAGCCATGCGCCGGCACTCCCACGCCTTCTACGACGACATGGTCGGCTACGAGCCGACGGCGCAGATCTACCGCAAGAACTCCGCCGCCGCGGCGCACCGGGTCCACGAACTGATCGAAGAGGGCGTGCAGACCGGCGTCTTCCGCGCCCTCAACGGCCACTTCGCCGCCCACGTCGTAGCGGTCACCATCGACGCGGTCCAGTCGGGGGTCCTCCTGGAGAGGACCGGCCTGACCGCCGGCGACGCCTTCTCCGAGCTCGGCGATCTCCTGCTGGACGGGCTCAGCTCGGGGCAGGGCGCATCCGAGCCCCTTTCCACAACTGCGCGCTCGTCCAAGGACCAGGTGTCGACGCCCAGGTAAGCCCCAGGGAAGGGGCGCACCTCTCGGATCGTCTCCGCAGGCACCACCCCCTATCCAGACGACGTGCGCTGTCATTGTCGGACGGTCCGGCTTTCACCACATGAGGGTGTACATGGGCGGTGGGACCATGTGATCGTCAACGAGCCGCATCGACCGCTGGGCCTGCGGGGACGCCGGGCATTCCCACGCGTATCACTGTCCTTGGTGGTGCCGCCGAAGGCGTGACACGGACAGCCACGCGCAGGGCGTGAGGCACCGCGCGGCCCGGACCCGGCCGGGGAGCGCGCCGTCCCGCTCGCCGAAGTCACCGCCACCGAGTAGGGCGCGGACGCCCCGCGTCGGCGTTCCTTCGGCACGCACCCCGCGGGCCGCCTGGTTTCAGTCCGACCTTCCGCCGCCGAACGCACCTGCCGCCGAGGGGCCGTTGGCGGCCATCCTTTGGTGACCTGAAGGTGCAGGTCAGGTAGACCCGCTCTGGGGGTTTCGTCCGGAGTGCGGGGCGGTCGGATCTTCCGCCTTCGACGATTGTCGCGAGCCCGCACATCCCCCGTAGGCGCCCGCTGGTCAGACGTGGTGCGAAACCCTCCGCGATCACTCGATCAGACCACGCGACGTACCTACGACCGACCGGGAAACGGCCTGGCGGATGTGCGCCTGTGCGTGTCGTCCGAGGGGCTTGGGCTGGGGTGGCTGGACCGTTCAGGGACCTCTCCATCAGGCAGAGACCGCCGATCCATGGATAAACCTTCCTCTCCCGCTCCTGCGCGGGCGCTTCTACGGTCGAGGCCGCAGGCGCTCACCCGCCCGCCGCAACGAAGGAGCGAGCCCCCTATGGAGAAGACATCGACGACCACGAGGCCGCCGACCGGCCTGGTGGAGACGGCCTTCACCGTCAACGGCGAGGAGGTGTGCCTCGCTCTGGATCCTCGTGAGTCTCTGCTGGACGTGCTGCGGGAGCGTCTCGTGCTGACCGGGACCAAGAAGGGGTGCGATCAGGGGCAGTGCGGTGCCTGCACGGTGCACATCGACGGCCGTCGCGTCGTGTCCTGTCTGACGCCGGCGGTCCAGGTCGCGGGACAGGACGTGACGACCATCGAGGGGGTCGCGGCTCCCGACGGCACGCTGCACCCGTTGCAGCAGGCGTTCGTCGACTGCGATGCCCTCCAGTGCGGCTACTGCACACCTGGGCAGGTGATGTCCGGCCTGGCCTGCCTGGCCGAAGGCCACGCCGAGACCGACGGCGACATCCGTGAGTACATGAGCGGCAACCTGTGCCGGTGCGGCGCGTATGTCGGCATCACCGCCGCCATCCGCCGGGTGGCCGACCAGGCCGCGCAGAGCGAGGTGTAGACGGTGCGCTCATTCGCCTATGTGGTGCCCGACAGCGTCGCCGGGACCGTCGATGCCCTGGCCGCCGCCGAGCCGGGCACCAGGATCCTGGCCGGTGGCACGACCCTGTACGACCTGATGAAGCTCGGCATCGAGGCGCCGCCGGCCGTCATCGACATTCACCGTCTCGTCGAGCTGACCGAGATCAGCACGGGTGAGGGCGAACTGTCGTTCGGTGCGGGAGCGAAAATGGCCGAGGTCGCCGACCATCCGGTCGTACGCCGCGACTATCCGGCGCTGTCGGAATCCTTGTGGCGGGCGGCGTCCCAGCAACTGCGCAACATGGCGACGGTGGGCGGGAACCTGCTGCAACGCACGCGATGTGGCTACTTCCGCGGCGGGGCGGAGTTCCCGTGCAACAAGAGGAATCCCGGCAGCGGCTGTGCGGCTCTCGAGGGACTCGACCGTACCCACGCGCTGCTGGGCACCAGTGACACCTGCATCGCCACCTACCCGGGCGACTGGGCCGTAGCCCTGATCGCGTTCGACGCCGTACTCGACGTGGTCGGCCCAGGCGGCGAGCGGACGCTGCCGCTCGGCGAGCTGCACGTCGAACCGGGGGACAACCCCCTGCTCGAACACACCCTGGCTCCCGATGAGTTGATCCTGCGGATCCGCGTTCCCGCGACACCCGCCGGTCGCGGCTCCACCTACCACAAGATCCGTGACCGGGAGTCCTACGCCTTCGCCCTCACCTCGGCCGCCACCGCCGTGACGCTGGACGCCCAGGGAACGGTCACGGACTGCCGGATCGGTCTGGGAGGGGTCGCCACGCGCCCCTGGCGGGCGACGGAAGCGGAACGCTCGCTGATCGGCGAGCGACTCACCTTGGAAACCGCCCGCCGCGCGGGGGAAGTCGCCTTCGCCGGGGCCCGCCCTCCGCGCACCGGCGCGTTCCGAGTGGAGCTGGGCATCCGCACCGTCACTGACGCACTGCTCACCGCCGGGAAGCGAGCCGCCCGATGAAGACCCCAGACCTGCGCCGCGTCGACGCCCACGAAAAGGTCACCGGCAGCGCACGCTACGGCGCCGACCGCGTCCCGGACGACCTGGCGTATGCCATGTTCGCCGTGGCCACGATCGGCAGGGGCCGCACCGTGGCCATCGACACCGCCGCGGCCGAGGCGGTCCCCGGAGTCCGTCTGGTCCTGACCCGGTTCACCGAGGACGAACTGCGCGGTCCCGGGTTCCTGATGGGTGGAGGCTTCTCCTTCCAGAGCCTGCAGCCGCTGCTCAGCAATGTCGTCGCCTACCGGGGACAGCCGATCGCGTTGGTCGTCGCCGACACCCCGGTCGCCGCCACCGAGGCGGCGGAACTCGTCCGGGCACGCTACGAGACCGAGCCGTTCGCCGTCGGACTCGACGACGAAGGCGCCACCTCCGTCATCCAGGAAGAAGCCCTGCCCTGGTTTCCCGACATCAAGGTGGGCGACGCCGAGAGCGCCTACGCGGCGAGCCCCGTGCAGATCGAC
This sequence comes from Streptomyces sp. NPDC028289, assembly GCF_055565975.1. NCBI lineage: Bacteria > Bacillati > Actinomycetota > Actinomycetes > Kitasatosporales > Streptomycetaceae > Streptomyces > Streptomyces sp. NPDC028289. Next base: position 28,805 of record NZ_JBVHTI010000011.1, on the reverse strand, counting down.
GAGACCTACCTGCACCCGGCGCAGCACCAGGTCCCGATGGAACTGACCAGCTCGGTCGTGGAATGGCAGGGCGACAGGCTCGTGGTGCACGAGGGCACCCAGAACGCCGGCGCACTGCGCCACGGAGTCGCCACGCAGCTGAACCTCGATCCGGCGGATGTCGAAGTGATCTCGCCCTACATCGGAGGCGGTTTCGGATCCCGCAACGCACTGCAGCCGCACATCGGGCCGCTGGCGCTCGCCGCACGCCGGCTGATGCGTCCGGTCAAGCTGGTCATTCCGCGCCCGCAGACGTTCCACACCGGCAGCTTCCGGCCGGTCAGCCGTCATCGCATCCGGCTCGGCGCCGACCCGTCGGGACGGCTCCTGGCCGCCCTCCACGACGCGGAGCACCAGACGTCCCGCCACGACCTGTACCCCGCCATGTTCACGGAGATGACGTCGAGGCTGTACGCCGTACCCAACTTCGGGGGACGTCAGCGCCTGGTTCAAACTGATGTCCAGACGCCGGGATTCATGAGGGCTCCGATGGAGGGCCCGGCCAGCTTCGCGTTCGAGTCGGCCATCGACGCACTGGCCTACGCCACCGGCCAGGACCCCGTCGAGCTGCGGTTGGCCAACGACACCGCCACGGACCCGGTCACCGGTCTGCCCTTCTCCTCCCGCCACCTGGCGCAGTGTCTGACGCGGGGTGCGGAGCGGTTCGGATGGGACAAACGCGATCCTCGGCCGGGGTCGATGCGTGCCGCTGACGGATCGCTCGTGGGCATGGGCGTCGCTGTCGGCGGCCACCCGGTCCTGGTCGCTCCGGCCGTGGCCCGTATGTCCGCGGCGGCCGATGGCCGGGTGACCGTCAGTGTTGACGGCCACGAGATGGGGCAGGGCATCCGCTCGGCCATCGCTCTCCTGGTCGCGGAGGACCTCGGTGTTCCCGTGCGGGACGTCGTCGTACGGGTCGGTGACACGCGCTTCGCGCCGCAGCATCTCACCGCCGGTGCGTGGGGCACCGCGACCGCGTTGCCCGCCGTGCACAAGGCACTTGGCGAGCTGCGCAAGCACCTCGGCACGGGCGACACCGGGACCGTGGATGTGGCAGCCACGGTTCGAGCCACCGGAGGCGGGTCGCCGGAGGTGGAGGTGACCTCCGTGGGACCGGGCCAGCCCCCCGAGATGCTCGACCGTTCACGGGCCGGCCTGTTCTCCGCCGCGGGTCCGGTCTTCCCGGACTTCACGGCCTTCAGCTGGGTCGCTCACTTCGTCGAGGTCCGCATCGAGGCCACGACACGGCGCATCAGTGTGCCCAGGGCGCTCTGCGTGGCCGACTGCGGCAGGGTCGCCAGTCCGGTCACCGCGGCCAGTCAGGTCCGCGGGGGCGTGGTCTGGGGCATCAGCCAGGCCCTCCGGGAGTCGAGCGAGGTCGACGGGCGCTTCGGCGGATTCCTCAACACCACGCTGGAGGAGTATCCCTTCGCGGTCAACGCCGACATACAGGAGATCGACTTCGACTTCATCGACGAGCCCGACCTGCTCCTCAACGACCTCGGGGTGAAGGGCCTCGGCGAAGTCACGATGATCGGCGCGGCAGCCGCTGTCGCGAACGCGGTCTTCCACGCCACCGGACAGCGACAGAACCAGCTGCCCATCCGGATCGAGCACGTGATGTAGGCCGTCAACCCGTCAGGATCACTCCGGGCAGGAGTGCTCGGGTGGTGCGACCGACATCGCACCACCCACGGGATCACTGGAAATTCAGCCTCCCCGGAAATGCACATCCGGGGCTTGCCCGGGGGCCGTTCCGCACGGCGCAGGCCCCGTTCGCCAACGCGGTCTTCAATGCCACCGGCCTGTCCGGTAACCGGTCTCCCGCCCGGCTGCCGGACCCACCAGGGTCGCCGCCGCGTATGCACTCCCCGACGACGCGGCGGCGACCCGCCCCACGCCCCGACGGCAAACCACGGAGAAGGACTCATGCTGAACATCGCGGACACACTGCACCGCTGGTGCCGCGAGGCACGCCCGTTCGCCCTGGCCACCGTCGTCGACGTCACTGGAAGCGCGCCCCTGCCCGTCGGTACGTCGGTCGCGGTGGACGAGGACGGCAACGCCGTCGGCAGCATCTCCGGCGGCTGCGTCGAAGGCGCCGTCTACGAACTGTGCCGACAGGTGCTACAGGACCGGGGCGCCCCGCAGCGCGCCTGGTTCGGCTACTCAGACGACGACGCCTTCGCCGTCGGCCTGACCTGCGGCGGCGAACTCGACGTCCTCGTCCAGCGCATCGACCCCGCGACCCGGCCGCATCTCGCCGCGGTGTTCGCCGAGGTCGCCGCGGGCCGACCCGCCGCCGTGGCACAGGTCGTCGACGGCCCCGACGGACTGATCGGCGCCACCCTGAGCGTTCTCGGTGACAGCTGCAGCGCCGACGCGACGCTGGCCGCAGGGCCGACAGGAATGGCCGTGGCGGACCGGGCCACAGCCCAGCTGCGGGCGGGACGCACCGCGGCCGTCGCGCTCGGCGGGGACGCAGACCCCTGCCCCGAACGGCTCTCCGTCCTCGTCCACGTGGCCGCGACCCGCCCCCGCATGCTGATCTTCGGCGCGGTCGACTTCGCCACCGCGCTCAGCCAGGCCGGCAGCTTCCTCGGCTACCGGGTCACCGTGTGCGACGCCCGCCCCGTCTTCGCCACCGCGGCCCGCTTCCCGCACGCGGACGAGGTCGTGGTCGACTGGCCCCACCGCTACCTGGAACGCACCGAGGTGGACGGCCGTACCGCCGTCTGCGTCCTCACCCACGACTCCAAGTTCGACATCCCCCTGCTGCAGCTGGCACTCGATCTGCCCGTCGGTTACGTGGGCGCGATGGGATCCCGCCGGACGCACGACGAACGCCTGCGTCTCCTGCGCGAGGCCGGCGTCGCGCAGGACCGACTGGCTCGGCTGCGCTCCCCGATCGGTCTCGACCTCGGTGCACGCACGCCTGAGGAGACGGCGATCTCCATCACCGCGGAGATCATCGCCCACGCCAACCAGGGCACGGGCCTGTCCCTGACCCTGGGCACGGGCCCGATCCACCGGCCGGGTCCCCAGGCAGTCGACGAACATCGTGCCCTCAACCCGCTACTGACGCCGTGACCTGGCACGCCCTCCGGGATGGCCCCTCCCACACAAGGACTGATCATGACGACCTTTGCCTTTGCCGGCGCCGTCCCCGCGCCCGAATTCCAGCGCGGCCGGGACGGCTGCACCCGCCGCTCTGTCAGACCTCCGGGCAGACCGGGTGATGCAACTGCTCACCCGAGTCGGGCACCGCTGGTCGGCGCCGTCTTCGCAGTGCGCCGGAGAGTGCTGTTGTCCGTAGTTTCTTCGCAGGGTCGGACTTCCTCCGGACCGAAGGCTCGGATGTCGAATTTCCGGGATCCGGCGCTCGTGGCTGGCCTCTGCTCCCCGGCAAGCCGGAACGTTGCGGCGGAAGCCAGCCGACCACAGCGCCTGGCACCTAAGGGAGAGAGTCTTTCGTGAACGTCACGACCACGGGGAACGCGCCGCAGGAACGGCGGGTGCCCACATTCGTCATGGCCTGCATCGGCGTGTTCGTCGCCTATCTGCCGGTGACCACCGTCTCGGCGAGCCTGCCCGCCATTCAGCGCGCGCTGAACACATCGACCGCTCAGCTGTCCTGGGTGAGCGTCGCGTTCGTGCTGCCCATGGCCGCGCTCATCCTCACCGCGGGCGTCTTCGGTGACGTGCACGGCCGCAAGAAGGTCTTCCAGGCGGGCCTGGCCTTCAGCGGTCTGGGTGCCCTGATCGCACTGTGCGCCCAGTCAATCGAGGTCCTCTGGGCCGGACAGGCCTTCGCCGGTCTGGGCGCGGCCGCGTTGCTGCCCTCGACCCTGGCCCTGATCAGCCACGCCGTCCCCGACCCGCGCGAGCGCGGGAAGTTCATCGGCGTGTGGGCGACCTCCCTGATAGCCGCCCTCGCATTCGGCCCCGTCATCGCGGGCGTAATCCTCGACCACTTCGCGTGGCGCTGGCTCTACCTGCTGCCCGTCCCCGCCTCGCTGCTCGCGCTGGTCGTCTCGACGAAGCTGCTCACCGACTCCCGTGCCCCAGGCACGCGCCGACTGGACTGGCCCGGCCAGCTCACCTCCGCGCTGGCCATCACCGCTCTGGTCTACGGCATCATCGAGGGCGGCGCCAACTCCTTCACCGACACCAAGGTGATGCTCGCCCTGTCCACCGCTGTTGTCGCATCGGTCGCTTTCATACTGGTGGAGCGGCGCAGCTCAAGCCCGATGCTGGACCTGACACTGTTCCGCAGCCCCTCCTTCACCGCCACCGCACTGATCGCCATGATCAGCTTCCTCGGGCTCATCGGGTTCTTCTTCGCCCTCAGCCTCTACTTCGGCATGGTCCAGCAGCTCAGCACCCTCGAATCGGCCTGGCGGCTGATGATGGTGTGCATAGTGCCGATGGTCCTCGGTGTCCCCATGGGGCGCCTGGTGCACCGGGTGTCTCCTCGGGTGCTGATTCCCGGCGGCCTCCTGCTTGCGGCGGTCGCGCTGCTGTCGCTGACCACGATCGACGCCGGCACCTCGTTCGGTTCAGTGGCCTGGCGGCTGGCCCTGCTCGGCCTGGGCGTGTCGTTCGTGCTGACCCCGATGACCGCCACCGCCGTCAGTTCGGTGCCGTTCCACCAGGCCGGTATGGCCGCTGCCGCCAACAACGCCTTCCGTCAGCTCGGCGCCGCCCTGGGCCCCGCTGTCCTGGGCGCGCTGCTGTCCGCTCGGGCCGTGGACGCTCTGCCCGGACATCTCACCGACGCGGGGCTGGGCGGGGCGACGGTCCGGCGCGTCACCGAGGCCGCGGACGCCGGCGGACTGAGTGCGGTCGGCAGGCTTCGCCTGGGCGCGGACACCCCGCGTGTCCTCGGCGCCGTGTCTCAGGCGTTCATCGACGGTCTTCAGCTCTGCCTGGTCGTCGCGGCCGTCCTGACCCTGCTGGCGGCCGTGGTGGGCTTCGTCCTGCTGCGCCGGCCGCAGCAGTCGGTCCTGCCGGCAACGGGCCCGGCTGCCTCCGTCCAAGGGCCTCGCACACCCGACCAGCCCACCGCCGACGTTCGGACGACAGCTGGGCCGCAGGCAACCGCCCCTCGGTGAGCGCCGGCCTTCCACCGAGCTAACACCAGACGTACCGGCACGGGCTCAGGAGCGGACAGTCACCGCGCCGGTACCGGCGCCGTCCGTGGGGACGGGCACGGCGCCGCACAGTGGCCCGGGACCGGACCCTTCCCGTCCCGGGCCACACAGCGCTGTCGTACGACACGACGTGAACTTCACCCGGCCGAAGCAGGAGCCATCGATGCAGTCCCCTTCACCCGACGCGCTTGATCTGAAGCTGCTGCACGCGCTCCAGGTGGACGGGCGGGCGCCGTTCAGCCGCATCGCCGAAATCCTCGGAGTGTCCGACCAGACCGTCGCCCGCCGCTTCCGCAAACTGCGCACCACCGCCGGACTCAGGATCGTCGGCATGACCGACGAGAGCCTGCTGGGCCGCCAGAGCTGGATCGTCCGGCTGCGCTGCACTCCCGACGTGGCCGAACAACTCGCCACCGCGCTGGCCCGGCGTCCCGACACCTCACACGTCGATCTCATCTCCGGCGGCACCGAAGTGCTGTGCGCCATGGGAGCCCGCAGCCGACAGGACCGCGACGAACTGCTCTTCGACCGCCTGCAACGCACGCCTCAGGTCATTTCGGTCAGCGCCCACTGCCTGCTGCACACCTTCTACGGCGGCCCGCTCGGCTGGCTCGACAAGACTCAAGCGCTCGAACCCGACCAGGAGGCGGCACTGCGTCTCCCGTACAGCGAGCCGGTAGCCGCCCGCATCGCTCTCGACGGAGCGGACGAGGCGCTGCTCGCCGTGCTGCGGCGCGACGGCCGGGCGACCTTCAGTGAATTGCAGACCAGCACCGGCCAGTCGGAGTTCGCTGTCAAGCGGCGCCTGGAGCGTCTGCGCTCCACGGGCATCCTCTACTTCAAGGTGCAGCATGACCGCGAGTCCCTCGGACACGGCATCAGCGCGATGCTCTGGCTCACCGTCGCCCCCTCCGCACTCGACACCGCCGGACGGAAACTGGCCGAACACCACGAGGTCCGCTTCGCCGGCGCCACCACCGGCCAGGCCAACCTCCTCGCGACCGTCGCCACCTCGAGCACCGGCGAGCTCTACACATACCTCAGCAAGAAGATCGGCGGCCTCGACGGAGTGCAGGCCGTGGAAACCGCCCTGACCCTGCGGCACGTCAAGCAACTCACCTACGAGCCGAGCCGCTGACCGCCGCCCCCTTGTGTCGCACTCACATTCCAATTGGACGGAGAACAAGATCATGCGCATCGTTGCTCTAGAGGAACATGTCCTTTTCACTGATCTGGCGCAAAGGATTTCCGCCGCGGACGTTGCTGCATCCGGATGGGTGCCGGCCGGATGGGCGCCCTCTGATGCAGACGAGCCGGCGAGTGCGCTCGACCGGGCCCTGGACGATACAGAGCAGGAACGCATCGGCTCGATGGACGAAGCCGGAATCACCATGCAGGTGCTGTCGGCCGTGGGCCCGGGCGCCGAGATGCTGGCCGGTGAGGAGGGTGTGAGCCTTGCGCGCGACTATAACGACCGACTGGCCCAGGCCGTCGAACGGCAACCGGATCGGTTCGCGGCGTTCGCGCACCTCCCCATGAAGGATCCCGAGGCGGCCGCGGACGAACTGGAACGGTGCGTGACCCGATTGGGCTTCCGCGGCGCCTCGATCAACGGGACCACCGACGGACTGTTCCTCGACGACCCGCGCTTCGCTCCGATCCTGTCGCGTGCCGAGGCCATCGGCGCCCCCCTCTATATCCATCCCGGACCCGCGCCACGTGCGGTGCGCGACATCTACTTCCAGGGGCTGCCGGACTTTACCGCGTTCATCTTGTCCAATGCCGGTTTCGGCTGGCATGCGGAAACAGGGCTTCACATTCTGCGCCTGGCCGTGTCGGGCGCACTCGACCGAAATCCGGATCTGAAGCTGATCATCGGCCATATGGGCGAGCTGCTGCCGATGATGCTCCAGCGCGTCGATGCGATGTTCGGACCGGGAAAGGAAATCGGGCTGCAGCGAGACGTATCGCAGACCATCTTGGATCAGGTGTGGATCACGACCAGTGGCTTCTTCGACCAATCCGCGTTCCTCGCCGCCCTGACCGCTTTCGGCGCGGATCGCATCCTCTTCTCGGTCGATTATCCGTACAGCCCCAATGACGAGGCCACGGCGTTCCTCAACAACTTGCCGGTTTCTCCCGCCGATCGGGCGCGGATCGCCCATGGCAACGCCGACACGCTCCTTGGCTTGTCAGGAGCCTGATCGTTCGCGCTCTCACACACTCTCAAGGACTCCGGAGAGAACCTGCTGAACTTGATCGGGTGATGTCGGGGCGTTCTCCTGACGCCTCTGCGATGGTCAGGTAGCTGTGGGCTTGTGAGATGTGCGCAGGGCGGCGAGCTGACCGACGCTGGGAGGGCAGCGCGGGAGCGGGTCCGACTGCAGGCCGTGGACCGCTTCGAGCGCGGGGAGAAGAACCGGGAGGTCGCCGCCGCGCTGCGAGTGAGTGAGCGGTCCGTGGAGCGGTGGCGCCGGCCCTGGCGCGAACACGGTGCGGCCGGTGCCGCCTCCGTGGGATCACCCGGACGACCCCAGCTCAGCAATGCTCAATTGTCCCGGCTTGAAAGCGAGTTGCAGCGTGGGCCGTTGGCACACGGCTGGGCAGATCAGCGGTGGACACTGGCCCGGGTGAAGACGCTCATCGGTCTTATGCTCCACGTCTCGTACACGCTCCAAGGCACGTGGCGGCTCCTGAGACGGCACGGCTGATCGTGGCAGCAGCCCGCCCGCCGGGCCATCGAACGCGACGACGCGGCGGTCGAGTTGTGGAAGAAGGACGTCTGGCTGCGGGTAAAAGCACCGCGGCGGCTCTCGGTGCCTGGATCGTCTTCCAGGACGAGGCCGGGCAGTCGCTGACGCCGCCGCGCTCCAGGACCTGGGGCCGCAGGGGCTGCACGCCGTGGTGCGGGTACGCGGACGAGGATCGGGCCGGGTGTCGATGGCAGGGATGGTCTGCTACCAGCCGGGCCGCCGCTCGCGGATGTTCTACGCGGTACGCGAGTACCGGTGCCGCCTGGGCCAGCCGAAGGGTTTCGGCTGGCGAGACCTGCGCGACCTAGTCGTCCGGGCCCGCATCCAGCTCGGCGGGCTCATCATGCTCGTCTGGGACAACGTGCGCCTCCATCTCACTGCGGGGATGGGGGAGTTCATCGCTGCGAACGCCACGTGGCTCACCGTCTTCCAACAGGTTGTGATCCTGGCCCCCGGGTTCTCCTACCGGTGGCTCGCTACGCCCGCTCTGGAGGCGCTGACCGGGCAGGAGCGTCGTCTGCGGCTCAGCCAGGGAGCGCCGGTCCATGGATAAGCCGTCCTCTCCCGCCGCTGCGCGGGCGCTCCTACGGTCGAGGCTGCGGGCGCTCACCGGCCCGCCGTACCGAAGGAGCAAGTCCCCCATGAAGATGACCGGCAACACGATCCTGATCACCGGCGGAACCTCGGGCATCGGCCTCGGTCTGGCCCTGCGTCTGCACGAGGCAGGCAACAAGGTGATCGTCGCCGGCCGGCGCAAGGAACTCCTCGACGAGATCACGGCCGAGCACCCCGGCATCGACGCCCTCGTTCTCGATGTCGCGGACCCCGACTCGATCGCCCGGGCCCGTGAGACCGTGGCGGCGAGCCACCCCGGGCTGAACGTCCTCGTCAACAACGCAGGCATCATGCAGCGGGAGAACCTCCTCGACCCGGCCGGACTCCAGGTCTCCGAGGATCACATCGCGACCAATCTGCTCGGCACGATCCGGATGACGTACGCCTTCCTGCCGCTACTGGTGGGCAAGGACGACGCGGTCGTCATGAACGTCACCTCAGCGCTGGCGTTCGTCCCCTATCAGAGCACCCCGACCTACAGTGCGACCAAGGCCGCGCTGCACTCCTTCTCCGAGAGCCTGCGCATCCAGCTCGCCGGCGCTGACACCGGCGTCCAGGTGATCGAGATGGTCCCGCCGGGCGTGCAAACCAACCTGTTCGGCCAGCAGGACAGCGAACACGCCATGCCGCTGGACGACTTCCTCACCGAAGCCCTCGACCTGCTGCGCGAGAAGCCCGACGCGAAGGAGATTGTCGTCGAGCGCGCCAGGTTCATCCGCGACGCAGTGGCCACCGGCTCCTACGACGAGGTCCTCGCCATGATCGCCGGCAGCTGACCGACCTGTTGTTTCCGACGGGAAACAACAGCACGCGAGAGCCGTCACGCGACGAACCTCGTCCCATCGGCCGGGCCGGGCGACGAGGCCCGGGGCCGGTCAAAGCGTTGGGTGTCCTCGACGGGGGACCGTCGCGGCGGGCCGTCTTCCAGACCGACGGCCTGCGGCGTACCGCCGACGGATGGTGAATCTCCCAGCGGATCACGCAGGGGCAGGTGATCATCGGGTCGTCTCGCTGCGAGCGCCCTCGGCGTCGGCCGTGTGAGCGGCTTCGCGCGGCTGGGAGAGGAGTGGCTTAGCCATGGATCGGCGGTCTCTGGATAGCCGGGCGGGATGGGGCGAGGATGGGTGGCATGGACAAGAAAGAACTGGCGGAATTCCTGCGTCATCGGCGTGAGGCGCTGCGGCCCCGCGATGTCGGGCTGGTCGAGGGTCCGCGCAGGCGTACGCAGGGGCTGCGACGTGAGGAGGTCGCGCAGCTCGCCGGCATGTCCACCGACTACTACGCCCGGCTGGAACAGCAGCGTGCTCCGCAGCCCTCCGTGCAGATCACCACGGCTCTCGCCCGGGCATTGCGGCTGACCCTGGACGAATGCGACCATCTCTTCGCGCTCATCGGCCACAACGCACCGGCCCGCTTTCACCGCTCCGAGCATGTCAGCCCGACCCTGCTGCGGGTCCTGGACCGCCTGGACGACTCCCCGGCCCTGGTGCAGACCGACCTGCTCGACACCCTCGCGATGAACCCCTTGGCCATCGCCCTGCTCGGCGACCAGACCCGCCACACCGGTCTGGCCAGTAGCGGCTACTACCGCTGGTTCATGGACCCGGCCGAACGTCTGGTGTATCCCGAGGAGGTCCACGAACACCACGGCCGCGCCCATGCGGCGCGCCTGCGGGCCGCGCTGACCGCCGGCAGCGACACCCCCCGAGCCGCCCGGATCCTCGCCGAACTCCAAGAACACAGCCCCGAGTTCGTCCGCATGTGGGAACTGCAGGAAGTCGCACAGAGCTACGACGACTGCAAGACCCTCCTCCATCCCGAACTCGGCCGCATCGATGTCGACGCCCAGCTCCTGTTCACCGAGAACCGCGCCCAGACCCTGGTGGTGCTGACCACTCGCCCCGGCACGGAGAGCCACAGCAAGCTTGAACTGCTCTCCGTCATCGGGCACCAGCAGCTCACCCCCTGACGTCCTGGACTGGGGGGACCGGGCCGGGCTCGGCGCGGGAGGGGCCGAACAAGCTGGAGACCTGTGTGCCGAATCCGGCCAGGGGCGCTGGTGATGCATGCGGGTCACGGTCCAGGACGCCGGAAGTCGTCGGGTCCGGCGGCGCGGCACCCCGCGCACCCACTTCCGCACGGCTCTTGTCCTGCGCGCTGCGGCCAGACAGGTGGGCCCCCTGGGCTGTCCGGACTCCGTGGTCGGGCCGCCGGTTTGACCGGATGCCGCCTCCGTTTTACTCTCGCAGATATACGGAGGCAGCATCCGTTTTGATGCGGCTGCAGGAATACGGCAGGCAGGAGGGTGCATGAGCGCCGGTGAACAGCGGGGACGTAAGCCCCGCGCGGTCGTCCAGCGCAACCGCGCTGCCCTCCTGAGCGCATCCGGGGCGTTCCGGCCGGTACGCCCGGCAGCCTCGCCAGCTCCGTCACCGGCGACTTTGAGGAGGCGCGGCGTGTGGCCATGCGGCTCGTGGACGACACCGGCTAGGACGCCGGCATGCTGGCCGACTCCTGGCGCCGGCAGCCGAACAGCCCCGCCTACTGCACCGAACTGCCCCTCGACGAGCTTCCCGCGGCCGACCGCGGCAAGGGCGCGGCCATCCGCGACAGCCTCCCGGAACGCTTCGCCGCCCTCCCGGCCAACCCCACCGTCGATGGCCTCGTCGAGATGAACCGCGCCGCCCACCGCTGAGTCGCCCGACGCGACTCTCGCGGACGCGACGGCACGAGGGCGGCAACGCCGGCACACCACGAACACACACGACGAGCACGAAGAGCGGCGCTCACTTCGGCAAGGTCGTCATCACCCACTGACACCACCGCGTCCGCGGCGCGGCCGCAGCCCCGGCCGCGCCGCAGGGACCAAGCCCGGGAACCCCGGTCACTGAAACCGGGGTTCCATTCCGGACAAGGAGTTTCACCATGAAGATCGGCATTATCGGCACCGGGAACATAGGCAAGACGTTGACCAGGCGGTTGAGCGCGGCCGGGCACGAGGTAAAGGCGGCCAATTCGCGCGGCCCGGAGACGATCGAGGCGGACGTGCTGGCCTCGGGCGGACGAGCGGTGATAGCGGCGGAAGCCGTAGTGGACGTCGATGCCGTGATCCTCTCCATACCCTTCGCCCGCATTCCGCAGGTCGCGCCGCTGATCGCCAAGGTTCCGGCTGACACGGTTGTCATCGACACGTCGAACTACTTCCCGCATCGGGACAACGAAATCGCGGCGATCGAGGCCGGCCAGGCCGAGAGCGTGTGGGTTGCAAAGCTGCTGGGCCGGCCCATCGTCAAGGCGTGGAACTCGATCGGAGCCGAGTCGTTCGCGCACAGGAACAAGCCGGCGGGAAGTGCGGACCGCATCTCGCTCCCCGTCGCGGCCGACAGTCCGCGCGAGCGTGACCTGGCCATGGCACTCGTGGAGGACACCGGGTTCGACGCCTTTGATGCGGGGCCGCTCGCGGAATCGTGGCGGCAGCAGCCCGGCACACCCGCCTACTGCACGGATCTCACCCGTCAAGAGCTGCCGGACGCACTGGCGACGGCCGACGCGGCGCGATCACCGAAGCGGCGTGACCTCGGGCTCGCCGTGATCCGGGAACGCTTCGAGGCCGGCGTGCAGCCGGACGCGGAATACCTTGTCCGCCTGAACCGCGCAATTTCCATGTGAGGAGGTACGGGGGCCGACGCGGTGACCCGTGAGAGGCCCTCGTGTCTCGCCCCTGTCTCCAACTGCTCCGCGACGAACCCCGCCACCCCCGGCGGCACGTCGGCCGACGCCGACAAGAAGGTGCCGGCATCCGTACAGTGCCCCACTGCACCGCGGCCCAGCCGGTTGTGAGACCGGCGCTTGGCCCGGGTCTGTTCCAAGGCCACCACGTCCAGCCGGAGAACCCCTCCGGCTCCTGAATGGAGGGCTCGTCGGCGAACCGCGCGTACCGGCCTTCTGCTCTCCTGAAAGCCAGTCAACTGCCACAGGTGGTGACGCCAGGCAACAGACACCTCACTGGAAGCCGGCATCGGTGCGTCGCAGGTCGTCGGCGTGGACGACGCTGGCGACACCGCCGCCCTCCCGCGCTCCTCATCCGATCCGAACCCCCGGGCGGTTCAGGGTGGAGTCCGGACGGCTGTTCACGATCACCGTGCCGCGCTGGGTCATGGTGACCCGGTCGTCGTGCAGCCGCACTCCCGGGTAGGCGGGGAAGGAGGAGTCGTTGTGATGGCTGCCACCTGCGTCGTTCCAGAAGTGCAGCGGCATGGACGGCATCGGTCGGGTGATCACCAGCTCGGCGGTCTGCCCACGGACCGGCTCGCCCGCCGGACCCCACGCCTCCAGCGTGACGCCCAGGGACGGACCGGACAGCTCGCCGGGCCGGACTGGCAGGATCGGTGCGCCGCCGACGAGCGCGGTCGCCACGCCCGTCCCACCACTCGCGGACTGCACCTCGACGTGTTCCCCGACCGGGGTGCGGATCCATTCGTCCGCGGATGCCGGCAGGTGTGATCCGGCTGAGACGTCGTCAGGCGCCATTTACGTTGGCCTCGGTGTACCGGCTTTCGAGGTCTCCGTTCAGGGACCGCGCGAGTTCTGGCATCGGATGGTTTGGACGTCATGTGGTCGTGTGGTGCCTTTTCGTCAGGGGGTGGAGGTGGGGTAGAAGGCGTTGATCTCGGCCAGGACGCGGTCGGGTGCTTCGTGGGCGAGGAAGTGTCCGGTGCCGGGGACGACGGCGGAGGTGGCGTGGGGGGCGGCGTCCTGGATGGGCGGCAGGAACACGTCGGCGAGGGCGGCCTGGGTGATCATGTGGACCGGGATGGTCAGCGGGGTGTCCTGGAGTGTGGTGTTGTCGGCCTCGTCCTGGGTCAGGGTCCGGTAGAGCTCGAAGCCGGCGTGCAGGACCTGGGGACGGGAGAACACCCGGACGAACTCGGCGAGTTCGTCGTCGGAGACGTTCTCGCCGGCGGTCTTCACACTCTGGAAGAAGTGGGTGAGGAAGGTTTCGACCCGGCCGGTGACCAGTTCCTCGGCGAGCGGATTCTGCAAGAAGAAGGAGAAGTGCCAAGATACCGATGCGAGGGTGGCGAACTTCAGGTTCTTGCCGACGAGGCCGCCGTCCATGAGGAACAGGCCCGCCACCTGGTCGCGGTGCTGGGCGGCCAGTGGGTAGGCGACGTTGAGGCCGAAGTCGTGGCCGACGACCTGTACGTTCTCGTGGTGGCCCAGGTGGTTGAGCAGCTTGTGGACGTACGTGGCCAGGACCGTCTTGGTCATGGAGGGCGGGTTTCCGGTCGAGTCGCCCATGCCCGGCAGGTCGATGGCGATGACGGTGCGGCCGGGCAGCAGTGAGGGCATGATCGGGCGGTACTCGTACCAGCTCTGCGGCCAGCCGTGCAGCAGCACCATGACCTGCGGGCCGTCGCCGCCGATGACGTAGTGCATCTGCACGTCGTCGATGGTGATGAAGCCGTGCCGGAAGTACTTGTTGAACTCGGCGTCGTCCTTGGTCGCCGCGTCGTAGCCGGGGCTGAGCGGCTCCTCCGACCCGACGGCTACGGCGGTGGTGAAAGCGTTCATGGCGGCGTTACGTCCTTTTTTTGGGGTCCGTGCAGAAAGATCGTGTTGCGCTACGGCGGAGATGTACGTAATCCCGTGTTTTCTGTGGGGTGTGACCTGGCGCGGCGGAAGCCGTGGGAGGTCAGTGACGGGTTGTGGGTGGTGATCGAGCCGCTGTTGCCGAAGCATGAGCGGCGGTTCCGATACCGGGGGCGTAAGCGGAGCGATGACCGCAGGACGCTCCAGGGTGTGTTGTTCGTCCTGTACACAGGTGTCCAGTGAGAGTTCCTGCCGCAGGAGTTGGGGTTCGGTTCGGGTCCTGCCCCCTGGCGGCGGCTGGCCGAGTGGCAGGAGGCAGGGGTGTGGGAGGAGCTCCAGCGGGTGCTGCTGGACGGGTTGCGGGCGGCGGACCGTCTCGACTTCTCCCGCGCCACCGTCGACGCCTCTCATGTGCAGGCCGAGCGGGGGCGAAGCAGCCCGAAAGTCGGTCCGAGCCCGGTTGACCGCGGGCGGCCGGGTTCGAAGGATCACGTGCTGACCGATGCCCGCGGCACTCCGCTGCGGGTGTCTCTGACCGGCGGTCACCGCCAAGATGTCACCGGGCTTCTGACGCTGATCGACAGCCTTGGGCCGGTGCGGGCAAGAGGGGCCGCCCCCGGCGCAAACCCAGGATGCTGTATGCCGACCGCGGCCAGGACTACGACCTCTATCGCCGCCGACTGCGCGAGCGTGGCATCACACCGGAGATCGCTCGACGGAGCCAGCCGCACGGCTCGGGTCCGGGCAAGGTCCGCTGGGACGCCGAGTCCGCCAACGCCTGGCTCCGTGGACCTCGCCGCCTGTGGATCCGGTGGGAAGCACGCGACGACATGCACGACGCCTTCCTGCAACTCGCCCACTGCATGACACTCGCCCGCAAGCACCCGGCTTTTGCAAGCACCCCTAGAAGCGACGTGGCCAGGTGAGATGGATGGCCCGCCGGGAAATGCGCCAGCCGTCATCGGTGCGTCGCAGGTCGTCGGCGTATACGACGCTGGCGACATCGCCGCCCTCCAGCAGGCTCAGTCCTTTGGATCGGGCCCGCACCTCGTCGCCCGGGCCTTCCGACACGACGATGTTCGTCGTGTGGTGGGCCTTCGCGTGTCCGGGGGCGCTCATGAAGGCCGCGATCGCGTCCAGCCCGACCACCGGGTCACCGCCGAAGACGCTGCCGTCCCACACCGCGTCTTCGGTGAGGCATTCTCCGAGACGGTCCAGTTCGTGGTCGTCCATGATGTGCGCCCACAGCGCCACGACCCTGCTGATTTCGACGGTGTCTTCATTCGTGGGTTTCATGTTCGGCTCTCCATTTTGTGCGTTGCTGGATCAGGCCTTGGCGCCGCTCAGCAGGGCCAGCACCTGGTCGTAGGCGCCGTTGACCTCGGCGATACTCTCCTTCGCCGCAGGGGCCGGGCGCGCCCGGCAGTCTCGACTATGGGGGTGTATCGGCGGGGGCGGGAGAGGATCACATGTCCATGGACCGACAATCCTCCCCAGCCGGCCACGATGGAGATCGCGCACGAGAAAGAGCTGCGGTCGTGAGCTACGAGACGTGCTCAACCAGCTCGTACGGGATGTCGAGCATGGGCTGCACAGAGAGCACAGCCGGGTACCGGGATGCTCCGCGGCGCCCAGCGCCTGGTCCAGGGTCAGCAGCGGCGCCCCGGCGAGTGCTTCCTGGCAGTCGACGGCGTGGACAACGCCTCGGCCGGGACCGCGGCCGCCGTCCCGCTTCTGCAGGACCCAGCCCGACGGCCAGCGTTCGCTTCACGAGGCAGAGACCACCCATCCATGGATAAACCGTCCTCTCCCGCCGCTGCGCGGGCGCTCCTACGGTCGAGGCTGCGGGCGCTCACCGGCCCGCCGTACCGAAGGAGCAAGTCCCCCATGAAGATGACCGGCAACACGATCCTGATCACCGGCGGAACCTCGGGCATCGGCCTCGGTCTGGCCCTGCGTCTGCACGAGGCAGGCAACAAGGTGATCGTCGCCGGCCGGCGCAAGGAACTCCTCGACGAGATCACGGCCGAGCACCCCGGCATCGACGCCCTCGTTCTCGATGTCGCGGACCCCGACTCGATCGCCCGGGCCCGTGAGACCGTGGCGGCGAGCCACCCCGGGCTGAACATCCTGGTCAACAACGCAGGCATTCAGCTGCTGGAGAGCGTCCTCGACCCGGCCGGACTCCAGGCCGCGGAGGATCACATCGCGACCAATCTGCTCGGCACGATCCGGATGACGTACGCCTTCCTGCCGCTGCTTTCGGGCAAGGACGACGCGGCCGTCGTGAACGTCACCTCCGCGCTGGCGTTCGTACCGCTCCCGTTCACACCGACCTACAGCGCGACCAAGGCCGCGCTGCACTCGTTCTCCGAGAGCCTGAGCATCCAGCTCGCCGGCGCTGACGCCGGCGTCCAGGTGATCGAGGTGGTCCCGCCGGCTGTACGCACGACCCTGATGGGCCAGCAGGACAACGAGCAATCCATGCCGTTGGACGATTTCCTCACCGAGGCTCTCGACCTGCTGCGCGAGAAGCCCGACGCGAAGGAGATTGTCGTCGAGCGCGCCAGGTTCCTCCGCGACGCACAGGCCAACGGCTCCTACGACGAGGTCCTCGCCATGATCAGCGGCAGCTGACCGACCTGTGACAGACGCGGAACAACAGCACGCGGGCGGGTCCTGTTGAGCCGCATCATGGACCAACGCGAGCAGGATCCGCCTCGGGGAGCTCCTCACCGAGGCCGCGGAACGGTACGGAAGCGCCTTCGGCTCCGCCCCGGTCGTCGCACTGGAGGCGACCGGCTCCGTCCGAGCGCCGAGGGGCACGCGAGCGCCCGGCTGACACGGCGAACTTCGTCGTGCCAGCCGGGCCGGGCGACGAGGCCCGGGGCCGGTCAAGCGTTGGGTGTCCTCGACGGGGCAATGTCGCGGCCAGCTGTCTGCCATGCCGACGGCCTCCGGCGCACTGCCGACAGCTGGTGAATCTCCCAGCGGATCACGCAGGGCTGATGATCATCGGGTCGTCTCGCTGAGAACGCCCTCGGCGTCGGCCGTGTGAGCGGCTTCGCGCGGCTGGGAGAGGAGTGGCTTAGCCATGGATCGGCGGTCTCTGGATAGCCGGGCGGGATGGGGCGAGGATGGGTGGCATGGACAAGAAGGAACTGGCGGAATTCCTGCGTCATCGGCGTGAGGCGCTGCGGCCCCGCGATGTCGGGCTGGTCGAGGGTCCGCGCAGGCGTACGCAGGGGCTGCGACGCGAGGAGGTCGCGCAGCTCGCCGGCATGTCCACCGACTACTACGCCCGGCTGGAACAGCAGCGTGCTCCGCAGCCCTCCGTGCAGATCACCGCGGCTCTCGCCCGGGCACTACGGCTGACGCTGGACGAATGCGACCATCTCTTCGCGCTCATCGGCCACAACGCTCCGGCCCGCTTTCACCGCTCCGAGCATGTCAGCCCGACCCTGATGCGGGTCCTGGACCGCCTGGACGACACCCCGGCCCTGGTAACGACCGACCTGTCCGACACTCTCGCGATGAACCCCCTGGCCATCGCGCTGCTCGGCGACCAGACCCGCCACACCGGTCTGGCCAGCAGCGGCTACTACCGCTGGTTCATGGACCCCGCCGAGCGACTGGTGTATCCCGAGGAGACCCACGAAAGCCACGGCCGCGCCCAGGCGGCACGCCTGCGGGCCGCACTGACCGCCGGCAGCGACACCCCCCGAGCCGCCCGGATCCTCGCCGAACTCCAAGAACACAGCCCCGAGTTCGTCCGCATGTGGGAACTGCAGGAAGTCGCCCGCTACGGCGACTGCAACACCCTTCTCCATCCCGAACTCGGCCGCATCGATGTCGACGCCCAGCTCCTGTACACCGAGAACCGCGCCCAGACCCTGGTGGTGCTGACCACCCGCCCCGGCACGGAGAGCCAGAGCAAACTCGAACTGCTCTCCGTCATAGGGCACCAGCAGCTCACCCCCTGACGTCCTGGACCGAGAACCGGGCTCCGCGCTGGAGAGACGGGATAGGGGCCCCTGGAATGGTGCAGCCCGCACGGTTCCCGCGCTCTACGGCTGCTCAATGTGTCGGCCCTCTGAGGTGTCCAGGCTCCGCGCTCAGACCGCCCATTTGACCGGACGCCGCCTCCGCTTTACTCTCGACCAAGTACGGAGGCAGCATCCGTTTTGATGCGGCCGCAGGATCACGGCAGGCAGGAGGGCGCATGAACGCCGGTGAACAGCGGGGACGCAAGCCCCGCGCGGACGTCCAGCGCAACCGCGCTGCCCTCCTGGAGACCGCGCAGCGTCACTTCCTGCAGCATGGGGTCGGCACCTCCCTCGAGGCGGTGGCCAAGGAGGCGGGCGTCGGACCCGGCACCCTGTACCGGCACTTCCCCACCCGGGAGGCACTGCTGGCGGCTGTACTGCAGACCCGCTGCGAGGAACTGGTGGCCCGCCAGGCGGACATCGAGCAAATCAGCGACCCCGCCGAGGCGCTGGAACAGTGGCTGCGGGCGATGGAGGAGTACTTCAGCGCCTTCAACGGGCTGCCCGACCCGCTCATGGCCGCCGCCCGGGCACAGGAGCCGGACAACCCGCTCACCATTCCCTGCCACATCCTCATCTCCGCCACCGATCAATACGTGCGAGCCGCCCAGCTCGCCGGGCGCGTGCGCGCGTCAGTGCGGGGGAACGACCTGTTCCTCGCGGCCTGCTCCGTCGCCTGGATCAAGGGCACCGGCACCGAGGAGGAGTCGCTCGACCGGCTCCGCACGCTCATCGCGAGAGGCTACCGCCAGCAGGACCCCCAGGCGTAAACCGCTAGGCGCCCCGCTCCGCTCCCGCAAGGCCAGGCGGCACCATCACCCATCCATCACATCGTGCTGCCCCCAGGGGCGGCACAACCTTCTAAGGAACAAATCATGAAAATTACTGTCATAGGCGCTGGTGCAATCGGCGGGAACCTCGCTGCCAAGCTCAGCACGGCCGGTCACGACGTCCAGGTGGCCGACGCCCGCGGCCCCGAGGCCGTCCGGGCGGAGGTACTGGAGTCCGGGGCCCGCGCGGCGGACCTCTCCGACGCCGCCGTCCAGGGCCGGGACGTCATCGTCCTGTCGATCCCGTTCGGGGTGGCGGGCCAGCTGGCGGACCTGTTCGCGTCGGTGCCCGACGAGACAGTGGTCATCGACACCTCGAACTACTACCCCGGCATGCTCAGCGACCCGATCGAGGCGGTGGACAACGGCCAGGTGGAGAGCGTGTACACCGCCGAGCTGCTCGGCCGCCCCGTGGTCAAGGCGTGGAACGCCGCGCTGGCCGAGACCCAGCGGACCAAGGGCGTCCCGGCCGGAACGCCCGGCCGCCTCGCCATCCCCGTCGCCGGTGACTCCGAGGAGGCGCGGAAGGTGGCCATGAGCCTGGTGGACGACACCGGCTTCGACCCCTACGACGCCGGCACGCTGGCCGACTCCTGGCGCCAGCAGCCGAACAGCCCCGCCTACTGCACCGAACTTACCCTCGACGAACTGCCCGCAGCCCTGGCCGCGGCCGACCGCGTCAAGGACGCGGCCATCCGTGACAGCCTCCCGGAACGCTTCGCCGCCCTCCCGGCCAACCCCACCGTCGACGACGTCGTCGAGATGAACCGCGCCGCCCACCGCTGAGTCACCCGACGCGACTCTCGCGCACGCAACGACACGAGAGCGGCAGCGCCCCCAGCCCACGAACACACACGACGAACACGAAGAGCGCGCAGTCCCCCACGCTGCGACCTGCGGTCTCGGCACTCCGCTGCCTGCGAGCATCCGCATGCCTGCCGGTACCCGCGAAGGGTGCGTCCCGCGCCCGGCCCATACGTCAGCTGCCACGTCACGCGGCCTGCCGTACGGCGCCGTGCCGCGGCCTCCGTGGCGGTGGCCGCGCGCCAGGGAGAGGAACCGCCGTGCCCGGCACCGCATCACCCTTCACCGACATCGCGCGCTCCCGACGCTCCCCCGGCGATTCCTGCCCAGCGCCCTGTCCCCTTCGGACATCCGCGGCGTGCTGGAAGACGCACAGACGGCCCCCTCGAACAGCAACACCCAGCCATGGACCGTGCACGTCGTCTCAGGTGCGGCACGGGACGCCCTGGCCAAAGAACTGCTCCGGGCCGAGGAGGAGGGGCGGACCTCGCAGGATTTCACCGATGGCTACGGCGACGAGGGCATCCACGTCGAGCGGTCGCGAGCCCTGGGCGCGAGTGTCTACCAGGCCCGGGGCATCGAGCGCTCGGACCGGGACGGCAGGAGGGCGGCGGTCCGCGAGAACCTGGAGTTCTACGGCGCTCCCCATGCCGCCTTCCTGTTCATGCCGACCCTCGGAGACGGGGTACGGACGGCCGGCGACATCGGCATGTACGCGCAGAACTTCCTGCTCTCGCTGGCGACCCGGGGGCTGGCCGGCATCCCGCAAACCGTCCTCGGCGTCTACGCCGACACCGTCCGCGAGTTCCTGGGCGTCCCCGCGGAGCTCAAGCTGCTGTTCGGCATCTCCTTCGGCACGGCCGACCCGGCGGCACCGGTGAACACGCTCCGCACGGGGCGGGTTCCGCTGCAGCAGAGCGTGGTCCTGCACGACACACCCGGAGTCCTCGACAGGCCGTAGTTCCTCCGGCACGATGCCGGCGGCGTTGTCGAGCTGGCGGTAATTCCCCTTCTCCCTAGTCACGCTCTTCACGTTGCGAGGGAAATCGCCTTTTCTCCGACCACCATGACCGTCGGAGAAAAGCTGTGCGCCCTCGCGGCGTGTGACGTCACAGCCGGCAGGACGAGCAGATCATCAGGTTGCTGCCCCCAGCGTCGTCATGCGAGGGGGTATTGGACAGGGCCGGCGACTTGGCCGTTGAGTTCCTTGGCTGCGCGGCGCGCCCAGTACGGGTTGCGCATCAGCTCGCGACCCAGGAGAACCGCGTCCGCCTGGCCGGAGGCGATGATGTCCTGGGCCTGCTCCGGCTCCGTGATCATGCCGACAGCGGCCACGGGCATCCCGGCCTTGTTGCGGACCTTCTGAGCGAAGGGCACTTGGTAGTGGGGGCCGACGATAATCTTCGCGTCGGGAACGTTGCCGCCGGTGGAGACGTCCATGAGGTCAACGCCGCGGGCCTGGAGCTCCTTGGCGAAGCGCACGGTGTCTTCGGTTGTCCAGCCCTCCCGGTCATCCTCAGGGTTTTCCGTGAGCCAGTCCGTGGCGGAGATACGGAAGAAGACCGGCAGCTCCTCAGGCCACACTGCCCGAACAGCTTCGACGACTTCCAGGGCAAAGCGGGTCCGAGCCTCGAAGGATCCGCCGTACCCGTCGGTGCGGTGATTGCTGTAGGGAGCCAGGAACTGGTGGATCAGATAACCGTGGGCCCCATGCAGCTCGACGACTTCGAATCCGGCTGCCA
Source organism: Streptomyces sp. NPDC028289 (assembly GCF_055565975.1). NCBI lineage: Bacteria > Bacillati > Actinomycetota > Actinomycetes > Kitasatosporales > Streptomycetaceae > Streptomyces > Streptomyces sp. NPDC028289. The sequence goes on along the minus strand of NZ_JBVHTI010000011.1, from coordinate 7,231 downwards.
GCGCGCGCCTGGCGGCGTCGGTGAACTCCTGGACGATCTCGCCAATGCGCTCAGCCGTGAGCTCTTTCGGAGTGGTGGACGTTTCGTCGAAGGCGATTGCGCTGGGGGCTACCGGCGTCCAACCGAAGGGCTCGTTCGGAGCGATCTGCCGGCCGCGGTCAACCCAAGTCCGTTCAGTCGACGCTTTGCGCCCGGCGTGGGCCAGTTGGATACCCGGTACGGTTCCTTGCGACTTGAGGAACTCGGTGATGCGCCGGAAGGCGGCCACCTGCGTGTCGTTCCAGATGCCGAGGTCGTATGGAGAGATGCGGCCTTCAGGGCTCACGGCCGTGGCCTCAGTGAGGATCAGACCGGTTCCACCGGTGGCCCGTGCCGCAAGGTGGGCGAAGTGCCAGTCAGTCGGGGCACCGACGGCCTCCCCCTCTGGCGCCGCGCTGTACTGGCACATCGCGGCCATCCATATGCGGTTGGGGATGGTCAGCGACCTCAGGGTGTAACCGTCGAAAAGAGAACTCAACTCGTACTCCTTGTTTGCGGCCCGGAGGCCTGTGAGGCGCTGTGATCAGTCCGCGTTGACTGCGTGGCGCCGGTGAGTGCGCGCTTGGCCTGCTCCGGCAGCGCCTGAGGGTGTACGGCTGGGGCAAGAACACTCGTGTGGATGGCCGAGGCGAAGACGCAGTCGGGGTGCCTGTGTTGCTACGCCAGCGCTCGACGTGGCCGCCCGCCCGCCACGTATCGGACGGGTGATGCTGGCGGAGACAGCGAACGCCGCCGCCTGCCAGCATGTCCTGCTGCGGGAGGGGGCGGCCATCGACGCGAACATGACGGAGCCGGGACTGGCTGTGGTGGAGACGAAGGTCGCCGGCACGGAGACCGCGTCACCCTCGATGCGGCGCTCGCCGATAATCGGACGCAGCGAACACCGTCGCGGGAGCATGGGACACATGCGCAACTCGGACTGTCTCACCTGCCGTGCAGGCAGGGAGCCTGCAATGCTCTCAACACTGCAGGCCGGAACCTGCTTTCTCGTCTCAAACGATTGATCCACAACCATCACGTTGTGGATCAACGCTCAGCCGCACCCCCCGGGCAGGCGCCCGACCGTGGACTGCGGGTCTGCGTCGGGACGAGCGAGATACTGCGGCACATCGAGCGCTTTGGTCCAAGAGATGCGGCGCGCCGTGAAGATCTCCATGAGCGGCGGCTTGATGCTTTCAGGGTCGTCCATGCTGCCGAGCATCACGAAAACCTGGCCCGGGAACCCCGAGAGTTTGTCGGTGAAGACCCTGGCACCGCAATCGGCGCAGAAGTTGCGTTCCAGGGTGTTCCCGCTGTCGGCCACATAGGGGTAGGAACGCGGGCTGCCACTGAGGAGCTTGAAGTCGTCCTGGGCGACACTGAAGTAGCTCGCCATGACGCCGCCGGACGACCTCTGACAGTCCTTGCAGTAGCAGTTCGCGACGAACTCGGGTGCGTTACTGAACTCGTAAGTAATGGCGCCGCACTCACAACGCCCAGTGAACTTTTCAGACATGCTTTACTCCCTGAGTAATTACCGACGCGCCCTTGCGGCACATCTCTATGCTGACCAGCCTGCATCCTGGTTTCGTTCTACGCCCCTCATTAATGGGCAGGAACCCCACAGATCAGGACGTCCTACGGATTGGCCTTAACGGGCCGACGAGGAAGGTGGCCAACGCACCTCACATCATCTCGACTCCCGGGCAGCCGCCCGGTACTACTACGATCAACAGATACCCCCCAGGGGTACCTGACTTTCGCACGGCTGCCAGTCCAAAACTTTTTAGCATCCATTCTTTTTCGACATACTACGCTTGGGAGCTGGGGATTCGTTTCTGTTTGACCCATGAAAGGGAATCTCCGAAATTGGTCTGGGTTTTCCATGTTTCCGTTCCGGGTCAGAATGAGTCTCCGGGTTCGAAGTGCGACGCCGGCGCTGACCCGTCTGCTCCTGCAGCCCTCGCCGAGGGCGTCCTCGTTTCGGCGGGTCCCAGCCCTCTGCGCACGAATCAAAGAGCTGGCCGAGGCACTTTAAGCATGTACATCGGACATTGCACATGTAAGGAAGGCGCTCGCGCCCAGCCCCCGGGCTGGGCGTTTTCGAGTAGCGTCCAACTGGTCGCGTCCCGTATCGATGGTGCAGATAGCGCCACCGCCGAGGATAGCGTTGGCTGCATGGCCTTTATGTGGCCCCCATCTCGCCCGCGGTTCGGTACCCCGCTCACAACAGACGGGCGAATCGCCTCTGCTCGCTCGCGTTCCGTGGGGGGTGTCAACGCCGCAGTTGGCGGACCCAGTCCTGCGGCACCCGGCCCGCCGGCCCCGGGGCCGGCTGTGCTTCGGGGTGGCTGCTGGGAGGTGCGAGCTCCAGCCCGATGTCCAGAACATCGTTGCGGGCGAAGTCCCAGAACCAGTCTTCTCCGGGTTCGAAGCTCTGGACGACGGGGTGCCCGGTGGCGCGGTAGTGGGCCGTGGCGTGCTGGGAGGGGGAACTGTCGCAGCAGCCGACGTGCCCGCATGCGGCGCAGCGCCTGAGGTGGAACCACCAGCCATTGGTGGCCTCGCAGTCGACACAACCGGTCCCGCTCGGTGGTGTGGTGGGGTCGATCGCGGGGTGGCTGGTCATCGAGACTCCTCGAGGTTGGGTGTGCGGGCGGCGAGAGGGAGCAGTACCTGGAAGCGGGTGTCGCCTGGTGCGGACTCCACGCTGAGGTTGCCGTGGTGCTTGTTGACGACGATTCGCCAGGCGATGTCGAGTCCGAGTCCGGTGCCTTCCCCCACGGGCTTCGTGGTGAAGAAGGGGTCGAAGATCCTGTCGCGGATCTCGGCGTCGACGCCGGCGCCGGTGTCACGGATTTCGACCAGCAGTTGATCTTGGACGCGGGCGGTACGGATGGTGAGTGTCCCTGTGTCCGTGGCGCTGCTCATGGCGGTGATCGCGTTGTCGATCAGGTTCGTCCAGACCTGGTTGAGCTCAGCGGCGTAGGCGGGGATTGCGGGCAGTGTGGTGTCGTAAATCTTGTCGACCGCGATGTGAGGTCCGATCTTGCTGGACAGCATCATCAGGGTGCTGTCCAGCAGCTCGTGTACGTCGACGGGGCGGTAGGGTGCTCGGTCCAGTTGCGCGTACTGCTTGGCTCCGTCCACGAGGTGGGAGATACGTGCCGTTGATTCCGCGATCTCGTTCATCAGCAGCTCGTTCTCGACGGTCTGGCTGAGCCATCTGATCGCTGTCGGCAAGGCGGGCTGGTCGACCCTCGCCGCGATGTGGTCCAGCCAGGCGTCGTCCAGGCCGGCTTGTACGAGGGTCGGCGCGATCTGCCAGCTGTGCTCGATGCCGTGACCGTCGAGCCAGTCGGTGAGAGTGTCTTCGCGGTCCGCGGTCTCCAGTGGGCTGAGCTGTGGTGCCTTACCGACCATGGCGGCTGTCTGCTGCTGGGCCTCGATCAGAACGGCTAGCGTGGCCGTGGTGAACTTGCCGCCGGCGAGCGCAGCGAGATCGTGGCGCATGGCCGCCAGTCGCTCCCGCAGTGCGGCAACAGCTCGCGCGGCTGCGGCGGCAGGGTTGTTGAGTTCGTGGGTGAGCCCCGCTGACAGAGATCCGAGGGCCAGGAGCCGTTCACGTTGCCCGATGGCCTGTTGGGTGTTCTTCACACCGAAGAAGATCCCCTCCAGTAGGTGAACGGCCATGGGAAACCATTCCTGCATGACGGTGGCGAAGGTGTCGGCGGGAAGCACGAAGAACCGGGTCGGCTCGGTGACACGCAGGGTGTTGTTGTATACCTGCGGCGTCCGATCGCCGAGGTATGCCTGCATGGCGCCGGCGTAGACACCTTGCTGTGAGGTGCGGTTGACCTCGACGTCGTCCTGGCCGACCTTTCGGTACATCACGACAGTGCCTTCGAGCAGCACGTAGAAGCAGGTGGCCGGCTGCCCTTCGGTGTAGAGGATGCCGGGCTGGGCGAGCTCGACGCGCCCGTCCTGGCAGAGGCGGTCCAGCTGCTCGGGGGCGAGCTTCTCGAAGAGGAAGAGCTGTTTGATCTCCTGGACGTAGCAGGGCAGCGGGCTGGTCATGACTGCTCCAGGTAGCGGTGGACCAGCATGACGGCCATGGCTCCCTCGCCTACGGCGGAGGCAACGCGTTTGGCGGACTCAGCCCGTGCGTCACCGGCGACGAACACGCCGGGGATGCTGGTCTCCAGGTGGAAGGGGGCTCGATCCAGTTCCCAGGAATCAGAAGTGCTTCCGTCAGGGGTGAGATCAGGGCCTGCCAGGATGAAGCCGCGTGCGTCGCGTTGGACGGCATCCCCGAGCCAGCCGGTCAGCGGGGCGGCACCGATGAAGACGAACAGCCAGTGCGTTTCCACGGTTTCGCTCTGGCCGGTTTCGGTGTCGCGCAGGATGAGTTGCTTGAGGTGGTCGGTCCCCTGTACGGAGTCGACGACTGTATGACAGCGGACCTGGATGTTGGCAGTCTGCTCGATCTGCTGGATCAAGTAGTGCGACATCGACGCTGCCAGGGAGGGCCCTCGTACCAGGAGAGTGACCGATTTGGCTGTGTGTGACAGATGCATCGCGGCCTGTCCGGCCGAGTTGGCCCCGCCCACGATGTATACGTCGTGGCCTTCGCAGGATGCGGCTTCCGTCAGCGCCGAGCCGTAGTAGACCCCGCAGCCGGCCAGGGAGTCGGCGCCTTCGGCGGGGAGCTGGCGGTAGGACACGCCTGTCGCGAGGATGACGCTGCGGGCAGCGATCGCGGTGCCGTCGGAGAAGCGTATGACCCGGGCGGCCCCGCTGGTTTCCAGGCCGGTCACCTCCCGCGCTGTGAGGATCTCTGCGCCGAACTTGGCCGCCTGCCGCCTGGCCCGGTCGGTCAGCTGCGCTCCGGAGACGCCGTCGGGAAAGCCCAGGTAGTTCTCGATGCGTGAGCTCTGTCCGGCCTGTCCTCCGGTCGCGGACCGCTCGACCAGGACCGTGCGAAGTCCTTCCGAGGCGCCGTATACGGCGGCCCCGAGTCCGGCCGGGCCTCCGCCGATGACGACGAGGTCGTAGAAGTCGGTGGTCGGCTCGGTGGCCAGCCCGACCCAGGTCGCGAGGTCTGGTACCTCCGGCTCGACCAGCGGCGTGCCGTCGGAAGTGATCACGACGGGCAGTCGCGTCCCGTCCTGACCCGCGGCGCCCAGCAGCCGCTGCCCTTCGGGTTCGTCGGAGGAGTACCACCGGTAGGGCACCTGGTTGCGGGCCAGGAAGTCCCGTACCTGGGAGGAACGGGCGGACCAGCGGTGGCCGATGATTTTGATGCTGGTCACGGTTCGGTGGTCGCTGGCACGCCACGCCGCGAGCAGGTCGTCGAGGACTGGGTAGAACTTTTCCTCCGGTGGGTCCCACGGCTTGAGCAGGTAGTGGTCCAGGTCCACCACGTTGATTGCGTCGATGGCTGCGTTGGTGTCGGCGTAGGCGGTGAGCAGGACACGGCGGGCGCTGGGAAAGATATCCATGGCTTGCTCGAGGAACTCGATGCCGTTCATGTCCGGCATGCGATGGTCGGCCAGGATGAGGGCCACCTGGTCGCCGCGCAGCTTCAACTCGTTAAGTGCTTCAAGTGCGGTTGCACCGGATTCCGCCCTCACGATTCGATGCGCGGCCCCGTAACGTCGCCGCAGATCGCGGGCGATGGCTCGGGATACTCCCGGGTCATCGTCGACAGTCATGATGGCGGTCCGCGCCTTCTCGATGTTTTCTGGCACGAGTTCCTCAAATCTTCGGGCACAGCACTTAAGGAGTTTCAGGAGTGACACGCATCTTTTCGGTGACGCGTTCCGCGATCTCCGTCAGCCAGATTAATTGTCCAGGGGAAAGGTGGTCGAGGAAAAGTCGTCGGATTTCCTCCGCCTGGCGGGGTGTCGCTTCGACGATGGCTGATCGCCCTGTCTGGGTAGCCGCTACGAGAGCGGTTCGCCGGTCATCGGCATATTCTCTTCGCGCGACCAGGCCGCGCTTCTCCATTCGACTCAACTGATGAGACAGGCGGCTCTTCTCCCAGCCCAGACAGGCAATCAGCTCAGAGATGCGTATCCAGCCGTCCTCCGTGACGGTTTGCGTGAGCTCCGCCAGCACGGCGCAATCGGCTTCGGAAAGCCCGAATTCGACCTGAATAGGGCGTGCCGTTCTGCTGGCCAGGAGCGCACTCATGCGCAAAAGGCTGCGCCATGCCCGCATTTCGGTTTCTGACAGCGGAGCCTGTCTATCATCCATGAGTCCACCATACGAGACGGCGGTTCCACACGGCCCCGCTGGTCGACATTGTCAGGCTGCGCTTCCGCAAGGCCCGGAGTGGTCACAGAACGGCTGGTTGCCGGAAGTGCCGCAGCCGCACAGCATGACCCTGCTTTCACGTCGAATTCCTGCAGCTGTTTCTATCTGCAGGTCGCCCCGAAGGTACAGAATCCCGCCCGCGTGCCGTCGCAGCCGGGTGGGCTGCGAGGGTTCCTCGTCCCGGCCCGCGCGCAGGTGATATTGCAGAGCGCCGCTGGGACACCGTTCCACCACCTCGGCGATGGCCTCAGCTGGTGCAGCACTTACGTCGATCCATGGCCGATGCTCGACGTCGAAGACAGCCGGGAGCCCTCGCAGGCACTCTGCCTGATGAAGGCAGATCCGCGCTTCGTAACTGACCGCGATGTCTGAGCCCTCGTAGCGCTTGGCGCCGTCCCTCAGCGTCGGGTCCGAACCCGCAGGAGGTGTCGTGGTCATCAGTCGCTGACTTTGCTTTTGCCCGAGTAGAGGAGAGCCTGGTAATCGGGATGACGGGCGATCCATCCCGCGTAGAAGGGGCACACCGGCAGGACAGCGAGACCCGCAGAGCGCGCTTCGTCCAGGGATGAACGGACGAGTGCCGCGCCGATACCCTGGCCCTCGTATCCGGGGTTGACCTCGGTGTGCACGAAGGCGATGAGTCGCTCGGTACGTATGTACTCAGCGAAGCCTGCCACCACGCTTCCGATGCGCGCCTCGTAACGGTTGGCTGCTGTGTTGTCGACGATCTGCACGCTGGGCGTCTGCGCGTCGCTCATGCTGATCCTCCCGCTGCGTTGTAGTTCATGAGGTTCGGTGGCTCGTGCCATGGAGGTGTCCTCCGCGGCGGCCGCCGGGGTGGGGCGGCCGCCGTCGGGGGTGAGTCAGGCGGTGGTGCCGAGGGCTTCCCTGAGGC
>NZ_JBVHTI010000010.1:416306-525098 GCF_055565975.1 Streptomyces sp. NPDC028289 | reverse complement strand
GCGTTGACTTTTGGCACGCTGTTGAGTTCTCAAGGAACGGTCGCTTCCTTTGTACTCACCCTCTCGGGCTTTCCTCCGGGCTTCCCTTCGGTGTTCCAAACTCTATCAGTGTTTTTCCGTCTCCCTGACCACCCTCCCGCAGGCATGCGGAAGATGATCCCGAGTTAGGATCTGACAAGTTTGGGTGCTGCTGAGTTACGGCGCTTTACCGCACCGCTTGGCCCCAAGCAGGAGTACGACTGTACACGGAGCCTCGAAGGCCGCGCAAATCGAATAGGCTGGTGGTCTAGACCACTACCTGGTAGCTTCCATGCGGAACCGCCACTTCATATGACATACGCTGCTGCTCAGTGCCGTCCGGAACAGCCAGTGACGGCCCGTAAGCAGCTCCACTTCCGGGAGGCTTCCCATGACCACCGTGACGTCCCCGCTCGCAGGACGCGCCATCGGACTGGCCGCCGTGCCGGATCCGGTCTTCGCCGGGGCCATGGTCGGCCCGGGCACGGCGATCGACCCCGTGCGTGAGCCTTCCGAGGTCGTGGCACCCGTGGACGGCGTCATCGTCTCTCTGCACCCGCACGCGTTCGTCGTCGTGGACGAGAGCGGCCACGGTGTGCTCACCCACCTCGGTATCGACACCGTGCAGCTCAACGGGCAGGGCTTCGAACTGCTCGTCAACAAGGGTGACACCGTCACCCGCGGCCAGGGCGTCGTGCGCTGGAACCCGGCCGCGGTCGAGGCCGCCGGCAAGTCCCCGGTCTGCCCTGTCGTGGCCCTGGAGGCGACGGCCGACGCCCTCTCCGCCCTCCGCGAGGACGGTGACGTGAAGGCCGGCGACAGCCTCTTCGCCTGGAACTGACTCCTCTATAGCTACTGACTGCTCTGTATATGGCTACGTAGCTGACGACCACGACAACCACCGCGGCGGCGGGACCCGCCGCACTATCGGAGACGGTGAGATGGAGACAACGCTGCGAGGCGTCGGCGTGAGCCACGGTGTGGCGATCGGCGAGGTTCGGCACATGGGAACGGCGGTGCTGGAGCCGCCTGCCAAGCAGATCCCCGCGGAAGAGGCGGAGCGGGAGCAGGGGCGTGCCCGTCAGGCCGTGGATGCCGTGGCGGCCGACCTGATGGCGCGCGGCAATCTGGCGGGCGGCGAGGCCCAGGCGGTGCTCGAGGCGCAGGCCATGATGGCGCAGGACCCCGAGCTGATGTCCGACGTGGACCGGCGGATCGCCGTCGGCAGCACTGCCGAGCGTGCCGTGTACGACGCGTTCGCCGCGTACCGCGAGCTGCTGGCCGGAGCGGGCGAGTACCTCGCCGGCCGGGTGGCCGACCTGGACGATGTGCGGAATCGTATCGTCGCCCGGCTGCTGGGTGTTCCGATGCCGGGTGTCCCGGACAGTGACGAGCCGTACGTGCTGGTGGCGCGGGATCTGGCGCCCGCGGACACGGCGCTCCTCGACCCGACGCTGGTGCTCGGTTTCGTAACCGAGGAGGGCGGGCCGACGAGCCACAGCGCGATCCTGGCGCGGGCACTCGGGGTGCCGGCCGTGGTGGCGCTGCCGGGTGCCGGTGAGCTCGCCGAGGGCACCGTGGTCGCCGTGGACGGCAGCACCGGCGACATCTTCGTGAACCCGAGTGCGGAGAAGAAGGCCGCGCTGACGGCGGCGGCCGCCGAGCGGAAGGCGGCGCTGTCCGCCTCGACCGGCCCTGGCGCGACCGCGGACGGGCACAAGGTGCCGCTGCTGGCCAACGTGGGCGGTCCGGCGGACGTGCCCGCCGCGGTGGAGGCCGGTGCCGAGGGCGTCGGTCTGTTCCGTACCGAATTCCTGTTCCTTGACGACAGCAAGAGCGCTCCTTCCGAGGAGAAGCAGGTCGAGGCCTACCGTCAGGTGCTGGAGGCATTCCCCGAGGGCCGGGTCGTGGTACGGGTGCTGGACGCGGGCGCGGACAAACCGCTGGACTTCCTGACGCCGGCGGACGAGCCGAACCCGGCGCTGGGCGTGCGTGGTCTGCGGACGCTGCTCGACCACCCCGAGGTGCTGCGCACCCAGCTGACGGCGTTGGCGAAGGCGGCCGAAGGGCTGCCCGTCCACCTTGAGGTCATGGCACCGATGGTGGCGGACCGTGCCGATGCGAAGGCGTTCGCGAACGCCTGCCGGGAGGCGGGGCTGCGGGCCAAGTTCGGCGCGATGGTGGAGATTCCGTCGGCCGCGCTGCGGGCGCGCTCGGTCCTTCAGGAGGTCGAGTTCCTTTCGCTGGGCACGAACGACCTTGCCCAGTACACGTTCGCCGCTGACCGTCAGGTCGGTGCGGTGTCCCGGTTGCAGGATCCGTGGCAGCCCGCGCTGCTCGACCTGGTCGCGCTGTCGGCGGAGGCGGCGCGCGCCGAGGGCAAGAGCTGTGGCGTGTGCGGTGAGGCCGCGTCGGATCCGCTGCTGGCCTGTGTGCTGACGGGTCTGGGTGTCACCTCCCTCTCCATGGGCGCGGCGTCGATTCCCTATGTCCGGGCGATGCTGGCCAAGTACACGCTGGCCCAGTGCGAGCGGGCCGCGGCTGCCGCGCGCGCCACGGACAGCGCGGACGAGGCCCGTGTGGCGGCTCAGGCGGTGCTGTCCGGCGAGTAGTCGGCTACGGCCGTGATCGGCTGTCTTTCCAGGGGCGCTCCACCTGTTGGTGGGGCGCCCCTGGCGGTTTCTAGTGGTGGTGGTGGCCGGGGATCGTCTGCTGGTCGCCCAGGTCGGGCGGCGCGCAGTAGTCGACGTCCGATTCTGGTGAGATGAGGTCTCCGGATTCGACGTCGGTGCAGTAGGCGTCGAAGACCTCGCCGGCGGTGAGGGGCCCGAGGTTGTTGCCTCGCAGTCGCCAGCCGTAGACACGGTCGGGGGTGCCGGCGGCGCTGGTGCGCATGACGAGTCCGCCGGGGCTGTTGGTGGCGAGGCCGAGGGCGAGGACGCTGGTGAATTCGAGGGCTTCTGCCTCGTCGAGGAGGGTGGTGCCGTCGCCGTTACGGTCGGCGTGCAGGACGGTGACGAGGGTTTCGGGTGGTCCGGAGACGCTGCACACGAGGTGCCGGTTGCCTGCCGGGGCGGTGTCGAGGATGCGGGTCAGGAGGTGGGAGGCGCGGGTGAAGGCTGCTCGTCCGATGTCTTCACCGCAGGTGGGGCAGGGTCCGAGCCGGGCGAGGAGGGTGCTGGCGTACTCCCAGGTGGCCTGTCGTACGGCCTCGTCGACGAGGGCGGGGACGAGGTCGGTGAGGGGTCGACCGTCGTACGGGACGGTGGCGCCGGTGGCCGCGAGTTCGGCGGTGAAGCGGCTGCGGCTGGCCGGGGCGTCCGGGTCGAGGCCGGTGGCTGTGCAGAACTCGGCGTATTCCTCCGGGTCGAACAGGGCGAGTGTGGTGTGGGTGCCCTCGGCGGCGCGGGTCCTGAGGAGGGCTTCGATCTGGCGGAGGTAGGTGAGGTGGTCGTCGAAGGTGAAGGTGCGGTAGCGCCGCATGGCGCGGAAGTCGTGTTCGTCGGTCAGCAGGCCGATGGTGCCGGCGATCTCGCGGCGCAGGACGCGTCGCATGGTCCGGTGGTCGGTGTGCGCCATGGTTCCCCCTGTGAGCGGTCGATCAATGCTCACTCACAGTAACCGGCGCCACTGACAACGGGGGCGGACGTCAGGCGCGCTTGCGGGCGAGGTCCTCGAAGTAGGTCAGCAGGTCGAGGTTGTCGATGGAGCCGGGGTTGACGGCCTTTTCCAGGGGCGCGCCCTGGAGGAGGCGCTTGACGGGGACCTCGATGCGCTTTCCGGTGAGGGTGTGCGGGACGCCGGGGACTTCGATGACCTCGTCCGGGACGTGGCGGGGCGAGAGCTGTTCGCGGATGGCCTGCTTGATGCGGGTCAGCAGGGCCTCGTCCAGGACCGCGCCCGGTGCCAGGTGGACGAAGAGGGGCATCCAGTAGCCGCCGTCGGGCTGTTCGACGCCGATGACGAGGGACTCCTTGATCTCGGGGAGGCGCTCGACGACCTCGTAGATGTCGGCCGAGCCCATCCGTACGCCCTGGCGGTTGAGCGTGGAGTCGGAGCGGCCGTGGATGATCACCGTGCCGCGTGAGGTGACGGTGATCCAGTCGCCGTGGCGCCAGACGCCGGGGTAGGTGTCGAAGTAGCTCTCGTGGTAGCGGCTGCCGTCGGGGTCGTTCCAGAAGCGGATCGGCATGGAGGGCATGGGGTTGGTGACGACCAGTTCGCCCACTTCGTCGATGACGGGGCGGCCGGCCGGGTCCCAGGCCTGGAGGTCGGTGCCGAGACCGGGTGCCTGCAGTTCGCCGGTGTAGACGGGGAGGGTGGGCACGGCGCCCGCGAAGCACGAGCACACGTCGGTGCCACCGCTGACGGAGGCGATCCAGAGGTCGGCCCCGCTCGCTGCGAACTCGTCGTGCAGCCAGCGGAAGCCGTCGGGGGGCAGTGGGGAGCCGGTGGTGGCGACGCACTTCACCCGGGAGAGGTCGTGGTCGCGGGAGGGGTGCACGCCGGCCTTGCGGCAGGCCATCACGTAGGCGGCGGAGGTGCCGTAGAGGGTGGCTCCGGTGCGTTCGGCGACGCGCCACTGGGCGCCGGTGTCGGGGTGGCCGGGGCTGCCGTCGTACAGGACGATCGTGGTGCCGGTGAGGAGGCCGGAGACGAGGAAGTTCCACATCATCCAGCCGGTGGAGGTGTACCAGAAGAAGCGGTCCTCGGGGCCCAGGTCGCAGTGCAGGCCGAGCTGTTTGAGGTGTTCGACCAGGATGCCGCCCTGGGACTGGACGATGGCCTTGGGCAGGCCGGTGGTGCCGGAGGAGTAGAGCACCCACAAGGGGTGGTCGAACGGGACCTGTTCGAATGCTGGTTCCGTGTCGGCGGCGGTCAGGGCCGACCATTCCAGGGCGTTTTCGGGGGCCGGGGTGCCGAGCAGCGGGATGTGCACGACGGCGCGCAGTGTGGGCAGTTCGCGGCGGAGTTCGGCGACGGTCTCGCGCCGGTCGTGTTCCTTGCCGCCGTAGCGGTAGCCGTCGACGGTGAACAGGACGACGGGTTCGACCTGCTGGAAGCGGTCCAGGACGCTGCGGGCGCCGAAGTCGGGGGCGCATGAGGTCCAGACGGCGCCCACGGCGGCGGTGGCGAGCACGGCGACAACGGCCTGCGGGATGTTGGGGAGGTAGCCGCTGACCCGGTCGCCGGGGCGGACGCCGAGGGCGCGGAGTTCGGCGGCCAGGGAGCCCACCTGCCGGCGCAGCTCCGCCCAGGTGACGGGGCGGGGTTCGTGGGTCTCGTCGACGTACAGGAGGGCGGGTTCGTCCGCGCGGGTGGCGGCGGCGCGCAGGGCGTGCTCGGCGTAGTTCAGCTTCGCGCCGGGGAACCATTCGGCGCCGGGCATGGCGCGGTCGCCGAGCACGCGCGCGTAGGGCGTCGAGAACCGCACGTCGAAGTATTCCGTGACGGCTTTCCAGAAGGTGTCCAGGTGGTCGACGGACCAGCGGTGCAGGGCCGGGTACCCGCCGTCGGCGGGGGCTTGGTGGTGTTCCGCCGCCCAGGACTGGAACCTGGTGATGCGTGCCTGGGCGGTCCGGTGCGGATCGGGCTGCCAGAGCGGCTGGGGGTTCGCGGTCGACATGGGGCGGCTCCCGGGCTTCTGCGCTTTGTGTGCGTGGGACGCGCGCACGGGCTGGGGTGTGCGCGTGACGCGGCTGACAGGGACGATGCCATGTGATCGACTTCTGCACCAGGGTGCGCTCCACATAGTCCGTGTCGTAAAGATGTGGCCGCGGCACGGGTGAACGCCAGTTGAACGGCACGCGCGTGTGGAGCGCTGAGTGGCAGGGTGAGCAGCATGGACGGTCGTGACCTGGTGCGTTCGGTAAGAGTGGTCGGTTCGAGCAAGGCGGCTCAGGGGTTGCGTACCGTACGGGCCGCGTGGCGCAGAAGGCGGATCGATGCCGCCGGGCTGCCCGCGCGGGGTGCGGAGCGGGCCCGGGTGCCGGGACCGGTGCAGGACGCGGAGCCGGGGCCGGGCGGCGGAGTGATCCGGTTCAGCCGGTCCGAGCTGCGGATCACGGTCGCCGTGAACGGAGCCGTCTTCTGGGGCTGGGACGGGGCCGGTCCCGAGCCGTCGTACGCGCTCGCGGGGCGCTGTCCGGAGCCGGATCCGCGGGCGGTTCTCGAACCGGACACGAACGGCGGCTGGCGGGTCGTGGCGGAGCGGGTGACGGTCAGTGTCTCGCGGCACGGCGCGGTGGAGGTGTGCACGCCCGGTGGCGTGATGTTGCGGCGGGATCTGCCGCCGCGCTGGTGGGAGCCGGTGGGCGGGGGTGCGGCGCGCTGGGTGCAGCGGTCGGAGGTGGCCGCGGACGCGCGGTTCTTCGGGCTGGGCGGGCGTCCCTCGGGGCCGCGGCTGCGGGACGGCACGTACCGGTTGTGGAACACCGATCCCGGCCGTGCCTTCGGGCCCGGTGACGATCCGCTGTACATCACCATGCCGGTGCAGCTGGTGGTGGCGGACGCGGCAGCGCATCTGGTGTTCCACGACAGTTCCTGGGACGGGACGGTGACGCTCAGGGAGGGCGAGGAGGGCGCCGGTTCGGGGCACGACCGGGCCGGGCGCTGCGAGCTGCGGATGGACGGCGGTCCGCTGCGCTGCTGGGTGATGGTGGGCACCCCCGCGCGCGTGCTGCACACGTGGGCCTCGCTCACGGGCGCGCCCGCGCTGCCGCCGTCGTGGGCGCTGGGTCATCACCATGCGCGCTGGGGTTTCGGCAGCGAGCAGGAGGTGCGGCGGATCGTCGCCGGTTACCAGGAGCGCGGTCTGCCGCTGGACGCCGTCCATCTGGACATCGACCACTACGACGCCCACCAGGTGTTCACGGTCGATCACGAGCGCTTCCCGAAGCTGCCGACGCTGGCGGAGGAGTTGCGGCGGGACGGGATCCGGCTGGTGTCGATCGTCGACCCGGCGGTGAAGGCCGAGCGGGGCAACGCGGTCCATGACAGCGGGACGGCGGTCGACGCCTTCGTCCGTGATCCGTCGGGGCGGACGGTGGAGGGGGTGGTGTGGCCCGGGGAGGCGGTCTTCCCCGACTTCACGGACGCGCGCGTGCGTTCGTGGTGGGGCGGGCTGTACGAGGAGCGGTTGGCGCTGGGCTTCGCCGGGTTCTGGCACGACATGAACGAGCCCACGTCCTTCAACGCGTTCGGCGAGTCGACGCTGCCGCGCTCGGCGCGGCACGCCCTGGAGGGGCGCGGCGGCGACCACCGGGAGGCACACAACGTCTACGCGCTCTGCATGGCGCGTGCGGCCTACGAGGGCCTGCGCCGGCTCGCGCCCGAGGAGCGGCCGTTCCTGTTCTCCCGCGCGGGCTGGGCCGGTATGCAGCGGTACGGTGGCACGTGGTCCGGTGACGTCGCCACCGGCTGGCCGGGGCTGCGCGCCTCCCTGTCGCTGGTGCTGGGGCTCGGGCTGTGCGGGGTGCCGTACTCGGGGCCGGACGTGGGCGGCTACGACGGGAGTCCGTCGCCGGAGCTGTTTCTGCGCTGGTTCCAGCTGGGCGCGTACCTGCCGCTGTTCCGCACGCACGCGAGCATGCGGGCGGGGCGCCGGGAGCCGTGGGAGTTCGGGGCCGAGGTGCTGGAGCACGCGCGCGTGGCGCTTGTCGAACGGCGGCGTCTGCTGCCGTACTTCATGACGCTGGCGCAGCTGGCCCGGCGGACCGGTGCACCGTACGTGCGGCCGGTGTGGTGGAGTGCGCCGGAAGACCGGGCGCTGCGCGACTGCGAGGACGCGTTCCTGCTGGGTGACGCCCTGCTGGTGGCTCCGGTGCTGGATCCGGGTGCCGACCGGCGTGCGGTGCAGCTGCCCCGGGGACGCTGGTACGACACGGTGACCGAGCAGGCGTACGAGGGTCCCGGGCAGGTGCTCGTGGATGCCCCGCTGTCGCGGATCCCGGTGCTGGTGCGCGCGGGTGCCGTCCTGCCCGTGCGGGACGAGGACGGCGGGACGCGGCTGGAGGTGTGGGCGCCCGCCCGGGGTCGGACGGGCGGCGGGCTGGTCGTGCCGGACGCGGGCGACGGCTGGGAGGAGCCGGAGATCGAGCGTTATGTCGCCCGCTGGGAGGGCCGGCGAGTGGTGGTCGCACGCGAGGACGAGACGGGCGTGAGCGAGCCGTCCCGGCCCGTCCGGGTCCGGGGGCTGGGATGAGCCGGAGGGCTCAGTAGCGGCCCTCGAACCACGCGCGTACGGCCACGCTGTGCAGCGGGAAGGCGAGTTCCTCGGGGCGGCGCAGCAGGTGCCAGCCCTCCGTCTCGTCGGTCGCTCCCGACGGCGGGAGACCTTCGGCCGGGCGTTCCGGCAGGAGGCCGAACAGCAACAGGTGCCCGTCGGGTGAGCTCATGGCGTCGACGAGCCGTACGTCGCGGGCGGCCGCGTCGATGCCCGTCTCCTCCTTGAGTTCGCGGACGACGGCGTGCCGCCAGTCCTCGCGGTCGTCGACGTAGCCCCCGGGCAGCGCGGTGCCGCCGCGCGCGGGGGCCACCGTGCGGGTGATGACGACCAGGGCGGTGCCCTTCGTGTCGTAGACGGGCTGAAGGGCGATCGCCACCGGCAGCGGGTTGCGGTAGGCGACGTGGCCGCAGGCCGGGCAGGTGCGGGGCCAGCCGGAGATTCCCTCTCCGTAGGCCGCTCCACAGCTCGAACAGTGCGAGCCCGGAGCGGAGTTGGCAATTGGGTGCTGATTTTCGGACACGCGCGGACTTTATCCGATCAGGAGAACGACGTCTCACGGTCAGGGGAACGCCTCCTTCCGGAAGTGAACGGACACGCTCCGGCCCGGAGCCGGGAGCGGCCGGCGCTGCGGGATCCGCCCCCGCGGCCTGCCCAATCCGGGCGGCACGTGGCACACTTCTGACGTTCCGTCAGATCTGGTGTCCTGGAGGAGCTTTGTCGCGCACACGCACGCCTGCGGTCGACGGCTGGTTCACGGGCGAGGGGGACGGATTCCGGCTTCTGGGAACCCGCTGCGCGGCCTGCGGCTCGGTCTTCTTCCCTCGCGAGGACGTCCACTGCCGCAACCCCGGCTGCGCGGGCGGCGACCTGGAGGAGGTCCCGCTCTCCCGGCGCGGACGGATCTGGTCGTACACCGACAGCAGATACCGGCCCCCGTCACCCTATGTGAGCGACCCGGAACTTCCCTGGGAGCCGTACGCGTTGATCGCTGTAGAGCTGCCCTCCGAGCGGATCGTGGTGCTGGGGCAGGCGGTTCCCGGCATCACCGTCGCCGATCTGGCGGTGGGCATGGAGGTCGAGGTCGTCCCCGGAGTCCTGGGCGAGGACGCTGAGACGACCTGGACGACCTGGCACTGGCGGCCGACGGGGGTGACGGCGTGACGGCGGACGTGGCGGTGCTCGGCGTGGGCATGCACCCCTGGGGCAAGTGGGGCCGGAGCTTCGTCGAGTACGGGACGGCGGCGGCCCGCGCGGCGCTCGCGGACGCCGGACTCGAGTGGCGGGACATCGGCTCGGTCGTGGGCGCAAACACGGTGCGGGGCGGATATCCCGGCTATGTGGCGGGCGCGACCTTCGCGAAGGCGCTGGGCTGGCAGGGGGCGCGGGTCGCGAGCGTGTACGCGGCGTGCGCGTCCGGGGCCCAGGCGGTCGCCGCGGCGCGGGCGCAGATCCTGGCGGGCCTCGCGGACGTGGTGCTCGTGGTGGGTGCGGACGCGGCGCCCAAGGGCTTCTTCCGGCCCGCCGGAGGAGAGCGGCCCGACGATCCCGACTGGCTGCGCTTCCGGCTGCTGGGGGCGACGAACCCGACGTACTTCGGGCTGTACGCGCGCCGTCGGATGGCGGTGTTCGGGGACACCCCCGAGGACTTCGCCCTGGTCAAGGTGAAGAACGCGGCCCTGGGAGCGCTCAACCCCTACGCCCGCTACCGCAAGCGGGTCACCGCCGAGGAGGTCGCCGCCTCCCAGGTGGTCGCCGATCCGCTACGGCTGCTGGACATCTGCGCCACCTCCGACGGCGGGGCCGCGCTGGTCCTGTCCAGCCTGGAGTTCGCACGCCGGCACGGAGCGGCGCGGCCGGTGCGGATCCGCGCGGTGTCCACGGTCACGCCCCGCTACCCGAGCACGGTGCTGGACCTCCCGGACATCGCCACGGACTCCGCGGCGGCGGTGGATCCGCCGACGGAGTCCTTCCGCGCCTCGATCGCGCGGGCCGCCTACGAGGAGGCGGGCATCGGCCCCGAGGAGCTGTCGCTCGCCGAGGTGTACGACCTCTCCACCGCGCTGGAGTTGCAGTGGTACGAGGATCTGGGGCTGTGCGCCGAGGGCGAGGCGGCGAAGCTGCTGCGCGAGGGCGCGACGGCCCCGGGCGGCCGTATACCGGTCAACGCCAGCGGGGGGCTCGCCTCGTTCGGGGAGGCGGTGCCGGCCCAGGCGATCGCCCAGGTCTGCGAGCTGGCCTGGCAGTTGCGGGATGCGGCGGGCGACCGCCAGGTGGCCCACGCGCGCGTGGGGATCACGGCCAATCAGGGGCTGTTCGGGCACGGCTCGTCCGTGATAGTGGTGCGCTGACGGGACGGGTGTGCCAGCGGAGGGTGCATACCCTGCGTGACCACCCCGAAATGGTGCGTGAACGTCTCATGAACTGCCCATGGGCGTGCGCCGGTGGCGTCATCATGCTCCCGTGCGCACCTGGACGGATGCTCTCCGTTTCGCCTTCCAGCCGGTGGTCAATCTGACGACCGGCGGGATCACCGCACTGGAGATCCTCGCCCGCCCCGAGACCGGGGACATCCTCGCCGAAGCCCGCCGGAATCCCGAACTCGACGGCAGACTGGTGGTGTTGGCCCTCCGCGCGGCGGCCCGCAAGGAGACGCTGCTGCCGCTGCACATCAACGTCTTCGCGGCCACCCTCGCCGACCTGGGCGGCATCGCACCGCTGTCCGAGGCCGTCCGCGAGGCCGGACGGATGCCCTGGGAAGTCACCCTGGACATCGTCCCGCCGTACACGCACGTTCCGCAGCGGGCCCTGCTGGAGGCCGTGGCGGTGCTGCGCGGCCAGGGCTTCCGGATCAGCGCGGACGGCATCGGGGACGGGGACGTGCCGCTGCGGCTGCTCACCGACCTCTCGCCCGACCTGGTCAAGCTCGACGCCTCGCTGCTCGCCCGGCCGGCCGCGGTGCGGGCGATGCGGACCCTGTGCGAGGAACTCGGCGCCCTGGTGGCCGTCGAGGGCGTGGAGACCGAACTCCAGCACGCGGCCGCGCTGTCCGCCGGGGCGCAACTGGCCCAGGGCGAGCTGTTCGCGCCCCCGGCCCGGATCCCGGTCGCGGAGGTATACGTTCCGCCGCCCTCCCCCGCCGCCGTACCGCCACCGCGCTCCGGGCCGTCCGTACGCGAGTTCGTCCGGCCCGCCGCACTCCTGCCGGTCACCGCGTCCGCGTTGCAGGTGCGGGCGCTGCTCACCGGCTCCCCGGACGTCTCCGGCGTGCTCCTGGTCGACCAGGCCGGCGCCCCCGTCCGGTCGGTGCACCGCTCCCGCTTCCTGCTGTCCATGTCGGGCCGCTACGGGCACGCCCTGTACGCGGACCGCCCGGCCTTCAAGCTGGGCGACGCCCCGCGCACGGTCGGCGTCGACGCGACCGCCTGGGAGGTGCTGGACGTGGTTGCCGTCGGCGGCCCGGACCGCACCTCGGACGATGTCACGGTCGTCGACCGGTTCGGGCGCTGCGTGGGCGTCGTACGCCTCGCCGACCTGGTACGGGCGCTCGCCGAGACCCGCGTCGAGGAGGCGGCAGGGCTCAACCCGCTGACCCGGCTGCCCGGTTCGGACGCGATCACGGGCGAGGTGGACCGGTGGATCGCGGACGGCCGCGTCTTCGCGCTGAGTTGGCTGGACATCGACCACTTCAAGCAGGTGAACGACGGTGCCGGGTTCGCCGCGGGCGACGAGCTGATCCGTTCGGTGGGGTGGGCGCTGCAGGAGGCCGCCGTCGGGCACGCGCGCGTGGGGCACATCGGCGGGGACGACTTCCTGGTGCTCGCCGACGAGGCGGGGCTGGACCGGGTCGCCGCGCTGCTCGACGCGCCCTGGTCCGCGGGCGGGCGTCCCGTCACGCTGTCCCTGGCCACCGTCGTCTGCGGTCCGGGCAGTGTGGCCGACCACCGGCAGGCGGCCGGCTGTCTTGCACCGCTCAAGAAGGCCGCCAAGGCACTGTACGGGGCGAGTTGGGTACTGGGGCGGGCGGGACTGCCCGGGCACGAGATCCGGCGCGGTTCGGACGCGTATCCCGCCCAGGCGGGATACGCGGCGGTGGAGCCGTGACAGCTGCTCCGGGACGAGTTGCCTGTCATCGTTGCCGTCGCCGACCTTGACGCCCCTTGAGCGCCGGTGAAAACTTCCGGTGTCGGTCGACATCGCCGTACATTCTCGGCGTATTCAGGCACTGCGCCATGGGCCGCTCCTGTCTCCAGGCTCTTTCCCCATGGGCGATTCGGCCGCTACGGCACGCTCGTCATGGACGCCGGGCGGGGCGCGGGACCTTCCCTGCCTTCGGCTGACGTCGCCAAGGGAACCGTTCCTGCTCAATGCACCGGGGTCGATCCCCGGCCAGCGCCCTAGGAGCCGCCATGAGCAACGGAGACATCTTCGTCGGCGAAGTCATCGGCACGGCCATCCTGATCCTGTTCGGCGCCGGTGTCTGCGCCGCGGTCACCCTGAGACACTCCAAGGCCCGGGCCGCGGGGTGGGTGGTGATCGCGTTCGGCTGGGGATTCGGCGTCCTCGCCGGCGCCTACACCGCCGCTCCCCTCTCCGGCGGGCAGCTGAACCCCGCGGTCACCATCGGCATCGCCGTCGACACCGGCGCGTGGGGCAAGGTCTGGGTGTACCTGCTCGGGCAGTTCGTCGGCGCGATGCTCGGGGCCGTGCTGGCCTACCTGGTCTACCTGGCCCAGTTCCAGGCCAACGTGCGCGACGAGGAGTCCGGGGAGGAGCCGACGCCGACGCTCGGCATCTTCTCCACCATCCCGGAGATCCGGAACCCGGTCGCCAACCTGATCACCGAGATCATCGCCACCATCGCGCTGGTCCTGCCGATCCTCGCCTTCGGACTGACCAAGGGGCTCGGCGAGTCCGGCACCACCGTGCTGATCGTCTCGCTGCTCGTCGTCGGCATCGGGCTGTCGCTCGGCGGCCCCACCGGCTACGCCATCAACCCGACGCGCGACCTCGGCCCGCGGATCGTGCACACCTTCCTGCCGATCCCCAACAAGGGCACCTCGGACTGGGGTTACGCCTGGATCCCGGTCGCCGGACCTCTGATCGGCGGGGCGCTCGCGGGCCTCATCTACAACGTGGCCTTCTGACTCGACGCGGACCTGACACCAACGCAGCCTTCCGACCCAGCGACCAAGGGGTAGCCATGACGGACACCGCCGAGAAGTACGTCGCCGCAATCGACCAGGGCACCACGTCGAGCCGCTGCATCATCTTCGACCACTCCGGCGCGATCGTCGCCGTCGACCAACGCGAGCACCGCCAGATCTTCCCCAAGCCGGGCTGGGTGGAGCACGACGCCACCGAGATCTGGTCCAAGGTGCAGGCCGTGGTGGCCGGTGCGCTCGCCAACGCGGGGCTGCGCCCCGACCAGCTGAGCGCGCTGGGCATCACCAACCAGCGCGAGACGACCGTCCTGTGGGACCGCGCCACCGGCAAGCCCGTGCACAACGCGATCGTCTGGCAGGACACCCGCACCGCGGCCCTGTGCCACGAACTCGGCGGCAGCGACGGGCAGGACCGCTTCCGCGAGCCGACCGGACTGCCCCTGGCCAGCTACTTCTCCGGGCCCAAGGCGGCCTGGCTGCTGGACAACGTGCCCGGGCTGCGGGACCGGGCCGAGCGCGGCGAGATCGCCTTCGGCACCATCGACTCCTGGCTCATCTGGAACCTCACCGGCGGCACCGACGGCGGCCGGCACGTCACGGACGTCACCAACGCCGGGCGCACCATGCTGATGAACCTGGAGACGCTCCAATGGGACCCCGCCATCCTCGCCGCGATGAACGTGCCCGAGGCGGTGCTGCCCGAGATCAGGTCGTCCGCCGAGGTGTACGGCACGGCGGTCGGCCAGCTCGCCGGGGTGCCGGTGGCGTCCGCGCTGGGCGACCAGCAGGCGGCGGTCTTCGGGCAGGCCTGCTACGACGTCGGCACGGCGAAGAACACCTACGGGACGGGCAGCTTCCTGCTCCTCAACACCGGCAACCGGCCGGTGCCGTCCAAGAGCGGGCTGCTGACGACGCTGGGATACCGGATCGGTACCGAGGCGCCGGTGTACTGCCTGGAGGGTTCGATCGCCATCACGGGCGCGCTCGTCCAGTGGTTCCGCGACCAGCTCGGCATCATCCGCACCGCCGACGAGATCGAGACGCTGGCGGCGAGCGTCGACGACAACGGCGGCGCCTACATCGTGCCCGCCTTCTCCGGCCTGTTCGCGCCCTACTGGCGCTCCGACGCGCGCGGGGTCGTCACCGGGCTGACCCGCTACGTCACCAAGGCGCACCTCGCCCGCGCGGTCCTGGAGGCGACCAGCTGGCAGACGCGGGAGGTCGTGGACGCGATGTACCAGGACTCCGGGGTGCCGATCACCACCCTGAAGGTGGACGGCGGCATGACCGGGAACAACCTCCTGATGCAGCACCAGGCCGACGTCCTCGGGGTACCGGTGATCCGGCCCCGGGTCTCCGAGACGACCTGCCTGGGCGCCGCCTACGCGGCCGGCCTGGCCACCGGGGTGTGGAACGACCTGGACGAGCTCAGGTCGCACTGGCAGAAGGACGCGGAGTGGACGCCCGCCATGGCGGCGTCGGTGCGCGACCGCGAGTACGCGAACTGGCGCAAGGCGGTGGAGAAGAGCTTCGGCTGGCTGGAGGACGGCGAGTAACCCCCCTGGGACCACGGCCCGTACCCCGGTCGGCGGGGGTACGGGCCGTGCCGCCGCCGTTCAGGTGGTGACGGCCTGCCGGTGGGCCGCCGCGTACGCCATCGCGTGCCGGACCACGCCGATGAGCACCTCCTTGACCGACTCGCGGTCCCGGGCGTCGCAGAGCACGACCGGTACGTCCGGATCGAGGTCGAGGGCCTTGCGGACGGACTCCACCGGATAGCGGGCCGCGTCCTCGAAGCAGTTGACGCCGACGAGGAAGGGTATGGAACGCCGCTCGAAATAGTCGACGGCGGCGAAGCAGTCCTCCAGCCGGCGCGTGTCGGCGAGCACGACGGCTCCCAGCGCGCCCTCGGCCAGCTCGTCCCACATGAACCAGAACCGCTCCTGCCCGGGCGTGCCGAACAGGTAGAGCACCAGGTCCTCGCGCAGGGTGATGCGGCCGAAGTCCATGGCGACGGTGGTGGTGTGCTTGCCCTCGACGCCGGAGGTGTCGTCGACCGGCCGCCCCGCCTCGGTGAGCAGCTCCTCGGTACGCAGCGGCCGGATCTCGCTGACCGCGCCGACCAGGGTCGTCTTGCCCACGCCGAAGCCTCCGGCCACGAGGATCTTGAGCGTGACGGGCTCGACCGGGGGCTTGCCGCGCTCAGATCGCCCGAAGATCATCGTTTTCTTCTCCTGCTTGCTGGGGTCGATGGAGGGTTCGGGTGCCGGGTGCCGGGCGTCCGTATCCGCCGCCACCCGGGGTTTCGACGACGAGTACGTCGTCGGGGCCGACGTCCGCGGCATCGCTGCCGCCGAGTTCGGTGACCGTGCCGTCGGCCCGCTCCACCCGGTTGGCGCCGAGTGCGCCGGGTTCGCCCCCGGCCATGCCGTACGGCGGCACGCGGCGGTGCTGGGAGAGGGTCGAGACGGTCATGGGTTCGAGGAAGCGGACGCGGCGGACCGCGCCGTCCCCGCCGGGCCAGCGGCCCGCGCCGCCACTGCCCGCCCGTACGGCGAACTCGTCGAGGCGGACGGGCAGCCGCCACTCCAGGATCTCCGGGTCGGTGAGCCGGGAGTTGGTCATGTGGGTCTGTACGACGCTCGCGCCGCGGAATCCGTCACCGGCTCCGGAACCGGAGGCGACGGTCTCGTAGTACTGGTGGCGTTCGTTGCCGAAGGTGACGTTGTTCATGGTCCCGGAGCCCTCGGCCTGGACGCCGAGCGCCGCGTAGAGGGCACCGGTGATGGCCTGCGAGGTCTCGACGTTGCCCGCGACCACGGCGGCCGGCGGTTCGGGGGCGAGCATCGAACCGGGCGGCACAACGATGTCGAGCGGGCGCAGGCAGCCGTCGTTGAGCGGGATGTCGTCGGCGACGAGGGTGCGGAAGACGTACAGTACGGCCGCGTTGACGACGGCGAACGGGGCGTTGAAGTTGGTGGCCAGCTGGGCCGAGGTGCCGCTGAAGTCGATGGTGGCGCGCCGGTTGTCGCGGTCCACGCGCACGCGTACCCGGATGACCGCGCCGGAGTCGGTCTCGTAGGCGTACGCGCCGTCGTCAAGGGCGTCGATCACCCGGCGGACCGCTTCCTCGGCGTTGTCCTGGACGTGCCGCATGTAGGCCTGGACGACGTCCAGGCCGAACTCCTCGATCATCTTGCCGACTTCGTCGACGCCTTTGTGGTTGGCGGCGATCTGGGCGCGCAGGTCGGCGAGGTTGGTAGGGATGTTGCGGGAGGGATAGCGGGCCCCGGCCAGCAGCCGGTGCGTCTCGGTCTCCCGGAACCGGCCGTTCTCGGCGAGCAGCCAGTTGTCGAAGAGGACGCCCTCCTCGTCGATGGTGCGGCTGTTCGCCGGCATCGAGCCCGGTGCGATGCCGCCGATCTCGGCGTGGTGGCCGCGGGAGGCGACGTAGAAGAGGATCCGGTCACCCTCCGTGGCGAAGACGGGTGTGATCACGGTGACGTCGGGCAGGTGGGTGCCGCCGTGGTACGGGTCGTTGACGGCGTAGGTGTCGCCGGGGCTCATCGAGGTGCCGCGGCGGCGGATGACCTCTTTGACGCTGGTGCCCATGGAGCCCAGGTGGACGGGGATGTGCGGGGCGTTGGCCACCAGGTTCCCGTCCGGGTCGAACAGGGCGCAGGAGAAGTCGAGACGTTCCTTGATGTTGACGGACTGGGCCGTCGACTCCAGGCGGGCGCCCATCTGTTCGGCGATCGACATGAAGAGGTTGTTGAAGACCTCGAGCAGGACCGGGTCGGCTTCCGTGTCGAGATCGGAACTCTGCGTGACCGTCGCGCGTTCCATGACCAGATGCCCGTCGTCGGTCGCCGCGGCCCGCCAGCCGTCGTCGACGACGGTCGTGGCACTGGACTCGGTGATGATCGCCGGGCCGGTGACGGATTCGCCGGAGGGCAGGTCCTCGCGACGGTGGAGGGGTACGTCGCGCCAGGCGCCGCCGGTGTGGAGACGGACGGTCTCCGGGGCGGCGGGAGTGCCCTCGTAAGGGGCGAGGGCGGAGAGATCGGGGGGTTGGGTGATGCCGGTGGCTTCCACGGAGAGCGCTTCGACGACGACCGGGCGGTCGAGCGTGAAGGAGTACGTGGCGCGATGACGTTCTTCGAAGGCCTGTTTCATCGCATCGGGCTCCGTGAGCTCGACGGTGAGGGTGGTGTCGGTGCCGTCGTAGCGGAGCTGGGCGCGGCGGGTGACTTCGACGCGGTCCTCCTGGACGTCCTCGGCGAGGAGTTCGGCGCGGGCCCCGGCCTCCAGGTCGTCGGCGGTCTTGCGGATGCCGGCCATGGCGGCGGGCTCCAGGGGCGCCTCGACGGACTGCTCGCGCATGGCGGTGGTGTCGGCGAGCCCGATGCCGAGCGCGGACAGGACCCCCGCCATGGGCGGCACCAGGACGGTGCGAATGCCGAGCGAGTCGGCGACCATGCACGCGTGCTGACCGCCGGCCCCGCCGAAGGTGGTGAGGGCGTAGCGGGTGACGTCGTGGCCCTTCTGGACGGAGATCCGCTTCACGGCGTTGGCGATGTTGGCCACCGCGATGCTCAGGTAGCCCTCGGCGACCTGTTCGGGGGTGCGGTCGTCGCCGGTCTGCTCGCGGATCTCCCGGGCGAGCTCGGTGAAGCGGTCGCGCACGAGGCCGGCGTCCAGCGGCTGGTCCCCGCCAGGGCCGAAGACCTGGGGGAAGTGGGCCGGCTGGATCCGGCCGAGCATGACGTTGGCGTCGGTGACGGCCAGTGGGCCGCCGCCCCGGTAGCAGGCCGGTCCGGGGTCGGCGCCGGCCGAGTCCGGACCGACGCGGTAGCGGGAGCCGTCGAAGTGCAGTACCGAGCCGCCGCCCGCGGCGACGGTGTGGATGTCCAGCATGGGGGCGCGCAGCCGGACGCCCGCGATCTGGGTGGTGAAGACCCGTTCGTAGCCGCCCGCGAAGTGGGAGACGTCGGTGGAGGTGCCGCCCATGTCGAAGCCGATGACCCGGTCGAAGCCGGCGAGCTGCGACATCCGGGCCATGCCGACGATCCCGCCGGCCGGGCCGGAGAGGACGGCGTCCTTGCCGCGGAACTGCCCGGCCTCGGCGAGCCCGCCGTTGGACTGCATGAACATCAGCCGTACGCCTTCGAGTTCGTCGGCGACATGGCGGACGTAGCGGCGCAGCACGGGCGACAGGTAGGCGTCGACGACGGCGGTGTCACCGCGTGGGACGAGCTTCATCAGGGGGCTGACCTCGCTGGACAGCGAGATCTGCGGGAAGCCGGTCGAGGCGGCCAGCTCACCGATCGCCTGTTCGTGGGCGGGGTGCAGGTGGCTGTGCATGCAGACGACGGCGACCGCGCGGATCCCGTCGTCGTACGCCTCCTGGAGCGGGCCCGCCAGGGCGTCCAGGTCCGGTGCGCGCAGCACGGTGCCGTCGGCGGCGATCCGCTCGTCGGCCTCGACGACCCGTTCGTACAGCAGCTCGGGCAGGTCGATGCGGCGGGCGAAGATGTGGGGGCGGTTCTGGTAGGCGATGCGCAGGGCGTCGCGGAAGCCGCGGGTGATGACGAGGAGGGTGCGCTCGCCCTTGCGTTCGAGAAGCGCGTTGGTTGCGACCGTGGTGCCCATCCGGACGGCTTCGACGGGGGCGCCGGAGCCGTCGAGGAGCTCGTGCACGGCGGCCACGGCAGCGTCGGAGTATCGCGCGGGGTTGTCGGAGAGCAGTTTGTGGGTGAGCAGGCGGCCGTCCGGGCGCCGTGCGACGACGTCGGTGAACGTACCGCCGCGGTCGACCCAGAACTGCCAGCCTGTCACGTCACTACTCCGCTTCCGCGCCGGTCACAGCGCCCGGAGGCCGTTGATCACGTCGCGCAGAATACTCTCGTCCACCAGCTCGGCCGGGGGTACCGGCCGGTTGACGTGGACGAGTTCCCCGTCGACCAGGTCGCCGATGAGGACCCGGACCACGCCGATGGGCAGATCGAGTTCCGAGGCCAGCTCGGCGACCGACTGCGGGGCGTTGCGGCAGAGCTCGACGATGTCCACGTGCTCCGGGGACAGCGTCCGGTCGTCGTCCGGGTCGTCCGCGTGCGGCTCCGTGACGACCACCGCGATCAGGTCGAGCCGGTGCTGGGCCGCACTGGTGGTGCGGCCGCGTGTCATGGCGTACGGACGGACGACCGGTCCGGCCTCGTCGTCGAACCAGTGGCTTCTTCCCTGACCGTCTCCGCTCATGTCATCCCACTACCCGCCCGAGGGCAGATCGGTGCGCGGAGCGGACCCCAGATGTACGCCGACCCTCTTGACCAGGAGCGTCATCTCGTATGCGACCTGGCCGACGTCGGAGTCGGCGTCGGAGAGGACGGCGAGGCAGCTGCCGTCGCCGGCGGCCGTGACGAACAGGAAGGCGTCGTCGAGCTCGACGACGGTCTGCCGGACGCTGCCCGCCTCGAAGTGCCGGCCCACGCCCTTGGCGAGGCTGTGGAAGCCGGAGGCCACGGCGGCCAGGTGCTCGCTGTCCTCTCTGGTGAGGTCCTTGGAGACGCCGGTGGGCAGGCCGTCGCCGGAGAGCACGACGGCCTTGCGGATGCTGGCGACCCGGTCCACGAGGTCGTCCAGCAGCCAGTTCAGCTCGCCCTTGTTCGTCGCCGTGTGGCCGGTCGCCTTCGGATCGGTCATCGACCGTCCCCCTTAGTCGTTCCTTGTGCTGTGCTGTCCCGGGAGCCGTCGCCCTCGGCGTTCTCCGCACGGCCGCGCTGCCAGCCGCGCTGGAGCGAGCCCATGCGGCTGCGGACCTCGTCGGCATCACGCTCGACGAGTTCCGGCTCGCGCGTGGCGGATGGTGCGGGTTCCTGTCGCAGCTGTGGGGCCAGGTTGGCCTGCCGTACCCGCTTGGGCAGCGGCCGGGTGCCGGACGCGGCCTCCGGGGGTGTGCTGCCGAGGGGCGGGACGGAGTCTTCGGTGCCGCTGCCGGAGGCGGTCGCGGAGCGGCGGGTGCGCTGGGGCAGGGCAGGGGGGCCCGAGGGTTCGTCCGGGCCTCCGGCCCGGGGCGCGGTGCCTTCCTCGACGTGGTCGGCCGGGCCGATGGCGCGGCGGGCGGACGGGTCGGTGCGGCGGCGGGAGGGCAGCGGGGCGAGTCCGCCCGGTTCGGGGCGGCCCTGGTCGGCCGGGTCGCGCTCGTCCGGGTCGACGCGGCGGGAGCGCTGCTCGGTGACCGGCTTGCCGTGCGAGCTGACCAGCTTGGGCGTACGCCGTGCGGGCAGTGGCACGGGGCCGCCGGGGTGCTCGTCGCCGAAGCGGTCGGCGGTCTCGCTGGCCGGGTGGTGGAGGTCGGTCACGGATGGCGTGGGGGCGTCGTCGGCGTCGGCGAGCGAGCGGCGGGGGCGGAACAGGCCGCCGCGCTCGCTGTCGTCGTCGGTGAGGGCGCCCGGGAAGTCGCCCAGCGCGTCCAGGTCGACGGGTGCCTCCAGCTCGACCGGGCCGTCCAGCAGTGCGGCCGGCAGTCCGGGGCGCTGCCCCGGCACCTGGGCCAGGGAGGCGGCGCGGCTCTCCTCTGGTTCGGCCTCCCTGGTCTGGCGGCTGCGGTCGAGGCGGAAGCCGACGCCGTTGGTGTCCGGGACGTCGTCGGTCAGCAGTACGTCGGGGATGAAGACGACGGCGGTGGTGCCGCCGTAGGGGGACGGCTGGAGCGAGACACGGACGTTCTGACGCTGGGCGAGGCGGCTGACCACGAACAGGCCTAGCCGGTCGGTGTCGGAGAGCTCGAACTCGGGCGTCTCGGCGAGCCGCAGGTTGGCGTCGAGGAGCGCCTCGGCCGCCATGCCGAGACCCCGGTCGTGGATCTCCAGGGTGAAGCCGTTGGCGACGCGTTCGCCGAGAACCTGCACGGCGGTGTGCGGCGGCGAGAACACCGTGGCGTTCTCCAGGAGCTCGGCCACGAGGTGGGTGAGGTCGGCGACGGCGGGGCCGGTGACGGCGACGCGGGGCAGCCGGCGGACCTCGATGCGCTCGTAGTCCTCGACCTCGGCCACGGCCGCGCGCACCACGTCCATCAGCTGGACGGGCCGGCGCCACTGCCGCGAGGGCGCGGCGCCGGAGAGGATGACCAGGCCCTCGGCATGCCGGCGCATACGGGTGGTGAGGTGGTCGAGGCGGAAGAGGTCGGCGAGTTCGTCGGTGTCCTCGGTCCTGCGCTCCATGGTGTCGAGCAGGGTGAGCTGCTTGTGCAGCAGGACCTGACTGCGGCGGGCGAGGTTGACGAAGACCTCGGAGACACCGGCGCGCAGCTCGGCCTGCTTGACGGCGGCCTCGACGGCGGCGCGCTGCAGGGTGTTGAGTGCCTGGCCGACCTCACCGATCTCGTTCTTGTCGTACTCCAGGCGCGGGACCTCGGTCTCCACGTCGACCTGTTCGCCCGCGGACAGCCGGCGCATCACGCTCGGCAGCCGGACCCCGGACGCCTCGTGCGCCTCCTGGCCGAGCGACCGCAGGTCGCGGATGAGGCCGCGGCCCACGCGGACCGACACGATCAGCGAGAACAGCACGGCGACCAGACCGAGGACGCCGACGACGGCCGCCTGGGCGATCACGGTGACCGAGACGGGCTGGACGCGGTCCTGGAAGCGGTCGCCGACCTGGTCGTCGAGGGTGCGCAGTTCGCCGAGCACCGTGCCCGCGGTGGCGTCCCAGCTCTTGGCGCTGACGTCGTTCGGTGTGCCGGACCCGGCGGCGAGGACGGACTTCTCGGCGGCCAGCAGCGGGGCGGTGGTGGCGCCCCGCCAGAAGCGGTCGAAGCGGTCGCGTTCGCCGGCCGGCAGCAGCGGGAGGCTGATGTCGTAGAGGAGGGTGCGCTGGGCGATGAGGTCGGAGACCTCGCGGGTCTCCTCCGGGGAGACCTTCCCGACCACCAGGGCGGAGCCGAGCAGGGCGTCCTCGCGGGAGACGAGCTCACGGGCGCGGGTGATGTTGACGAGGGCGCGGGCCTGCTTGTCCATCTCGACGTCGTCGATCCCGTCGAGGGAGCCGAGCAGCGCGTAGCAGGGCTCGACGACGGCGTTGTAGAGACTCAGGGCCTGGGCGCGGTCCACGGTGCCCTGCTCAACGCTGCGGCGCAGGGGGGCGATGCCGTCGAGGCCGTCGAGTTCGGCGGTGAGGCGGTCGCTGTCGTCCGCGTCCAGGCCGTCGCGTACGTGCTGTTCCCCGGCGTTCTTGCGGAGCCTGGCCACGGTCTCGTCGGTGGCGGCGCGTGTGCGGTCCAGGGCGGTGAGCGCGTCGGAGGCGCGTGGGTCGGCGAGATAGACCAGGGTCTGCCGGCGCTCCTGCTGGAGGGCGCGGACCGCGTCCTCGGTGGGGTAGCCGAGATCCTCGACGATCGCCGACACCTGGAACAGGTGGGTGACCTCGCGTCCCGTGACCACGGCCGCGAATCCCCAGACGGCCGTCAGGGACACCAGCGGCACGAGAAGCAGCGCCACGATCTTCCGGCGGATGGACTTCCCGCGAAAGCGCATGGCCTCCCCCAGCTCGACCCCCACCGGCCGGGGGTACACATGTACGTCAACAAACGGCGCGAGCCTACTACCGTCACAGGGATAACTCGAAGAACTGTCCGGACGGTGAACTTCCGCCTCGGTGCGCAGACATGGCGGACACACAGGACGAGTTGTCCGGTCATTGCGGGAGATTGCCACCGCGATCGCGCCGACTTCAGTCGACTTCACGCGAGTGGGGCGGGAACGGCACGAAGGATCAGTTGGCCGGAATTTTTCCCTGGTTGGGAATCATCGGGCGAGTTCGTTCGTCCTTGTAGACAGGTGATGCGTGCGGATTCGGCCACAGGAGCCGCATCTCGCATCCGGGCGGCGTAAAACAGCGCAAGCCGGGCAGCCACTGGGGAGCCGGGGTCGTCGGACACCGGTGCGAGGGCTTGTCGGCGGTGGGGAGTGACACGTTGATGGGGACGGCTGAGCGGCTGGCGGCGTCCGAGGACGGCGCGGCGACGCACTCGACGGTGCGGCAACAGCAGGCGCAGTACCGGACGTTGTGGATCGAGGAGCCTGCCAAGCGGTACCGGATGCCGGATCCGGTGCGGACTTCGGCGGTGCGGTCGGTGATCATCATCGCTGTCACGCTGATACTGGCCATGGTGGCGTTCTTCTGCACGATGGCGGAGTCCTGGCTGGCGTTCCCGATGGTGATCAGCAGCGTGGTGAGCACGGTGGTGGCCACCTGGAGCGCGGTCGACGTCCTGGTGACCCGTCAGGTGTGGAACCAGCGCTACGGCGTGGTCTCGGAGCCGAGCAGCACCGCCCGCACGCTCCGCCGCGAGCGGCGCGCGGCCCGGCGGCAGCAGCGGGCCGCCGAGCGCGAGCAGGAGCGGATACGGCGGCGGGGCGGCCAGGCGGGGCAGCTGACGCACCCCTGAGGCCGCGCACCCGGTGCCTGAGGGGACCGACCGTCAGGCTGACGGCTTCTTGAACATCCGCGTGGCGGTGATCTCGCTGTGCACGGCCTCTCCGGCCTGCGGCTGCTGCGGCAGCCCGGGCCGGAGATGTTCCTCCACGCTGATGTACTTGAGGCCGGCCCGCAGGTCCGCGTCGTTCCGCAACCGGATGACCAGCGGGAACTCGGCCAGTGCCGTCGTGTCGAACAGCCCGGTCGTGTACAGCAGTTGCACGCCCAGCGCGTCCGACACGGCCCGCTGGAGCTCCAGCAGGTACGTCGCGTTGGCGCGCCCGATGGGGTTGTCGAGGAACAGCGTCCCCGCGTGCCGATGCTTGTCCCGTCCCCGGTCGTTGGAGCGCAGTGCGGCCATCGTGCAGTACAGGGCGATGGCGGCGGTCAGCAGCTGCCCGCCGGAGAACACGTCCCCCATCTGCCCCACCGGCACCCGCTCGGCGCGCAGTACCGCGTCCGGCTTGAGGATCTCCACGGCGACGCCCTTCGGCTGAAGGGCGGCCGCGACTCCCCGCAGCAGCAGGGACATTCCGTCCCGCCGCAGATCGGAGTTCTTCTTCACGGCGGCCCGGGTCGCCTCGTCGACGACCTCGCCGAGCCGCTCGGTGAGCGTGGCCTGGTCGGGCTCCTCGAAGCGGATGCGGAGGAACTCCTGCCCGGACCACTCGCCGAGCCCCTCGGGCAGCCGGGAGAGTCGCTGGGCGGAGCGCAGGGTCGCCAGCGCGGACTCGACGAGCCCCCGCAGCCGGTCCACGATCGAGTCCCGGTTCCGCTCCAGCTGGGACAGTTCGTCGGTCAGCACCCGCAGCCGGGGTGCGAAGGCGTCCGCCCACTTCTGGGCGTGCTCGGGCAGCGCGGAGGCGGGCAGTTCCCGGATCTGCTGGCGCGCGGGGGTCCGCACCGCCTCGTAACGGGTGGCGTTGGCGTGCCGTACGAGGACGTCGCTCGCCTCACGGACGGCGGACTCGGCGGCGGACAGGTCGCCGGCGCAGCCGCGCAGCGACCTGCGGGCCTCGGCGGCGGACTGCCGGGCCTCCTCCAGGCTGCCGGGGTACGGCTCGGGCTCCTCCTGCTCCTCGTCGGCGGTGTGCTCGCGCAGCAGGTCGCGGAGCATGGCGGCGATCTCCTCGAAGCCGCCCGCCGCGTCCTCGGCCGCGCGGTGCGTGTCCAGCAGCTCGGCGTGCGCCTCCCTGGCCTGGGCCAGCGCCTCGGTGCGTGCGGCGAGTTCGGCCGTCGCCGTGCGCAGCAGTGCCTGTGCGTGCTCGGCGTCGCGCGGCCGAAGCTCCTCGGGCAGCTCGGTGTGCGCCTCGCCGTCCTCGGGAGCGTGCCGCTCGGCCTCGCCGCGGAGCCGCCCGAGCTGCTCGCTCGCGGTGGACATGCGGGTCTCCAGGAGCTGCACCAGTTCCTCGGCACGGGCGGCGGCGGCCTGCCGGGAGGGCCCGTCGGAGCCGTCGGGCGACTGCAGCAGCTGCTCCGCACGGGTGCGGACCTTATTGCTCAGCCGCTCCAGCTCCGCGAGCGCGGCGCTCTCGTCGCTCTCCGCACGGGCCTGCTCGGCGCGCAGATCGGCGCCGACACCGACCTTCTCGTACACCTGCGAGGCGGCCCGGTAGGCCTCGCGCAGGGCGGGCAGCGGGGACGAGGACCCCGGGGCGTCCTCGTCGGTCTCGGGCATGTCGTCGGGGGCGCCGGCGATCTCGGAGCGCTCGGCGCGCAGCGCACGGGCGGTGCGGCGGGCGTCGTCGGCGGCGCGCTGGGCGGCGCGCCGGTCCTCGTCGGCGACGCGGGCGCGCTCCAGGCAGGACTGGGCGCGCGCCTCCGACTCGGTGGCCTCGTCGGCGAGTTCGCGCAACCTGACCTGCCAGCCGGCCCGCTCGCGCAGCCGGAACGCGAGGCCGGCGAGGGCGTCGGCCGCGCGCCGGGCCCGCTGGGCGGCCTCCTGTCGTTCGTCGCGCACCTGCGCGGCCTCGGCGGCGGCCTCCTCGGCCTCCGCCCGCCCGGTCCGGGCCTCGGCCAGCTCGGCCTCGGACTCCTCCGCGAACACCCGCGCGTCCCGGGCCTCCTGCGCGAGCTCCACGAGCCGCCCGGCCGGGCAGCCGGTGCGCCAGGAGGCGAGCCGTGCGGCCAGCTCGCGGTCCTTGCCGAGCCGTGCGGCGAGGATGCGGATCTCCTCGTCCCGCTCGGTGGCCCGCGCGCGCAGCGCCTGCCGCTCCTCGTCGGCGGCGTGCTCGTCGTGCATGGCCGGGTTCGGCGGTACCAGGAACACGTCGCCCGGGGTGGCGTCGGCGGCCGGGGTGGGCGCGAGCAGGGCGGCGGCGGTGCCGACGGCCACGGCCGAGCGGGGCAGCAGGGCCGCCTCGCTGAGCGCCTCGCGGGCACGGGCGTGCGTGTCGGGGTCGGTGATCACGACGCCGTCGACGAGTTCGGGGCGGGCCGCCAGCACGCGCGCGTGGTCGGCGGGGTCGACGGCCTGGGCGAGGTAGCGCCAGCCCGGCAGTGCGGGGATGCCGTGCTCGCCGAGGAACTCGACGGTGGCCAGCACGTCGGGGCCGGGCGGCAGCAGTCCGCCGTCGCCGAGGGCGCCGAGGATCCGGGAGTCGTCGGCGGCGGCGGTGCGCAGCTCGAACAGGTGCCGCTCGGCGGACCCGACGGCGTCGTCGAGCAGCTCCCGCAACTCGTCCGCGAACCGGTCGAGTTCCTCGGGCACGAGGGTCGTGAGGTGGTCGTCGCCGCCCTCGTGGCGGGGTCGCGGAATGGCGGTGCGGGAGCCGGTGAGGCCCAGTAGTTCGGTGAGCCGCTCCTCCGCGGCGAGGCTCTCGGCCAGCCGCTTCTCGGCGTCGTACGTCCGCTCGGCCGCGGTCGCGGCGTCCGCCGCACGGGCGGCGGTGAGTTCGGCGCGGGACTCGGCGGAGGCCGCCTCTCGCGCGTTCTCGCTCGCTCGGCGGGAGGCCTCACGGGCGGTGTCCCAGGCGGCCACGGCCGTCTTCTCGGCGTCGCTCGCCGCGAGGGCGGCCCTGGCCGGGTCGGCGTCCGGGGCGCTGTCGTCGAGCCAGCCCGCGCGGACCGCCTCGGCGGTCTCCTGCTCGACCTCGCCGAGCCGCTGCCTGAGGTGCCCGGACTCGCTGCGGGCGCGCTGGGCCTCGGTGGCGGCGGAGGTCGAGTCCCGGTACGCGCAGTCGCTGGCCTCCTGGAGCGCGGCGGACCGCTCCTCCTCCTCGTTGGCGAGAGCCTCCGCGCTCTCGGCGGCCCCGTGCAGGGCCCGGACCAGTGCGACGGCGGCCTTGGCGCGGGCGGCGAGGGCCGGCGCCGCGTCCCGCTCGGCCTCCTGGATGGCGGCGGCCACCCGCGCGACGCGGTCGGCGGCCGCGCGGTGGCGGAGCACTGCCTCGGCGGCCTGCCAGGCCGAGTGCAGGGTGCGTGCGTCGGCCAGCTCGCGCTTCTGCGCGGCGGCGGACTTCTCGCCGACGGCGAGCGCCAGGGAGGCGTGCCGGTAGGCGAGTTCGGCGGCGATCAGCGAGCTGCGTTGGCGGGCGCCGTCGGTGTGCGTGACGGCGTAGGCGGCGGCCGTGACCCGCTGGGCGAGGTCGGCGGCGCGCACCCGCTCCTGCACGCCTCGCGCGGACAGCCGGCGCGCCAGGTTACGCGTACGGCGTTCGGCGCCCGCGTGGATGTCACGCGCGCGTGACCGTGCCTCCGCGGCTTCCACGATCCGCCCCAGCAGGTCCACCGACCCGGCGGTGAAGTCCCGTTCGGCGATCAGCTCGGCGCGCCGCCCGAGCTTGTTGCCGAAGCCGCCGACCAGGTCGGCGAGTCCGTCGGTGTCCCGGGTGTCGGTCACGGCCCGCAGCAGCAGGTCGGTGAAGTCCGAGTCCTTCTTCACCGCGAACAGGCCGGCGGCCTCGCCCTCGTCGGCGTTCATCTCGCGCTGGTAGCGGAAGAGTTCGGGGTCGAGGCCCAGGTCGCCGAGGTGCTCGATCCAGCGGTCGTGGATCTCCTCCCAGTACACGTCCAGGTGCGGGTACGCCTTGCCCGCCTCGGTGATGGCGTCCCGGAAGCCCTTCATGGTGCGCCGCCGCCCCTGGGCCCCGGAGGTGCCCTCCACGGGCTGCCGTACGGCGGTGGACTCGGCGACCGGCAGATTGTCCAGCGAGAGCCCGGGGCCGGGCCGGAA
The DNA here is from genome assembly GCF_055565975.1 of Streptomyces sp. NPDC028289. NCBI lineage: Bacteria > Bacillati > Actinomycetota > Actinomycetes > Kitasatosporales > Streptomycetaceae > Streptomyces > Streptomyces sp. NPDC028289. The sequence continues at coordinate 497,041 of NZ_JBVHTI010000010.1, read as the reverse complement.
CGAGTACCAGGCCTCGGCGAACTTCCGCGGGTCGTTGGAGACCTGCCGCCCCCGCCACTCGCTCGCCTTGCCGACGACCACGCACTCGCCGGTGAGCGTGTGCTGCCACTCCAGGGCGACATGGCCGCAGTCGTCGGCGAGCAGGAACTTGCGCAGCACACCCGAGCTCGCGCCACCGAGGGTGTTCCGGTGCCCCGGCAGCATCACCGAGAAGATCAGCTTGAGCAGCACCGACTTGCCACCGCCGTTCTCCAGGAAGAGCACGCCTGCGGGCGCGGGCCGGCGCGGCGGGCCGACCGGCTCCTCCTCGAAGAACTCCGCCTGGGTGGGGGCGGGGTCGGGCACCGGCTCGCCCACACCGCGCAGGTCCAGCACGGTGTCGGCGTAGCGCGCACCGGCGGGCCCGATGGAGTAGAGGCGGACCCGGGACAGCTCGTACATGGCGGACTCTCGTAAGACGTGGGAAGAGGGTGGTGACGGCTCGGAAAGGCTTCGGGAACGGCTCAGGAGTGGAACGGCAGACCGGCGTCGGCGACCAGGTCCAGATCCTCGGTGGCGTCCGCGGGCAGCAGGCTGGCCGTGCCGTCCGTGACCGGGACGACGCCGAGCTGCAGCAGCTCGGCCATGGCGGCGCTGCCGGCCAGGTCCCGTACCTGGAGCTGGTAGCGGGCCGTCGTGCGGTACGTGCCGCCCTGGTCGTCGCCGGTGCGCTGGAGGAACCCGGAGTCGGTGAGGAAGACGACCGCCTTGCCGATGATGCCGGTGGTGGAACCGGCCAGCCGGCGGGCGTCCTTGGTGGCGCCGGTCGCGCTGCGTCTGGCCCAGATCCGCCAGGCGGCCTCCAGCCCGGGCGCGTCGGTGGCCGGGTCGGTGTTCTCTCCCGCCTCCTCGGCCCGCTCCTCCAGCCGCCGGCAGGCCTGCCGGACGAAGGCGTCGACGCCGTTGACGGTGATCCGCCCGATGTAGCCGTCGTCGGCCAGGTCCTCGGGGCGCGGAAACGCCAGCGCGGCGACGGCGAGGTGGGCGAGGCCGTGCAGGAACCGGTCGCTGCCGTCCGCGGACGTACGACGCGCGTAGTCGCCCATGCGCACGGCGAACACCGAGTCCTCGGCGGCGGTCACGGCCATGCCCGCGCGGGGCGACACCTCGAGGACCACCAGCCCCAGACCGGCGGCCACGGCATCGGCGAGCCGCGCGAACGGCGGGTCCTGCCGATAGCGCCGCAGCAGCTCGGCGTACTCCTGATCACGCGCGGGCTGCAGCTTGGGCTGCAGCCCGAAGGCGACGAGCCGAGCCGCGTCGGCGGCGTCGGCGGGCGTGACGGCAGCACTCGCCGACGCGACAGCCGCTTCAGCCTCGACGTACTCGCTCACAACGACAACTCCTCGATCTTGAAAACAGGGACGCACTGGTGCGCCCCTTCAGGGGCGCGGGGCTGTGCTGAATCTGCGACTGCCGCCGCGTGGGCGCGACCAGCCACAACGGACCCGCACCCGGCACACGACATCACGCGGCCTCGGTCCGATCCGCAGCCATCCCCACCGCGTCCAGCAGAGCCGTCCCGACGATGAGATCGGCACCGCCGAAGCCGGGGTCGTCCAACTCCGTACCGTCGTCCACCGCGAACAACAGCTTCTCCTCGCCCTGCCGATAGGCGGTACCGACAGCCGGGCTGGCAGCGTGCACCGCCAGGAGAGCAACGAGGTACGCCAGATCCTCGCCCCCCACGCGCCGCGCCTCCGCCAGCAGCCCCGACAACCGCCGCGGCGCGTCGGCCGGAAGGTCCAGCAGCCGCATGGCGTCCGCCAGCTGCTCCTCGCTGAACCGGCTGTCGTCCGGCGTGGCGATGAGGTCCGGCTCCGGCATCTCCGCACCCAGGTGCTCCCGCTCCACCGGCGGCGTCAGCAATATGTCGACGAGGTCGCCGACCCGCACCGACACCGGCGTCCGCAGCCCGGTCCCGCGCGCGAAGAACGCCCCCGTGACCCGGCTCGCCTGCTCCAGCGGCAGCGGGAGCAGCGGCGCGAGGAGGTGCCCGTACAGGTCCGTCCCCGACGTCGTCATGGGCGTCGCGAACGCCTGCCGGTCCTGCTCGGCGCGGAACAGCGGCCCCGCCTCCAGCAGCCGTGACTGCAACTGGGTGTGCCGGCGGATGCAGTCCTTGACGATGTCGACGAGCTCGGCGGCGCGCCGCTTGTTCTCGGGCTCCTCGGTCTCGTCGCGGGCCTTGCGGATGTTGGTGAGGATCGCGTTCTCGTGCCGGTACCGGTCGGCGACGTGGTCGAGGGCCTCGGCGATCATGTCGGGGACGGCGCTGAGCCAGTCCACCGCGCGGACGTTGCGCCGGGTGGCCTCCAGGGCCCGGCGCAGGCTCTCCGAGTACTGCACGGTCCGGTAGCGGGCCTGCTCCGCGGCGAGCTGGGCGTCGGCGAGCCGGCCGCGGTTGATCAGCACCTCCAGCTTGACCTCGGCGGCGATCTGGGCGCTGGTGACGTCCGTGTCGAGGGCGCCGACGAGGACGTTGACCGCCTCGTCGGTGGTCCGGAGGTACACCGTGCCCCCCGGGCCGGGCACCTCCTCGATGAGCTTGAAGTCGTAGTCCCGGCGGACGTACGAGCCGTCCGGCGCGAAGGTGCCGTACACCGCGCGGAAACCGCGGTCGACGCTGCCGACGTTGATCAGGTTCTCCAGGACCCAGCGGGCCACGCGCTCGTGCTCGGCGACGGGGCGGTGCGGGGTCTGGGCGGAGATGCGCGGGATCAGCCGGGCGACGATCTGCTCGTGGTCGGCACCGGTGTCGAAGTCCATGTTCAGGGTGACCAGGTCGATGGCGGAGAGGGCCACCTCGGCCATGCCGTACACCGAGTACTCGCCGGCCAGGTTCGCCTTGCGTGCGTCGAGGTCGTGCAGCGGCGCCGTGCAGGCGAGCGCGCGCAGCCGGCGCGCCAGCCCCTCGTCGGCGGCCGGGCCCGGTGCGGGGCGCGGCCCCGCGCTGAGCTGGGGCGGCACGTTGTCCGTCGATGCAGGCGAAGTCACGGTGCACAGACTAGGTCCTGGGTCTGACATCGGCCCAAACGACGCGGAGCGGCTCCGCCGGGAGCGCCGGGTAACTGCAGGTGGTGTGTCAGAGTGCGGGTCGTCTGTGGCTGGTCGCGCGGTTCCTACCCCCAGCGCCCCTGACGGGGCGCAGAACCTTGCGGGGCGCCCAGACTTACGGGGCGCTGTCCACTCGGCGTCGGTAGACCTCCACCACTCGTTCCAGGGAGTCCGTGAGGTAGGTCTCAAGCAGGCGTTCCGCCCCGCGCCTGTCACCGTCCTGGAGCGACTCGAGGATCTCCCGGTTGCGGGCCAGGTACGGCTCGTGCAGGGCGCGGGGGTCGTCGACCACGTGGAAGGCGAGGCGGAGTTCCGCGAAGACGCTGCGCATCAGTTCGTCGGTGCGTTCGCTGGCGGCCAGGGCGACCAGTTCCCGGTGGAAGTGGATGTTGGCCGTACCCACTGCTTTCCAGTCATCCGCTGCGGCCGCCGACCGTCCCGCGGTGACCGCCGCCGACAGGCTCTCCAGGGCGTACGGCGGGTCGCCGAGGCCGCGCACGACGGCGCACTCGACGAGGGCGCGGGTGCGGTAGATGTCCTCGACGTCCTCCACGGTCAGGACCCGGACGAAGACGCCCCGGTTGAGTTCGTGGACCAGCAGGCGCTCGTGGGTGAGCAGCCGGAACGCCTCGCGCAGGGTGTTGCGCGAGACACCGAGTGCACCGCCGATGCCGTCCTCCGACAGGCGGGTGCCTGGCGGGAAGTAACCGTCGGCGATGCGGCTCCTGAGGATGTCGGAGACCCGTTCCGCGGTGCTGGTCCGCCCGAGGAGGGCGCGGTCGTCGGCCAGTCCCGTCAGCTGCTCTGCCATGCCCGGAATTCAACCGCAGACACAGGAACGAAACAACGTGGGTATTGAAGGATCGTTGAACGATCCTCTACGGTGCTCATCACGCTCACCTTCGTACGGCCGTCGAAGCGGCCGTTGGTACGGCCCCGCACTGCTCAGTCCCCGCACCCTCCGTCCCTCATCTGCGAGGTGCCCATGAGCACGACTCCTCCACCGCAGGCCCTGCCGTCCGACACGCATCCGGGCAGGGGTGAACGCACCGCCGAGGACGGCGCGTTCGGCTGGCTGCGCGCCCTAGGTCCGCACGGCCGGCGTGCGTTCGCCGGAGCTTTCGGCGGATATGCCCTGGATTCGTACGACTACTTCACCCTGCCGCTGAGCATGGTCGCGCTCGCGGCGTACTTCGGCCTGGACAGCGGCCAGACCGGCCTGTTCACCACCGTCACCCTGGTGGTCTCCGCGGTCGGCGGCGCCGCGGCGGGCGTGTTCGCGGACCGGGTCGGCCGGGTCCGCGCGCTGATGATCACGGTGATCACCTACGCGGTCTTCACCGTGGCCTGCGGCTTCGCACCCAACTACGAGACCCTGCTGGTGTTCCGCGCGCTCCAGGGCCTCGGCTTCGGCGGCGAGTGGGCGGTCGGCGCGATCCTGGTCGCCGAGTACGCGAGCGCCCGCCACCGCGGCCGCACGCTGGGCGCCGTCCAGAGCTCCTGGGCCGTCGGCTGGGCGCTCGCCGCGATCGTGTACACGCTGGTCTTCTCGTTCGTCGGCGACGACCTGGCCTGGCGGGTGATGTTCTGGACCGGCGCGCTGCCCGCGCTCCTCGTGGTGTGGCTGCGCCGCCGGGTGCACGACGCCCCGCAGGCGGTCGCGGAACGCGAACAGAGCCCGCAGCGCGGCTCGTTCGCCGCCATCTTCCGGCCGGGCACGGCCGACGCCCCCGGTCTGCTGCGCACCACGGTCTTCGCGGGCCTGCTGTCCACGGGTGTCCAGGGCGGCTACTACACGCTGGCCACCTGGATCCCGACGTACCTGAAGACCGAGCGCGGCCTGTCGGTCGTCGGTACCGGCGGCTACCTGACCTTCCTGATCTCGGGAGCGTTCCTCGGCTACCTCACCGGCGGCTACCTCACCGACCGGCTGGGCAGGCGCCGCAACATCTGGCTGTTCGCGGTGCTGTCGGCGGTCTGCGTGCTGGCGTACGCGAACATCCCCGGCGGCGCCGACACGTTGCTCCTGGTGCTCGGTTTCCCGCTCGGCTTCTGCATGTCGGCGATCTTCAGCGGCTTCGGTTCGTACCTGAGCGAGCTGTACCCGACGGCGGTGCGCGGCACCGGCCAGGGCTTCACGTACAACGCGGGCCGCGCGGTGGGCGCGGTCTTCCCGACCCTGGTGGGCTTCCTGGCCGACAGCTGGGGCGTGGGTGGCGCGCTGGTCTTCGGCGCGGCCGGTTACGCGCTCGCGGCCCTGGCCCTGTTCGGACTGCCGGAGACGCGCGGAAAGGAACTGGCGTGAACACTGCGGAAGACCACGTTCTCGCTCTGGCCACGGAGGACCGCCCGGTCGTCCTCGTCGACGAGCACGCGCACGCGTGGAGCCCGAGAAGCGCCCGGGCCCGTTTCCGGGAGGGCCTCACCGGCCCCACGGCCGGGGTATCGGCCGGCCACACGCAGGCAAACCTGATCTCGGTGCCCGCCGACTGGGCGTACGACATGCTGCTGTTCTGCCAGCGCAATCCGAAGCCCTGTCCGGTGCTCGACGTCACCGACGCCGGTGCGACCGGCACCGAACTGGCGGAGGGCGCGGACCTGCGCACCGACCTGCCGCGCTACCGGGTGTGGCGGGACGGGGAGTTGGTGGACGAGCCGACGGACGTGCGCGCGTACTGGCGGGACGACCTGGTGTCGTTCCTGCTCGGGTGCAGCTTCACGTTCGAGTGGGCGCTGGCCGGTGCCGGGGTGCCGATACGCCATGTCGAGCAGGGCCGGAACGTGCCCATGTACGTGACCACCCGGCCGTGCCGCCCGGCGGGACGGCTGCGCGGGCCGATGGTGGTGTCCATGCGCCCGGTCCCGCCGCAGCATCTGTCGACCGCGATCCGGGAGAGCAGTCTGCTCCCGGCGGTGCACGGCGGGCCCGTACACTGCGGCGATCCCTCCGCGCTCGGCATCGCCGATCTCGGCCGGCCCGACTTCGGCGACCCGGTGGACGCCGCCCCGGACGACATCCCGGTCTTCTGGGCCTGCGGGGTGACTCCGCAGGCGGCGGTCATGGCCTCCCGGCCGCCGTTCGCCATCACACACGCGCCGGGTCAGATGTTCATCAGCGACGCCCGCGACGAGCAGTACCGCGTGGCCTGACAGGAGAGACAGCGCATCCATGACCTCGATCGACCTGAACGCCGACCTGGGCGAGGGCTTCGGCCGCTGGCGGCTCACCGACGACGAGCAGCTGCTGTCCGTCGTGACCAGCGCCAATGTGGCCTGCGGCTTCCACGCCGGGGACGCGGCGACCATGCGGCGGGTGTGCGAGCTGGCGGCCGGGCGCGGGGTGACGATCGGCGCCCAGGTGTCCTACCGGGACCTGGCGGGGTTCGGGCGGCGCGCGATGGACGTGCCGCCCGCCGAGCTGGCGGCCGAGGTGGCCTACCAGATCGGCGCCCTGGAGGTCTTCGCCCGGGCCGCCGGCGCACGTGTGGCGTACGTGAAGCCGCACGGCGCGCTCTACAACCGGGTCGTGCACGACGAGGAGCAGGCCGCCGCGGTGGTCGACGGCGTGCTTCTCGCGGACGCGTCGCTGCCCGTCCTGGGACTGCCCGGTTCTCGACTGCTCGCGCTGGCGGGAAAGGCGGGGCTGCCGACGGTCACGGAGGCCTTCGCGGACCGCGCGTACACCGACGAAGGAACGCTTGTCCCGCGCGGGCGGGAGGGCGCGGTGGTGAGCGACCCGGAGGCGGTCATGGAGCGCTCGGTGGAACTGGCGCGCTCCGGCGCGGTCACCTCGCACTCCGGCACGCGCATCGCGGTGCGCGCCCGCTCGCTCTGTCTGCACGGCGACACCCCGGGCGCCGTGGAACTGGCGCGCAGGGTGCGTGCGCGGCTCACGGCGGCGGGCGTGACCGTGGCGGCCTTCGCATGAGCACGAGCACAAGCACGAACGTGGGCGTGAGCACGGGCACGAACGTGGGCGCAAGCGTGAACGTGAGCACGAGCCCGCGGGAGGCCACGCCCGAAGCCACGCCCCTGACGGTCCACCCGGTCGGCGACGACGCCCTCCTCGTCGAGGTCGGCTCCGGCGCACAGGCCCAGGCCCTGCACACCGAGTTGCTGCGCCGCCGCGCGGACGGCTCGCTGAGGGTCCGCGAGATTGTGCCCGCGGCCCGCACGGTCCTGCTCGACGGCCTCGACGACCCGGCCGGCCTGGCCGCCGAACTGGCCACCGCCGTGGTCCCGCCCGCTCCCCCACGCACGCGTGCGGCGATCGAGCTGCCCGTGCGCTACGACGGCCCGGACCTCGCCGAGGTCGCCGCCCACTGGCGGGTTCCCGAGCGGGAGGTGGCCCGCATCCACTCGGGCGCCGAGTTCACGGTCGCCTTCTGCGGCTTCGCGCCCGGCTTCGGCTACCTCACCGGGCTGCCCGCCCGCTACGACGTGCCGCGCCGGGCCACCCCGCGCACCGCCGTGCCCGCGGGCGCGGTGGCGCTGGCCGGGCCGTACACCGGTGTGTACCCGCGTTCCTCGCCGGGAGGCTGGCAGTTGATCGGGACGACGGAGGCGGTGCTGTGGGACCACGCGCGCGTACCGGCCGCGCTGCTGACGCCGGGGACGCGCGTGCGGTTCGTGCCGGTGGGGGACGTATGACCGACCGTGCGCTCGTCGTCGTACGGGCCGGTGCGCTGACCACCGTGCAGGACCGGGGGCGGCCCGGACACGCGCACCTGGGGGTGCCCCGCTCCGGGGCACTCGACGCACCCGCCGCGGCGCTCGTCAACCGGCTGACCGGGAACGCACCGGACGCGGCCGTGCTGGAGACGACGCTCAACGGGTGTGCCGTGCGGCCGCGTTCGACGGTCGTGGTGGCGGTCGGCGGCGCGCCGTGCTCCGTCACGGTGGGCGGGCGTCCGGCGGCCTGGGGCGCGCCCGTCGTGGTTCCGGCCGGGGAACTGCTGGACGTGGGCACGGCCCGCTCCGGCGTACGGAGTTACGTGGCCGTCTCCGGTGGGATCGCCGTGGAGCCGGTGCTCGGCAGCCGGTCCACCGACCTGCTCTCCGGGCTCGGTCCCGCGCCGCTGGCGGACGGCACGGTGCTGCCGGTGGGCGCACCCGTGGGACCGCACGCGCGCGTGGACGTCGTACCGCAGCCGTCCCCGCCGGCGGAGCTCGTGCTGCCGGTGACGCTGGGCCCGCGGGCCGGCTGGTTCACGCCGGAGGCCGTCCGGGCGTTCACCTCGCGCGCGTACCGCGTGTCGTCGGCGAGCAACCGCATCGGGCTGCGCACGGAAGGGCCCGCCCTGGAACGGGCCCGTACCGGTGAACTCCCCAGCGAGGGCATGGTCCTCGGTGCCGTGCAGGTACCGCCGGACGGCCGTCCCGTGGTGTTCCTGGCCGACCATCCGACCACCGGCGGATATCCGGTGATCGCGGTGGTCCGCGCCGCCGACCTCCCGGCGGCGGGCCAGGCGGTCCCGGGCATCCCGGTCCGCTTCGTGGCCGTGCGCCGTCGCTGACCCGCCGGGGCGGCCTCGCCCGGTGCCGTCGTCCGTATGACCTCGTCGTCCTCACGCGGCGTCGGCGGGCCGCTCCGGCGGCTGGAGGGCGGCCAGCGCGGCGGAGACCGCGGCGGACGCGCTCAGGTCCAGGCGGGCGCTGGTGCCCCTGCGGCGGTGCCGCATCTCGTCGACGGCCAGCCGCAGCAGCTGGGGCAGCAGGTCGCGGCAGCGCCTGATCACCCAGGCGGTGCCGGCCGTGGCCAGCCAGAGGAGACTCGCCTTCTTCGTCGGCGGCGGGTACTCGGGCTCGGGGGACGGCGCCGTCCCCGTCGCCATGCCCAGCGGGGCGAGCAGGGCGTGGAAGCGGACGGCGAGCTGCCGGTGCCCGCGCTCGCACGGGTGCAGCCGGTCCGCGCTCCACATCTCGCGGTCGGTGAGCCAGGCGCCCTCCGACGCGTGCAGGTGGACGGCCCCGTACCGCTCGGACAGGGCGTGCACCACCGCGTTGACCGCACGCCCCCGGCGGGCCAGCGGGCGGGCCAGGGCGCCCGGGAGTCCCCACATCGCACCGGGGTCGGGCAGGCACGCCGTGAGCAGGGTCGCGCCCTGCTCGGTCAGGGCCGCGTAGACCTTGTCGAGCCGTTCGGCCACCGCGTGGATGTCGAACGTGCAGCGCAGGGTGTCGTTGACGCCTATGACGACGGCGACGATGTCGGGACGCAGTTCCAGCGCGGCCGGGGTCTGGCGTTCCAGCACGTCCCGGGTCTGCGCCCCGCTGACCGCGAGGTTGGTGAACTCCACCTCCTTCGCGGCGAGTCCGCCGGCCAGCAGCGCGGCCCAGCCGCGCCACCCGTCGCCGGCGGGGTCGCCCACGCCCTCGGTCAGCGAGTCCCCGAGCGCCACGAAACGAACCGCTCTCATGCCACGCCCTCCGGCACGACACGACGGACCGGTGCCGTCGTTCCGCTCTCGTCACGACGGAACAGCACCGGCGCGTCGTGCGCGGCGAGGAACGCCTCCACCGCCGTTCCCCAGCCGAAGCACTCCGCACGCGCGCGTGCGGTTTCCCGGCGTGCGGCGGCGGGCCGCTCCAGGAGCATCTCCACGGCGTCGGCGAACGCCTCGCCGCGGTCGGCCGCGGTGGCCCCGGCGGCTCCGATCACCTCGGGGAGCGCGGAGGAGGCGCTGGCGACCACGGGCGTCCCGCAGGCCATGGCCTCCAGGGCGGCGAGCCCGAACGTCTCCGCGGGTCCCGGCGCCAGGGCGACGTCGGCGGACGCCTGCAGCGCGCCCAGGCTGTCCCGGTCGGAGACGTGCCCCAGGAAGGTGACCGGCAGCCTGCGCTCCCGCACCCGCTGCTCCAGCCGCTCCCGCAGCGGCCCGTCGCCGGCCACGACCAGGATCACCCGGCGGCCGCGCCGTACCAGCGCCTCCACTGCGTCGATGGCGGTGCCGGGCCGCTTCTCCACGGACAGCCGCGAGCACATGACGAGCAGTGCCTCGTCCTCGCGCGCGTACCGGGCCCGCAGGTCGAGGTCGCGCAGCGAGGGGTGGCGGCCCACCAGGTCGACGCCCAGGGGGGCACGTACGACGTTGCGGGCGCCGATGCGGATGAACTCGCGCTCGGCGAACTCGGTGGTGCACACCACGCGCGCGTAGGTGTGCGCCGTACGGATGTTGAGCGCGTCCGCGGTGCGCCGGGACATGTTCTCGGACATGCCCCAGGTGCGCAGGACCCCGTCGGCGGTCTCGTGGGAGACCATCACGGCGGGGACCCGGGCGCGCCGGGCCCAGCGGCCGGTCCAGCGCAGGGTGGTGCGGTCGGACACCTCCAGGCGGTCCGGGGCGAGGTGCTCCAGGAGGGTCTGCACCCGCTTCTTGTCGACGAGGACGCGGTAGCCGCCGGTGCCGGGCAGCAGCGGGCCGGGCAGCGTGATGACGCGGCCCTGCTCCTCGTCCCGGTCCGAATAGCGCTCCCCCGGCACGATCAGGACCGACTCGTGCCCGGCCGCCACGAAGCCCTTGCCGAGTTCGCGCAGGGCGGTGCGCAGACCGCCGGAGGCGGGGGCGACGAAGTTGGCCAGCCGGACGATGCGCAGCGGGCCGGGCGAGGTGACGCTCATGCCGCCACCACCGGTCGGCGCGCCGCGAGCACGTCCTCGTAGTGGCCGATCAGCTGGTCGCCGACGGCGGCCCAGGTGCGGCCCTCGACCGTGGTACGCGCCGCGTGGCCGAACGCGGCCCGCATCCCGGGGTCGGCGACGAGCGAGGCCACCGCCTCCCGGACGGCACCGGCGTCGCGCGGCGGGACCAGGAACCCGGTGCGGCCGTGGTCGACCAGGTCGATCGGGCCGCCGACGGCGGGTGCGACGACCGGGACGCCGCTGGCCATGGCCTCCTGGACGGTCTGGCAGAACGTCTCGAAGGGGCCGGTGTGCGCGAAGACGTCGAACGAGGCGAAGATCCGGGCGAGGTCGTCGCCGGTGCGGCGGCCGAGGAAGACCGCGCCGGGCAGCGCCTCGGTGAGGTGGGCCTGGGCGGGTCCGTCGCCCACGATCACGACCTTCACTCCCTCCAGGCCGCAGACCCCGGCGAGGAGTTCGACCTGCTTCTCGGGGGCGAGACGGCCGACGTAGCCGACGATGACCTCGCCGTTCGGGGCGATCTCGCGGCGCAGGGCCTCGTCGCGGAACTCGGGACGGAAGCGGACGGTGTCCACGCCGCGCTGCCACAACTGGATCCGGGGCACGCCGTGCGCCTCCAGGTCGCTGATCGAGGCGGTGGACGGGGCGAGGGTGCGGTCGGCGGCGCCGTGCACGGACCGGATCCGCCGCCAAGCGGCGGCCTCGCCGGCGCCCACGTAGGTGCGGGCGTATCCGGCCAGGTCGGTCTGGTAGACGGCGACGGCCGGGATGCCGAGCCGGGCGGCGGCGGCCATGCCGCGGACGCCGAGGATGAAGGGGCTGGCCAGGTGCACCACGTCGGGGCGGTGCTCGATCAGGGCGGCGGCGAGCTTGCGGCTGGGGAGAGCCACGCGGACCTGGGGATAGCCCGGGAGCGGAAGGGAGGGGACGTGGACGACAGGGCAGGGCGCGGCGGCCGCGGCGAGCCTGTTTCCGGGGGCGGGAGCCGGAGCGACGACGAGGGGAGCGTGACCGCGATCGACGAGGTGTCGGGCGGTCTGGAGCGCGCAGTGGGCCACGCCGTTCACATCGGGGGGAAAGGATTCGGTCACGATGACGACACGCATACCGGTGTTGTCGCCGCGCTGGACGTGGCCGCGTCAAAGTGGATCTTTCCGATTGTTAAACGTCCCATGAGCGTTGCCCTGCACACCCGAGCGGGCCAACCGGCGTCCATGCCCGGCTGACCGGACGGTCACCGGTTGTTCACCCGGCGGGCGGTCGTCCGCGTATGGAACGTGTACGGGATCCCCCGTGGTTCCCGTGGTGAAACAGTTGCCGGTTGCAGTGATATGTCACATGGCGGCCGCGTCCGGTCCGATACGGCTGCGTACGGCCGTCTGCACCTCCGCCTCCTCGGCGGGGTCGGCGGCGAGCCGGCGGAGCTGTTCGACGACCCGGGCGTCACCGGTCTCGGCGTGCCGGGCGGCGAGTTCGCGGGTGGTCTCCTCGCAGTCCCACAGGCATTCGACGGCGAAGCCGGTGGCGAAGGAGGGGTCGGTGGCGGCCAGGGCGCGGGCGGCGCGGCCACGGAGGTGGGACGAGGCGGTCTCGCGGTACACGTGGCGCAGGACGGGGGCGGCGCAGACGATGCCGAGGCGTCCGGTGCCGTCCACGAGGGTCCAGAGCGTCGGCGCGTCCGGGCCTTCGCCGCGTACGGCCTCCCTCAGCGCGGCGAGGACCAGTTCGCTGTCCTTGGTTCCGCCCCGGCAGGCCAGCATCCGGCCGGCGGCGGCGCCGAGGGCGTCGGGCCGGCGGGCCCAGCCGCGGGCGCGTTCGACGGCGGCGATACTGCGCATGCGTTCGAAGGCGTCGACGGCGGCCTCCACCACGGTGGCCGTGCCGTCGGCCACGGCGACCTCGATCAGGTTCAGCGCGTCGGGGTCGTTGCTGTCGGCGAGGTAGCGCAGGGCGGTGCAGCGGGCTCCGTCGGTGCCGTCCTTGGCGGCCTGGACGATCTCCGGCCGGTCCTCGGGGCCGGCGACGGCGACCAGGCAGCGGGCGGCCGGCACATGGAGCGCCGCGCCCCGCTCGACGCCCTGCTGGGCCCATTCGAAGACGGCCCGCACGCTCCACCCCGGACGGGGCCCGGCAGGTCGCATCTGGCGCTGCCAGCGGTCGAAACAGCCGGTCTCCTGCGCGGCACGCACGCGCGTGGCGATCGGTTCGCGGGGATCCTCGGCCCACAGCCGCCAGGGCCGTGGTTCGAACGCGTCCCGTACGGCGGCGGCCAGTTCGGCCTCGCCCTCGGCGTCCGTGGTGAAACGCGCCAGCACCGGGGCGGCGAGGGCGCGCAGGCCCGCGTCGTCATCGCGCAGCGCCAGCTCGTCCAGGGCCCAGGCCCAGTTGGCGCCGGTCGCGGCGTACCTGCGCAGCAGTTCGAGCGCGTCCCGCCTGCCGTAGGAGGCGAGGTGCCCGAGCACGGCCAGCGCGAGGCCCGTGCGGGACTCCTCGGTGTCGAGGACGTCCTCGGGGTCGAAGAGGTGCGCCTCGATGGCGTCCAGCTCGCCGTGCAGGTCGAGGTAGAGCCGGGCGTAGTACAGGGAGCGGTTCTCCACCTGCCAGTCGTGGCGGGGGTCGTGGAGCACACAGTGGTTCAGCGCCGCGAGCGCTTCGGCGCGCGGGGCGGTGAGCGCGTGCAGCGTGCCGTCGCCACGGCCCCGCTGAAGCAGGCCGAGCAGCGTGCCGCTGGGCGCTATGACCGGATCGAACATGGGAAACAGCCTCACATCAAGCGTCGACGCAACCGGAGAACACGCACTACCTGGCCGCGTGACACAACGTCGGAGCGCCCGCCGTCTCTTGCTTGCTGTAGACCATCTCTCTCTGCCTCTCGTCAGTGGCCCATGCGGGCCGCATCACGGCCCGCGCGGTGCGGCAACACCTGCCCAGCCATCGCGTCCGTGAATCACGACGTCATGATGACTCGGCACTTCGACCTGCCGCGACCGAAATTTCGGCGGCCCTGTACCGCCTCCCCCGTTTTGTGTGTTTTAGCTGGTCAGAACAGATGGGTCAGGAGGTGCCGAACAGTTCCAGAACCTCCACCTTGCCGAACATCCGTGCGGTGTCGACGGCTGACGGAGTGCCCGCCGCCGGGTCCGCGCCGGCCTCCACCAGCACCTTGACCACATCCGTCTCGCCCTTGAAGACCGCTCCGGCGAGTGGCGTCTGACCTCGGTCGTTGACCCGGTCCGCCTCGGCGCCCCGGGCGAGCAGCTCACGCACCGCCTCGGCGTGGCCGTGGTAGGCGGCGAGCATCACGAGGGAGTCGCCGCGGTCATTGGTGAGGTTGGCCGGAACGCCCGCGTCGACGTACGCCACGAGCTCCTCGGTCCGCCCCTGCCGGGCCAGATCGAAGATCTTGGTCGCCAGCTCCACGACCTCGGGGTCGGGGGCTTCGCTCATCGGCCGGACCGCCTCTCCTGTGCGCTGCGGGGACTATCGCGGACTGGGGGAGCGTACGGCAACGGGCGGGCCGCAGAGCCGTACGAGTGAATCGCCAGCGTACTGGCTCAGGGGGCACATGACCGGATCTGCCCGAGGTAAAGATCACCGCAACCCCGCCGGACGATCACATTCCCGCGCCGGAAGGCGGTCAGCCCGGCCGATGCGGAACAGGGGCGATCCACCAAATGAGTGAAATAAGCCCGGTTTCACCCATTTACACCTTTAATAATATGGATACCTGCTGTGATCCTGGAAGAACTCATGGTGACTGTCCCCCTTCGACACCAGGAGATCTCACATGATCCTCTCCATCTCAGGCGTCATCGTGCTCGGCATCGTCGTCTTCCTCTTCTTCCGCAAGGACGGACTGAAGCCGTCGCACGCCACGGTCTCGGCGCTCTTCGGCTTCTATCTCGCCAGCACGGCCATCGCACCGAGCATCAAGGCAGGCGGCGAGAGCCTGGCGAGCCTGCTCGGCGGCATCAAGTTCTGATGCCGCACCCGCCCGTACGCACCGTGAGGAGACAGCAGTGGCCCGGCGCCCTCTCCCCCGCATTCTGAGCAACGGCGGCGCGCAGCTCGCCCGGAGCCGGGAGCTGGCCCGGACGGCCGCCGACAGCGCCACCGACGTCCTCCACCCGCTCATCACCGTGACCCGCGGGCTGAGCCGGCTGGCCTCGGCCGGGCGGCGCAGATGGGCGGAGACACCCAAGGACAAGCGTGGGCCGCTGCTGTTCCTGGCGGCCTCCGTCGTCCTGGTCGTGGCGCTGGTGCCGTACGGGCCGCTGCTCGCCGTCATCACCCTGATGGCGGCGAGCGCCTGGCAGGGCCGTGACCGCGCCCCGTCCGCGCCGGAGGGCCCCGACGAGTCGCAGACCCAGCGGCTCCAGTCCCTGTACGAGGCCCTGGTGCCGTACTTCTCGGCCGCCGAGGACCCGGCGCCGCTGTACGCACACGGCGGGGAGTGGGACAAGGCCTTCCTCGCCCACGAGTTCGACGACGCGGGCCGCCTCGGCCAGCTGCTGCTCCGCTACCCCGCGTACTTCCCGGACGGCGAGCCCCAGGCCCGCGCGCGGATCGAGAACCTGCTCACCGCGAAGTCCGGGCGAGGCCGCGAGTACCACTTCGCGTGGGACGAAGAGGGCAACCGGCTCACGGTGACCGTCCTCGCCCCGCTGCCCACCGACATCGCCGCCCAGCGCTTCGTCACCGCGCCGGGCGAGACGGTCCTGGGGTTCACCGACCCCAGCGAGGTCCAGCGCACGCTCCCGCTCGGGTACGGCGACGAGCAGCGTGACGTACCGCCGGTCGTCTGGCGCACCGGCGTCCGCTCCACCGAACCGCACCTGCTGGTCATGGGCCGCCCCGGCAGCGGTACCTCGACCCTGCTGCGCTCCATCGCCCTGCAGGCCCTCCAGTACGGCGACGTCCTCATCGTCGAGGGCGGCGGCACCGGCGAGTACATGTGCCTCGCCGGGCGCGACGGGGTCCTGGCCGTGGAGTGCGGGCTCGGCGGGGCACTGGCCAGCCTGGAGTGGGCCGCGAACGAGACGGAGCGGCGGCTCATCGCCCTCAGCCGCGCGCGCCAGGCGGGCCATCCGCCGCCGGACGACTGCCGGCGGCCGCTGTGGATCCTCCTCGACCGCCCGAGCGCCTTCGTCCACCTGGCCTCGGCGGACGGCCACAAGGACCCGCAGGCCCTCCTCCAGGCCCCCCTCCGGCACGGCCGCGCGGCCAACGTCACCGTGGTGGTCGCCGAACAGCTCGACAGCGCGGACGTGTTGAGCGAGGCGGTGCGACAGCACGCACGCGCGCGTGTCGTCCTGGGACCGGCGCTGCCGGACGAGCTGGCGGCTGCGCTGGGGGCCCCGCCGCACACGACACCGCTGGCCCAGGTGCCGCCGGGGCGGGGGTACGCGCGGCTGGGGCACGGGCCGGTGCTGCGGCTTCAGGTGCCGGCGACTCCGGATCCGTACGACGACGCGACGAGCGAGGTCGACCGCGAGGCGGTGCTGGCGTTGCTGCCGCCGCGGAGCGGGGTGGTGGAGCAGGCGGCACAGCTGGAAGCCGCGATCGCCGAGGGCTGAGGTGGGGGTGGGGACGCTCACCGGCGCTTGCCGGGTGCCTCCCCCAGCCTTCGGCCGGGGAAGGAACTGCGCGACCAGCCCCCGCCGACCCGCGGCCCAAGAACCACCCCGCCGCTACGCCACAAAAGTCCGCGGCGCCTCGCCGTTCCCCCCACTCGCCCCCGACTCCACCAACCGCGCCGCCGCCGCCAGCCGCGCCGCCGCTTCGTCCGCCACCGCTCCCCCCACGGTGAACGGAAGGCGTACATAGCCCTCGAAAGCCCCGTCGACCCCGAACCGCGGCCCCGAGGGCACCCGCACTCCCACCCGCTCCCCCGCCTCCGCCAGCCGGGAGCCGGACAGTCCCCCCGCCCGGACCCACAAGGTCAGACCGCCCTTCGGCACCTCGAACTCCCAGGCCGGCAGCTCCCGCCGGATCGCTCTCAGCAGGGCGTCCCGGTTCTCCCGCGCCTGCGCCCGGCGCAGGTCGACAGCCTGCTCCCAACCGCCCGTGCTGAACAGCCAGTTCACCGCCAGTTGCTCCAGCACCGGCGTCCCCAGGTCGGCATAGGCCCGCGCGGCGACCAGGCTGCGGATCACGTCGGGAGCCGCCCGTACCCAGCCGATGCGCATGCCCGCCCAGAAGGCCTTGCTCGCGGAGCCGACCGTGATGACGGTCGAGCCCGCCGGGTCGAAGCCGCAGACCGGGCGGGGCATCTCCACGTCGTCGTCCAGCCACAGCTCGCTCATCGTCTCGTCGGCGACGAGCACCGTGCCCGCCGAGCGGGCCGCGTCCACCAGCCGACGACGCTGGTCCTCGTCGGCGAGCGCCCCCGTGGGGTTGTGGAAGTCGGCGACGACGTACGCGATCCGGGGCGCCGCCTCCCGCAGGACCTGGCGCCAGCGGTCCATGTCCCAGCCCGACAGCCCCTCGGCCATCGCGACGGGGACGAGGCGGGCGCCCGCCTCCCGCATCAACTGGAGGATGTTGGCGTACGACGGCGACTCGACGGCGATGCGTTCACCGCGCCCGCCGAAGAGATGGCAGATCGCGTCGATCGCGCCCATCGCACCCGTCGTGACCATGATCTGCTCGGGCATGGTCGGGATCCCGCGCGCGGTGTAGCGCTCCGCGATCATCGAGCGCAGGACCGGGAGGCCTGCCGGATAGTCGCCGTGGGTGTGGGCGTACGGCGTGAGCTCCTCCAGGGCGCCCTGAACCGCACGGGTCAGCCAGGGCTCGGGCGCGGGCAGGGCGGCGGTGCCGAGGTCGATCAGCGAGCCGAGGGCCTCGGGGGGCAGTGGTTCGAGGCCGCGGGCGGGGAGCGGGTTGCCCGCCGGGACGGCGGTCCAGCTGCCGGCGCCCCGCCGGGACTCCAGGAACCCCTCCGCGCGCAGCGCCTCGTACGCCGCCGCCACGGTCGTACGGCTCACGGACAGGGAGAGCGCCAGTTCGCGTTCGGCGGGCAGCCGGGCGGCGACCGGGACGCGCCCTTCGAGCACCAGCAGCCGGACCCCGTCGGCGAGCGCGCGATAGGCGGGCGGACGCCGGGTGCCGGGACCGGCAGGGCGCTCCTGCTGCGAGCTGAGCAGCCGGGCGAGCTGCGCGGCACCCACCGCCGAGGTCCACTGCGCCATGAGAATCAGTCCACCTTCCCCGAATTGGCCATGGATGGCTTCCTCCCCCGAGCCACAGAGTGACACGGGTCAGGCCACCTTCACCACCAGGGGGTATCTCTTGTCCACGCAAGGCCGTCTCGGGCGGCGGTTGATCCAGCTCTACGTGGGACTCACGCTGTACGGCGTGAGTTCCGCGCTGCTCGTGGAGGCCGGCCTCGGGCTGGAGCCCTGGGGCGTGCTGCACCAGGGGCTCGCGGGGCACACCGGGCTGAGCATCGGCACGGTGTCGATCGTCGTGGGGGCGGTCGTACTGCTCCTGTGGGTCCCGCTGCGCCAGCGGCCGGGCCTCGGCACGGTCTCCAACGTCTTCGTCATCGGCCTCGCCATGAACGCCGCCCTCGCCGTCCTGCCCGAGGCGCACGCGTTCGCCGTACGGATCCCGCTGATGGCGGCCGGCATCGTGCTCAACGGGGCGGCGACCGGGCTGTACATCGCGGCGAGCTTCGGGCCGGGCCCCCGGGACGGTCTGATGACGGGGCTGCACCGGCGTACCGGCCGTTCGATCCGGCTCATCCGGACGGCGATCGAGGTCGCGGTGGTCGTCAGCGGATTCGCGCTCGGCGGGACCGTCGGCGTCGGCACCCTGCTCTACGCCGTGTCCATCGGCCCCCTCGCGCAGCTGTTCCTGAAGGTGTTCGCCGTCCCGGCGGCATCCGGTCGCAGCACGGTCGTTGCCACGGGGTCACCCGGGCGCGCGATACTGCGCAGGTGAGCACGCTGACACGCCACCCGTACCTGGACCACCCCGGCCCCATCGCCTTCGCCCATCGGGGCGGGGCCGCGGACGGCCTGGAGAACACCGTGGCGCAGTTCCGGCGCGCGGTCGAACTCGGCTACCGGTACATCGAGACCGATGTGCACGCCACGGCCGACGGCAAGCTGGTCGCCTTCCACGACGACACCCTGGACCGGGTCACCGACGGGGTCGGCCGGATCGCCGACCTGCCCTGGGAGGACGTACGGCACGCGCGCGTGGCCGGCCGCGAGCCGCTCCCCCTCTTCGAGGAGCTGCTCGAGGAGTTCCCGGACGTCCGCTGGAACGTGGACGCCAAGGCGGAGCCGGCCCTGCGGCCGCTCCTCGACCTGATCGAGAAGACGGACTCCTACGACCGGGTCTGCGTCGGCTCGTTCTCGGAGGCGCGGGTGCTGCGGGCGCAGCGGCTGGCCGGGCCGCGCCTGGCCACCTCGTTCGGCACCCGGGGCGTGGTCGGGCTGCGGCTGCGCTCCTGGGGACTGCCCGCCGCGGTGCGCCGGTCAGCGGTGGCCGCCCAGGTGCCCGAGTCGCAGTCGGGGGTCCCGGTGGTCGACCGGCGCTTCGTGCGCGCCGCCCACGCCCTCGGGCTGCACGTCCACGTGTGGACCATCAACGAACCCGAGCGGATGCACCGGCTCCTGGACCTGGGCGTCGATGGCATCATGACCGATCACATCGACACGTTGCGTGAGGTCATGCAGAAGCGCGGCGTCTGGTTCTGAGGCGCGCGGGCGGTACTGCTGCGGGAAAGGCGAGGGCACGGGTGGGCACCGAAACCGTGCGGACGGGGGTCTACGACGAGGCCACCGAGCTGCGGCGCGAACAGCGCGGCTGGTACTTCTACGACTGGGCGTGCTCGGTCTACTCGACGAGCGTCCTCACCGTGTTCCTCGGCCCGTACCTCACGTCGGTCGCCGACCACGCGGCGGACGCCAACGGCTATGTGCACCCGCTCGGCATCCCGGTCCGGGCGGGCTCCTTCTTCGCCTACTCGGTCTCCCTGTCGGTGATCCTGGCGGTCGTGCTCATGCCCCTGGTGGGCAGCGCGGCCGACCGTACCGGCCGCAAGAAGCAGCTGCTCGGCGTGGCCGCGTACACCGGGGCCGCGGCGACGACGGGCATGTTCTTCCTGGACGGCGACCGCTACCTGCTCGGCGGGCTGCTGCTGATCGTCGCGAACGCCGCCCAGTCCGTCGCCCTGATGGTCTACAACTCCTACCTCCCCCAGATCGCCCCGCCCGAGGAGCGCGACACCATCTCCTCCCGGGGCTGGGCCTTCGGCTACGCGTCGGGCTCACTGGTACTGATCGTCAACCTGGTCCTCTACTCCGCGCACGACTCCTTCGGCCTCTCCGAGACCGAGGCGGTCCGCGTCTGCCTGGCCGCGGCGGGCCTGTGGTGGGGCGCCTTCACCCTCGTACCGCTGCGACGGCTGCGCGACCGGGGCGGCCGGGCGGCCGAGGCGGCGACGCCGGGGCTGCGTCAACTCGCGGCGACGGCCCGGGACATGCGCCGCCATCCGTTGACGCTCTCCTTCCTGCTGGCCTACCTCATCTACAACGACGGCATCCAGACCGTGATCTCCCAGGCGTCCGTCTACGGCTCGGAGGAGCTCGGGCTCGGCCAGTCGACGCTCATCGGCGCCGTCCTGATGGTGCAGGTGCTGGCCGTGGCGGGCGCGCTGACGATGGGACGGCTGGCCAGGACGTACGGGGCGAAACGCACCATCCTGGGATCGCTGGTGGCATGGACGGTGACGCTGGCGGCCGGGTACTTCCTGCCGGCCGAGGCACCCGTGTGGTTCTTCGCCCTCGCGGCCGGCATCGGTCTCGTCCTCGGCGGCAGCCAGGCCCTGTCCCGCTCCCTGTTCTCCCATCTCGTACCGCTCGGGAAAGAAGCCGAGTACTTCGCGGCGTACGAGATGAGCGATCGGGGGATGAGCTGGCTGGGACCACTGTTGTTCGGGATCACCTACCAGCTGACCGGGAGCTACCGCTCGGCGATCATCTCGCTGGTGGCGTTCTTCGTCATCGGGTTCGCGCTGCTCGCGCGGGTGCCGGTGCGTCGGGCGATCGGCGAGGCCGGCAATCCGGTTCCGCAGAAGATCTAGCGGGAAGATTTAGCGTTCAACGCGGAAGGGCGGTAGTGTACGCGTTTGGCCTGCCAGGCGTACCGTTACTGCGCGTCAAAGATACCGAAACGCTGGGTGACATCTGCTAGCAGATGTGACAAACCGGGCGCTGGTGGGTACAACAAGGGGCGGCTACGACGGCGACGCATGACCCGGAACGGGAATCTTTACCGCCGACCGGACGTTGACCGGATGACGACGACAGCGACACCTGTCCTGTGGGCGACAAGCCCGGGAGGCACGATTCATGAGTGAGCGAGCTCTTCGCGGTACGCGCCTCGTGGTGACCAGCTACGAGACGGACCGCGGTATCGACCTGGCCCCGCGCCAGGCCGTGGAGTACGCATGCGAGAAGGGGCACCGGTTCGAGATGCCCTTCTCGGTCGAGGCGGAGATCCCGCCGGAGTGGGAGTGCAAGGTCTGCGGGGCCCCAGCACTCCTCGTGGACGGCGACGGCCCTGAAGAGAAGAAGGCCAAGCCCGCGCGTACCCACTGGGACATGCTGATGGAGCGGCGCACCCGTGAGGAGCTCGAAGAGGTCCTTGAGGAGCGTCTCGCGGTTCTGCGTTCCGGGGCGATGAACATCGCGATTCACCCCAGGGACAGCCGCAAGTCCGCATAGGTCCTTGCAGTTCCGTCCAACGGAAGCCGACACAACGACCGAGGGCGCCGCACGTTCACAGAACGTGCGGCGCCCTCGGTTGTTCCGGGTGCGGGCGCACTCACCGTGTCAGCGGCGGCCGCTCCCCCGCCGGCTCGTCACCCGGCCGGGGGACGTCGTTGCGGATCACCTCGCCCTGCACGACCTTTCCGTCCGGGCGGTGCATGCGGGCCTGCTGGAAGGCGTTGCCGAGGGTGCCGGGGGCGGCGGCGCGGAGTTTGCTGTCGAGGGTGCGTTCCGCGATACGCGAGGCCGCCTTCTGCACCGGGGGGAGCAGGAGCAGCAGGCCGAGGGCGTCGGAGACCAGGCCGGGGATCATGAGGAGCAGGCCGCCCAGCATCATCAGGCCGTTGTCACCGCCGCGCTCCGGGGAGCCGCCGCGCTGGATCGCCTCGTTGAGGCTCCGGAAGGCCCGCCGGCCGGCCCGCTTGATGACCACGGAACCGGCGACGAAACCCGCCACCAGCAGCAGGAACACGGTCATGCCGCCCGCCGCGCCCGCGACCACCGTCAGCAGCCAGATCTCCAGCACCAGCCACACCGCGAGACCCAGCGGCAGGTATCTGCCGAGCCGGGAGCGGCGGGGCCGGGTGGTGTGCGGAGGGGTCTGCGCGCCAGTCGTCATGCACCCAGTGTGCCTGGGCCCGGCTCAGTGCGGCATAAGGGGATGATCAACCGGAACTGTGAGCTTCCCGGGCGTCCGCTAGGAAGGCCTGCCCTTGCCGGTCATCCTGCCCACCCGCTCGGTGACGCCCCACGAGGTGACCCGCCACAGCGCCTCGACCAGGATGTCGCGGCTCATCTTGGAGTCGCCGAACTCCCGCTCGACGAAGGTGATGGGCACCTCGACGACCTGGAAGCCGGCCTTGACCGCGCGGCGGGCCAGGTCGACCTGGAAGCAGTAGCCCTGGGAGGCGACCTCGTCGAGCCCCAGGCCCTCCAGGGTCTCGCGGCGGAAGGCGCGGAAGCCGCCGGTGATGTCCCGCAGGGGAAGGTCGAGGGCGAGCCGGGAGTACAGGGAGCCGCCCCGGGAGATGAACTCACGGGACTTCGGCCAGTTGACCACCCGGCCGCCGGGCACCCAGCGGGAGCCGAGCACCAGGTCGGCGCCCTTCAGCGCGGTCAGCAGCCGGGGCAGTTCCTCCGGCTGGTGGGAGCCGTCGGCGTCCATCTCGACGAGCACGCCGTAGCCGTTGTCCATGCCCCAGCGGAAGCCCGCGAGGTAGGCGGCGCCGAGGCCTTCCTTGCCCTTGCGGTGGAGCACCTGGACGTGGTCGTCCTCGGCGGCCAGTTCGTCGGCGAGCTTGCCCGTGCCGTCGGGGCTGTTGTCGTCCGCCACCAGCACGTGCGCGTCGGGGACGGCCTGGCGCACCCGGCCGACGATGGACTTGATGTTCTCCGCCTCGTTGTACGTGGGAATGATCACCAAGGCCGTGCCGAGCGGGCCGAACCGCCGCCCCTGCGCCTTGGCCGCGAGGGTCCCGTCGCCGTCGTTCACTGCTGCCCCTTCATGTCGTACGCAGGGGACCACCATAGTGGCCGCGGCCTGCACTGACGCGACAGCTCATTCGTATGGTGGTGTCGATTCCGCAAGAACGGGGTAAGGATGCCCGTTTCGGGTGCCCGCCATCCGTACTTTCGCCACCGTGTTCCCCCGCGGCGCCACTTTGTTCCCCTGCGGGGCAGGGCTGCCTCTCCTGCGGATGGGGGCCCGGCGCCCTTCGGGCCGACCTGGGACCCGCTGGCTGCGGGTCGACCGAAAGCCGTTGTCTACTGAGCGTCCGGGCCCCACCCGGGTCACACCTCCCGACCGGCCGGAACGTTCCCTCGTCGGCGCGGGCGCTGAGCCTGGCTCCCAGTGACGGTGCCCCGGTGCGGCACACCGTCCCTGACCCAGCGGCGCTGCGACGAGTGCGCGAACTGCTCCATGGTCGGGCGTCCGGTGGTGGACTCCGCCGAACCTACCGGCCCGCTGCCGCTGGCTGTCAACAGCCGTCTGACCTGCGGAAACAGCCCCAAACCCCTGGTCAGCGCAGAGGATGCGCAGGTCGCGCGACGGAGCGGCGGCCATCGATCACGGCCGCGCCACCCCGGGAGATCACTCGCCCGGCCGTACGAATGCGGCGGGTCACTCGCCCGGTCGTACGAACACGGTCCGGCCGCCCACCACGGTGCGCAGACAGACCGGCAGCTCGCGGCCGGGGGTCAGGTCCGGCAGGCCGGGGGTGCCGGAGCGCGGGTCGGTGGACCAGCGGGCGACCCGGTCGTCCGGAGCCTGCACCACCAGTTCGTCGGTGCGCCAGACCGCGTAGTCGGCGGGCGCGCCCGGCACCAGGACGCCAGCGTCGTCCCTGCCGATCGCGCGCCAGCCGCCGCGGGTGTGCGCGGTGAACGCGGCGCGGACGGAGACCCGGTGTTCGGGTGTGTGGTGGAAGGCGGCGGCCCGGACGGTCCCCCAGGGGTCGAGCGGGGTGACGGGGCTGTCGGAGCCGAAGGAGAGCGGGACCCCGGCCTTGAGGAGGGCGGCGAACGGGTTGAGGGTGCCGGCCCGCTCGGCGCCGAGCCGCTGGGCGTACATGCCGTCCGCGCCACCCCACAGCGCGTCGAAGGCGGGCTGCACCGAGGCGATCAGGCCGAGTTCGGCGAAGCCGGCGATGTGCTCGGGTGTGAGCATCTCGGCGTGCTCGACGCGGTGCCGGGCGGCGCGGACGCGGGCCAGGCCGACCTTCTCGGCGGCGGCCCGGACGCCCTCCACGACGGCGGTCACGGCGGCGTCGCCGATGGCGTGGAAACCGGCCTGCAGACCGGCCTCGGTGCAGGCGGTGACATGAGCGGCGACGGCGTCCGCGTCCAGGTAGGTGGCGCCGGTGTGCCCCGCGTCGGCGTAGGGCTCGTGCAGGCAGGCGGTGTGGGAGCCGAGGGCGCCGTCGACGAACAGGTCGCCGGCGGCGCCGAGCGCGCCGAGTCGGCGGGCCTTCTCGGTGTCCTCCTCGGCCCAGTAGCCGACGACGCGCGGTCCGGGCAGCTCGGCGGCGAGCCGCAGCAGGCCGGTGAAGTCGTCCTCGGAGGAGATCTTCGGCCCGCCGCACTCGTGCACGGTGCCGATGCCGAGCGAGGCGGCGTGCGCGAGGGCGGTGCGCTGGGCCGCCGCACGCTGGGCGGGCGTCACGGCCGCGAACGCGGCGGCGCGTACGGCGTGGTGGGCGTCGCCGGTGAGCGGAGCGTCCTGGCGCGGGACCGCGCCCGGCACCAGGTCCAGCAGGGCCGTGGTGACGGCCGCCGAGTGGACGTCGATACGGGAGAGATAGAGCGGGCGTCCGCCGGTGGCCGCGTCCAGCTCGGCGCGGGTCGGCGGGCGGTCGTCGGCCCAGCGGGCGGCGTCCCAGCCGTGCCCGAGCAGGACCCGGTCGTCCGGGCGGGCGGCGGCGAAGTCCCTGACCAGCGCCAGGGCCGAGGCCAGGGAACCGGCCCCGGACAGGTCCAGGCCGGTCAGGGCGAGCCCGGTGGACGTGGTGTGGACATGGGCGTCCGTGAAGGCGGGGGTGACCAGGGCCCCGTCGAGGTCGACGACCTCGTCGACCCCGTCCGCGAACGCGTCGGCGGCGCCTTCGGAGCCGACCCAGGCGACCTGCCCCCGCTCCACGACCATCGCGGTCGCGAACGGATCGGCGGGACTGTGGACCTCGCCGCGGCGGAGAAGGACGGTCTTGGGCTCGGGGCTGCGCTCACTCATGGGGAACAGTTTCGCCCCTGCCACCGGCGCCTCTGGACAGGGGGGCGCCCGAAACGCGCCCCATCAGGGGCGCTGGGGTACCCCCGGCCGAAGGCTGGAGGAGGAACTGCGCGACCAGCCCCCGACCACCCGCAGTCGACACTCGGCTGCACTCGGAGCACGTTCCAAGGCCCCCGGAGCCGTCGGCCGCGCCCAGCCGTTCCGCCCTGCCGAACGACTGCCCACGGCGGTGGCGGGGGGCGGCAGCCTCAGCGATCGCGATGGCGGCGGCCGTAGCGGTGGCGACGACAACGGCAGCAACCGCAGCACGCGCGGGTGGCGGCAGCGGTGGCGGCCCGCTCAGATCTTCGGCGGACGCGCCTCGTACGGCGTCGACAGCACCACCGTCGTCCGCGTCGACACCCCGGCCAGGCTGCGCAGCCTGGCCAGCAGCTCCTCCAGTTCGTGCGGGGTCGCCACCCGTACCTTGAGGATGTAGTTCTCGTCGCCCGCCACGCTGTGGCACGCCTCGATCTCGGGGACGCCGGCCAGGCGGTCCGCGATGTCGTCGGGGGCGCTGGGGTCGAAGGGTTTCACCGAGATGAACGCCGTCATCGGCAGCCCGACGGCCTCCGGGTCGACGACCGCGGCATAGCCGCGGATGACGCCACGCTGCTCCAGGCGGCGCACCCGCTGGTGCACGGCCGACGTGGACAGACCCGTGGCCTTGCCCAGGTCCGTGTAGCTCATCCGCCCGTCCTTGACGAGCAGCTGCACGATTTGACGGTCCAGCTCCTCCATGGCGCAAAAACTACAGTGCGCCTGATCTCCACGGATAGGTCAGCGGCCCAGGTCATGGCCGGTTTGTGATGCCACGGGGCGTCGGCCGCGAGCCGACCCGCGGAAAAAACCGCCGCAGCGGGCACCTGCGCGCGGCATGTGACGAACGCCACAGCCCTCGAACGGGCTCCGTGATGTTCTCGTGATTACCGCCGAGAGCGGACGGGAAGTGCTTGCTGTGGTCGAGGCCGCAGTGCCGTAACGGCCCAGCCCGAGGGGGAGTTACCCATGCAGAGTCTTAAGCGCCCTGGTCGTACCACGCCCAAGCGCCCGCAGTTGGTTGTCGAGCCCGAGCCGGAGGGCGTCGAACCCGACCTCTACGAGGCCGAGGAACTGGACGCCTACGACACCTTCGAGATGTTCCGGGTGATCTGCCCGGACTGCGCGCAGTCCATCGCGCTGCTGGCGGACGAGGAGTTCCTGCCGGAGCACGCGCTGTGCGCCTCGCCGTGGAACCCGTTCGGCCTCACGGTCTGTGCCGGCACGGGCCGCGCGGCGGACGAGGCCCCGTCCGCGGACGAGTCGGCCGAGCCGCAGGAGCAGGACACCGCCCTCCTGCTCACCCTCCCGCAGGGTCTGAACTGGCGGACGCAGCCCTTCTCGCACGTCGGCGGCCCGGGCTCGCGCCCGATGCGCGTACGGGCGATGCGCCCCGGCGGCTACACCGCCGTCCGTCAGGCTGCCTGAGTCACCGCACCGCGTCCCAGTAACTGCCCTGCACCATGGCGCGCAGACTGCCGTGGTGCAGGATCAGTGTGTCCGGATCCGCCGGGACGGCGGCCTCACCGAAGTACACCTGCCGATAGGCGATGCGCAGCATGACGATCGCGTGCCGCAGGGCGGCGTACAGGGTGTAGAAGTCCATGTCCCGCGGGGTGTGGCCGGTCAGGCGGGCGTAGCGGGCCTCGACGCGGTCGCGGCGCAGGAACGCGGGCAGTCCCCGCTGTCCGGAGGCGGCCGTGAGGTCCTGGAAGAAGCGGTGCAGGTAGACGGTCCAGCCGAGGTCCACCTCACGCGGAGCCGGTGCCGCCATCTCCCAGTCGAGGACGGCGACGGGGTCGAAGCCGTCGTAGACGACGTTCCCGATCCGGGCGTCGCCCCAGTTGAGGACGGGCGTACCGGGCTCGCGCGGCCACAGGTCGGCCAGCCGGTCGAAGGCTGCCTCGATCAGGGGTGAGCGGGCGAGACCGACCACCACCCAGTCGTAGTAGCGCCGTTGGGACTCGACATGCCGGTGCAGGGCGTCGCCGCCCCCGGGAAGGGCGAGGAACTCGGCCTCGGGCAGAGGCACTTGGTCGTGCAGCCGGGCCAGCAGGCCGACGGAGACGGCTTCGAGATGTTCGCGTTCCGCGTCGGTCGCCGCGTGCAGCCAGTTCCCCTCGTACGTGTAGGGCATGACGTCGGGCGGAACGCGCCCCGCGACGCGCTCCATCACGAAGAAGGGCGCGCCGAGCGGTCCGGGGTCCTCCTCCAGCCACAGGACCCGGGGGACGGGCAGGTCCGTGTGGTCGGCGACCAGCCGCATGGTGCGGTACTGGCGGGTGAGGTCGTACGACGGGAAGACCGTGTACGCGGACGGATCCGCCGCCAGTCTCAACGCGCAGGCCCTCAGCGGTGGTTCGGGGTGCTCGATCTCGAAGAGCAGGGTCTCGCTGGACATTCCGTTGGTGGCGGGGACCGTGACGCCGACGGCCTTGGCCCCGGGGAGCCGGGTGTCCAGCCAGGCGGTCAGCCGGCGCGTGAGGTCCTCCGGGTCGCGGGTCGTGGTGCGTGGGCGCGGTTTCGTCGTCATCCCGGCCTCCTCCTTCAGGGCGCCACCGAGTCGAAGCCGGTGAAGCCGCTGGGATCGTGTCTGCCGAACGAGCCGTGCTCGAAGATGCCGTGGCCGGTCCGCCCGTCCAGGCGGAAGCGGGCGGAGTGGTCGGTGACGCCGTAGGCCGCGCGGGGGTGCGGCGTGGTCAGGTCGTAGGTACGGCGGTCCACCCATCCCCGGCCCTGCCAGGTGCCGTGCTGCCAGTCGTCCGCCGGCGGGTAGCCGGCGCCCACCGCGAGCGGCGAGGAGGTGAGGATCTCCACCTCCAGTTCCCGGGGTTTGCGCGGGTCGCCGAGGTGGACGACGGCCCGCTCGGGGTGCCGGGTGCCGGAGCGGTAGGCGATCTCGGTGTGCGGCCAGCCGAGTTGGCGGTCGCGGTCGCCGGGGCGGACCAGGGTGGCCTCGTTCAGGGTGCGGTGGCCGTCGGCGTCCTCCTGGGTGATGACCATCAGGAAGCGGTCCTCGAAGCGGACCGGGCACCAGATCCAGTGGAAGCCCTCGGTCGGATTCTCCTCGGTGAGCCGCCCGGCCTCCTCCCCCGGGATCGGGCGGACGCCCCAGCTGCGGTCCCGGGTGCCGGTCCAGCCCGCCGGGTCGACCCGGAACTCCTCGCCGCCGGCCCGGATCACCCCGGACACTCCCCCGGCCTGCACGAACCTGCGGCCCTCCAGGGTGAGCCGGTCGCCCCGGCGCTGGAGGTGGTGCGGCTCCCACAGGGCCGGGAAGCCGGCCGTCCAGACGAGGTCGCAGGAGAGCGCGTCGTCGTCACAGGTCAGGCGGAAGCGCCGGAGCGGTTCCTCGACCTCGATGCGCAGCGGGCCGACCGCGAGCCGCATCCGGTCGTCGCCCAGGGCGTCCGAGGCGCGGACCGCGTGCAGGGTGTCCCCGGTGCGCAGGGTGGCGTAGGCGTCGATCACCCCGACGTTCGGGTAGACGCCGAGACCGAGGATGAGCAGGGCGCGGCCGTCGTGGTCGAGGACGTGGAAGATGCAGCGGTCGTAGGCGTTCCGGTCCCCGGTGGCGACGTGCTTCATGGAGAGCGGGACCTGGTGCACGGGGTACTCGTCGAGCGGTGCGGGACGGTCGTCGGCCATGGCAGGCCTCCCCGGAGGCTGGAGACGGTCCGGCTGACGGTACGTCAGAAAACGGACCGAGGCCAGATCCGGGAACGGACGTCCACGAACTCACGCACGATTCGGGAGATCGGTGACCAGGGCGGCCGCCCCCGCGTTTGGCCGGACGTGACGACCACCTACACCGCCCTCGGCCGTCAGCGCCGGATCTTCGTACCCCCGCCCGCGGCATCGCTGCCGCCGCCCCCGCCGCAGGATCCACCCATCTACCGCGACCTGATGCGGACCTGGGCCGACCGGGGCCGCGCCCTGCCGGGCCGCCACGACCCGGAGTGGGTCAGGCTGGCGGCGCCGACGGTCACCCGCGGGCAGTTCAGCGAGCTCAGCGACTTTCCGGCCCCGCCACGTGACGGGCGATGACCATCCGCTGGATCTGGTTGGTGCCCTCGACGATCTGCAGGACCTTGGCCTCGCGCATGTAGCGCTCGACCGGGAAGTCCGCGGTGTAGCCGTACCCGCCGAGTATCTGGACGGCGTCGGTGGTGACCTTCATCGCGGTGTCGGTGCAGTGCAGCTTGGCCATGGCGGCCTGCTTGGCGAACGGCCGGCCAGCGTCGCGCAGCCGGGCCGCCGCGAGGTAGAGGGCCCGGCCGGCCTCGATCTGGGTGGCCATGTCGGCGATCATGAAGCGCAGGCCCTGGAAGTCGGCGATGGGGTGGCCGAACTGCCGTCGCCCGGTGGCGTAGCCGACCGCCTCGTCCAGGGCGGCCTGGGCCAGGCCGATCGCGCAGGCCGCGATGCCGAGCCGCCCGGAGTCCAGCGCGGAGAGGGCGATGGCGAAGCCCTGGCCCTCCTCGCCGAGGCGGCGCTCGTCGGGGACACGGACGTCGTCGAAGTGGACCTGGGCGGTGGGCGAGCCCTTCATGCCCATCTTCTTCTCGGGCACCGCACCGCTGAGGCCCTCGGTGTCACCGGGGACCAGGAAGGCGGTGATCCCGTGCGAGCCCTCGGCGCCGGTGCGGGCCATGACCGTGTAGAAGTCGGCGATGCCGCCGTGCGTGATCCAGGCCTTGGTGCCGTTGATCACCCAGGAGTCGCCGTCCCGGACGGCCCTGGTGCGCAGGGAGGCGGCGTCCGAACCGGAGGCCGGCTCGGAGAGGCAGTAGGCGCCGAGCAGGCCGCCGCCGAGTATCGCGGACAGGTGCTCGACCTGCTGCTGCTTGGTGCCGTAAGCGGCGAGCGCGTAGCTCGCGAGCGTGTGCACGCTGACGCCGAGGCCGACGGTGAGCCGGGCCGCGGCCAGTTCCTCCAGGACCTGGAGGTAGACCTCGTAGGGCTGGTCGCCGCCGCCGTACTCGGCGTCGTAGGGCAGGCCGAGCAGGCCTGACTCGGAGAGCAGGGTGAAGACCTCGCGCGGGAAGTGCCCGGCGTCCTCCTCCTCGGCCGCCTGCGGCGCGATCTCACGCCGGGCGATCTCGCGGACCAGCGCGAGCAGGTCCCTCGCCTCGTCCGTGGGCAGTTGACGCTCCACCGGCTGCGGGTCGCGGTCGGACATGGCGTCGGTCTCCTCCCTGTCGGGCAACGGCGGTCACGGCCCGTGGGATAGGGGCGGCTCCGCCTGTCGTGCGGGTGCGGCCGAGGTCGGCGTTCCGGGTCTCGGAAGCTGCTGACCTGCGGCTGCGCAGTGAGTATGCCCGATCGGGGACCTCCCGTCACCAGTTAACGACCGCTTACTTCAGGAATTCCAGGCCAACATTCGAAACCCGCGAAATTGGTCCGAACCATTGACCCTACTGGTCTAGTCCTCCTAAGGTTCATGACCAACGCTTTACCGCGTTCATGCCAATCGGCGCGCGTTCCCCTCTCCCCCAGGAGGAGACACCCGATGCACACCTCCCACCGCTCCCGCTTCCGGGCGCTGCTCTCCGCGGCCTGTTGCGCCGTCCTCGGCGCCGGGCTGCTGGCCGGCGCGGGCACCGCGTCCGCGGCCGCCCCGTCCGCCCCGTCCGCCCCCCAGGTGCAGGCCGGCTCCAAGGTCGTCGGCTACTTCACGGAATGGGGCACCTACGACCGCAAGTACCTGGTCAAGAACGTCGAGACCTCCGGCTCGGCCGCGAAGCTGACCCACATCAACTACGCCTTCGGCAACGTCACCGGCGGCAAGTGCGCGATGGGCGACTCGTACGCGGCGACCGACCGGGCCTACACCGCCGCCGAGTCCGTGGACGGCGTCGCGGACACCTGGGACCAGCCGCTGCGCGGCAACTTCAACCAGCTGCTGAAGCTGAAGAAGAAGCACCCGAACCTCAAGATCCTCTGGTCCTTCGGCGGCTGGACCTGGTCGAGCGGCTTCGGCGAGGCCGCCAGGAACCCCACCGCCTTCGCGCAGTCCTGCTACGACCTGGTCAAGAACTCCAAGTGGGCCGGCGTCTTCGACGGCATCGACATCGACTGGGAGTACCCGAACGCCTGCGGCAACACCTGCGACACCAGCGGCCGGGACGCGTTCCGGAAGGTGATGGCGGCGCTGCGCGCGAAGTTCGGCAGCGGCTCGCTCGTGACGGCGGCGATCACCGCCGACGCCACCGGCGGCGGCAAGATCGACGCGGCCGACTACGCGGGCGCGGCGCAGTACGTCGACTGGTACAACCCGATGACGTACGACTACTTCGGCGCCTGGGCCTCGACCGGTCCGACGGCCCCGCACTCACCGCTGAACTCCTACTCGGGCATCCCGACGGCGAGCTTCTACACCTCGGCGACCATCGCCAAGCTCAGGGGCCTCGGCATACCGGCCGCCAAGCTGCTGCTCGGCATCGGCTTCTACGGCCGCGGCTGGACCGGCGTCACCCAGGCGGCGCCCGGCGGCTCGGCGACCGGTCCGGCGTCGGGGACGTACGAGCAGGGCATCGACGACTACAAGGTGCTCAGGACCAAGTGCCCGGCGACCGGCACGGTGGGCGGCACGGCGTACGCGAAGTGCGGCAGCGACTGGTGGAGCTACGACACCCCGGCGACCATCGCGACCAAGATGACCTACAAGAACCAGCAGGGTCTGGGCGGCACCTTCTTCTGGGAGCTGAGCGGCGACACCGCGAACGGTGAGCTGATCAAGGCCATCAACTGACCCCGGTCCCGGGGGCCTGGGGCGGGGGAACCACGAGCCCTCCGCCCCAGGGGCCTGTCCGGCGGGTGCCGTGGACGGACAGGCCCGGCGCGTCAGGTGTCCCGGCGGGCCGGGGCCGGGGCACGGTAGGACGGGTCGAGTTCCTCGATGGCGCGCAGGGTGCCGCCGAGCGTCTTGACCAGCAGCTCGCACAGGGTCTCGCGGGAGAGTTCGGGCCGGTCGATCCAGTCGAGGGTCGCGCCCTCCACGCTGCACAGCCAGGCGAGCAGTCCGACCCTGGCGAGCGGGGCGATGTCGGTGCGGCCGTAGGCGCCCTCGGCGATGGTCGCGACGATCGCCTCGCGCACCCCGTCCCGGATGGCGTGCACCTCGGTGTCGAAGCCGACACCGCCGCTGACGATCGTGCGGTACGCGGCCTGGTGGTGCTCGGCGTAGCGCAGGTAGCTGTCGATGGTCCGGTGGACGCGGTCCACCTGGGGCAGCTCCAGGCCGCTCGCGGCATAGGTGACCAGGTCGGCGACGGAGTCCTGGATGATCGCCAGATAGTAGCCGCGCTTCGACTGGAAGTAGTAGTAGATCAGCCCTTTGGCGACATGCGCCTGCTTGGCGATGTCGTCCATGGAGAGCGCGTCGTACGAGGTATCGGCGAACAACTTCCGCCCAATGGCGATGAGTTCGGCGCGACGAGCCACGGAACGCTCGGTGCCGCGCGCCCTGGGACGGGCGGCGGCACGCTGTTGACTGATATTCAATATCGACCCTGGTCTCAACGGCTGCGGGACATCCGCAGTATGTCAGTTCAGGTCACAGCAGGCCGAGTTGAGTCACCAACATGGCGATGACCACCACAAGAGTCCAGCCCATGACATGTTCCAGAACCTTCGGGCCGTCGTCCTTGGGGCCGCCGGTACGGGCGCGGGCGGCAGTGGCGGAGTGTGTGGTCATGAAGTCCACCATGCCATTGATTGCGGCTTTTGCGGCGGAGAGCTTGGTCACAGGAGAGTCGGCCCCCGGGACACCCGGGGGCCGCCGTCGTGCCAGGTCAGCGCACGCCGACCGCTGCGAGCGCCTTGAGCTGGGCCGGGCTCGGACAGGCCGGGAAGTACAGGTAGCAGACGCCTCCGGTGCCGGAGACGACCTTGCCGCTGGCGTTGTACCGCTTGGTCCGCAGCCAGATGTTCTCGAACTCCCGGCGCAGGTAGACCCGCCGCACCGCGTCGTCGTCGGCCGAGAACGGGTCGTTGGCGATCACGTCGCCGTCCGCGGTGAAGCCGATCACGGTCATCAGGTGCCCGGAGGTGCCGTAACCGGCACCCGTCAGCTCCGACGCGAGGAACGACTGTGACGTTATGGCCGGGATGCCGGCCGCGATCAGGGTCTCCAGGTCGGTGAGCGAGGCCAGTCGCGTTATCACGCCCTGGAGGTCCTGGTACGTCGACGCGTAGGCGGCGTTGAACGGCCAGTTGCCGCAGCCCCCGTACTGGTAGTCGTACGTGTAGCGGGCCGCGTAGCAGACCTGCGGGTCGGTGTAGGACGGGTCCACCCAGGCCAGCTGCGCCGCGGTGGGCCGGCCGCCCCAGTACTCGACGATCATCTGCGAGGAGGTGGGGCTGCACCAGGCCTCGCCGCCGTTGTCGTACTCGGGGTACTGGCCCTTGTGGATCTCCTGGGAGTAGCGGGGGACCTTGAGTTCCTGGGCCAGGCCCGGGGTGGAGGCCGGGACGGTGAAGCGGTCCGGGATGTCGGAGCCCATGGCGCCGAGCCGCCAGACCGTCGGGGTGAGCTTGGTGCCCGGCTTGCGGTAGAGGGTCAGACGCAGTTGGTACGAGGTGAGGCGCAGACCCGTGGTGGCGTCGTCGACGGCGAAGGTGTCGGTCCAGATGGTGCTCTTGCCGTCGGTCTGGCCGTCCACCGACGTCCGCTTGATGTCCTGGTCGCCGGCCGCCCAGCGGCCCATGACGTACCAGGGGGTCGCGGTGCCGTCGGAGTAGGTGCCGTGCAGTTCGACCTGGATCCAGGTGCCGGCCGGGGTGTCCGCGTTCCAGGAGGCGATGGTCTCGGTGGCGGGGACGGCGAGCCGGTGCACCGGGCCGGTCCAGGTGGCGTACTCCCAGGCGGCGGTGGTGCCGGTGTGGGGGTCGGTGTAGGAGGTGGTGCCGGCCGGGGTGCCGATCACCACGCCGGGGCGGTTCCCGGCGACGGCGCCGACGCCCTTGGCGGTGCCGGTCTTCCAGTCGCTGTAGGTCGTCCAGGAGCGGTAGTCGATCGGGCGGGTCCCGTCCCGGCCGTGGCCGGCACGGCCGTTCCCGGCCCGGCGGGTCTCGGTCCGGGCGGTGTCGTCGGCGTCGGTCTCCGGCGCGGCGACCGCCGGCGCCACGGGGACCACGCTCTGGGCCACGGCCGCCGCGACGGAGGCGGCGGCTGCCAGAACGGTTCTGCGGGACGGCTTTTCGGCTCTGCTCATGGGTGGAGGACCCCCAGGTGTGCGCGTCACGGCTGATCCGGAGCAAGGGCTGTGCGCCAACTATGGAGCAGGCGCCATGCCCCTGCCAGCACTTCGGCCCGTGCCACGCCCATCAATATTGGTCTCGTCCACTGAAGGAGGCCCCGGCGCGGTCGCCCGGGCCTCCTTCATATGGGCAAACGGGTCCTGGTCGGTCAGATGAGGTCCATCGCGGCGACCTCGTCGGGGCGGCCGTAGCTGACCGGGCCCTGGAAGCGGCGGCGGGCGGTGGCGAACCACCAGACCGTGGCCACGGCCAGGACGACGGCCAGTGCGATCGGCGCGTAGTTGAAGGAGTCGACGGTGATCGGCGAGGCCTGCGGCAGCATGAACAGGATGCTGCTGAGCAGGATCCAGACCACCGCCAGCCAGCCGACCGGCCTGCTCCAGCGGCCCAGGTTCCACGGCCCCGGCCGGAAGTCGTCGCCCAGGCGCAGCCGCAGGAACACCGGCACGGCGTAGGCGAGGAATAGGCCGACGACGTTGACGCTGACGATCGCGGTGAACGCCGTGTGCGACCACCAGCCCGGCACCACCAGGGCGAGCGAGCAGGCCACCGCGAGCCAGACGGCCTTGACGGGGGTCCGGGTGCGGGGCGAGACCGAGTGCCACAGGCGGGAGCCGGGCATCGCGCCGTCCCGGGAGAAGGCGAAGATCTGCCGGGTGTTGCTGGTGAGGTTGGCGAGGCCGCAGAAGAGCATGGCGCCGATGACGACGAGCAGCATCGCCTTGGCCCAGCCCATGCCGAGGCCGTCGATGAGAATCTGGACGGGCGGCGCTGAGGAGCTCGCCACCTTGTCGTAGTTGCCGATGCTGTACACCAGCGCGAGCATCAGGATGAGGCCGGTGATCGCCGAATACCCGATGGACCGGATGATCCCCCTGGGTGCGTTGACGGTCGCCTGGACGGTCTCCTCGGACATGTGGAAGCTGCCGTCGAAGCCGGTGAAGGTCCAGCTGGTGACCAGCAGCCCGAGCAGGCCGCCGTAAAGGCCGTTGGTGAAGCCGGTGTTGTTCACGAAATGCGTCACGAAGGACGCCGACTGGTGGTGGTCCGGCATCACGATCAGTGTGCTCACGATCACCACGAGTCCGATCAGCAGCCACCAGACGGAAATGCGGTTCAGTACGGCGACGAGCTGGACGGTGTAGGTGTTGGCGAGCCCCTGGACCACGATGATCAGGGCCGTGATCAGGACCGTCTGGTGGGCGGTCGGCGTGTACGAGGGCCACTGCA
The DNA here is from genome assembly GCF_055565975.1 of Streptomyces sp. NPDC028289. Taxonomy (NCBI): domain Bacteria; kingdom Bacillati; phylum Actinomycetota; class Actinomycetes; order Kitasatosporales; family Streptomycetaceae; genus Streptomyces; species Streptomyces sp. NPDC028289. The sequence goes on along the minus strand of NZ_JBVHTI010000010.1, from coordinate 461,217 downwards.
GGGCGACGAACGCCTGGATGAAGGTGGCGGCCGCGTATCCGGTGGCCGCGGTGCCGCCGATCTGGCCCACGAAGTTCAGCCAGCCCGTGTACCAGGACCAGGCGCCCTTGTGCCGTTTGGCGAGTTTACCGGCGGAGAAATACAGGGCGCCGCTCGTCGGATAGGCGGAGGCGACTTCCGCCATGGCGGCCCCGATGCAGAGCACCATCACACAGACGCCGATCCAGCCGAACACGAGAATGCGGGGGCCACCCGCGTTCATACCGAATCCGAAGGACGAGAAGATCCCGGAGAGAATATTGATGATGGTGAAGGAGATGGCGAAATTGTCGAAGGCCTGGAATCGGCGGGTGAGTTTCCGCGGATAACCCATCGCGTGCAGGGTCGCGTCGTCGTCGAGCGTGACGGGGTCCGCTGTGCGTTCTGACACGTGCCGGCCTTTCTCTGGGGCTCTAGGAGGGGATGGGCAGGCCGCAGGCGCGGCGGGCCCGGGAGAGCTGGTCGGCCGGTTCGCCGAAGACGCTCCAGGGCATGCGTGAGGCGTACGGCCCCATGACCGTGAAGACCGCCCGGGCCTCGAACTCGCACCGGGCCATGACCAGCGCGTGCGCAAGGTAGGCCAGGTCGAGCACCGGGGTGAAGCGGTATCCGGCGGCCACGGGCAGCCAGTTGTGGTAGACCGACAGCGCGGTGCTGCGCCACTGGGGCTGTTCCCAGACCCGCTCGGCGAGCAGCTGGGTGGGGTTGTGGCTCTCCACCAGCGCGACCAGCGGCAGCAGCCGCAGGGCGGAGTCGGCGGGGGCCCGCTGGGCGAGGAAGGCGGCGACGTCCCAGGCCGCGTTGACCGAGCCGCCGTACCGGGTGAAGAAGAAGGACAGGAAGCGGTGGTGGGCCTCTCGGTTCCAGGGGTCGAGGGCGAGGGTGTGCGCGAACAGCCGCCAGGGGCCGGACGGTGAGGTCAGCAGGCCGCCCGGGGCGGGGTCGTGCGGGCGGTGCAGCCGGGCCATGGCCAGTTTGGCGGCCCAGGGCGTGGGGTCGGCGGGGTTCATGGCGCTGGCCCGGTCGCAGGCGGCGAGGGCGATCCGCTCCAGCGCCTCGGCCCGCTCGTCCCGGGCGTCGGCCGCCCGGATCGCCCGCTGGACGGCCACCCGGGCCCACATCAGCGCCGACTCGGGGCCCGGCTCCTCGGCCAGCCACCGTTCCACCAGATCGGTGCCTGCCGCCTCGGAGGCGAGGACCAGGGAGCGGTGGGCGCGCAGGGCGAAGTCGGCACGCGTTTCGGCCAGCGCCTCACGGGCACTCAGATATCTTCCGGCGCGCACGTCCACGCATACGCTCGCGAGCAAGCGGTCGTCGGCCGCCGGATGCCATACGTAGTGCCCCTCGAATAACTCCGCGGCCATCTTCCCCTGTCCGTCCCCGTCCGACGCGTGCACCAGGCACCCTACTCAGGGCCGGGCGCACCGGAAACGCACGAGGTCGACATATCGGTCAGCCGGTCGGAAATATTGGTGGACGCGGTGGAGAACGGCTCGAAATTGGTTCAAGCCGATACTTTCTCGGGGCCGTAAACACCCGCTATGCGCCGCACTACTAGAATGTTTCCGGAAAACACCCCCACATCGCAGCACACCTCGGGAACGGTCATTCGTCAGCTCGCCTCCGCACTCCGGGCCCTGCCGCCCTCCTGCGGCCCGGTCCGCCTCGTCGGCGTCGACGGGCACGCCGGGTCCGGGAAGACCACGTTCGCCGGCCGACTGGCCACCGCCCTGGGCGGGGCACCGGTGCTGCACCTCGACGACATCGCCAGCCACGAGGAGCTGTTCGCCTGGACCGGCCGGCTGCTGGCCCAGGTGATCGAGCCGCTCGGGCACGGCGGGACGGCGCACTACTCCCCCTACGACTGGCACACCCGCCGCTTCGGCCCGCCCCGCCCGCTGCCGCCGGCCCCGGTCGTCCTCGTCGAGGGCGTCGGCGCCGGCCGCCGGGCGCTGCGTCCCTTCCTGGCGCGACTGCTGTGGATGGAGCTGCCGCACGAGCAGGCATGGACGCGGGGCAGGGCGCGGGACGGCGCGGAACAACGGGATTTCTGGGCCGAGTGGGTCAGGGCGGAACACGAACACTTCAGCGAAGACCCGTCAAGGCCGTACGCCGACCTTCTGGTGACACAGTCACAGGAGGGATATGAGGTGCTGCCGGGACCTGCGAAGACAGTTGGACCGGACCAGGCCATCACCCACCGTGACGGACCGTCCGCTGTGTGCTGAACTCGTGAAGACGCGCTTCCAGGAAGTTGCCCGAGTACCTCAACTCGGCTTGACCGGGGGGCCGTACAGGACTTACGTTCTGAATGAGCGGCCGTTCGAGGCCGCCCTGCAAACGCGAAGCCCCCGGTTGTTCCCCCGTGATCGGGGGCTTCGTTCTGCCCTTTACCCCTTTTGTGTGCGCGGCGCGCACCCCCTCGCTCACCCTCGGTCACCGACCCGCGTGCGCCCCGTCTGCCCCCACCTCGCCGAACGGCCTGTGCGGCACCCTTCGGCGGGCGGCGGAACCGCAGGTACGATGCCCTCGGTGCGACCTTCGAACGGCTGCTTCGCGCACCTGCAACTCCGGTCCGCGGCACAGCGGTTCGACCAACGGCGGCCATCGGGGGGAGCCCGGGGGCCAACCACGGGGGCACGGTTTGTGGGGGACGTGATGGATTTCGGCACGCAGGGCCCCGAGGCCCCGGCCGACCTCGCCTGGCTGCGAGGGGTGGACGCCTACACGATGGGCGCCTATCCGCAGGCGGAGGAGGAGTTCCGGGCCGCGGTACGGATGGATCCCGGGATGGCCGACGCCTGGCTCGGACTGCACGCGCTGCGCGTCGACACGACGACCGCGCTGCTGCGGATGTTCCGGCACCGGGACCGCTTCGGCGAACAGCGCGGCCGGCATCGCCGCACCCTGAACTCCTGGTACTGGCTGGGCTGGTGGGTGCAGCCGGTGCTCGAGAGCCCGCGCGATCTCCTGCTGGCCCATGCTTCCCACTGGCTGGACGGCCGGCACGTCCCGGAGCTCGACCGGGCCCTCGCCGGGCTGCCGCCGGTGGACGCCGATCCCCAGGTCCGCTTCCTGCACGCCTGCCGGGCCTACCTGGTCAAGGACTGGGAGCAGCTGGTACGGCACACCGACCCGCTCCTCGACGATCCCATGCTCGGCATCGAGGCGGGCCTGTTCGGCGGCATGGCCCGGGTCCGCCTCGAAATGTACGGCCAGGCCGAACCGCTGCTGTCCGCCGCGCTGATGCGCTGCCGCAGCGAGCAGCCGCAGCGCAAGGAACTGCGCTACTGGCTGGCGCGGGCGCACGAGGGCACCGGCCGCAGCGCCGCCGCGCTCCCCCTCTACCGGGCCGTGCACCGCGTCGACCCCGCCTTCATGGACACCTCCGCGCGGCTGGCCGCGATAGCCGAGGGCGACGGGTACGACGACACGGCCGACTTCGCGTCGATCACCCTCACCGGCGCCGGACAGGACGTGGTGGACGGACCGGACATGCTCGACCCGCTCTTCGGCACCGAGGGGCGCGAGCTGCGGCTCGGCGATCCGGAGCCGCCGGCCGGGGCGATGCCGTCGGTGATCGACCCGGCGGTGCGTGAGAAGGTCGTGCCCTCGCCTGCGCTGCCGGCCGGGCCGACCGACCCCGCGTTACTTGAGGAGGCGCTCGCCGAGTTGGAGCGCATGGTCGGGCTCGAACCCGTGAAACGGCAGGTCAAGGCGCTGTCCGCGCAGTTGAACATGGCTCGGTTGCGGGCCGGGCAGGGGCTGCCGGTGCAGCCGCCGAAACGCCACTTCGTCTTCTCCGGGCCGTCCGGTACCGGGAAGACGACCGTCGCCCGCATCCTCGGTCGGGTCTTCTACGCGCTCGGCCTGCTCGGCGGGGACCATCTCGTGGAGGCGCAGCGGGCCGACCTGGTCGGCGAGTACCTGGGCCAGACCGCCGTGAAGGCGAACGAACTGATCGACTCCGCGATCGGCGGTGTGCTCTTCGTCGACGAGGCCTACTCACTCTCCAACTCCGGTTACGGCAAGGGGGACGCGTACGGCGACGAGGCGCTGCAGGTGCTGCTGAAGCGGGCCGAGGACAACCGGGACCACCTGGTGGTGATCCTGGCCGGCTACCCGGAGGGCATGGACCGCCTGCTGGCCGCGAACCCGGGGCTCTCCTCGCGCTTCACCACGCGTGTCGACTTTCCCTCCTACCGCCCCCTCGAACTGACGTCGATCGGCGAGGTCCTGGCCGCCGAGAACGGGGACGCGTGGGACGAGGAGGCGCTGGAGGAGCTGCGGTCGATCGCCGGGCACGTGGTGGACCAGGGGTGGATCGACGAGCTGGGCAACGGGCGGTTCCTGCGGACGCTGTACGAGAAGAGCTGTGCGTACCGGGATCTGCGGTTGTCGGCGTATCCGGGGGTGCTGTCCCGGGACGACCTGGCGACGCTGCGGTTGCCGGACCTGATGCAGGCGTACGGAGAGGTGCTGTCGGGGCGGGGGCCGCAGGATCCGGCGGCCGGGATGTAGGTGCGGGTACGTGGGGGCTGGGGTCGGGGTGGGGACGCTCACCGGCGCTTGCGGGGTGCCTCCCCCAGCCTTCGGCCGGGGGACCCCCAGCGGCACGACTGCCCGCGGTTATGTGAGACACGGCTGGGAAGCGCCCGTAAGGGGCGCTGGGGGTACCCCCAGCCGAAGGCTGGGGGAGGAACTGCGCGAGCAGCCCCCACGCACCCGCAGCCGAACTACGGCCTCACCCCGCCATGGCCTCCTCCGGCTCCCCGCTCACCCTCGGCTCCGGCGTCCTCGGCGTTGCCGCCTGGTCCCGGTGGGCCGGGTCCGTCACCTCGCCGACCAGTAGCTCAAGGACGTCCTCCAGGGCCGCCAGCCCCAGGACCCGGCCGTTCGCGTCGGCGACCTGGGCCAGGTGGGTCGCCGCCCGGCGCATCACGGTCAGCGCGTCGTCGAGCGGCAGCTCGGCCCGCAGTGTCGTCATCGGGCGCCATATCTGCTGCGGAACCGCCCGGTCCGAGTCCTCCAGGTCGAGTACGTCCTTCACGTGCACGTACCCCATGAAGGCCCCGGACTCGGCCGCCACCGGGAAGCGGGAGTAGCCGGTGCGGGCGGTGAGCTCGACGATCTGGCCCGGGGTGACCGACGGCGGGACCGTGATCAGGGACTCGCGTCGCAGCAGCACGTCCGTCACCGGGCGGGAGCCCAGTTCCAGCGCGTCCTCCAGGCGTTCCTGTTCCTCGGGGTCGAGGAGGCCCGCCTGGCCGGAGTCCTCCAGGAGCCGGTTGAGCTGCTCGCTGGTGACGACGGCCTCGACCTCGTCCTTCGGCTCGACCCGGAAGAGCTTGAGGATGCCCTGGGCGCAGGCGCCGAGCGCGACCGTGATCGGCCGGCACACGCGGGCGAAGGCGACCAGGCCGGGGCTCAGCCACACCGCGGCCTTCTCCGGCGCCGCCATCGCCAGGTTCTTGGGCACCATCTCGCCGATGACCAGGTGGAAGAAGACCACCCCGGCCAGCGCGATCACATAGCCCAGGGGGTGGATCACGCCTTCCGGCAGATGCACCGCTTCGAAGAGCGGCTCCAGCAGGTGGGCCACCGTCGGTTCGGCCACCGCACCCAGCGTCAGGGAGCAGACGGTGATGCCGAACTGGGCGGCGGCCATCATCTGCGGGAGGCGTTCCAGGCCGTAGAGGACCTGGCGGGCCCGGGCGGTGCCCAGGGGCTCGATCTGGCTGCGGCGGACGGAGACGAGGGCGAACTCGGCGCCGACGAAGAAGCCGTTGGCCAGCACCAGCAGGCCGGCGAAGACCAGTTGCAGGACGCTCATCGGGCGGCCTCCGCGACGGCGGGGGCGGTGCGGACCAGGCGGACCCGTTCCGCACGGTAGTGGCCGACCCGGCGGACGGACAGCCGCCAGCCGGGCAGCTCGGCGCGGTCGCCGGGCGCCGGGATCCGGCCGAGGAGGTCGGCGACCAGGCCGGCGACCGTCTCGTAGGGGCCCTCGGGCACGTCGAGGCCTATCCGCTGGAGGATGTCGACGCGGACGCTGCCGTCGACGTCCCAGGCGGGCCTGCCGTCCTGGGCCGGGGCGGACGCGAGTTCCGGTGCGTCCGGGCTGTCGTGCTCGTCGCGGACCTCGCCGACGAGCTCCTCGACGATGTCCTCCAGGGTGACCACGCCCGCCGTACCGCCGTACTCGTCGACGACGACCGCGATGGGCTGCTCGGAGCGGAGCCGGGCGAGGAGGGGCTGGACCGGGAGCGTCTCGGGGACCAGCAGGGCCTTGCGGGCGATGCGGCCGACCGGGGTGCGCAGCCGGTCGTGGACCGAGACGGCCAGGGCGTCCTTGAGATGGGCCATGCCGACGATCTCGTCGATCTTCTCCCGGTACACGGGGAAGCGGGACAGGCCGGTGGCCCGGGTGAGGTTGACGACGTCCTCGGCGGTCGCCGTGTCCTGGAGCGCGCTGACCTTCACCCGGGGGGTCATGACGTGCTGGGCGGTCAGCTCGCCCAGGGACAGGGTCCGGACGAACAGGTCGGCGGTGTCCTGCTCCAGCGCACCGGCCTGCGCGGAGTGCCGGGCCAGGGAGACCAGTTCGCCGGGGGTGCGGGCGGAGGCCAGCTCCTCGGCGGGCTCCACGCCGAGGGCCCGGACGAGCCGGTTGGCGACCGTGTTCAGCGCGGCGATGACCGGGCGGAACAGGCGGGAGAAGCGGGCCTGCGGGCCGGCGACGAACCGCGCGACCTGGAGGGGCTTGGAGACCGCCCAGTTCTTGGGCACGAGTTCGCCGATCACCATCTGGATCGCCGAGGCGAGCAGCATGCCCACCACGACGGCGATACCGGAGACCGCGCCGTCGGGCAGGCCGATGGCGGTGAGCGGGCCACGCAGCAGCGCGGCCAGTGCCGGTTCGGCGAGCATGCCGACAACGAGGGAGGTGATGGTGATGCCGAGCTGGGTGCCGGAGAGCTGGAAGGACAGCTCCTTCAGCGATTCGACGACCGTACGGGCGCGCTTGTCGCCGTCGGCGGCGGCCTTCTCGGCCTCGGGCCGCTCCACGGTCACCAGGCCGAACTCGGCGGCCACGAAGAAGCCGTTGGCGAGGATGAGCAGGAACGCGGCTGCCAGGAGCAGCAGGGGGGTGGTCATGATGCCGCCGCCTCCGAAGCCTCGTGGACTGCGAGAAGGCGGTCCGCGGTATGTCGGGAGGGGGCGGCGCAGGTACTACAGGACGATCCGTCCATCGCCGGAGAGGGTCACTCCTCGGGTAGCAGGAACCCCTGTGCGCGGGGCGCGCGACAGGGGTGGAGGCGGGACGTGAAAAGCCTCCGCCAACAGATTAATCAAGACAGGGGCCGGTGCGGCAGGGGCGACGGCCCGGAGACGCCCCGAAGTTGCGTGATTTCAGCCCTGATGCTGTTCGGGGTCGCGGATCGCGTGGGCCTCGGCGAGGGCGCGCAGGGCCGTGGCGTCGGCGATGGCCCGCTGCTTGGCGATGCCCGGCTGGATGCCGAGAGCGGGCAGGCTGGTGCCGTCGCTGAGGTTGAGGAACACCCACGGGTCACCCGGGCGGAGGTTCACCTGGACGATCTCCGCCCACTCCAGGTGCCGCTTGCCGGCGATGTTGACGACGGTGACCCCGGACTCGTCGGCGACCACCTTGACCCGGGCCAGCTGGGCCAGCACCCAGAAGATCAGCGCGCCGGTGACGACGAAGCTGAGCTTCTCCCCCGGGCCGAGCTGCTCCAGGAGCAGCGCGACCCCGGAGATGGTGGCGAAGATCGCGACACCCGCGGTGAGCAGGATCACGCGGGTGAGACCCGGCCGGAAGGTGACGGGAAGGGCGGGGAGCTCGGACATCTCTCGCGTGCCCCGGTTCAGAGGCGGCAGGCGTGGATGGCCGTCGTCAGGATGGCGCGGGCGCCGATGTCGTACAGGTCGTCCATGATCCGCTGGGCGTCCTTGGTGGGGACCATCGCGCGGACGGCGACCCAGCCCTCGTTGTGCAGCGGGGAGACGGTCGGCGACTCCAGGCCCGGGGTGAGGGCGACGGCCTTCTCCAGCTGCTCGACCCGGCAGTCGTAGTCCATCATCACGTACGTCCGGGCGACCAGGACGCCCTGGAGACGGCGCAGGAACTGCTGGACCTTGGGCTCCTCGGCGTCGGCGCCGGTGCGGCGGACCACGATCGCCTCGGACTTCATGATCGGCTCGCCGAAGACCTCCAGGCCGGCGTTGCGCAGCGAGGTGCCGGTCTCGACGACGTCGGCGATGACCTCGGCGACGCCCAGCTCGATGGCGGTCTCGACGGCGCCGTCCAGGTGGACGACGGAGGCGTCGACGCCGCTGTCGGCCAGGTGCTTGGCGACGATGCCCTCGTAGGAGGTGGCGACCGTCTTGCCCTTCAGGTCCGCCAGGCCGTTCGCCTCGCCGGGCTTGGCGGCGAAGCGGAAGGTGGAGCGGGCGAAGCCGAGCGGCAGGATCTCCTCGGCGTTGGCACTGGAGTCCACCAGCAGGTCGCGTCCGGTGATGCCGATGTCGAGGCGACCGGAGGAGACGTAGATGGCGATGTCGCGGGGGCGGAGGTAGAAGAACTCGACGTCGTTGACCGGGTCGACGATGCGGAGTTCCTTGGACTCCCGCCGCTGCCGGTAGCCGGCCTCATGCAGCATGTCCGCCGCAGGGCCTGAGAGGGAACCCTTGTTGGGGACGGCGATGCGCAGCATGAGGTCGGCTTCCTTTGCTCGAAAAGGCGGGTTTGTCGGAAAAGGTTCTACAGGTGGGCGTAGACGTCGTCCAGCGAGATGCCGCGGGCGACCATCATCACCTGGACGTGGTAGAGCAGCTGCGAGATCTCCTCGGCGGCCGCTTCCTTGCCCTCGTACTCGGCGGCCATCCAGACCTCGGCGGCCTCCTCGACGACCTTCTTGCCGATGGCATGGACCCCCTTGCCGACCAGCTCGGCGGTCCGGGAGGTGGCGGGGTCGCCGTGGGCGGCCTTGTGCTGGAGCTCGGTGAAGAGCTCCTCGAAAGTCTTGTTGGACATGGTGAGCGCCAGACTACGCCAATCGCCGCGTCGCTCAGTGCCAGGGTTCAGATACTGAGCGGAGGGTGGCCGCCGTCGCCACCGCGGCCGTCACCGCCTCGTGGCCCTTGTCCTCGTTGGAGCCCGCGAGACCCGCCCGGTCCAGGGCCTGCTCCTCGTCGTCGCAGGTGAGGACGCCGAAGCCGACCGGCACACCGGTCTCCACGGAGACCTGGGTGAGGCCCTGGGTGACGCCCTGGCACACGTACTCGAAGTGCGGGGTGCCGCCGCGGATGACGACGCCGAGGGCGACGATCGCGTCGTAGCCCCGCCCGGCGAGGACCTTGGCGGTGACCGGGAGCTCCCAGCTGCCCGGGACCCGGAGCAGGGTCGGCTCGTCGATCCCCAGGTCGCGCAGGGCGCGCAGGGCGCCGTCCACCAGACCGTCCATCACCTTCTCGTGCCACTGGGACGCGATGACCGCGACCCGCAGGTCGCTGACATTGCGTACGGACAGTTCAGGTGCACCCTTGCCGCTCACGTCTCTCCTCAGTGCTGTTTCTTTACTGGTTGCCGCAGGTGGACAGCGCCGGGGGCGTGTCCAGCCAGGGCAGGTCGTGGCCCATCCGGTCCCGCTTGGTGCGCAGGTAACGGAGGTTGTGCTCGCCCGCCTGTACGGGCATCGGCTCGCGTCCGCTGAGCTTGAGGCCGTGGCTCAGCAACGCGTCGCTCTTGTCGGGGTTGTTGGTCATCAGGCGGACGCTGCGCACCCTGAGGTCGGCCAGGATCTGGGCGCCGGCACCGTAGTCGCGGGCGTCGGCGGGCAGGCCGAGTTCGAGGTTGGCGTCGAGGGTGTCGCGGCCGCGCTCCTGGAGTTCGTAGGCGCGCAGCTTGGACAGCAGGCCGATGCCCCGCCCCTCGTGGCCGCGCAGGTAGACGACGACGCCCCGGCCCTCGTCCTGGATGCGGTCCAGGGCGGCGTCGAGCTGGGGTCCGCAGTCGCAGCGGGCGGAGCCGAACACGTCGCCGGTGAGGCACTCGGAGTGGACCCGGACCAGGACGTCCTCGCCCTCGCCGATCTCGCCGTGGACGAGGGCGACGTGCTCGACGCCGTCGGTGGTGGAGCGGTATCCGTACGCGGTGAAGGTGCCGTGCTTGGTGGGCAGGTTGACCTCGGCCTCGCGGCGGACGGTCGGTTCGGCGGCCCGGCGGAAGGTGATCAGGTCCGCGATGGAGATGATCGTCAGACCGTGCTTGCGGGCGAACGGGATCAGCTCCGGGAGGCGGAGCATCCGGCCGTCCTCGCCGGCGATCTCCACGATGGCGCCGGCCGGGCGCAGGCCCGCGAGGCGGGCGAGGTCGACGGCGGCCTCGGTGTGGCCGTTGCGGACCAGGACGCCGCCGGGGCGGGCGCGCAGCGGGAAGACGTGGCCAGGACGGACGAGGTCCGTCGGCTCGGCGTCGCCGCTCGCCAGCAGCCGGAGTGTGGTGGCGCGGTCGGCGGCCGAGATGCCGGTGGTGACGCCGTGCGCGGCGGAGGCGTCGACGGAGACGGTGAACGCGGTCTTCATGGACTCGGTGTTGTCACCGACCATCTGCGGCAGCTGCAGCCGGTCCAGCTCGTCGCCCTCCATGGGGGCGCAGATCAGGCCGCGGCACTCGCTCATCATGAAGGCGACGATCTCGGGGGTGATCTTCTCGGCGGCGATGACGAGGTCGCCCTCGTTCTCGCGGTCCTCGTCGTCGACGACCACGATCGGGCGGCCGGCCGCGATGTCGGCGATGGCCTGCTCGACCGGGTCGAGGGTGAGGTCCTCGACGCCTTCGGTGCTGTACAGGATCGGTGCCGCGGTCATGCGGGTGCTCCTTCCAGAGCGGGCCGCGTGCCCTGGCGGGAGCGCAGCCACCAGTCGCGCAGGCCCCACAGGACGAGCGCTCCGTAGATGACGTAGACGAAGCCGGAGAAGGCGTAGCCGTTGGTGAAGTTGAGGGGGACGCCGACCGCGTCGACCAGGAGCCAGGCGATCCAGAACTCGACCATGCCGCGCGCCTGGGCGTACATGGCGACGACGGTGCCGACGAAGATGTAGGCGTCCGGCCAGGGGTCCCAGGACAGGGACGGGTATGCCTTGAAGAGCAGCGCCACGGCGACCGTGCCGACGGCCGCGGCGGCGACCATCGCGCCGCGCTCCCGCCAGGTGGCGAAGCGGGGCGCGATGTGGCCGTCACCGCCGTCCTCGACCCGGCCCCTGTTGCGGTTCCACTGCCACCAGCCGTACAGGGCGACCGCCATGACGACGACCTGCTTGCCCGCGCTGCCGGTGAGGTGGCCGAAGAAGGCGCCGAAGAGGATCAGACCGGAGGCGAACTGGACCGGCCAGCTCCACAGGTTGCGGCGCCAGCCGAGGCCGAGCGCGGCCAGGCCGAGGATGTTGCCGATCATGTCCGACCACAGGATGTGCTGGCCGAAGAGGGCGAAGGCCTCGGAGTTCAGCCAGTTCACCGGCCTGCTCCCTGCGTGCCGGCGAGCAGGCGCTCCACGTACTTGGCGACGACGTCGACCTCCAGGTTGACCGGGTCGCCGGGCTGCTTGTGGCCGAGGGTGGTGAGGTCGAGGGTGGTGGGGATCAGGCTGACGGTGAAGTAGTCGGGGCCCGCCTCGACGACCGTGAGGCTGATGCCGTCGACGGTGATGGAGCCCTTCTCGACGACGTAGCGGGCGAGGTCGGCCGGAAGGGAGACCTTGACGATCTCCCAGTGCTCGGAGGGGGTGCGGGCCAGGACCTGGCCGGTGCCGTCGACATGGCCCTGCACGATGTGGCCGCCGAGGCGGGAGCCGACCGCGGTGGGGCGCTCCAGGTTGACGCGGGAGCCGACGCCCAGGGCGCCGAGGGAGGAACGCTTGAGGGTCTCCGCCATGACGTCGGCGGTGAACTCGTCGCCCTCGTGCTCCACGACGGTCAGACAGACACCGTTCACGGCGATGGAGTCGCCGTGCTGCGCGCCCTCGGTCACTACGGGGCCACGGAGCCGGAAACGGGACGCGTCGCCGAGGTTCTCGACGGCGGTGACCTCACCCAGCTCTTCGACGATTCCGGTGAACACTTCCCGGGTCCTCCTGCCTCAACGGGGCACGGACTCCGGGGTCTGTCGACGGACGACAGAATGGACGGACGATCACACCGAGGGCGACGCCGAAAAGGTCCCGTCCGTGACGGACGAGACCAGATACGGCGGCGCGCACACGTACATACTCGCCCGCCGCGCACTGCCTCCCATCCGGACTTTAACCGTCGGTCCAGGAATTTCACCTGGTCAACCGGCCGCTGGAAGCGGACGGGTCGCGGACTATAACCGCCGGTTCGGAGTTTCACCGACCCCGGAGTGCGCTGCTTCTGGTACACGGCCAGTGTGCCACGCCCGATCGTGGTCCATACAGGGGAACCGTGTGGGGTGCCTCACAGCCCGTGCCGCTGGACTTCCCAGACGGACCGCGGTGTGCCCAACTCGCGCCCGGACCAGGAATCTTGACTGTTATTCACACCTATTGACCCTACTGGTCTAGTCCTTTTAGGGTTCGAGCGGACCCGGTGGCGGTGACGACGGCCCTTGCCCGTCGCCGGGCCCGCCCAATCCGGGCGGCCCGCGCCGGCGCGGGGCACGGGGTCAGCGGTCCGGTGCCGCGAAGAGTTCGTCCTGGGCATGCTCGCGGGCGGTGAGCAGGGCGCCGCGCAGGACGGCCGCGCCGCCGAGCGTGCTCGCCCGTACCTCGGTGGCCAGGGGGGACATCCGGCCGAGCCGCGCCTCGACCCGCGTGGCGAGCGCCGCTCCCCCGGCGGGGCCGATCTCACCGCCGAGGACCACGCAGCCGGGGTCCAGGACGGCGACGACGGCGGCCACGCCTACGGCGATGCGGTCGGCGAGGGTGTCGAGAAAGCGAGCATGTGCCGGGGACGGCCGGTGGTCGTCATCGGCGCCGTCGTGGCTGGTCGCGCCCACGCGGCGGAGCCGCACATCGATACCGCCCGCGCCCCTTTGGGGCGCGTCCGGGGCGCCGCCCGCCGCACGGCGTACCGCCTCCTCGACCAGACGGTCGGCGGACAGGCCCCCCGGCCCCACGCCGCACTCCCCCGCCAGCTCCACGATCGCCGACGCTCCCACCAGCGAGTGGTAACCCCCTGAGCAGTCCGTCGCCGTGGGCAGCGCGGCCGTGCCCGGCACCGGCAGGAAGCCGATCTCGCCCGTGCCACCGGAGGCGCCCCGGCGCAGGCCGCCGTCCAGGACGACGGCGGCGCCACAGCTGTGCCCCAGCCAGAGCAGGACGAAGGTGTCGCGGTCCCGGGCGGCACCCTCGCGCTGTTCGGCGAGGGCGGCCAGGTTGGTCTCGTTCTCGACGCTGACCCTGGCCTGCGGGAACCGCTCCTGGAGGGCGGCGACCAGCCGCCGGTGCCAGACCGGCAGGCCCGCAGTGTCGCGGAGCTCACCGGTGGCCGGGTCGACGAGCCCGGGCGCGCCGATGCCCACGGTGTGCAGCTGCCCCTCGTCCCCGGACGCCCCCGCCTCCTTCACCGCCCGCTCCACGAGCCCCATCGCCTGATCGACGGCCGCCGCCTCCCCGGCCTCCGGGACGACCGGTACCGACCCTTCCGCCAGCACCCGCCCCACCAGGTCGGAGACCAGCACCGAGACACTCTCGGTGCGTACGTCGAGGGCGGCCAGGTACGCACGGTCGGCGACGATGCCGTACAGCCGGGCGTTCGGCCCCCGGCGCTGCTCGCCCGACTCGCCGACCACCGTGATCAGACCGGACGCGGTGAGCCGTTCGACGAGGTCGGCGACGGTCGGCCGGGACAGCCCGGTCAGCTGTTTCAACTGCCCTGCCGTCAGCGGTCCTTCCTGCTGGAGCAGGCTCAGCGCGAGCCGGTCGTTGATGGCCCGGGCGGTGCTCGGTGATGCGGGCATGACGGGCATCCTCCCAGATCCGATGGCCCAGGACGGCCACATAACTCCCTATCTATCAGGCAGGGTCCCTGATAGTTTACGGCGGACAGCGGGGCGGCACCCACCCGGGGAGGGGCAGGACCATGAAAGACGTGGGTTACGAGCAGCACGGGGTGAAGCGCGCGCGGTACGCCGTCGCGGCCGTGTTCACCGTGCACGGTGCCGTCACCGGCTCGTTCGCGACCCGGGTGCCGTGGGTCCAGGACCACGCCTCGCTGAGCGCCGGGCAGTTGGGCTTCGCGCTCGCCTTCACGGCGTTCGGCGCGTCGTGCTCGATGCCGCTGGCCGGCCGGATCAGCCACCGCTTCGGGAGCCGTACGGCACTGCGCGGGCTGATCGCGATGTGGACGCTGTCGCTGATCCTGCCGTCGCTCGCCACCAACCTGTACCTGCTGTGCCTGGCGATGTTCGTGTACGGCGCGAGCGCCGGCATGGCGGACGTGGTGATGAACGCGCTCGGCGTGGAGATCGAGCGGGTGCTCGACAGGTCGATCATGTCGGGGCTGCACGGCATGTGGAGCGCGGGCACCCTGCTCGGCTCGGCGGCGGGCACCCTCGCCGCACATCTGGGCACGGACGCGCGCGTGCACTTCGCCCTGGCCTCGGCCGTTCTCACCGTGCTCGGCGTGCTGGCGGCCGGCTTCGTCCTGGACGTCAGGCCCGGCGAGGACGACGAGCCGCCGCCGCGGTTCACGCTGCCGCCCCGGTCGGCGCTGCTCATCGGCACGGTGGGCTTCTGCGCGGTGTTCGCGGAGGGGGCGAGCCTGGACTGGTCGGCGGTGTTCCTGCGGGACCGGATGGACAGCTCGGCCGGGCTCGCGGCGGCCACCACCACCGGGTTCATGCTGGCCATGGCGGCGGCCCGGATCAGCGGGGACGCGGTGGTGAACCGTTTCGGCGCGGTCCGTACCGTGCGCGCCGGGGGTGTGCTGGCCGCGATCGGCGGAACGCTGGTGGTCCTCGCCGGGCAGCCGGCCGTGGCGATGACCGGGTTCGCGCTGATGGGCCTCGGCATCGCGGTCGTCGTACCGCTGTGCTTCGCGGCGGCCGGACACGCCGGGCCGAACCCGAGCCAGGCCATCGCGGGCGTGGCGACGATCACCTACACCTCGGGCCTGATCGCGCCCAGCCTGATCGGCGGCATCGCCCAGGCGACCAGTCTGGTGGTGTCGTTCTGCCTGGTCACGGTGCTGGCGCTGGGGCTGGTGGCGTTCGCGGGCGTGCTGCGCGCCGGGACGCGGGGATCTCGTGCGGAGGTCAGCCCCGAGGCCGCAGCAGTTCCCGGCCCACGGCCCTGAACGTCTCGCTCCAGGGCGCAGGGCGCAGCGTGGCCGCGTCCAGCCGGACGAGCACCCGGGTGCCCCGCGCGTAGGTGGTCGCGCCGTCCGGCGAGCAGAAGCGGAAGCCGTAGGTCAGCCCGGTGGTGCCGAGCCGTTCCAGCCAGAGGTGGACGGCGTAGGTGCCCGACCTGGTGACCGGTTCCTCGTAGCCGATCAGCAGCTCCCTGACCACGTTGCAGGCGTCCCCGGCGGTGGCCCAGTCGCCGTCGAAGCGGATGCCGTGCCCCTGCCACAGCTCGGTCCAGGCGCGCTCGACCAGCAGCGGATAGCGGGCGTTGTGCAGCATCCCGAGCGCGTCGAGGTCGTCGAAGTGGACGCTGACCGGCAGCAGCCGGCCGTAGGAGAGGGCGGGGGCGGAGGGGGCTTCGGCGGTCACGGGTGGGGCTCCTGGGCGCTGGACGAAGCGGTGGGGACACTCCATCCTAAGCGGACGCTCAGGAGCCCCGGTCGGGAAGGGGCTGGTCAGCCCGCGATCGAGTCCAGCTGCTCGGCGGCCGGCCGCAGCGCCCAGAGGTCGCCGCCGGGCGGGGTCTCCAGTCGCCCGACCGCCTTCTGGGCCGCCTTGTCGCCCGCGTCGGCCGCCGCGTGCACGACGTCGCTCGCCGCGTACCGGTGGAACTCCAGCTCCGGGTACGGCCAGGCGGCCGCCCCGGTCGCGGCCGGCAGCAGGTAGTCCACGGCCTTGGACAGGCTCTGCCCGTCCGGCCCCCGGTAGCTCCAGAGGTTCACGCCGACATGCCGGCCGATCGCCGCGAGCCGGGTGTAGGCGACCAGGTCGAAGGTCGAGTAGTGCCAGCTCCTGGTGCGGGCCAGCTCCTGCGGCTGGCTGCCGTCGCCCGCGACCTGCGGGTCGATCCGCTTCGTCCGGGCGTCCAGCACGGTCTGCCTGGCCAGCGCCTTGTCGCCGGTCGCGTAGGCGAGGGCGGCGAGCTGCATGTCGTAGAAGGTGCCGTGGTTGTTGGCGGCGGCGCCTTCCTCCTTGCCGAAGGCGCTGTTCTTCAGCCAGTCGAGGAAGCCGGTGTTCCAGCTCCGCATCCCGGCCCGGTCCGCGGCGCTCCAGCCGGGCGCCCCCGTGCCGAGGATCGCCAGCGCGTCGACCACGCTCGTGTACGACTGGGAGAAGTCGATGATGCCGATGGCCCGGCCGTCGTACTTGCACGGGATGAACTGGGCGTGGTTCAGGTCCGGGTTCATCCGGGTCGCCGGGTCGAGGAACCAGGTGCGCAGGATCTGCCCGGCCTTATCGGCGTACTTCCGGTTACCGGTGTAGTACCAGGCCAGGGAGAGGTCGTACGTCGAGTCGAAGACCTTCTCGACGTCCGGGCGGTCGGTGCCGCTGTCGACCTCGGGATTGCGCTGGCCGTCGCGCTGGACGTAGGGGCAGCCCCAGGGGTTGTCGGCGGTGGGGGTGGTGGTGGGCCACCAGTAGGGGGCCTGGCTGAGGTACTCGTGGACGTCGCCGCCCGGGGCGGGCTTGGGCTTGTCGACGACCGTCCAGGGGCCCTGGGCCAGCCAGCTGTCGGCACGGGTCGTCAGGTCGCGCAGCGCGCGCCGCAGTTGCGGATCGCCGTCGTGGAGTTCGGCCCTGGTGTGCTGGAGCCGGGCGCCGTCGAGGACGGCGGTGTCCGGAGCCTTGGCCACGGCATGGGCGGAGGGGACGAGGACGGCTCCGAACGCCACCAGGGTCGTCAGCAGAACGGCCGCGCGGGATCTTCCACTCATCGGCACTCCGATCGTCTATTCAGACTTATGAACGCAGTTCATGAGTAGGACCGTGCGAGCGTAGAACCGCCAGGTAGCCCTGACAATGGTTCGGACCATCTTCACGTACAGAGAAAGCGAAGCCCCACCATGGATCTCGGCGTGCGCTGGAAACTGCACGGCGACGGGCGCACCCCCGCGCCCGGAGCGGTGGTACGCCCCGACGAGCGGCTCTCCTGGCCGCGGACGGTCGGGCTCGGCGCCCAGCATGTGGTCGCAATGTTCGGTGCGTCCTTCGTCGCCCCGGTTCTGATGGGTCTGAACCCCAACCTCGCGATCATGATGTCCGGCGTCGCGACCGTGCTCTTCCTGCTGGCCACGCGCGGCCGGGTGCCCAGCTACCTGGGCTGTTCGCTGTCCTTCGTCGGGGTGGCCGCCGTCATCCGCGCGCAGGGCGGCACCAGTGCCACGGTGACCGGCGCGGTCTTCGTGGTCGGCGTCGCGCTGTTCCTGGTCGGGCTGGCCGTCCAGCGCTTCGGCGCCCGGATCATCCACGCCGCGATGCCGCCGATCGTCACCGGCGCGGTCGTGATGCTGATCGGCTTCAACCTCGCGCCGGTCACCGCCTCCACCTACTGGCCGCAGGACCAGTGGACGGCGCTGCTGGTGATGGCGTTCACCGGTCTGGCCGTCGTCTGTCTGCGTGGTTTCTGGTCCCGCATCGCGATCTTCCTGGGCCTGGTCTTCGGGTACGCCCTCTCGTGGGCCCTCGACCGGATCTTCGGCCGGATCCACTCCATGAGCCCGAGCGGCAAGGTCACCGACCACTGGCGACTGGACCTCTCCGGCGTCGGCAAGGCCGACTGGATCGGGCTGCCGTCCTTCCACGGCCCGTCCTTCCAGTGGTCGGCGATCCTGGTCGCCCTGCCCGTCGTCATCGCCCTGGTCGCCGAGAACACCGGGCACGTCAAGGCGGTCGGCGAGATGACCGGCGACCCGCTCGACGACAAGCTCGGTACCGCGATCTCGGCCGACGGGGTCGCCTCGATGCTCTCCACCGCCGTGGGCGGCCCGCCCAACACCACCTACTCCGAGAACATCGGCGTGATGGCCGCGACCCGCGTCTACTCCACCGCCGCCTACTGGGCCGCCGCCGGCTTCGCGCTGCTCTTCGGCGTCTGCCCCAAGTTCGGCGCGATCGTGGCCGCGATCCCGGGCGGGGTCCTCGGCGGCATCACGGTGATCCTGTACGGCATGATCGGCCTGCTCGGCGCCCAGATCTGGCTGCACGCCAGGGTCGACCTGCGCAACCCGCTGAACCTGGTCCCGGCGGCCGCAGGCATCATCATCGGCGTCGGCAACGTCAGCATGAAGTTCTCCGACACCTTCTCCCTCAGCGGCATCGCCCTCGGAACCCTGGTCGTCATCGTCGGCTACCACGCCCTGCGCGCCATGGCCCCGGCCCACCTCAAGGGACCGGAACCGCTCCTCGACGAGGGCACGAGCTCCTACGACGACACCCGGCCGTAGGCGCCCGGTTGCGGCCATCCGCGCAGCGGGTCCGTTCCCCCGTTCCGGGGAAGCGCCGGGCCCGTCGGCGCGCGCGCCGGGCCGGAGCTGGGACCCTTCCCCCATGGCGCAGTTGCACCACCTCACCGCTCCGGTCGGCACCGTCGTCGCCCGGATGCGCGCCCTGGACGCGGCCCTGCCCGAGCGGGACGGGGTCGCGGTCTTCAACCGTGTGTACCTCGCCGTCACGGAGGAGGTCGAACGGCGCCTGGAAGCGGGCCGGTTCGCGGACCCCGGGGCCGCGGCGACCCTGGACGTGCGGTTCGCCGAGCGCTATCTCACCGCCGTGGACGCGGAGGCGGCGGACCGCCGACCCCCCGCCTGCTGGCGGCCGTTGTTCCGGTTCCGCCGCCACCCCGGCATCCGCCCGCTGCAGTTCGCGCTGTCCGGCATCAACGCGCACATCGGTCACGACCTGGCGCTGGCCGTGGTGGACGCCTGCCGCACGCTCGGCTGCGAACCGGCCGATCTGGAGGACGAGTTCGACCGGGTGGGCGACCTGCTCGTCTCGCTGGAGGAACGCATCCGCGAGGACCTGATGCCGGGCCCCGACCTGCTCCAGATCGCCGATCCGCTGACCCATCTGCTCGGTTCCTGGAGCCTGGAGCGGGCCCGGGAGGCGACCTGGGCGGCGGCGCGGGCACTGTGGGCGCTACGCGGATTCGAGGAGCTGGCCGAGGAGTTCGCCGAGCGGCTGGACGCGGCCGTGGGCCTGGCGGGCCGGATGCTGCTCACGCCGTTGCGCGACTGACGTGGCGCGATCCGATCGGTGTGCGCGCCGCCTCCGGAATCTTCGGACGCGCACCGTACGTTGACGGCTGGCACCCGACTGCAAAGGAGCACCGGCATGACCACCAGGCTCGGTCTTGGTCTTCCCCAGATGCGGCAGTACTCCCTCGGCACCGACGTCCCCGACGTGGCACGCACCGCCGAGCAGATCGGCTACGACAGCCTGTGGGTCTTCGAGCGAGCCCTGTTCCCGGAGCCCGCCACCCAGGGGCTCTACAACGTCCCGGGCCTCCCCTGGCCCGACGAGTACCGGCACGTGGCGGATCCCCTGGTCACCCTCACCCTCGCCGCCGCGGCCACCGAGCGGGCCCGGCTGGGCAGCAGCGTGCTGGTGGCACCCCTGCACATCCCCTTCCAACTGGCCAAGTCCCTGGCCTCGCTGGACGCGGCGAGCGGCGGCCGGGTGGTGGCGGGCCTGGGCACCGGCTGGTCCCTCGACGAGTACGCGGCCGCCGGGGTCCGGCCGTTCGAGGACCGCGGCAAGGTGCTCGACGAGTTCATCGACGTGTGCCGGGCGGTGTGGGGCCCCGACCCCGTGCGTCACGACGGCGAGGTCACGAAGATCGCCTCCGCCCTGGTCGGTCCCAAGCCCGCCCGGCCGATCCCCATCATGCTGGGCGCGCACGGCAGGAAGGCTCTGCGCCGGCTGGTGGACCGCGCGGACGGCTGGCTGCCCGTGGGCATGGGCGTCGAACAACTGGCCGCGCAGTGGCAGGAGTTGCAGGAGCTGGCGGCCGAGCGCGGCCGGACGGAACCGATCCGGACAGTCCTGCGGGTCAACACCGCCTACACGCCCAAGGCCTACGACGGCGCCGATCGCCGCCCCTTCCAGGGCAGCGTCGACCAGATCGTCGAGGACCTGGTGGCCCACGCGGCGGTCGGCCTGGAGGAGATCCTGATCGACCTCCAGATCACCGCGCGCGACGCCCGGGAGCTCAAGGACGTCGCGGCCGAGGTGTACGAGAAGGCGCGGGCGGCCGGGGTCTAGTCCGCCCTCCGGCCGGCCCTCGGGTCAGTCCTGGGTTCAGTCCTCGGGGAGTTCGACCGGCGCGATCTCGTCGTAGACGTCGCCGGGGCCGGGGTTGGTCGCGTCGGTCGCTCCGCCGAAGTGGTGCATGACGCCCCAGACCGCGTTCAGCGCGGTCTGGACGGCGCCCTCGGCCCAGCCCGCCGTCCAGGAGATGTCGTCACCGGCGAGGAAGATGCCCCGCTTGTCCGCGGGCAGCGAGTCCTGCATGAAGTGCGTGAACAGGCGCCGCTGGTAGCGGTAGTGGCCGGGCAGGTTGGCCTTGAACGCGCCCATGAAGTACGGCTCGTTCTCCCAGGACACGGTCACCGGGTTGCCGATGATGTGCTTCCTGATGTCGACGTTCGGGTAGATCTCGCCGAGCGACTTCAGCATGACCTCCATCCGCTCGTGCGCGGACAGCGGCAGCCACTTCAGGCTGTCGTCGCACCAGGTGTAGGAGAGGCAGACCACGGCGGGCTTGTCCGGGCCGTCGTCCAGGAGGTAGGTGCCGCGCGTCATCCGGTCGGTGAGCGTCATCGACATGACGTCCCGGCCGGTCGGATTTCCCCTGTCGTCGACGGCCTTGTCCAGCCAGAACGGCCGGTCGACCGGGACGAACAGCTTGGAGCTCTCCATGTAGTGGGTGCGCTCGATCGCGGTCCAGTGGTCGATCGGGAAGAGCGAGTCGTCGCAGGCGATCTTGGAGAGCAGCATCCAGGACTGGGCGGTGAAGATCGCCGCCTGGTAGGTGCGGATGTCGCCGTTCGCGTCCGTCACCGTGATCCGGTTGCCGGTGGTGCGGTGCAGCCGGGTCACGGCCGGACGGGGCTCGCCGTTCTCGTGCAGCTTCGCGAGCGAGGTCCCGTAGGCCCAGTGCACGATCTTCTCCGGCTCGCGCTCCCAGAGCCGCAGCGGCAGCTGCTGGGAGCCGCCGACGATGCCGCGGTGGTGGTCGTCGGCCTCGGTGTAGACGACCCGCAGGATCTCCAGGATGGAGTTGGGGAAGTCGGTGTCCCAGCCGCCGGTGCCGAAGCCGACCTGGCCGAAGATCTCGCGGTGCCGGAAGGACTTGAAGGCCTCGGAGTCGCAGAGAAAGCCGTAGAACGTCTGGTTGTCGAGCTTCTCGACGAGCCGGGACCAGATCTCACGGATGCGCGGCACGTCCCGCTCGCGCATCGCGCGGTTCATGTCGGAGAAGTCGGCGCCCTCGTCCAGGCACTTGTTCCAGGCGTCGGCGACGTCCCGGTAGACCTGCGGCAGGTCGTCGATCGTCTCGGCGTAGTGGGACTCGCCCTTGAGGTCGACGACGGTCGAAGGGGTCGCCTCCGCCAGGGGGTTGGGGAACGGGCTGGTCTCGAGCCCCACCAGGTCGATGTAGTGCTGGAGGGCGGTGGAGGAGGGCGGGAAGCGCATCGCGCCCATCTCGGCGGTCAGCGAGGGGTCGCAGCCCTCGAAGCCGACGGTCCGCAGCCGGCCGCCGATCTTGTCGGCCTCGTAGACGACCGGCTTCAGGCCCATCTTCATCAGCTCGTAGGCGGCCACGATGCCGGACAGCCCGCCGCCGATGACCGCGACCTCCGTGCCGTGCTCGGTCGCCGGGATCTGACCGAGGCCCGCCGGGTGGGCGAGGAAGTCGTCGTAGGCATACGGGAAGTCCGGGCCGAACATGGTGATCGGCGGCTGCTGCTCGTCGGCGTGCTCGACGGCGTTGGGCACCGTGGACGTCATGGGGTACGGACTCCTTGCGAAACGCGGAACGTGTGAAGAAGAGCGGGGAGGTCAGGCCAGGGACCCGTAGAGGCCGGGGCGGCGGTCCTCCAGGTACGGGTTCGCCTCGCGGGAGGCGGCGAGGAGAGCGGGGTCGAGGTCGGCGAGGACGAGTTCCTCGGCGCGGCCGGCGCGGGCGCGGGCGACCCCGTCGGGTCCGGCCAGCGCGGAGAGCCCGAAGAACTCGAACTCGCCTTCCTGGCCGACCCGGTTGGCATAGGCCACGTACATCTGGTTCTCCCAGGCCCGCACCGGGACCATGGACTCGGCGACGATCTCGAAGGGGTGCATGTTCGCCGTCGGGACCAGCAGCAGGTCGGTGCCGGCCAGGGCGTGGGCACGGACCAGCTCCGGGAACTCCACGTCGTAGCAGATCATGATCCCGACGGTGAGGCCGTTCAGCTGTGCCTGGACGACCGGCTGCTCGCCCGCGGTGAAGTGGTCCCGCTCGAAGCCGCCGAAGAGGTGGGACTTGCGGTAGTTCGCGAGCCGGGTGCCGTCGGCGGAGATCAGCTGGGCGGAGTTGTGGACGCGGTCGCCGTCGCGCTCCGGGTAGCCGTAGGTGATCGCCAGGCCGTGCCGGTGGGCCAGCTCGGCGACCGCGTCCGCGCTGTCGCCGTCGGCCGGCTCGGCGAGGCGGGCGATGTCGTCGCCGATCGCGTAGCCGGTGAGGAACATCTCCGGGGCGACGAGCAGCGCGGCGCCCGCGGCGGCGGCCCGGCCGGCGGCCTCGTCGAGCACCTTGAGGTTCTCGACGGTCGAGCCGGGGCGGCCGGAGCTCTGGAGCAGGGCGGTGCGCATGCGGGTCCTCACCGGGTACGGAAGGAGGTCTGGGGGTCACTTAGACCGTACGGTCGGCGGGCCGGACCGGACAAGGCGGAGCTGTTGCGCGTTGCGGCGCGGTTCGTTGCGTGGGACGGGGGTCCGGCGGCGATTCGTTGCGCGGGGTCACAGCTCCCGCAGCCGCTCCACGATCACCTTGAGCAGCTCGGGGTCGGCGGCGGGACCCGTCGGTTCCACCCGGCGCGGCTCCCGGATGCGGACCAGGCCCGCCTCGGCGAGATCGGCGAGCAGCACGCGTACGACCGTGAGCGGCAGGTCGGCGTCCGCGGCGAGCTCGACGACGGGGCGGCCCCCGCGGCGCACCAGGGCGAGCAGCGCGGCGCGGGCATGGTCGACCTCCGGCCGGTCCGCGTCCGCACCCCTGTCCACGGCCGTGACCTGGGACATCAGATCGATGGTGTGCTTGCCGGAGGGCTCGGTACGCCCCCGGGTCACGGTGTAGGGGCGGACCAGGGAGCCGGTCTCGTCCTCGTACCAGTGCTCGTCGCTCACCGGAGGATCAGGGGGTGGAGCGTGCGGCGGCGTCGAGGTGCCGGCCGAGGCGGCGGACGAGCAGTGCCATCTCGTGGGCCAGCTGGCCGACGTCGGTGCGGACGTCGCTGAGGACGGCGAGCCGGCTGCCGTGCCCGGCCGGGGTGACGAAGAGGTAGGCGTCGTCGAGCATCACCATGGTCTGCCGCACCTCGCCGGTGCCGAACCGGTCCCCCGCCGAGCGGGCCAGGCTGTGGAACCCGGAGCAGACGGCCGCGAGGTGTTCGATGTCCCGCCGCCGCATCCCCTCGGAGTGGCTGAGCGGCAGCCCGTCCGCGGTGAGCAGCACGGCCTGCCGGACGTGATCGGTCCGGGCGACGAGATCGTCGAGCAGCCAGCCGAGGTCGCTGCCGGGCCGGGCGGCGGGCTCCTGGCCTGCCGGGGGCTGTGAGCCGGGGACGGCGGCCGGGTCCGGGGCGATGGCCGGGCCGGGCGGCTGGGGCTGGTCGTCACTGGTCATCGTCGGCTCGGGTCCCTTCCTCGGTGTGGTCCGGCTCCTCGGGGCCGGTCGGCAGTCCTCTGCGCCCCCGGTCCAGGCCGCGCTGGAAGGCTCCGAAGACCGCCCGCATCTCGTCGGCGTCCAGGTCACGCGCCGCGCCGGGAGCCCGCTCCGCGCGCAGCTCGGGGGCGAGGGAGGCCTGGCGGGTGCGGGTGGGCAGGGCCGGGGGCGGGTCCGTGCCGGGAGCCGGGGTCCCGGACCGTCCCGGCCCGGACGGCGGGAGCACACCGACCTCCGACGTGGGCCGGCGTCCGCGCTCCTCCCCCGGCGCCGGCCGTCCGCGCTCCTCCCCCGGCGCCGGCCGTCCTGCTCGCTCCCCGTCCCGTCGGCCGCCCTCCGGCTCCACTTCGGCCAGCACCGTCCCCGGCAGCAGCACCACCGCCGTCGTCCCCCCGTACGGCGACTCCCGGAGGGTCACCTCGATGCCGTGCCGGGCGGCCAGGCGGCCCACGACGTAGAGGCCGAGGCGGTCGTGGCGGGTCGGGTCGAAGGCGTCGGGGTCGGTGAGGGTACGGCGGGCCCCGGAGAGCTGGTCCGCGTCGAGGCCGAGGCCCCGGTCGTCGATCTCCAGGGTGAAGCCGTGGCCGACCCGGCCGGTGCGCAGGGTCACCTGGGTGTGCGGCGGCGAGAACACCGTGGCGTTCTCCAGGAGCTCGGCGAGCAGGTGCACGACATCGGCGACGGCGTCCGCGGCCACGCCCACCTCGGGCATCGGCGGCACCACGACCCGCGGGTAGTCCTCGATCTCGCCGACCGCCGAGGACACCACGTCGGCGATCGGCACGGGCCGCCGCCAGCGCCGCCCGGGGGTCGCGCCGGAGAGGATGATCAGGCTCTCCGCGTGCCGGCGCATCCGGGTGGTGAGGTGGTCGATGCGGAACAGCTCGCCCAGGACGGCCGGGTCGTCGGTGCGCCGTTCCAGCGTGTCGACGAGTTTCAGCTGGCGGTGGACGAGCGCCTGGTTGCGGCGGGCGATGTTGAGGAGGACCGCGAACAGGCCCCGCCGCAGCGTGGCCTGCCTGATCGCGGCCTCTACGGCGGCCAGCCGCGCCCGGTTGAACGACCGGCCGACGTCCCCGATCTCGTCGTCCCCGGCCTCCCCGGCGGCCAGCGGCGGCGCCTCGGTGACCGCGTCCACGTCCTCACCGGCGCTCAACCGCTTCATGAGGGCGGGCAGTTGGCGTGCGGTCAGCAGGTCGGCCGCGTCCCGCAGGATCTCCAGGCGGCGCGAGATGCGGCGCGCCCCGCGCACCGCGAACCACAGCGACAGGACCACCGCCGCGAGCCCGGCCGCGCCGACGACGGCCGCCTTGACCAACTCCCGGTAGGCGAAGGCGCGTCCGCGGGCGGCGGAGTTCTCGGCGGAGTGCGTGCACAGCAGCATGTACTGCTTGACGGCCCGGTCGGTGGTCGACCGCCAGGTGTCCGCGGCGACGGCCGCACCGGCCCGGTCCGCACCCGCCCTCAGCAGCGCGTCCTCGCCGCGCACCAGCGAGCGGTACAGCTGGCCGCGCTGGAACGTCTCAAACAGTTCCCGCGAGTCCGACGGCAGGTCGGGGACGTAGGTCCGCTGGAAGACCCGCCGGTCCTCGATGGTCGCGGTGAGGTCGTCGTACTGCGCGTCGGTGAGCCGTCCGGCGGCCCGCGCCCCGGCGACCAGGGCGTCCTCGCGCGAGACGAACTCGCGTACCCGCACCAGCTCGACGACGACCTGGGACTCCCGGGCCAGCTGTCCGGCCTGGAGCGCGGTGAGGGCGGACTCGACGTCGAAGCCGGGATCCACGAGGGCGCTGTACCCGGTGACGGCGCTGTCCCAGGAGATCTTCCGGGACAGCACCTGCCCGCGCAGCCTCTCCAGCCCGCCGGTGGCGGTGACCATCGAGTCGAGCGCCTCGCGCTGCCGGTCGCTGAGGCGCCCGCGGTCGCCGTCCCGGATCGCGTCGCGCATGGCGCCCACCGCCCGGTCGGTGCGCCGCTGCTGGGCGAGCAGGTCGGCGGCGGTCGCCGTGTCCAGGGGGGCGCCCAGGTAGGCCGCCGACAGCCGCCGTTCGATCTGGATCTGCCCGACGGCGGTGTCGACGGGGGTGCCGAAGTCGTCGTACACCCCCTGGACCCGGATCAGCGCGCGCAGTTCGCCGGTGACGGACACCATGGCGAAGCTCCACAGGGCCGTCAGCGCGACGACCGGGGCGAGCGCGAGCGCCACGATCCGCGTGCGGACGGTGGTGGGGCGGCCGGGCCAGCGCATGGGTTACCTACCGGTGTTACCAGTGAGTAGGGGGGAGGCCCGCACAACTTACGGGATCGTCACTCCGACCGCAATGGTTGCCCCGGGTAACCCCTGGTTACGGCTCGACGGCGAACGCGGTGACGACGGCCGCGTGGTCGGAGGGCCAGTCGTTGGCCGCCACGTCGGGCCAGGGCGCCGGGGTGCCGGTGACCCAGGTCCGGGAGTCGAGCACGCGCAGCCCCCTGTGCAGCACGTAGTCGATCCGGTCCTGCGGTTCGGGCCGCCCGCTGCCGTCCTCGTGGACGGGGTGGATCGGCGACCAGGTGTGGCCGGGGGCCGCTGCCGGGTCCGGGTGCGCCTCGCGGTAGGAGTCGCGGAACCCGGCCTCCTCCGCGGCCTTGGTCACCG
Source organism: Streptomyces sp. NPDC028289 (assembly GCF_055565975.1). Lineage (NCBI taxonomy): Bacteria > Bacillati > Actinomycetota > Actinomycetes > Kitasatosporales > Streptomycetaceae > Streptomyces > Streptomyces sp. NPDC028289. The sequence goes on along the minus strand of NZ_JBVHTI010000010.1, from coordinate 434,457 downwards.
GCCACTGGACCGCCGGCCAGTCCAGGTGGGACGGGCAGTTGAAGTCCCCGACGAGCACCACGGGTACGTCTGTGTCCCCGATCCGCCGCAGGGTCTCCCGCATCTGCCCGAGCCGGACCTCCTCGTGGGCGATCAGCTGGTCGGCGCCGAGCCCGTCGAAGTGGAACTCGTAGGGCCCGTACGGCGTGTAGTGCAGGTGCGCGGTCCAGATCTCGACCTCGCGGCCGGGGCGGACGGCGATCCGCACCCCGGCGGCGCCGTAGAAGCCGACGTCCGGGTCACCGAGGCGGGCGGTGACCGGGAAGCGGCTGATGATCCCGAGGTTCTCGCCCGCCGTGTGGTGGTGCCAGCCGAGGGCCTCGGCGAGTTCGCGGGCGCTGGTCCCGCCGGTCTCCTGGAGGCCGACGACGTCCGCGCCCGCGTCCATGACGGCCTTGAGCTGCTTGGCCCGGTGGTCGTCGATCCGGCTGCCGCCGAGCCACAGGTTCCAGGACATCACCCGGAGTTCCGGTACGGCCATGTCGCTCAGCTCCTTCGGGGTGATCCCGACCAGCGTGTCACGCACGGTCCGGCCGGGCGCGCCGCCGATCGGGGCGAGCGAGGGCACGGCCAGCACGGCGCATCCGGCGGCCTCGGCGGAGGCGACCCCGGTCTCGGTGTCCTCGACGGCCACGCAGGCGGCCGGGTCGACGCCGAGGGCGCGACAGGCGGCGAGGTACGGGTCGGGGGCGGGCTTGGTGCGGCCGGTGTCGTCGGCGGTGACGGAGACGGCGAACCGCCGGGGGCCGAGGGCGTCGAGCACGAGGTCGGCGACCGCGCGTGGGGACGCGGTGACCAGGGCGGTGGGGACGCCGGCCGCTGCCAGCGCGTCCAGCAGGTCGAGGGCGCCGGGGCGGGGCACGATGCCGGTGCGGACGCGGTCCGCGAACTCCCGGTGCAGCCCGGCCGCGAGCTCCGCGGCCGGCCGGCCCGTGGCGGCGGCGAGCCAGCCGGCGGTGTGCTCCACCGGCCGGCCGAGCACCTCCGGCTCGTCGGCCTCGGTGAGCGGCCGCCCGGCGACCTGTTCCACCGCCTCCCACCACAGTCGCTCGGTGTCGACGAGCGTGCCGTCCATGTCGAACAGGGCGGCCTGGAGCGGGAGTCGTGGGCGGGGGGTCACGTTGTCGTCATTCCTCACGTGGGGGGGCGGGACTTCGGGAAGCGTTACTTCTGAACGCGTGGCGCCACGAGCACCGGCCGCTCGGGCAGCGACACGCTCACGGCGGATCCGGCCCCCAGCTCGGCGGCCTCGTGGGCGGGCAGGTCGGCCTTGGCCTCGGTGCCGTCGGCGAGCCGTACGGTGACCCGGACGACCGCGCCCAGGAAGGCGGTGGCGACGACGGTGGCCGTACCGGCGCCGTCCGCGCGCACCCGGACCGCCTCGGGCCGCACGAGCACGTCGACCTCGCCCGCGCCCGGTGCCTGCCCGTCGACCGGCAGCCGCTGCCCGAGCACCTCGACGGTGCCGTCCTTGACCGTCCCCGGGATCCGGCTCATCGTGCCGACGAACTCGGCGACGAAGGCGGTGGCCGGACGGCCGTACAACTCGGCGGGCTCGGCGCACTGTTCGAGCCGCCCGGCGCGCATCACGGCGACCCGGTCGGCTACGGACAGCGCCTCCTCCTGGTCGTGCGTCACGAACAGGGTGGTGATGCCGAGTTCCTGCTGGAGCCGGCGGATCTCCTCGCGGAGCGACAGCCGGACCTTGGCGTCCAGCGCCGACAGCGGCTCGTCGAGGAGGAGCACCCGGGGCCGCAGGGCGAGGGCGCGGGCCAGGGCGATGCGCTGCTGCTGGCCGCCGGAGAGCTGGTGCGGGAACCGCTCCCCCTTGTCGCCGAGCCCGACGAGCTCCAGCAACTCGGCGGCCCGCGCCCGCCGTTCACTCGTACGCACCTTGCGCATCCGCAGCCCGAAGGCCACGTTGTCGACGGCGTTCAGGTGCGGGAAGAGGCTGTACGACTGGAAGACCATCCCGGCGTCCCGACGGTGGGCCGGAACCTGGGTGACGTCCTCACCGTCCACGAGCACGGCGCCGGAGTCGGGGTGTTCGAAGCCGGCGAGCATGCGCAGCGCGGTGGTCTTGCCGCAGCCGGACGGGCCGAGCAGGGCCAGGAACTCTCCCGGCTGCACGGTCAGGTCGAGTCCGTCAAGGGCGACGGTGGCGCCGAACTCGCGCCGCAGCGACCGGAATTCGACGGTCGCGGCCTTCTCAAGGGTGGCGGTGGTCATGGTGTGTCATCCCCGGGAGGAAGCGGTTCGGTCACGGCCGCCGGCACCGGCGAGCGCGAGGAGCAGGGCCCAGGTCACCAGGAGACTGAGCACGGAGACGGCGACGGACATCTGGGCCTGCGAGCCGCCGACGTTGTAGATCCACACGGCGAACGGCTCGAAGCCGAGCAGCCGGGCCACGGTGAACTCGCCGAGCACAAGGGCCAGGGTGAGGAAAGAGGCGTTCAGCAGCGCCCCGCGCAGGTTGGGCAGCACGGCCCGCACGAGCGCCTGCGGCCAGTTGGCACCGCAGCTGCGGGCGGCCTCGACGAGGGTGCGCACGTCGATCGCGCGCAGCCCGGCGTCCAGTGCCCGGTAGACGAAGGGCAGCGCCATCACGACGTAGGCGAGGACCAGGACGACCGGGAAGCTCGGGTTCTGGATGGCGACGAACGTCTCGAACAGCGGGGTCCGGGAGAGGTGGTCCGGTCCCCACTTGAGCACGCTCGCGATGCCGGCGACGAACGCGATCGGCGGCACCACCAGCGGCAGCGAGCAGACGATCTCGACGACGGGCCGCAGCTTGGGCGCGCTGAGCCGCAGGGCGACCACGGCGGGCACCATCAGCAGCAGTACGACGGCGATGGTGGCGACGGCCAGCTCCAGCGAGAGCAGCAGGCTGGAGGTGAACCCGTCGGCGGACAGGATCTGTGTGTAGGCGTCGAAGGTGACGCCGTGGCCGGGCACGTCGACCGTGAAGACGACGGAGGCGCCCAGCGGGACCAGGAAGTAGAGGGCGGCAAGGCCTAGGACGGCCCAGCGCCAGGGGGTCAGGCGTCGAGCCATCGGGCGCTCCGTCGTTGCAGGGGCAGGTACACGGCCATCACCACGCCCGCCACCAGCACCATGTCCAGGCTCAGGGCGAGGGCCACGTTCTCCTGGCCGACCAGGACGTTGCCGGAGAGGGCGTCGGCGATCTGGAGGGTGACCAACGGGACCGCGCTGCCGACCATGGCGGCGGCGGTGGCGTAGGCGGCGAAGGCGCTGCCGAAGAGCAGCACGAGCCCGCCGAGCAGCGAGGGCGCGAGCACGGGCAGGGCCACGAACCGCCAGTACTGCACGCCGGTGGCACCGTTGTTGAGCGCGGCCTCCCGCCACTGGGTGCGCAGTCCGTCGAGGGCCGGGGTGATGGTGAGGACCATCAGCGGGATCAGGAAGTACAGGTAGACCAGTACGAGCCCCCAGAAGCTGTACAGGTCCCAGCCGTGGTCCGCGAGGTGCAGGTGCACGGTGAGCACACCGGCGTTGCCGAGGGTCGCGACGAACGCGAACGCCAGCGGCACGCCACCGAAGTTGGCGAGCACACCGGAGGCGGTGAGCACGGCCTCGCGCAGCGCCCGGGAGCGCGAGCTGACGACGGCCTGCGCGAGCGGCAGCCCGAGGACGGCGGCGATGAGGGCGGAGAGCGCGGACAGCTTGACGCTGCCGACGAGGGCGGTGAGGTACGGCCCCTGCAGCGAATCGCCGAGGTTCCGCGCGGTGTAGGAACTCACCCCGCTGGCCGGGTCCTTGACCGTGAAGGCGCCGTTCAGCATGGCGACGGCCGGCAGTCCGAAGGCGACGGCCGTGACGGCGAGGAGCGGGACGACGGCGAGCCAGCCGGGGGCACGGCGCCGCCGCTTCTGGGAAGCGGCGGACGCCACGTCGGCCCGCGTGAGCGTGGCCGTCATCCGGAGACGGCCTTCGACCAGCCCGTGGAGAGGACCGTCTTGGCCTTGTCCTGCTGGGCCTCGGTCGGGAAGGTGGGCGTGCCGGTGACCGCGGGGAGCTTGGCGGCGGCGGTCTTGTCCAGCGTGCCGGCCTTCTCCATGGCGGACATCAGGACCGGGCGGGCGTAGCCCTTGAGCCACAGGTTCTGGCCCTCGGTGCTGTACAGGTACTCCTGCCACAGGCGGGCGGCCGCCGGGTGCGGGGCGTCCTTGTTGATGGCCTGGGAGTAGTACTGGGCGTACTGGCCGTCGCTCGGGATCGACACCTTCCAGTCCACGCCCTTGGACTTGAACTCGTCGGCGTAACCGGCGTTCAGGTAGTCCCAGTCGATGGAGATGGGCGTCTCGCCCTTCTCGACGGTGGCCGGGGTGGACTCGACGGGCGTGTAGTTGCCGTTCTTCTTCAGCTTGGCGAAGAAGTCGAGGCCGGGCTGGATGTCGTCGAAGGAGCCCTTGTCGGCGAGCGCGGCCGCGTACACGCCGCCGAAGGCCGAACCGGACTTGGTCGGGTTGCCGTTGAGGGCGACCTGGCCCTTGTACTGCGGCTTGAGCAGGTCGGCGAAGGTGGTCGGGCAGGTCTTGACCCGCTTCGCGTCGCAGCCGATGGAGATGTAGCCGCCGTAGTCGTTGTACCAGCGGGCCTGCGGGTCCTTCTGCCCGGTGGGGATGTCGTCGTACGAGGTGACCTTGTACGGCGCGAGCAGCCCCTGCTGGGCGGCGCTGAGCGCGAACGACGAGCCGAGGTCGAGGACGTCGGGCGCCCGGTCCTGGCCCTTGCGCGAGGTCACGGCGTTGATCTCGTCCTGGCTGGAGCCGTCGGGGCTCTCGTCCTCGATCTTGATGCCGTACTTCTTCTGGAAGCCGTCGATGATGGCGCCGTAGTTCGCCCAGTCGCGGGGCACGGCGATGATGTGCAGCGTGCCCTCCTTCTTGGCGGCGGCGACCAGCTTGTCCATGCCGCCGAGGTCGGCGGCGGAGGTGGCGGTGGCGGCGTTCTTGCCGTCGGAGGTGGTGGACGACGCGTTGTCGGGGGCGGCGCCGCAGGCGCTGAGGGCAAGCGCGGCTACGGCGGCGAGGGAGCCGCCGAGGAGGGCGGTTCTCGGCAGGGACACGGTCACGGTCTCTCCAGGGAGTACGCACGAGGGTGGGTGGCGCTAGTGGTGGTGGCGCCGAGCGAACTTGTCTGAACAAGTTGGCCCTAGTACGCCCGCCGTGGGTTTCCCCTTCATGAACGCCGACGAAACTCCAGCCCCTGATTCCCTGCACAATCCAGGCCGGGTGCGGGCTGACACGACTCACCTGGGAACGTCGATTAGGCTGGTCACGCTGTGCACAGCGGTCTACCCAGAGGGGAAGCATGACGGCGCGACACGAGGAGATCGCCGACGAGCTGCGGCGCGCCATCGACCGCGAGGAGTACACCGTCGGCAGCCGGCTGCCCTCGGAGACGGAGCTCGCCGCGGAGTACGGCGTCTCCCGCGGCACCGTGCGCCAGGCGGTCGCCGCGCTCACCGCCGAGGGGCTGATCGGCTCCCGTCAGGGCGCCCGCCGGGTGGTCCTCGCCAGCCGCCGCAGCCAGAGCTTCGCGGAGCTGCGCAGCTTCGCGCAGTGGGCGAAGGCGATGGGCCGCGAGGCGACCGGACACGTGGTGTCCCAGGAGTACCGGCCGGCCACGCAGGAGGACGCCGTACGCCTCCAACTGGCCTTGGGTACACCCGTGTTGCATGTGCTGCGGGTACGTGGGCTGGACGGCGAGCCGGTGTTGCTGGAGCGCACGGTCTACGCGGACTGGATCTCTCCGGCGGTCGAGGCGATAGAGCCGGACTGCCCTTCGGTCACGCAACGCCTGTACGAGGACAAGGGGTTGGTCTTCGCCTACGGCGAGCACGTCATAGACGCGGTGGCGGCGGGTGCGCAGGATGCCGAGCTGCTCGGCATCCGCCGGACGAGCCCGCTGCTGCGGGTGCGGCGGGTGACGACGACGCGGGAGGGGCGGCCGGTGGAGTGGTCCGACGACCGCTACCGGTCGGACGCGGTGAGCTTCAGTGTGCACAACTCCATCGGGAACAACGCGTTGGCGAGGAAGACCGCGGAGTAGGAGGCGGGCGGTGCGGTCGTGCGCCGGGTGCGGGTGATTCGTGGCTGGTCGCGCAGTTCCCCGCGCCCCTTCAGGGCGCGGTTCCGCCGCCGCCCCAGGGGCGCGGGGAACTGCGCGAACAACCCCCACCGGCCCGCACCCGGCGCACGACCGCACCCCCCGTCACTCTCACCCGGGCGCACCCGACGAGAAGCGGCGCAGCAGCGGCGACAGCACCAGCACCGACTTGGTGCGCTCCACGAACGGCTCCCCCGCGATCCGCTCCAGCACCCTCTCGAAGTGCCGCATGTCGGAGGCGAAGACCTGCACGACCGCGTCGGCCTCACCGGTGACCGTCGACGCGGCCACCACCTCCTGGTAGCGCTCCAGGCCCCGCTGGATGGTCTCCGGGGACGTGTTGCGCCGGCAGTAGATCTCGACGAACCCCTCGGTCTCCCAGCCGAGGGCCGCCGGGTCGACCCGTACGGTGAATCCGGTGATCGCCCCGGTGGCGCGCAGCCGGTCCACCCGCCGTTTGACGGCAGGCGCGGACAGGCCGACCAGTTGCCCGATGTCCGCGTAGGAACGGCGGGCGTCCTCGGCGAGGGCGTGCACGATGCGTTCGTCGAGATCGTTCAGCAAGGGGTCGTTCAGCCTTCGGATGGTGCAGGACGGGACCGGCGGCAGCCGTACCCGAAGTAGAACACGAGCCCGGCGGCGAACCGTGAAGCGGCTAGCTCCAGCTGGCGTGCAGCGGCTTGCCCTCCGCGTAACCCGCCGCGCTCTGGATCCCCACGATCGCCTTCTCGGCGAACTCCTCCAGCGACCCGGCACCGGCGTACGTGCACGACGACCGCACACCCGCGATGATCGAGTCGATCAGGTCCTCCACGCCCGGCCGGGCCGGGTCGAGGAACATCCGGGACGTGGAGATGCCCTCCTCGAAGAGCGCCTTGCGGGCCCGGTCGTAGGCCGACTCCTCCGACGTGCGGTTGCGTACCGCCCGCGCGGAGGCCATGCCGAACGACTCCTTGTACAGCCGCCCGTCGGCGTCCTGCTGGAGGTCGCCGGGGGACTCGTAGGTGCCCGCGAACCAGGAGCCGATCATCACGTTGGACGCCCCGGCGGCCAGCGCCATGGCGACGTCACGCGGGTGCCGGACACCGCCGTCGGCCCACACGTGCTTGCCGTACTTCCGCGCCTCGGCGGCGCACTCCAGGACCGCCGAGAACTGCGGCCGGCCGACGCCGGTCATCATGCGGGTGGTGCACATGGCGCCGGGGCCCACGCCGACCTTGATGATGTCCGCGCCCGCGTCGACGAGGTCCTTGACCCCCTCCGCGGAGACGATGTTGCCGGCCGCGATCGGGACCCGCGGGTCCAGGCCTCGGACCAGCTTGATCGCGTTGATCATCGACTCCTGGTGGCCGTGCGCGGTGTCGATGACGAGCGTGTCGACGCCCGCGTCGAGCAGCTGCTTGGCCTTGTCCGCGAAGTCCCCGTTGATGCCGACGGCGGCGGCGATGCGCAGCCTGCCGTGCGCGTCGGTCGCCGGGGTGTACAGCGTGGCGCGCAGGGCGCCCTTGCGGGTGAGGATGCCGGCCAGCTTGCCGTCCCGGTCGACCGCCGGGGCGTAGCGGCGGTTGGCGCCGTCGAGCTTGTTGAAGGCCTCGCGGGGGTCGATGTCCGCGTCCAGGAGCAGCAGGTCGCGGGACATGACCTCGGCGAGCTGGGTGAACCGGTCGACGCCGGTGAGGTCCCGGTCGGTGACGACGCCGACGGGGCGGCCGTCCTCGTCGACGACGACGCCGGCGTTGTGCGCCCGCTTCGGCAGCAGGGCCAGCGCGTCGGCGACGGTCTGGTGCGGGGCCAGCACGATCGGGGTGTCCAGGACCAGGTGGCGGCTCTTGACCCAGGTGATGACATCGGTGACCACGTCGATCGGGATGTCCTGCGGGATGACGACGAGTCCACCCCGCCGGGCCACCGTCTCGGCCATCCGCCGGCCCGCGATCGCGGTCATGTTGGCGACGACCAGCGGGATGGTGGTGCCCGTGCCGTCCGGCGAGCCGAGGTCCACGCCCTGACGCGAGCCGACCGCGGAGCGGCTCGGCACCATGAAGACGTCGTCGTACGTCAGGTCGTACGCGGGCTGGATGTCATTGAGGAAACGCACGTGCCGCACATCCCAGTCGATCAGAGGTGACCCCCGGACCGGCCGGCCAGAGGGAAAAGCACGTACTTCATTCTCCCATGCCGACCGGGACGTCATGCCCGGGACGAACATCCAGGCAGGTCAGAGCCCGCTTGGACGAACCTACAGGGGCTACGGCGGGGTCACTGGAGGGCGAGGGCGACGGTCAGCGCGGGTTCGTCGGCGGACGCGTCGGTGAACACCCGCCGGGTGGTCTCCCACTCGTCCGGTCTGGTCCGCGCGTATCCCCGCCAGCCGGTGACGACGATCAGGAGCCCGCGGTCGACGGCCTCCGGCGGCCACACCGAGGGGTCGCGGAGGCTGTCGGTGAGGGCGTCCCAGTTGCGCCCGAACCAGCCGGGCAGGTCCAGGGTGGCGGCGATCCGGTCCATGAGGCCGGCCTTGTCGGCGACCCCGTCGAGGTCGAGCGTGACCAGGTGCGGGCTCGTCGTCATCTCAGCACCGTTCGAGTGAGGTTGCGGGGCCGGTCCACGACCATGTGCGCGGGCGTCGGTCTCACCGTCCGCTCCCGTCGGCTCCGGGGAGCGCGGGCAGGTCGTCCAGGAAGTCGTCGGACGGCACGAAGAAGAGTGTGCCGGTGACCGCGGTGGAGAAGTCGAGGATCCGGTCGTGGGTGGCGTCCTCGGTACCGAGGAACATGTTGTGCAGCATCTGCTCGATGACGTCCGGCGTCCGGGCGTAGCCGATGAAGTAGGTCCCGAACTCGCCGCCGCCGGGGCTGCCGAAGGGCATGTTGTCCCGCAGGATCTGCCGTTCCTCGCCGTCCGGGCCGGTGATCGTGTTCAGGTCCACGTGGGAGGCCGGCCCCTCCAGTTCGAGGTTGGTGGCCTTCGTACGGCCGATGATCCGCTCCTGCGTCTCGACGGGCAGCGCGTTCCAGGCGTCGAGGTCGTGCAGGTACTTCTGTACGACCACGTAGCTGCCGCCGGCATGGCCGGGGTCCTCCGCCCCGATCAGGACGGCACTGCGGGCGGCGGCGCCGACCGGGTTCTCGGTGCCGTCGACGAAGCCCAGCAGGTCGCGCGCGTCCAGGTACTTGAAGCCCGGCACCTCGTCCTCGACGGTCACCGCGTCGCGCAGCCGGTGCATGATCTCGGCGGCGAGCCCGAAGCACAGGTCGAACCGGGTGGCCCGGATGTGCAGGAGGAGGTCGCCCGGGGTGGCGACCGCGGTGTGCCGGGGTCCTTCCAGAGGCCGGAAGGCGTGCAGGTTCGCCGGGCGGGGGTGGTCGAACAGGCGGTCCCAGGCGGCGGAGCCGACCCCCGCCACACAGCTCAGCGCGGCGTCCGGCGACCCGAACCCGAAGCTGCGCTGCAGCGCGCGGAGATCGCCCAGCACCTCCCGTGCCGTCTCCTCGCCGCCGGGGCGCACGGTGAGCACCAGGAAGATCGCGGCGGTGGTCAACGGACCGAGCACCGGCTGTGGTTCGGCTCCCGGCACGGATTGGGGCTCAATGGTCAACTCGTCCTCCCGATGCGTTCGGTACGCGGTCTGTCGTACACATACTCGGGGTTGACGGCGTCGAGTCGGCGAAGACGCTCCATACAACGGCGTTGAGATTGTCGGAAGACATGCCCGTCGCGGCTCACAGGGCGCGCAGGAAGTCCCCGAGGTGGCGGGCGACCAGGTCCGGTGCCTCCAGCGGGGACAGGTGGCCCACCCCGTCCAGTTCGACGAGGGTCGCGGTGGGGACGAGGGGGAGCAGGTGCTCGCGCAGCACCTGCGGCGGGTCGACCCGGTCCGCGCCGCCGGCGAGCACCAGCACGGGAACGTCGATCTTCCCGACGCTGCCGGAGAAGTCCTCGACCATCCCCTGCCTCGGCCAGGCCGAGCGGGCCGCCTCCGCCGCGCGGGAGCTGTCCTCCAGGACCTGGCCGCGCAGGGCGTCACCGAGGGGCCGGCCGGTCAGCACCTGGTCGATGCTCCGGCCGACGGCCTCCGCGTCGTCGTAGGCGTGCGAGAGAGCCTCCTGGAACTCGGGCGTCACCCCGACCGGGGCGGGGGGCGCGGGCGCGACGAGCACCAGGCCCCGGAGCCCCGCCGGGCGCCGTGAGCCGAGAACCTGGGCGACCTTTCCGCCCATGGAGTGGCCGACGACCACGAACTCGTCGTGGCCGAGCTGCTCGACGACCTGCTGGGCGTCGTCGGCGAACCGTTCGATGCCGTACGGACCGGGCGTGGCGGCGGACGCGCCCCAGCCTCGCTGGTCGTACGAGACGAACGCCCGGGCGGGGTCGAGGAGTTCGAGGAGCGGCCGCCAGGTGCGATGGGAGCCGCCCCAGTAGTGGAGGAAGACGAGGGCCGGTCCGTCGCCCTCGCGGACGTGGCCGTAGACCTGCCCGCCCCGGACGTCGAAGTACCGGCCGATCGGGGTGTGTGCGTTCATGGATCCGATCGTCGTCGGGCGCTCCCCTGCTCACCTCCGCCGGAGTGACCGCCGGCATCGACCTGTGCCACTACCTGATACGCAAGGACCTCGGCGCAGCCGTCGCCAACGAGATCGCCCGGGAGCTGGTCGCCGCACCGCACCCGGGACGGCGGCCAGGCCCAGTACATCGACCGGTCACTGCCCTCCCCCACCGCCCACACCCTCGCGGGCACCCGCGACTGGGCCCTGCGCCACCTCGACGAGGCGCTCCCGCTCGACGCGCTCGCCCGGCACGCCCGGGTCTCCCCGCGCACCCTCGTCCGCATGTGGCGGCAGGAGACCGGCGTCTCCCCGCACCAGTGGCTGCTCACCGCCCGCGTCAACCACGCTCGCGAACTCCTGGAGGTCACCACCCTGAGCATCGAGCAGATCGCCGCCCGGAGCGGCCTGGGCAGCGGCACCAACCTCCGCGCCCGCTTCCGGGACGCCGTCGGCACCACACCCACCGCGTACCGCCGCGCGTTCCGCGAGCCCCGCGCCGCCGCCTGACCGCGCGGTTCGCGCCCGGACGTCTTCGTGCCGGGAAATGTGCGAAGAAACCTCCTCCGACGGAATAGACAGACCTGTCTATGCGGTTGAGCAGGCCAGGTAGACAGACAGGTCTACCCACCGAGCATCTCCGAACCGACGCTCTTCGGCACCGTCCCCGCGAAGGATCTCCGATGAACCACCTCGCACCGCACGAGCGAACCGAGCGCACCGAGCGCGTGACGGCAGCGCGCAGGCCGATCCCCCCGCGCGCGGCGTTCTACGTGCTCGCCTCCGTCGTCGTCTCCTTCCTCGCCGCCTCCAGCGCGCCCACGCCGCTCTACGCGACCTACCAAGCCGAATGGGGATTCACCCCGATCACCACCACGGTCGTCTTCGGCGTCTACGCGATCGCCGTCCTCTCCGGCCTGCTGGTCCTCGGCAAGCTGTCCGACCACGTCGGCCGCCGCCCGGTCCTGATCACCGCGATCGCCGCCCAGGCCACCGCGATGCTGCTGTTCTCCACCGCCGGAGGCATCGGTGAACTGCTCGTCGCCCGCGTCGTGCAGGGCCTGTCCACCGGCGCCGCGCTCGGTGCGATCGGTGCCGGGATGATGGACATCAACCGCTCCCGCGGCACGCTCGCGAACGCCTTCGCCCCCGGTCTGGGCACCGCGACGGGCGCCCTGGTCAGCGGATTCGTCGTGCAGTACCTGCCCGCCCCGACCCACACGATCTACCTCGGCCTGCTCGCCGTGTTCGCCGCCCAGGCCGTCGCCATCGCCCTGATCGACGAGACCGTCACCCGTGCGCCCGGCGCGCTGTCCAGTCTGGTGCCCGAGATCAGGCTCCCGCGCACCGTCCGCGGCGCCGTCCTGGCGACGGCCCCGGTCATGTTCGCCGTCTGGGCGCTGGCCGGGTTCTACGGCTCTCTCGGCCCGGCCCTGGTCCGTACCCTGGTCGGCTCCACCTCCGCCGTCTGGGGCGGCCTCGGCCTCTTCGTCCTGGCGTTCGTGGCGGCAAGCTCGGTCCTCGCCCTGCGCAGCGCCTCGGCGACCACCGTGACGTACACCGGCATCGTCGCGCTGGTCGCCGGGGTGGCGCTCACCTTGGTGGCCGTCGACCGAGGCGTGCCGGCGCTGTTCTTCGCCGGTACGGCCGTGTCCGGCCTCGGGTTCGGCAGCGGCTTCCAGGGCGGCATCCGCACCGTGATGCCGCTGACCAGGCCGCACGAGAGCTCGGGCGTGCTGTCCCTGCTCTTCGTCGTCTCCTACCTCGGCATGGGGGTCCCCTCCGTGCTCGCCGGTGTGCTGGTGGTGCACGGCGGCGGGCTGGTCCCGACCTCCGAGGAGTACGGCGCGGTGGTCATCGCGCTGGCGCTGCTGGCCCTGGCCGCACTGCTGCTGCGCGGCAAGCCGCAGAGCGCGCCGGGTGTGCTGGTGGCCTCCGGCGGCACCCCGGCCGTCCACGCCGAGCACGCGGACGCGTCCCGGTGACCGGCGTCCCGACCACTGAGTAGACCGGTCTGGTCAGCCGTAGAATCGAAGAGTCGAGAAGGTGAGTGGCATGACGAAGACGTTGAGTGCCAAGGCTCCCACGGCCCGGGAGCGGCTCCTGTCCGCTGCGAACGAGCTGTTCTACGCGGAGGGCGTGCAGACGGTCGGGATCGACCGGATCATCGAGCACGCCGGGGTCGCCAAGGCCTCGCTGTACAACACCTTCGGCGGCAAGGAACAGCTCATCCGCGCCTACCTAGACGCCCGGCACACCAGGCTGACCGAGCGGCTGCTGCACGCCGTCGACGCCGCCGGCACCCCGCGCGACCGGCTGCTGGCGGTCTTCGACACGCAGGCCGAGCTGCTCGCCCAGCAGAACTACCACGGCTGCGCCTTCGTGGCGGCGAGCGCGGAGGCCAAGCACGGCAGCGCCATCGAGGAGGCCTCCGACGTCGCCCGTGCCTGGATCCGCGCGCTCTTCACCGACCTCGCCCGGGACGCCGGCGCCCCGGATCCCGAGGCGCTCGCCCATCAGCTCCACCTGCTGTACGACGGCGGCGGGGTGTCCGCCAGGATGGACCGCGACCCGTCGGCGGGGGCGGTCGCCCGGGAGGCCGCCGGCGTGCTGATCGACGCGGCACTTCCGAAGCGGTCCTGAGGACCTGTCGGACACAGGCGCCGCGGCAGCGTTGTCACCCCCGCTGCCGCGGCACTGCCGTGCTCCCGGTCAGGGACCGTCCGGGTCCGCGCGGTTCAGCGCGGGCTTGGGCGTGGTGCCCGCCGTCATCAGGAAGTCGGCGGCCGAGGTGTCGGTGACGAGGCTGGTGACCAACCCCGACCGCAGCACCGCGTCGATCGCGGCCGCCTTGCGCTGCCCGCCCGCGATGGCGACGACCTCCGGGATACGCCGCAACTGGTCGGCCTTGACCGTGATGCAGCGTTCCCCCAGGTCGCGTCCGACCCGGCGGCCTTCGGCGTCGAAGAGGTGCGCGGCCATCTCGGCGGCGACGCCCAGCGTGGCGTAGTGCGCGCGCTCCTCGTCGCTGAGCATGTCGTGCACCGTGGAGATACCGGGCTCCCAGGAGCCGATGGAGACACAGGCGACCGTGACCTTGTCGAAGTACTCGAAGGCCCGGGCGATCCCGGTCTGGTTGCGCAGCGCCGCCGCGGTGGCCGCGTCCGGCAGCAGCATCGGCGCGTAGATGGGGTGCGCGTCGCCGCCCGAGACCTGCGCGGCGCGCCGGACGGCCTCGACCGAGCCGCGCTCGGAGGTCCCCGCGTCGTACACGCCGGTCAACTGCACCACCGTGCACGGCGGCAGCCGGTCGAGGGCGGCCGCCATGTGGATGGTGGACCGGCCCCAGGCGAGGCCGAGCACGTCTCCCTCGTTGACGAGCTCGCCGAGCAGGTCCGCGGCGACCTCGCCGAGGTTCTCGGGGTCGGGGGTCTCTTCCGCCTCGGCCGGGGACTCGACCACGACGGCATGCCGCAGGCCGTACCGGGCGCGGAGCGCGTCCGAGCGCTCGGCGTCCAGTTCGGCCGGTACGCGGATCTCGATGCGTACGAGATCCCTTTCGAGGGCAGTCTCCAGTACCCGGGCCACCTTGAAGCGGCTGACGCCGAACTCCTCGGCGATCTGGATCTTGGACTTGCCTTCGAGGTAGAAGCGGCGGGCCATGGCCGCCGCCTGCACCAGCTCTGCGGGTCCCATCCGCATGGCTGACCGGCCCGCCGACATACCCGACACGGCCATCTCCTCACTGCTGTTCACACTCTGGATACGCCGTTCATCCTTGCAGATCCGGCGCACTTGATCAGCCCTGATCGGAGCCGTTCACGTTCCCGTACCTCAGTGGTCGCACGCCCACGACGCCTGGGCGGTGGCCGCCGCCGCCTGGGTGCGCAGTGCACGTACCGCCTCTGCCGGGTCGTTTGCCCCGTACACCGCCGAACCTGCCACAAAAACGTCGGCTCCGGCGTCCGCGCACCGTTCGATCGTCGACGCAGAAACCCCACCGTCGACCTGGAGCCACAGCTCCAGTCCGTGCTTGCTGATCAACTCCCGGGTGCGGCGGATCTTCGGCAGCATGATGTCGAGGAAGGCCTGGCCGCCGAAGCCCGGCTCCACCGTCATGATGAGCAGCATGTCCAGCTCGGGGAGCAGGTCCTCGTACGGCTCGATGGGCGTCGCGGGCTTGAGCGCCATGGACGCGCGGGCGCCCTTCGCCCGGATCTCCCGCGCGAGCCGCACCGGGGCGGCCGCCGCCTCCACGTGGAAGGTGACGGAGGAGGCCCCCGCTTCGACGTACTGCGGCGCCCATCGATCAGGGGCCTCGATCATCAGGTGGCAGTCCAGCGGGGTGTCCGTAGCACGGGCCAGGGACTCTACGACCGGCACACCGAGCGTGAGGTTCGGGACGAAGTGGTTGTCCATGACGTCGACGTGGAGCCAGTCGGCGCCTTCGACCGCCTTCGCCTCGTCCGCGAGGCGGGCGAAGTCGGCGGACAGGATGCTGGGGTTGATCTGCACGGCCATGCCCCAAGCGTGCCATGCCCTGACGGGGTGGGCCGAGTGGGGTTCGGAGTGGTCGCGGTTGTGGGTCGCGCGCGGTCGGGTGAGGGCTGGCCGCGCAGTTCCTCCCCCAGCCTTCGGCCGGGGGTACCCCCAGCGCCCCTTACGGGGCGCTGCAGTCGCGTCAGCCACCTAGCTGCGGGCAGGCGTGCCGCAGGGCGGCACGGGTGGGCGCTGGGGGTCCCCCCGGCCTCAGCCGGTCCGGCGGATCAGTGCCAGATACATCGCGTCGGTGCCGTGCACGTGCGGCCAAAGCTGCACATCCGGTCCCTCCCCCAGCTCCGGCACCCCCGGCAGCAACGGACGCGCGTCCACCAGCTCCGTGTCCGGGCACTGCTTCAGCACGTCCTGCACCACCGCCCGCGTCTCCGCCAGATGCGGAGAACACGTCGCGTACCCGACCACTCCGCCCACCCGCACCGAGTCGATCGCAGTACGCAACAGCGCACGCTGCAGCGGACCGAAGTTGTCGAGGTCCTCGGGGCGGCGCCGCCACCGTGCCTCCGGGCGGCGGCGCAGCGCGCCCAGGCCCGTGCAGGGAACGTCCATCAGGACCCGGTCGAAGGTGCCGGCGCGCCACGGCGGCCGGGTGCCGTCGGCGGCGATGACCTGGTACGGCCCCGGGTTGCCGCGCAGCGCCTTCTCGACCAGCCCGGCCCGGTGCGGCTGCTTCTCGGAGGCGAGCAGCACGGCCCCCCGCTCGGCGGCGAGCGCGGCGAGCAGCGCGGCCTTGCCGCCGGGTCCGGCGCAGCCGTCCAGCCACCTCGCGTCCGGCCCCTCGACCGGCGCGTTGGCGAGCGCGAGGGCGACCAGCTGGCTGCCCTCGTCCTGCACACCGGCCCGGCCCTCCTGCACGGCCGTGATGGCGCCGGGCTCCCCGCCCTCGGCGAGCCGCACGGCGTACGGCGACCAGCGCCCCGGTACGGCGGCCTCCTCGCCGAGGAGTTCCTCGGTGGTGGCCCGCCCCGGCCGGGCGACCAGCGTCACCTCAGGCCGCTCGTTGTCGGCGGCCAGCAGCTCCTCGATCCCCGCGCGCCCGCCCCCCAGCGAATCCCAGAGGGCGGAGACGACCCACCGCGGATGCGAGTGCACCACGGCCAGATGGTCCTCGGGGTCCTGGTCGTAGGGCGGCGCGACCTTGGCGAGCCAGCCGTCCAGATCGTCCTGCGCGACCTTGCGGAGCACGGCGTTGACGAACTTGGCCCGCCCGTCGCCCAGCACCACCCGGGCCAGCTCGACGGAGGCGGAGACGGCGGCGTGGCTGGGAATCCGCGTCCCGAGCAGCTGGTGCACACCCAGACTGAGCACGTCAAGCACCGGCGGGTCCACCTCGCGCAGCGGCCGGTCGACGCATTCGGCGATGATCGCGTCGTACGTCCCCTGCCGGCGCAGCGTCCCGTACACCAGCTCGGTGGCGAGCGCGGCGTCCCGCCCGTCGAAGTCGCCCTTCTCCCGGGCCTTGCGCAGCAGCGGCGGCAGCACGAGGTTGGCGTACGCGTCCCGCTCGTCCACGGCGCGCAGCGCCTCGAAGGCGAGGATGCGGACGGGGTCCTTCTGGGGACGGCGGTAGGGCTTGGCGGGCCTGCGCGGCCGCCGGGACTGCTCGCTCACGAAAAAGGTGCTCCGGGTATGGGAATGAGGCGACTCCCAGCGTACGCCGCGTACGCGGGAAAGCCGCTGGTGGGGAAAGGGGCTCAGGCGCCGAGGGTCTCCCCGGCGCCGATGCGCACGCCACGCGCCCAGTCGGCGGCCCGCATCGGCTTCTTGCCCTGGGCCTGTACCCAGAGCAGTTCCACGGCGTACGACCCCGTCCCCACGTGCACGCTGTTCTTCCCGACAGCGATCTCGGCGGGGGCGAGATCGGTCCGCTCGGGCACCGGCGTGACCTGGATGAGCTTGAGCCGCTCACCGCGGAAGGTGGTCCAGGCACCGGGGGCCGGGGTGCACCCCCGCACCACCCGGTCGACCCGCAGCGCCGGCGCCGACCACGCCACCTTCGCGTCCTCGACGGTGATCTTCGGCGCGAGGGTGATGCCCTCCCCCGGCTGCGGTACGGCCTTGAGCGTGCCGTCCTCGATACCGTCCATGGTCGCGGCGAGCAGCCCGGCCCCGGCGAAGGCGAGCCGGGTCAGCAGGTCACCGCTGGTGTCGGTGGGCCGGATCTCCTCGGTGACGGTCCCGTAGACGGGCCCGGAGTCCAGCCCCTCCTCGATGAGGAAGGTGGAGGCGCCGGTGATCTCGTCGCCCGCCATGAGGGAGTGCTGCACCGGAGCCGCCCCACGCCAGGCGGGAAGCAGCGAGAAGTGCAGATTGACCCACCCGTGGACCGGCACGTCGAGTGCGACCCGGGGCAGCAGCGCACCGTAGGCCACCACCGGACAGCAGTCCGGCCCGATCTCCTTCAGCCGCTCCAGGAACTCCGGCTCGCGCGGCTTGAGCGGCCGCAGCACCTCGATCCCGGCCTCCATCGCCCGCTCGGCCACCGGCGAAGCGACCAGCCTGCGTCCCCGCCCGGCCGGCGCGTCGGGCCGCGTGACCACGGCGGCCACCTCGTGCCGCCCGGAGGAGATGAGAGCGTCCAGAGCGGGAACGGCGACTTCGGGGGTACCGGCGAAGACAAGCTTCATGGGCGACTGAGACCCTCTCGAACGGCATCAACACGGGCAACAAGCAAGTCTATGCCGCAACAACCAACCACCGCCCACAGCCCCGAAGCCCCCGCACGACAAAGCCGCAAGCCGCCGACGGCGAACACCCCCACAGGTCGGTCAACCTCTCCACCAACCGCAACGGGCGGCGCGCGGGTGGGCAACAGGCGACAGCCGACGAACCGCAAGCCGCCGACGGCGAACACCCCCACAGGTCGGTCAACCTCTTCA
>NZ_JBVHTI010000010.1:394898-416208 GCF_055565975.1 Streptomyces sp. NPDC028289 | reverse complement strand
CGCAACGGGCGGCGCGCGGGTGGGCAACAGGCGACAGCCGACGAACCGCAAGCCGCCGACGGCGAACACCCCCACAGGTCGGTCAACCTCTTCACCGACTGGAACGGGCGGTGCGCGGGTGGGAGGGCTCCCCGGTGGTGCAGTCCCCGCCGCACGGCGTACGCATATGCCCATACGCCCCCACACCGTGACCAGCGGAGCGCCCACGCGTTGGTCAAGAGAGAGTTGACCACAACGGGCCGCATACGCGGCCCATTCCTTTCAACGCCGGTTCGAGAGGCTTGTTCATGGCCGACCACGCAACCCACGACGCCCAGGCCCGGGCCAGCCTGCACTTGCTGGTGCGGGACATCGAGCGGGTCCGCCGCCAGGTGGACGCACTACGCACGCTCACCGCCCAGTTGGGCAACGTCTACCGCCCGCGCCGATCCGGCCCGTCCACGGGCTTCGTCGTCTACGGACGCGCCCCCGCCCCGACGGTCCGGCTCGCCCAGGAACTCCGGGACAGTGTCGAAACCCTGGTCACGGCCGCCGTGGACTTCGACCGTTCGCTCGGCTTCTCGTGGGACGCCGTGGGCTCCGCGCTCGGAGTCACCAAGCAGGCCGTGCACCGCCGTTACGGCGCCCGCCGCGCCGCGGCCCAGACAGCGGCCACGGCCGACCCCGACCGGTCCACGGAACCGTCGGGCACCCGCACGATCAACGTGGGCGGCGGTCTGCCCACGGTCCCCACGGTCCCGGCCGCCCGCTCCATGCCGACCCAGCCGACCGCGGGCAGCCCCGCCCTCCGCGACGAGGCCAGGCCGACGGCCTTCCCCGGCCCGCGCAACGGCTGACACGCACGCACAACGGCTGACACGCACAACGGCTGAACACGCAACGGCTGAACACGCAACGGCCGACGTCGCCAAGGGCCGACCGACATCACGGCTGCCCTCAAGGGCCGACCCGCCCGCTCCTGCCCTCCCGGCACGCATCCGGGAGGGCAGCCGTCTGCCGGCTCACCCGATGTCCGGCGGATCGATCCGCACCCGAACCGCCTCCCCGCCCGCGCCCCCGCTGCCCCGCGCCATCCGGGCGGCCTGAGCCGACTTCAGGGCGGCGGCGAGCGCCGCTCCACTCCCCGGCGGCACCCGTACCAGCGCCCGCTCCCAGTGCTCCCCGGGCGGCGGCGCACCCGCCCGCCGGGGCGCCCCGGCCCGCACCACGGGCACCGGAACCGGCCCCAACACCTCCGCGTCCGGCGGCAGTTCGGCGGTACCGAGGAATTCGGCGAGCGCCTCCGCCGTCCCCGAAACCGCCGCCATCCGCGACACCGGCGGAAACCCCAGCTCCGCCCGCTCGGCGAGCTCCCGCACCGCGTGCCCGACCGGATCCCACCGCACCAGCGCCTGCACGGGCCGCAGCGTCGGCTCCGCGACGACGACCACGGTCCCCCCGTCCGCCTGCGGCCGCACCAGCGCCCCCGCCGCGATCCACCGGCGCAGCGCGTCCTCACCGGCCCGCAGGTCGGGCCGCCCGAGCATCGCCCAGCCGTCCAGCAGCAGGGCCGCCGCGTAGCCGCCCTCGGCGACCGGCTCGGCGCCCGGTGTGCTCACGACCAGTGCGGGCGTCCCCGGCACGGTGTCCAGCACCTGCTCGCGTCCCGAGGTCCGTACGGGGACGGCGGGAAAGGCCCGTCCCAGCTCCTCGGCGGTCCGCCGGGCGCCGACCACCTGGGCACGCAGCCGGAAACCGCCGCACTCGGGGCAGTGCCAGTCGCTCTCCGACCGCCCGCACCACCCGCACTGCAGCGCCCCGGCGTCCCGCGCCTCCAGCGGACCGGCACAGTGCCGGCAGCGCGCCGGCGCCCGGCACTGGGCGCAGGCCATCCGTGGCACATACCCCCGCCGGGGCACCTGCACCAGCACCGGCCCGTGCCGCAGTCCGTCCCGGACGGCCTGCCAGGCGAGCGTCGGCAACCGGGCGGCGCGCGCGGCCTCGTCCCGCGCGAGATCCCCGTCCCCGACCGTCCGCACCAGCGGCGCGGCCGGCCGCACCTGCTCCCTGCCCGCCACCAGGGGCCGCGCCCAGCCGTTCTCGACGAGCTGCGCGGCCTCCACCGTGCAGCTCCAACTCCCGAGCAGGAAACCGCACTTGTCGAGTGCCGCACGCAACAGCAGCACATCCCGCGCATGCGGCTGCGGCGCGTGCTGCTCACTGTGGCTGTCGTCCCCGTCGTCCCAGATCGCGACGAGCCCGAGATCCCGCACGGGCGCGAACATGGCCGCCCGCGTCCCCACGACGGCCCGCACCGACCCGCGGCTGACGGCGAGCCACTGCGCGTACCGCCTCTCGGGCCCCGCGTCCGCCGTGAGCAGCGCATGCCGCCCTTCGCCCAGCACACCGGTCAGCGCGGCGTCGACCCGCGCGGCGGCCCGCCCGTCCGGTACGACGACGAGCGCGCCGCGTCCCGAGGCGAGCGTGGCGGCGACGGCCCGGGCGATCTCCTCGCTCCACCCGGGCCCCGGCAGGGCGTTCCACACGGCGCGCGGTGCGCCGCCGGAGGCCAGCGACTCGATGAAGGCGGCCCCGTGCTCGTACCGCGACCAGCTTCCGGCGCCCGGCGCGGGCGGCGGCGGCAGCGGGTCGGGCGAAGGCCGCTTCTCGGCCCGCGCGCTGCGCGGCGGCACGGCCAGCTGCAGCACGTCCGCGAGGCTCCCCGCGTACCGGTCGGCGACCGCGCGTGCGAGCCGCAGCAGTTCCTCGCTCAGCACCGGCTCGGGCGACACCACCTGGGCCAGCGCGGCCAGCGGACCCGAGTAGTCGGACTCGGCGAGCCGCTCGACCAGGAACCCGTCGATGAGCCCTCCGCCCTCGCGGCGCCCGTCCCGCACCCGGTGCCGCCCGGCCCCGAACCGCACCCGCACCCGCACCCCCGGCTGCGCCTCGGCGTCCAGCTCGGCGGGGACGGCGTAGTCGAAGTAGCGGTCGAGGTGGAGCACGCCCTTGTCCACGAGCACCCGCGCGACCGGCAACCGCTCGGCCAGCGCGGCCCCCCGCCAGGTCCGCGGCTTGGCCCGGGGCGCCTTGGCTCCCCGCACGCTCTCCCGAATGAGCGCGAGCTGCTCCGGCGGCGCCCCTCCGGCACCGCCGCCCCCCTGCCCGTTCTCGCTGCTCACCCTTGCATTCTTACCAAACGTCACTGACAACCGGCGCCGCCCGAGTTCACTCCGGCCGCGGAACGCCGTGACGGCATTCTTCTGCCTTGGGCCACTCGGCCATACCGGTCTGGAACCGGCAGCAGGATTCGAACCTGCGTGGGCATCGCCCGGAAGAGAAGGATCCGAGGGCCGCACACCGGGCGGCGCCGGTTTCCCGAGGTCAGTCCGGCAACGGTCGAAACACACCAGCTTCACCGCGCGCCCGTGGGCACACTCCACGGAAGTAACCGCGGCCATCGCACCGGGACGACTTCACCGTACTGATCATCCCGTCCCGTCGGCCAGCCGTTTTCCACAGCCCCCGGACACGCCGAGGCCCGGCTCCCCCGAAAGGGAGCCGGGCCTCGCACCTGGTGGTTGCGGGATCAGAGACCCGCGGCCGCGCGGAGGGCGTCCACGCGGTCCGTGCGCTCCCAGGTGAAGTCCGGGAGCTCGCGGCCGAAGTGACCGTACGCGGCGGTCTGGGCGTAGATCGGGCGGAGCAGGTCGAGGTCGCGGATGATGGCGGCCGGACGCAGGTCGAAGACCTCGTCGATGGCCTTCTCGATCTTCTCGTGGTCGATCTTGGCCGTGCCGAAGGTCTCGACGAAGAGACCGACGGGCTCGGCCTTGCCGATCGCGTAGGCGACCTGGACCTCGCAGCGGGCGGCCAGGCCGGCGGCGACGACGTTCTTGGCGACCCAGCGCATGGCGTAGGCGGCCGAGCGGTCGACCTTGGACGGGTCCTTGCCGGAGAAGGCACCGCCGCCGTGGCGGGCCATGCCGCCGTAGGTGTCGATGATGATCTTGCGGCCGGTCAGGCCGGCGTCGCCCATCGGGCCGCCGATCTCGAAGCGGCCGGTCGGGTTGACCAGCAGACGGTAGTTCTCGGTGTCGAGCTTGATGCCGTCGTCCAGCAGCGCCTTCAGCTCCGGCTCCACGACGAACTCGCGGATGTCGGGGGCGAGCAGCGACTCCAGGTCGATGTCGGAGGCGTGCTGGCTGGAGACCACGACCGTGTCGAGGCGGACGGCCTTGTCGCCGTCGTACTCGATGGTGACCTGCGTCTTGCCGTCGGGGCGCAGGTAGGGGATGGTGCCGTTCTTGCGGACCTCGGAGAGGCGCTTGGAGAGGCGGTGCGCCAGGAAGATCGGGAGCGGCATCAGCGTCGGCGTCTCGTCCGTCGCGTAGCCGAACATCAGGCCCTGGTCGCCGGCGCCCTGCTTGTCGAGCTCGTCCTCGTCGCCCTCGACCCGCTTCTCGTACGCCGTGTCCACGCCCTGGGCGATGTCCGGGGACTGCGCGCCGATCGAGACCGAGACGCCGCAGGAAGCGCCGTCGAAGCCCTTCTTCGAGGAGTCGTAGCCGATCTCCAGGATCTTGTTGCGGACCAGCGTCGCGATGTCCGCGTACGTCTTGGTCGTGACCTCGCCGGCCACGTGCACCAGGCCGGTGGTGATCAGCGTCTCGACGGCGACCCGGGAGGTCGGGTCCTCGCGCAGGAGCGCGTCGAGAATGGTGTCGCTGATCTGGTCAGCGATCTTGTCGGGGTGACCCTCGGTCACGGACTCCGAGGTGAACAGGCGACGGGACACAACGCTCCCTGGGGTTGCAGCGGCTGCTGTCTGATCATTGGCGGACGACACGGGGGCTGCACCCGGGCGTCGTCCGAGAACAGTTTATCGGTCGCACTCGGCCGCCGGCCCACCTGTCTCGACACTCGGAAGTGCTGTGACCTGCGGCACGGGCATTCTGCCCAATGGTCGGCGGCCTTGACCAGAGCCCCTGCACCGCAATGTCGCGTCCGGGAAAGTTGACATATGGCTGAAATAAGTTAACCCAAACGGGCCGCCACCAGGTCCCAGACGGTGTCGGCGAGAGCCTCCTTCGGCCCGTGCGGCACCGGGGTCTCACTGCCGTCGGCGCCGAGCACCACGGCCTCGTTCTCCTCGGAGCCGAAGGTCTTGCGCTCCCCCACCTCGTTCACCACGAGCAGGTCGCAGCCCTTGCGTGCCAGCTTGGTCCGGCCGTTGGCGAGGACGTCGTCGGTCTCGGCGGCGAAGCCGACGATCACCTGTCCGGACCGCGCCCGGTCGGCCGAGATCTCCGCGAGGATGTCCGGATTCCGCACCAGGACGATCGGCTCCGGATCCTGGCCGTCCTTCTTCTTGATCTTCCCGGCCGCGTAGACCGCGGGGCGGAAGTCGGCGACGGCGGCGGCCATCACCACCGCGTCGGCGTCGGCGGCCGCCTTCAGCACCGCCTCCCGCAGCTGTACCGCCGTACCGACCGGGACGACGTCCACGCCGGCCGGGTCGGGCAGTCCTGCGGTGTTCGCGGCGACCAGCGTCACCCGGGCGCCCCGCGCGGCGGCCGTGCGGGCGAGGGCGTAGCCCTGCTTGCCGGAGGAGCGGTTGCCGAGGAAGCGGACCGGGTCGAGGGGCTCGCGGGTGCCGCCGGCGGAGACGACGACGTGGCGGCCGGCCAGGTCGGGCTCCGTCACTCCTCTCGCGAGGACGCGGCGGCAGGCCTCGAAGATCTCCGCCGGGTCGGGGAGGCGGCCCTTGCCGGTGTCGACGCCGGTGAGGCGGCCGACCGCCGGGTCGATCACGACGGCGCCGCGGCGGCGCAGCGTGGCCACGTTCTCCTGGGTGGCCGGGTGCTCCCACATCTCCGTGTGCATCGCGGGGGCGAAGACGACCGGGCAGCGGGCGGTGAGGAGGGTGTTGGTGAGCAGGTCGTCGGCGAGGCCGTGGGCCGCCTTGGCGAGCATGTCGGCGGTGGCGGGGGCGACGACGACCAGGTCGGCGTGCTGGCCGATCCGGACGTGCGGCACCTCCTCGACGTGGTCCCAGACCTCGGTGGAGACCGGGTTGCCGGAGAGGGCGGACCAGGTCGCGGCGCCGACGAAGTGCAGCGCGGAGGCGGTGGGCACGACGCGGACGTCGTGGCCCGACTCCGTGAACCTCCTCAGCAGCTCACAGGCCTTGTACGCGGCGATGCCGCCGCTGACCCCCAGCACGACCTTCGGCTTGCCCACCGGGCCTCCACTCGTCGAATCCATGACGCCATCACACCACAGGCCCGGCAGTCGGCTGCCGGGCCTGTGGATAAGTCAACTGCAATACGAAAGTACTACTGCGCCGGACCCTCGATGGCCTCGGAGGTCAGCAGACCCGCGTTGATCTCGCGCAGGGCGATGGAGAGCGGCTTCTCGTGGACGTGGGTGTCGACGAGCGGACCGACGTACTCGAGGAGACCCTCACCGAGCTGCGAGTAGTACGCGTTGATCTGGCGGGCACGCTTGGCCGCGTAGATCACGAGGCTGTACTTCGAGTCGGTGGCCTCGAGGAGCTCGTCGATCGGAGGGTTGATGATGCCCTCGGGCGCGGTGATGGAAGAGGACACGCTCTGCCTTCCGATGGATGGGAAAGATTCAGTCTGAATGATCAGCAACGATCACACAACGTCCATCAAGGCTAGCAGCTCGCGCGCCACGTCCTTGACAGAGGTGTTGACCAGGGTTTCGTCGAACTCCGGCTCGGCCGCGAGCTCGACCTTGGCCGCGTCCAGACGCCTCTCGATCACCTCGGGCGCCTCGGTGCCGCGGCCGGTGAGCCTGCGCACCAGTTCCTCCCAGGAAGGAGGGGCCAGGAACACCAGCCGGCCCTCCGGCATGGTCTCGCGGACCTGCCGAGCGCCCTGGAGGTCGATCTCCAGGAGGACCGGTACGCCGGACTCCAGGTGCTCCAGCACCGCGGCGCGCGGGGTGCCGTAGCGGTTGCCGGCGAATTCGGCCCACTCCAGGAGCTCGCCGTTGGCGATCAGTTTGTCCATCTCCTCGTCGGAGACGAAGAAGTAGTGGACACCGTGCTTCTCGCCGGGGCGGGGCTTGCGCGTGGTCGCCGACACCGAGAGCCAGACCTCGGGGTGTTCCTTGCGCATATGGGCGACGACCGTGCTCTTGCCGACCCCGGAGGGGCCGGAGAGCACGGTCAGCCGCGGACGATCGTCCGGGGGCTCGGGGGTCGTCCCCCGGAATGTTGCAGCCATGCAGCGATTATTCCAGCAATCGCAGGCCGTCCGGGACGGCCCTCCCGGACGGCCCCGTGATCAGGAGCCGGTGCTGCCGAACTCGCGCTCCAGGGAGGCGATCTGGTTGGAACCGAGACCACGCACGCGGCGGCTCTCGGAGATCCCGAGTCGCTCCATGATCTGCTTGGCGCGGACCTTGCCCACGCCCGGCAGGGACTCGAGCAGGGCGGAGACCTTCATCTTGCCGATGACGTCGTTTTCCTGGCCCTGCTTGATGACCTCGTGAAGAGAGGCGCCGGAGTGCTTGAGTCGATTCTTGACCTCGGCCCGCTCCCGGCGAGCCGCGGCGGCCTTTTCGAGCGCGGCTGCGCGCTGTTCAGGGGTAAGGGGCGGAAGAGCCACGCCTACGTCACCTCGGATGTCGAACTGTCGGATACGGACCGGTGAGGAACCTAGTCGCCCCACACCTGGGGAGCTACGAGCAACACGCTTGCCCGTTGACTCTGCTCGGAGACTAGCGGGCAAGTCCGCCGGAGTCAGCGAGAACAGCGGAAAAGTCCTGGTCAGCCTCCGTCAGGCCAGACATTTCAGACATACTGCCCCGGATTTGAGGATGTATTCACGATCGGGCAGTCGCCGAAGTGCTCGCCGGAGCAGTCGTCGGAGTCCCTTCGGAGCCCTCACCGACCTGCGACGACATCCCGGATCTCGCCCGCGAACCGCTCCGCGGCCGCCCGCAGGGCCCCGACATCGGGACCGTGACGCAAAACACCTCGGCTCACGTTTGGAACCACGTTGCGCACCGAAGCCCCGAAGACCGTGGGAAGGTCGGCCGCCGTCGCCCCCTGCGCACCGACGCCCGGCGCGAGGAGCGGACCGTTGATGTCGAGGTCGTACGACGACAGGTCGCCGACCGTGGCACCGACGACGGCGCCGAAGGAACCCAGCGGCTCCTCCCCCGCGTTCTCGGCGGCGAGATGGGCCAGCACGGTCGCGCCGACCGTCCGCCCGTCGGCGCGCACGGCGTGCTGCACCTCGGGGCCCTCCGGGTTGGAGGTGAGGGCCAGCACGAACAGCCCGGCCCCGCTCTCCCGGGCCAGCGCGACGGCCGGGCTGAGCGAGCCGTAGCCGAGGTACGGGGAGACGGTCAGGGCGTCCGAGAACAGCGGGGCGTCCTTGCTCAGGAAGGCCTCCGCGTACCCGGCCATGGTCGAGCCGATGTCGCCGCGCTTGGCGTCCATGACCACCAGCGTCCCGGCCGCCCGCGCCTCCTCCACCACCCGCTCGAGCACGGCGATTCCGCGCGAGCCGAACCGCTCGAAGAACGCGCTCTGCGGCTTCATCACGGCGACCCGGTCGGCCACCGCCTCGACGACGGTACGGCTGAACCGCTCCAGGCCCGCCACGTCGTCGTTCAGACCCCACTCGGAGAGCAGCGAGGCGTGCGGGTCGATACCGACACACAGCGGACCGCGCTCGTCCATCACGCGGCGCAGCCGTGCGCCGAAGGGCTCCAGCGGGCTCATACGGGCTTCCTCACGTCGGCGCCGACCGCGTCGGCGAGGGTGGCGTACGGGCTGGTGCGCAGACGTGCCGCGAGGCCCTTGTGGATCGCGCGGCCCCAGAAGGGGCCCTGGTAGATGAAGGCGCTGTAGCCCTGGACCAGCGTGGCACCGGCCAGGATGCGCTGCCAGGCGTCCTCGGCGTCCTCGACACCTCCGACGCCGACCAGGGTGATCCGGTCGCCCACGCGCGCGTACAGCCGCCGCAGGACCTCCAGGGAGCGCGCCTTGAGCGGCGCCCCGGAGAGCCCCCCGGTCTCCTTCACCAGGGCGGGATCCGACCGCAGCCCGAGCCCCTCGCGAGCGATCGTGGTGTTGGTGGCGATGATCCCGTCCAGACCCAGCTCGACGGCCAGGTCGGCGACGGCGTCGACGTCCTCGTCGGCGAGGTCCGGTGCGATCTTGACCAGGAGCGGCACCCGGCGGTGCGCCACCACGCGGTCGGCGGCCTCGCGCACGGCCGTCAGCAGCGGACGGAGGTGATCGACGGCCTGGAGGTTGCGCAGGCCGGGCGTGTTCGGCGACGACACGTTCACGACCAGGTAGTCCGCGTACGGCGCGAGCCGCTCGGCCGACTTCACGTAGTCGCCGACGGCCTCGGCCTCCGGTACGGCCTTGGTCTTGCCGATGTTGACGCCCACGACGGTCCTGAACACGGCCTCACGGGTCGCCAGCCGCGCGGCCACGGTCAGCGAGCCGTCGTTGTTGAACCCCATCCGGTTGATCAGCGCCCGGTCGGCGACGAGCCGGAACAGCCGCTTCTTGGGATTACCGGGCTGCGCCTCACCCGTCACGGTCCCGATCTCGACATGGTCGAACCCGAGCATCGACATCCCGTCGATCGCGACGGCGTTCTTGTCGAACCCGGCGGCGAGCCCGAAGGGCCCGTGCATCCGCAGCCCGAAGGCCTCCGTGCGCAGCTCCTTGTAGCGGGGAGCCAGGGCAGCCGCAATGAAGGTGCGCAGCACCGGGACACGGGCGGCCAGCCGGATCCAGCGGAAGGCGAGGTGGTGGGCGGCTTCGGGATCCATCCGCCGGAAGACGAGCTGGAAGAAGATCTTGTACATCAGTGGTCCTCGTACGGAAGGGGGACGCCGTCTCCGGAGTCCCCCCTCAGTGGAGCGCCCCCAAGGGGCGCGGGGAACTGCGCGACCGGCCACAACCGGCCCGCAGCCTCGCTACGACCTCTTAGTCCCTCGCGGCCGTCAAACGCTCCGCATGCTCCTGGAGCGACCGCACGCCCACATCCCCATGATTGAGCGCGTCAATGCCCTGCACAGCCGCCGCCAGCGCCTGCACGGTCGTCAGACACGGCACCGACCGGGCCACCGCGGCCGTCCGGATCTCGTACCCGTCCAGGCGACCCCCGGTGCCGTACGGCGTGTTGACGATGAGGTCCACCTCGCCGTCGTGGACGAGCTGCACGATCGTCCTCTCGCCGTTGGGGCCGACCCCCTCCGACTGCTTGCGGACGACGGTCGCGTTGATGCCGTTGCGCTTGAGCACCTCGGCCGTGCCGGAGGTGGCCAGCAGCTCGAAGCCGTGGGCGACCAGCTCGCGCGCCGGGAAGATCATGGAGCGCTTGTCGCGGTTGGCGACGGAGATGAACGCGCGGCCCTTGGTCGGCAGCGGCCCGTACGCCCCCGCCTGCGACTTGGCGTACGCCGTACCGAAGACCGAGTCGATGCCCATGACCTCGCCCGTGGAGCGCATCTCCGGGCCCAGGACCGTGTCCACGCCCCGCCCGTGGATGTCGCGGAACCGCGACCACGGCATGACCGCCTCCTTCACGGAGATCGGCGCGTCGAACGGCAGCTCGCCGCCGTCGCCGCGGGCCGGCAGCAGCCCCTCGGCGCGCAGTTCGGCGACGGTCGCGCCCAGCGAGATCCGGGCGGCGGCCTTCGCCAGCGGCACCGCGGTCGCCTTCGAGGTGAAGGGCACGGTACGGGAGGCGCGCGGGTTGGCTTCGAGGACGTAGAGGATGTCCCCGGCCATCGCGAACTGGATGTTGATCAGACCGCGTACGCCGACCCCGCGCGCGATGGCCTCGGTCGAGGCACGCAGCCGCTTGATGTCGAAGCCGCCGAGCGTGATCGGGGGCAGGGCGCACGCCGAGTCGCCGGAGTGGATGCCGGCCTCCTCGATGTGCTCCATGACACCGCCGAGGTACAGCTCCTCGCCGTCGTAGAGCGCGTCCACGTCGATCTCGATGGCGTCGTCCAGGAACCGGTCGACGAGGACCGGCCGGGTGGGGCTGATCTCGGTGGACTCGGCGATGTACGCCGCCAGCCGGGTCTCGTCGTAGACGATCTCCATGCCACGCCCGCCGAGCACGTACGACGGCCGGACGAGCACCGGGTAGCCGATCTCGTCGGCGATGGCCTTGGCCTCGGCGAAGGTGGTCGCCGTGCCGTGCTTGGGTGCCGGCAGGCCGGCCTCCGCGAGGACCCGGCCGAAGGCGCCGCGGTCCTCGGCGGCGTGGATCGCCTCGGGGGACGTACCGACGATCGGCACGCCGTTGTCCTTGAGCGCCTGGGACAGGCCCAGCGGGGTCTGGCCGCCCAGCTGCACGACCACGCCCGCGACCGGTCCGGCCTGCTGCTCGGCGTGCACGATCTCCAGCACGTCCTCCAGCGTCAGCGGCTCGAAGTAGAGCCGGTCGGAGGTGTCGTAGTCGGTGGAGACGGTCTCCGGGTTGCAGTTGACCATGACCGTCTCGTAGCCCGCGTCGCTCAGGGCGAAGGACGCGTGCACGCACGAGTAGTCGAACTCGATGCCCTGGCCGATGCGGTTGGGACCGGAGCCCAGGATGATGACGGCCGGCTTCTCGCGCGGCGCGACCTCGGTCTCCTCGTCGTAGGAGGAGTAGAAGTACGGCGTCTTCGCGGCGAACTCGGCGGCGCAGGTGTCGACCGTCTTGTAGACCGGGCGCACGCCCAGCGCGTGCCGGACCTCGCGCACCACGTCCTCGCGCAGGCCGCGGATCTCGGAGATCTGCTGGTCGGAGAAGCCGTGCCGCTTGGCCTCGGCGAGCAGGTCGGCGGTCAGCTCCGGCGCCCCGGCCAGCTCGTCGGCGATCTCCTTGATCAGGAAGAGCTGGTCGACGAACCACGGGTCGATCTTCGTGAACTCGAAGACCTCCTCGGGGGTGGCGCCCGCGCGGATGGCCTGCATGACGGTGTTGATCCGGCCGTCGGTGGGCCGTACCGCCTCGTGCAGCAGCGCCTGCTTGTCACCGGGCTCGCCGACGAAGGTGAACTGGCTGCCCTTCTTCTCCAGCGAGCGCAGCGCCTTCTGGAAGGCCTCGGGGAAGTTGCGGCCGATGGCCATCGCCTCGCCGACCGACTTCATGGTCGTGGTCAGCGTGGAGTCGGCCTGCGGGAACTTCTCGAACGCGAAGCGCGGGGCCTTGACGACCACGTAGTCGAGCGTGGGCTCGAAGGAGGCCGGGGTCTCCTGCGTGATGTCGTTGGGGATTTCGTCGAGGGTGTAGCCGACGGCAAGCTTGGCAGCAATCTTCGCGATCGGGAAGCCGGTCGCCTTGGAGGCGAGCGCCGAGGACCGCGACACGCGCGGATTCATCTCGATGACGATGACCCGGCCGTCCTCCGGGTTGACCGCGAACTGGATGTTGCAGCCGCCGGTGTCGACGCCGACCTCGCGGATGACGGCGATGCCGATGTCGCGCAGGATCTGGTACTCGCGGTCGGTCAGCGTCATCGCGGGCGCGACGGTGATCGAGTCGCCGGTGTGCACGCCCATGGGGTCGAAGTTCTCGATGGAACAGACGACCACGACGTTGTCGTGCTTGTCGCGCATCAGCTCCAGCTCGTACTCCTTCCAGCCGAGGATGGACTCCTCCAGGAGCACCTCGGTGGTCGGGGAGAGCGTGAGGCCCTGGCCGGCGATGCGGCGCAGCTCCTGCTCGTCGTGGGCGAAGCCGGAACCGGCACCGCCCATGGTGAAGGAGGGGCGGACGACGACCGGGTAGCCGCCGAGTTCCTCCACACCGGCGATGACCTCGTCCATGGAGTGGCAGATGACGGACCGGGCGGACTCGCCGTGCCCGATCTTCCTGCGGACCTCCTCCACGACCTCCTTGAAGAGGTCGCGGTCCTCGCCCTTGTTGATGGCTTCGACGTTGGCGCCGATCAGTTCGACGCCGTACTTGGCCAGGACGCCGTTCTCGTCCAGCGAGATCGCGGTGTTGAGCGCCGTCTGGCCGCCCAGGGTGGGCAGCAGGGCGTCGGGGCGCTCCTTGGCGATGATCTTCTCGACGAACTCCGGGGTGATCGGCTCGACGTAGGTCGCGTCGGCGATCTCCGGGTCGGTCATGATCGTCGCCGGGTTGGAGTTGACCAGGATGACCCTGAGGCCCTCGGCGCGCAGCACGCGGCAGGCCTGGGTGCCGGAGTAGTCGAACTCGGCGGCCTGGCCGATGACGATCGGGCCGGAGCCGATGACCAGGACGGACTGGATATCGGTGCGCTTAGGCACGCTGGCCCTCCATCAGGGAAACGAAGCGGTCGAACAGGTAGGCGGCGTCGTGCGGGCCTGCCGCCGCTTCGGGGTGGTACTGGACGGAGAAGGCCGGCTGGTCGAGCAGCTGCAGCCCCTCCACGACGTCGTCGTTCAGGCAGACGTGGGAGACCTCGGCGCGGCCGAACTTCGTGTCGCTCACCTTGTCGAGCGGCGCGTCGACGGCGAAGCCGTGGTTGTGGGCGGTGACCTCGACCTTGCCGGTCGTACGGTCCTGGACCGGCTGGTTGATGCCCCGGTGGCCGTACTTGAGCTTGTAGGTGCCGAAGCCGAGGGCGCGGCCGAGGATCTGGTTGCCGAAGCAGATGCCGAAGAGCGGGGTCTTCCGTTCCAGGACGGCGGACATCAGGGCCACCGGGCCGTCGGCCGTGGCCGGGTCGCCGGGCCCGTTGGAGAAGAACACGCCGTCCGGGGAGACGGCGTACACGTCGTCCTCGGTGGCGGTCGCGGGCAGCACGTGCACCTCGATGCCGCGCTCGGCCATCCGCTGCGGGGTCATGCCCTTGATGCCGAGGTCGATGGCGGCGACGGTGAACCGCTTCTCGCCGACCGCGGGGACGACGTACGCCTCCTTGGTGGCGACCTCCTCGTACAGCGAGGCGCCCTTCATGTGCGGCTGGGCCTGCACGCGCGCGAGGAGCTCGGCGTCGGAGGCGATCGTCTCGCCCGAGAAGATGCCGGAGCGCATGGAGCCGCGCTCGCGGAGGTGGCGGGTGAGGGCGCGGGTGTCGATCCCGGAGATGCCGACCACGCCCTGCGCGACCAGTTCCGCGTCCAGCGAACGCTTGGCGCGCCAGTTGGAGGGCACGCGCGCGGGGTCGCGCACGACGTAGCCGGAGACCCAGATGCGGCTGGACTCGTCGTCCTCGTCGTTCCACCCCGTGTTGCCGATCTGCGGTGCGGTGGCGACCACGATCTGGCGGTCGTACGACGGGTCGGTCAGGGTCTCCTGGTAGCCGGTCATGCCGGTGGAGAACACGGCCTCGCCGAAGGTCTCCCCCACGGCCCCGTAGGCGCGGCCGCGGAAGATCCGGCCGTCCTCCAGGACGAGTACGGCGGGAACCTTGCCGGTTCCCCTGGTGGAGGTCGTCATCGTTCGGCGCCTTCCGTGCTGGGTGTCTTGATCATGGAGTTGAGGGCTTCGACCCACTCGGCGTGCTCGGCCGCCTGGTCGGAGCGGAAGCCGGAGTCGATCAGCCGGTCGCCGAGCTGCCAGGTCACCACGAGGAGTCCGCCCTCGGTGAGGACCTTGCCCGCGATGCCCTTGCCGAGCAGGGCCTCGCGGAGCGCGGCGGCGGGGATGAAGAAGTCGGTCGCGCCGGGGCGTACGACGTCCAGGCCCGCGTCGGTCAGGGTGAGCTCGACCCGGCTGCGGGAGCCGAGGCCGCGGGCCACGATGCGGTCCAGCCACTGCCCGGCGGTGGTGGAGCCGTGGTAGCGGCCGCTCATCGTCAGTTTCACGGCACCGGGGTCGTCCGGCGCGCTGGGCAGCTCGGGCAGGTCACCCTGGAGGGTGCCGCGCCACTTCCAGCCCTCGCGCATCAGCCAGTAGACGAGCGCGACGAAGAGGGCGAGGCCGACCAGCCAGCCGATGCGGGCGGACCAGTCGGTGACCGCGGCCGACTTCTTCTCGTCGGCCAGCAGGATCAGAGGTGTCACGTCAGCTTCCCGTCCACGAGCGTCGCCTTGCCCCGCAGCCACGTGTGGGTGACACGGCCCGGCAGCTCGCGTCCCTCGTACGGGGTGTTGCGGCTGCGCGAGGCGAAGCCCGCGGGGTCCACCAGGCCACGGTATTCCGTGTCGACGAGGGTGAGGTTGGCGGGCTCGCCTGCCGAGACGGGACGGCCGTGACCGGCGGCCTGTCCGATCCGCGCGGGCTTGACGGACATGCGGTCGGCGACGCCGGCCCAGGTCAGCAGGCCCGTGTCCACCATGGTCTCCTGCACCACCGACAGCGCGGTCTCCAGGCCGACCATCCCCATGGCGGCCGCGGCCCACTCGCAGTCCTTGTCCTCGTGCGGGTGCGGGGCGTGGTCGGTGGCGACGATGTCGATCGTGCCGTCCGCGAGGGCCTCGCGCAGCGCCAGGACGTCCCGTTCGGTGCGCAGTGGCGGGTTGACCTTGTAGACCGGGTTGTACGACCGCACCAGCTCGTCGGTGAGGAGCAGGTGGTGCGGGGTGACCTCGGCGGTGACGTCGATGCCCCGGGACTTGGCCCAGCGCACGATCTCGACGGAGCCGGCGGTCGAGAGGTGGCAGATGTGGACACGGGAGCCGACGTGCTCGGCGAGCAGCACGTCGCGCGCGATGATCGACTCCTCGGCGACCGCGGGCCAGCCCCCCAGCCCCAGCTCGGCCGAGACGACGCCCTCGTTCATCTGGGCGCCCTCGGTCAGCCGCGGCTCCTGGGCGTGCTGGGCGACGACCCCGCCGAAGGCCTTCACGTACTCCAGGGCGCGGCGCATGATCACGGCGTCGTCGACACACTTGCCGTCGTCGGAGAAGACGGTGACCCCGGCGGCCGACTCGTGCATGGCGCCGAGCTCGGCGAGCTTCTTGCCCTCCAGGCCGACGGTGACCGCGCCGATGGGCTGCACGTCGCAGTAGCCGTGCTCCCGGCCGAGCCGGTAGACCTGCTCGACGACGCCGGCGGTGTCGGCGACCGGGAAGGTGTTGGCCATGGCGAACACGGCCGTGTAGCCGCCGCTCGCGGCCGCGCGGGTGCCGGTGAGGACGGTCTCGGAGTCCTCGCGCCCCGGCTCGCGCAGGTGGGTGTGCAGGTCGACCAGGCCGGGCAGCAGCACCTTGCCGGCCGCCTCGACGACCTCGGCGCCATCGGCCTCCGGGATCACGCCCACCTCGGCGATCGTCTCGCCGTCGATCAGGACGTCCTGCGGCTCACCGCCGAGCACCTTCGCACCACGGATCAGGATCTTGCTCATGGGTCTTACTTCTCCTCGGTGGTGCGGGCGTGGCTGACGGCGGGTTCGTTGCCGCCCAGCAGGAGGTACAGAACGGCCATGCGGATGGAGACTCCGTTTGCGACCTGCTCGACGACTGTGCAGCGCTCGGAGTCGGCGACCTCGGCGGTGATCTCCATGCCGCGGACCATCGGGCCGGGGTGCATCACGATGGCGTGCTCGGGCATCTTCGCCATCCGCTCGCCGTCGAGTCCGTAGCGCCGCGAGTACTCGCGCTCGGTCGGGAAGAACGCGGCGTTCATTCGCTCACGCTGGACGCGGAGCATCATCACGGCGTCGGACTTGGGGAGGACGGCGTCGAGGTCGTACGACACCTCGCAGGGCCAGTT
Organism: Streptomyces sp. NPDC028289; assembly: GCF_055565975.1. Lineage (NCBI taxonomy): Bacteria > Bacillati > Actinomycetota > Actinomycetes > Kitasatosporales > Streptomycetaceae > Streptomyces > Streptomyces sp. NPDC028289. The sequence continues at coordinate 399,580 of NZ_JBVHTI010000010.1, read as the reverse complement.
CTCGACGCCGACCGGCACCAGGGTGGGCGGGGCGACCAGGGTGACCTCGGCGCCGAGCGTGTGCAGCAGGTCGACGTTGGAGCGGGCGACCCGGCTGTGCAGCACGTCGCCGACGATCGTGATGCGCTTGCCGGCCAGGTCCTGCCCTTTCCCGGCGTCCCGGCCGACCAGGCGGCGGCGCATGGTGAAGGCGTCCAGGAGGGCCTGGGTGGGGTGCTGGTGGGTGCCGTCGCCGGCGTTGATGACGGCCGCGTCGATCCAGCCGGAGTTGGCGAGCCGGTAGGGCGCTCCGGAGGCGCCGTGCCGGATCACGACGGCGTCGACGCCCATCGCCTCCAGGGTCTGGGCGGTGTCCTTCAGGGACTCGCCCTTGGAGACGCTGGACCCCTTGGCGGTGAAGTTGATGACGTCGGCGGAGAGGCGCTTCTCGGCCGCCTCGAAGGAGATCCGGGTCCGGGTCGAGTCCTCGAAGAAGAGGTTGACGACGGTGCGGCCGCGCAGGGTCGGCAGCTTCTTGATCGGCCGGTCGGCGACCCGGGCCATCTCCTCGGCGGTGTCGAGGATCAGGACGGCGTCGTCGCGGGTGAGGTCGGCGGCCGAGATGAGATGACGCTGCATCTGTCAGGCTCCGTAAGGAAGTTCACATATCGGGAGATTGCGGGCAGGAAGGGGCGCACCGGGATGGCGCGGGCCCCTCGGCCTGCTACGGGGTCGGCTTCGCACCGAGCAGCACGGTGTCGCGACCGTCCTCCTCGGCGAGCAGGACCTTGACCGTCTCCCGCAGCGACGTGGGGAGGTTCTTGCCGACGTAGTCGGCGCGGATGGGCAGTTCGCGGTGGCCGCGGTCGACGAGGACCGCCAGCTGGACCGCGCGGGGGCGCCCGATGTCGTTCAGGGCGTCGAGGGCGGCGCGGATGGTGCGGCCGGAGAAGAGCACGTCGTCGACGAGGATCACCAGCCTGCCGTCGATGCCGTCACCGGGGATCTCGGTGCGGGCCAGGGCACGCGGCGGGTGCATGCGCAGGTCGTCGCGGTACATGGTGATGTCGAGCGAACCGACGGGCATCTTGCCGTCGGTGATCTGCTCCAGCTTGGCGGCGAGCCGCTGGGCGAGGAAGACGCCGCGGGTCGGGATGCCGAGGAGCACCACGTCGTCGGCGCCCTTGGCGCGCTCGACGATCTCATGGGCGATGCGGGTCAGCACCCGCGCGATGTCCGGGCCCTCGAGAACGGGCCGCGCATCGGGAGCCTGCGCCCCGGCGTCGGGGTTTTCCTGCTGGTCCGGCTTTTCCTGCTTGTCCATACGAAACGGACCCCCTTCTCCGCCTCACGGGACGGACTTTAAAGGACGTCGGATTTGCGCCATCCACCGTAGCAGGTGACCGAGAGGCCCCTGATCACCCCCCTGGCGTAATCGGCCATCGCTACCACGGAAGAGTCGGTGCGGACCATTCGGCTTGACGCAGCAGAGTAACGCTGCGTAACCTCACAGTGAGTTACCAGCCGCGCGGCGGGAACCAAGGCCGGCCGCGTCGACACAGTGTCCGGGGAGCTATATGTCCAGCGAATACGCCAAACAGCTCGGGGCCAAGCTCCGGGCCATCCGCACCCAGCAGGGCCTTTCCCTCCACGGTGTCGAGGAGAAGTCCCAGGGTCGCTGGAAGGCCGTGGTGGTCGGTTCGTACGAGCGCGGCGACCGTGCCGTGACCGTACAGCGCCTTGCAGAGTTGGCGGATTTCTACGGGGTCCCGGTGCAGGAGCTGCTGCCCGGCACCACCCCCGGCGGTGCCGCCGAGCCCCCGCCGAAGCTGGTCCTCGACCTGGAGCGGCTGGCCAACGTGCCGGCCGAGAAGGCGGGACCGCTGCAGCGCTACGCGGCGACGATCCAGTCCCAGCGCGGTGACTACAACGGCAAGGTGCTGTCGATCCGCCAGGACGACCTGCGCACACTGGCCGTCATCTACGACCAGTCCCCCTCGGTCCTCACCGAGCAGCTGATCAGCTGGGGCGTCCTGGACGCGGACGCCCGCCGCGCGGTAGCCGCGCACGAAGAGGCCTGAGCCTTACAGCGACTGAGCAGAAACGTGCCGCCGGGGTGGCCGGAACCTGACGGTTTCGGCTGGCCCGGCGGTTCTTCTTGCGACAGCTGACACGAGCTTTTGACGCAGGCCAGAGGCAGCCCCCAGGGGCGCTGGGGGTACCCCCGGCCGAAGGCTGGGGGAGGAACTGCGCGACAAGCCACAGACGACCGTCAGCCGCCCGACCACCGCACCACCCACCCCATTGGGCACACAAACGCCGGAAGGCCCGCAGCGGCTTGCTGCGGGCCTTCCGGCGTTCCGTCGGCTACGCCTCGCGGCGCAGCGACGGCTTCAGCTCCTTGAGACGCCCCAGCAGTCCGTTCACGAACGCCGGCGACTCATCCGTCGAGAACTCCTTCGCCAGCTGCACCATCTCGTCGAGGACGACGGCGTCCGGCGTCTCGTCGACCCAGATCAGCTCGTACGCGCCGAGGCGCAGGAGGTTGCGGTCGACGACCGGCATCCGGTCCAGAGTCCAGCCGACCGCGTACTGGGCGATCAGCTCGTCGATACGCGTGGTGTGCTCGGCGTAGCCCTCGATCAGCTGCATCGTGTACTCGCTCACCGGCGGCTGCCGGGTGTCGTCCCGGGAGAGCCGGATCCAGTCCGCGAGGACGGTCAGGACGTCGGCCCCGCGCTGGTCGCCCTCGAAGAGGATCTGGAAGGCGCGCTTGCGGGCCGTGTTGCGGGCAGCCACGGTTAGCTGTTCACCCGGCCGAGGTAGTCGCTCGTGCGGGTGTCGACCTTGATCTTCTCACCGGTCGTGATGAAGAGCGGGACCTGGATCTGGTGGCCGGTCTCCAGGGTGGCGGGCTTGGTGCCGCCGGTGGAGCGGTCGCCCTGGACGCCCGGCTCGGTCTCCTGGATGGTCAGCTCGACGGCGGCCGGGAGCTCGACGAAGAGCACCTCGCCCTCGTGCTGGGCGACGACGGCCGTGAAGCCCTCGATCAGGAAGTTCGCGGCGTCGCCGACGGTCTTCCGGTCGATGTGCAGCTGGTCGTACGTGTCCATGTCCATGAAGACGAAGTAGTCGCCGTCCATGTACGAGAACTGCATGTCGCGCTTGTCGACAGTGGCCGTCTCGACCTTGACGCCGGCGTTGAAGGTCTTGTCGACCACCTTGCCGGACAGCACGTTCTTGAGCTTGGTGCGCACGAAAGCGGGGCCCTTGCCGGGCTTGACGTGCTGGAACTCGACGACGGACCAGAGCTGGCCGCCTTCGAGCTTGAGCACCAGGCCGTTCTTGAGGTCGTTCGTGGAAGCCACGGTTGCGGAATCTCCTGGACTGACGTGGACGACCCCGGGGCACGCACCTTGCCTAGAGTGCGAGCAGCTCCTTGGTCGTGATGGTGAGTAGCTCGGGTCCGCCGTCCGCCTCGGGGCGCACGACGAGCGTGTCATCGATCCGGACGCCGCCCCGGCCCGGGAGGTGGACCCCCGGTTCGACGGTGACCGGCACGCAAGCGTCCAGTTTACCCATGGCTGAAGGGGCCAGCTGCGGGTCCTCGTCGATTTCGAGTCCGACGCCGTGTCCGGTGAGTGGCTGGAGGCCTTCCGCATGCCCCGCGGAGCCCAGTACCTGCCGGGCGGCGCGGTCGACGTCGCGGTAGGCGGCGCCGGGCACGAGGCTCTCCCGGCCGGCCCGCTGGGCGGCGAAGACCAGGTCGTAGAGCTCGATCTGCCAGTCGGCGGGCGAGGTGCCGATGACGAAGGTACGGCCGATCTCGCAGCGGTAGCCACGGTAGGTGGCGCCGAGGCAGACGGAGAGGAAGTCGCCCTCCTCGACCCGCCGGTCGGTGGGGCGGTGGCCGCGGCGGCCGGAGTTCGGGCCGGTGGCCACGGAGGTGGGGAAGGCCGGGCCGTCGGCGCCGTGGTCGACCAGGCGGCGCTCCAGCTCCAGGGCGAGGTGGCGTTCGGTACGGCCGACGAGGATCGACTCCAGCAGTTCGCCGAGGGCCTGGTCGGCGATCTCCGCGCCGATGCGGAGACAGGAGATCTCCTCCTCGTCCTTGACGACCCTGAGCTGCTCGACGGCGCTGCCGAGGTCGGTCAGGCGGAGGCCGGGGGCGACGGAGGCGAGAGCGCGGTGCCGGGCCACGGTGAGGTGGTGCTCCTCGACGGCGAGGGCGTCGGCGTCCTGGGCGGCGGCGAGGTCGGCGGCGGCGACGGCGGGGTCGCCGCCGGGGCCTGCCAGGAGGTGCGGCCGCAGGGACTCGTCGGGGCGGTCCTCGGTGGGGCGGTCGTCCAGCGGGCCGGGGCAGACGAGGAGGTCCTCGCGTCTGCCGAGGAGCAGGACGGAGCCGTGGGGGGCGGCGCCGGCGAGGTATCTCACGTTGGCCGGGTGCGAGATGACGGCGGACTGGCTGCCGGCCGCGTGGCAGCGTTCCCTCAGCCTGGTTCGGCGGGCCGCGTACACGTCTGACATGAGTCGAGCGTAGGAGGGGTGGGCGGTTTGTGCCGGTTGAGGGGGGCCGAGTGGGGTGGCGGGGCGCCGTTTTCGACTGCGGGTGCGTGGAGGTTTTGCGCAGTTCCCCGCGCCCCTGGAAAGACCGGTCGTGTTCCGGCTGACCGCCGGTGGGGGCGTTCGCGCGGTTCCCCGCC
>NZ_JBVHTI010000010.1:0-394800 GCF_055565975.1 Streptomyces sp. NPDC028289 | reverse complement strand
CGCCCCTCGACAGACCGGTCGTGTTCCGGCTGACCGCCGGTGGGGGCGTTCGCGCGGTTCCCCGCGCCCCTCGACAGACCGGTCGTGTTCCGGCTGACCGCCGGTGGGGGCGTTCGCGCGGTTCCCCGCGCCCCTCGACAGACCGGTCGTGTTCCGGCTGCGGGGCGGTGGGGGCTGAGCGCGCAGTTCCTCCCCCAGCCTTCGGCCGGGGGTACCCCCAGCGCCCCTGGGTTTCTCCGGTGGGCCCTCGTTACCAGGTTGGAGGGCTGGCTATTGCTCGGGTCAGGACCTCGTCGAGGACTCTGGCTGTTGTGGGGACGTCGAGCTGGGAGTTGTCGATGATCGGGAGGCCGGAGCCGTACCAGCCGGCCATGCGGCCGTGGATGCGGGCCACCTCCTCGTCGGTGAGGCGGCGGTTGCCCGTGCGTTCCGCGTTGCGCTCCAGGACGATGTCGAGGCCCGGGAGGAGGACGACCGGGAGCAGGCCGGGGCCGACGTGGCGCTTCCAGCCGCCGAGGCCGACGACCGGGCGGTCCGGGAAGACCGCGTCGTCGAGGATGCACGAGATGCCGTTGGCGAGGAAGTTGCGCGCGGCGAAGCCGCAGGTGCGGCGGGCGAGGCGGTACTGGGCCTCGGAGTGGTCGTTCCACCCGGACTGGGGGTCGGCGAAGCCGGAGCGGACCCATTCGCGGACGTCGTCGAGGCTGATGTGGGCGGTGGGGACCCGGCGGTGGTCGGCCCAGTACTTGGCCACGCTGGTCTTGCCCGCGCCGGCCGGACCGATCAGGAGGACGGCCAGGGTGGTGGTCGTCGGGTCGGGGACCGTGGCGGCGGGGGGCGTGCTCGGCATGCCCACCGGGGCGCCCGGCGGCAGCGGGACGTGGCCCGTGGTGTCGGGCGGCGGCGGGGCCGAGGGAAGCGGTGGGAGCGGCGGCTGCGGGGGCGCGGGCGGTGGCGGCGGCACGGGCGCGGGGCCCTGCGGCGCTCCCGGGTGCTGTGCGGCCGGCTGCCAGCCGGTCGGTCCCTGCCCCGGCTGATGGGGCGGCGGCAGCGGAGATCCCACTGCGTGCTGCATCCGGTGCCACTCCGTCTCGTCATGTTCGGCTGCGCTCGTTACCGAACGGTACCGCCCCCGGTGGTCGTTTGGTGAAACGGCCGGGGGCGGTCCGAAGTGCCCGTTCCACGCGGCGAATCGGGCGGAAGGAACAGCGGCGGACCTACTGCCCGACCTCGCCGTACGCGGCGAGCAGCACGGCCGGGTCCGGGCCCTCCAGGACGGTCGGCTTGGCGAGGCCGTCCAGGACGATGAAGCGGAGCAGGTCGCCGCGGGACTTCTTGTCGACCTTCATCGTCTCGACCAGCTTGGGCCACTGGTCGTAGCGGTAGTGCAGCGGGAGGCCGACGGACTCCAGGACCGTACGGTGGCGGTCGGCCGTCGCGTCGTCCAGGCGGCCGGCCAGCCGGCCCAGTTCCGCGGCGAAGTGCATGCCGACGGCGACCGCGGCGCCGTGCCGCCACTTGTAGCGCTCGTTCTTCTCGATGGCGTGGCCGAGCGTGTGGCCGTAGTTGAGGATCTCGCGCAGACCCGCTTCCTTGAGGTCGGAGGAGACGACCTCCGCCTTCACCCGGATGGAGCGCTCGATCAGCTCGGCCGTGTGCGGGCCCGCCGGGGTGCGCGCGGCCTCCGGGTCGGACTCGATGAGCTCCAGGATCACCGGGTCGGCGATGAAGCCGGCCTTGATGATCTCGGCGAGCCCGGAGACGTAGTCGTTGACGGGGAGCGAGTCCAGGGCGGCGAGGTCGCAGAGCACCCCCGCCGGGGGGTGGAAGGCGCCGACCAGGTTCTTGCCCTCGGCGGTGTTGATGCCGGTCTTGCCGCCCACCGCCGCGTCGACCATGGCCAGCACGGTCGTCGGGACGGCGATCCAGCGGACCCCGCGCAGCCAGGTCGCGGCCACGAAACCGGCGAGGTCCGTGGTCGCACCGCCACCGACACCGACGATCACGTCGGAGCGGGTGAAACCGGACTGGCCGAGCGCCTTCCAGCAGTAGGCGGCGACCTCGGCGGTCTTGGCCTCCTCGGCGTTGGGCACCTGGATGGCGACGGCCTCGTAGCCCTGCCCGGCCAGGTCGGCGCGGAGCGCGTCGCCGGTCTCGGCGAGCGCCTCGGGGTGGATCACGGCCACCCGCTTCGCCTTGTCCCCGATCAACCCGCCCAGCTCGCCGAGGAGCTGACGGCCCACCAGGACCTCGTACGGCTCGGTGCCCGCCGTACCGCCGACCTGGATCCGGGTGACTGCCTCGCTCATGCTTCCTTCAACTCCAGTGCGTCCAGGGCTGCTTGGGTGACCTCTTCGGGCGTACGGCCGTCGGTCGCCACGACGGCCGTGGCGACCTCCTCGTACAGGTGCCGCCGCGCCTCCATCAGCTCGCGCCACTGCTTGCGCGGGTTGATGGCGAGCAGCGGCCGGGCCGCGTTCAGGCCGGTGCGCTTGACGGCTTCCTCGACGTCCATCGACAGGTAGACCACCCGGCAGTCGGCGAGCAGACCACGGGTCTCCGCGTCGAGGATCGCGCCCCCGCCGAGCGCGAGGACGCCCTCGTGCTCGGCCAGCGCCGCCCGCACCGCCCGCTTCTCGATCGCCCGGAACACCGGCTCGCCCTCGGCCACGAAGATGTCGGCGACGGTGCGGCCCTCGGCGGCCACGATGTCGTCGTCGGTGTCCCGGTAGCCGACCCCGAGCCGCTCGGCGAGCAGCTCCCCGACCGTGGACTTGCCCACACCCATCGGCCCGACCAGCACCACCCTCGGCGCGCTGGTCACCGGATGGCCAGGTTCTCGAGGTACGACCGGACGTTCCGCCGGGTCTCGGGGACCGAGTCGCCGCCGAACTTCTCCGCGACCGCGTCCGCCAGGACGAGCGCGACCATCGCCTCGGCCACGATCCCGGCCGCCGGCACAGCCGAGACGTCCGAGCGCTGGTGGTGGGCCTGGGTGGCCTCGCCGGTCGCCACGTCCACGGTCTGCAGAGCCCGCGGCACGGTCGCGATCGGCTTCATCGCGGCCCGCACCCGCAGCAGCTCACCGGTGGAGAGGCCGCCCTCGGTGCCGCCGGCCCGGCCGGAGACCCGGCGGATGCCCTCCGGCGTGCCGACGATCTCGTCGTGCGCCTGGGAGCCGGGCACCCGGGCCAGCTCGAACCCGTCGCCGATCTCGACGCCCTTGATCGCCTGGATGCCCATCAGGGCCCCGGCGAGCCGGGCGTCCAGCTTGCGGTCCCAGTGGACGTGCGAGCCGAGACCGACGGGGACGCCGTAGGCCAGGACCTCCACCACACCGCCGAGGGTGTCGCCGTCCTTGTGGGCCTGGTCGACCTCCGCGACCATCGCCTTCGACGCGTCCGCGTCCAGGCAGCGCAGCGGGTCGGCGTCCAGCCTCTCGACGTCGGCCGGGGTGGGGTAGACGCCTGCCGGGGCCTTCACCGAGCACAGCTCGACCACGTGCGAGACGATCTCGATGCCCGCCGTCTCCTTCAGGTACGACCGGGCGACGGCGCCCAGCGCCACGCGGGCCGCGGTCTCCCGGGCGGAGGCCCGCTCCAGGACCGGCCGGGCCTCGTCGAAGCCGTACTTCTGCATACCGGCCAGGTCGGCGTGGCCGGGACGGGGCCGGGTCAGCGGGGCGTTGCGGGCCAGCCCGGCGAGGATCTCCGGGTCGACCGGGTCGGCCGCCATGACCTGCTCCCACTTGGGCCACTCGGTGTTGCCCACCATGATCGCGACCGGGGAGCCGAGGGTGAGGCCGTGCCGGACACCGCCGAGGAAGGTGACCTCGTCACGCTCGAACTTCATGCGCGCACCGCGGCCATAGCCGAGCCGCCGCCGCGCCAGGTGGTCGGCGACCATCTCGGTCGTGATCGGCACGCCGGCGGGAAGGCCCTCCAGCGTCGCGACAAGTGCGGGACCGTGGGACTCCCCCGCGGTCAGCCAACGCAGCCTGCTCAACGATGCTCCTCAGTGCTCGCGCCCCGGTACTGCCCTGCGTACGCGCGTCCTCGCGTACGGCGACGGCCGACCGGGTGCGCGGTCCCCGGTCCGTCATGTCCGATCCTCCCACGTCCGGGCCCTGGACCCGGTCCCCGGTCCAGCAGACGGACGCGGATCTGTCAGGTCAGCGCTCGGCGAGCGCCTTCTCCCCGGCCCGCCGCATGGCGTCCAGCGGCGCCGGGGCGCGGCCGGTCATCTGTTCGACCTGGAGCACGGCCTGGTGCACCAGGAGGTCGAGGCCGCTGACGACGGCGCCTCCGAACATGGACCAGCGGGCGGCCAGGGCGGTGGGCCAGGGGTGGTAGAGGACGTCGAAGAGGGTGGTGGGGCGCTCCGGTACGGCGGCGGCGAGGGCGTCGGTGGTGCCGGCGGGGGTGGTGGCGATCACCAGCGGGGCGTGCAGGGCCTGCTCGGCGTCGGCCCAGTCGGCGGTGCGGACCTCGACGTCGAGCCGCTCCCCCCAGTGCCGCATCTCGGCGGCGCGCTCCTCGCTGCGGACGTAGGCGACGACCTCGCCGGTGCAGATCCGGGCCAGGGCGGCCAGGGCGGAGGAGGCGGTGGCGCCGGCGCCGAGGATCGCGGCGGAGCCGACCTGTTCGATGCCGTGCTCGCGGAGCGCGGCGACCATGCCCGGGATGTCGGTGTTGTCGCCGAGGCGTCGGCCGTCCTCGGTGAGGACGACGGTGTTGACCGCGTCGACCGAGGCGGCCGTCTCGCTGATCTCGTCGACCAGCGGGATGACCGCCCGCTTCAGCGGCATGGTCAGCGACAGCCCCGCCCACTCCGGTCCCAGCGTCCCGAGGAAGCCGGGCAGTGCGGCCTCGTCGACCTCGAAGCGCTCGTACGACCAGTCGGTGAGGCCGAGTTCGTCGTACGCGGCCCGGTGCAGCACCGGGGAGAGGGAGTGGGCGATGGGCTTACCGAGCACGGCGGCCCGGCGGGCGTCAGTTGCCCGAGTTGGCATTGAATTTTTCCTTGAGCTGCTGGAATTCCGCGTAGGTCTTCGCGAATTCGGTGTTGTTCTGGCCGTCGGTCGCCACGAAATAGATCCAGCCGTCGTCGGTCGGGTTCAGTGCCGCCTTCAGCGCGTCCTCGCCCGGGTTGCCGATCGGACCGGGCGGAAGCCCCTTCTGGGTGTACGTGTTGTACGGGTCCCGGTTGCTGTTGATCTCCGACTCGCTGATGTGGATGTTGCTGGTGCCCTTCAGGTAGTTGAAGGTCGAGTCGAATTGCAGCTTCTGGTTCGTCTCGGTGTTCGTGGCCTTGAGACGGTTGTAGATCACTTCCGCCATCTTGCGGAAGTCGTCGTGTGTCTTTCCTTCGGCCTGGACGAGGCTCGCGACGGTGATGACCTGCAGCGGGCTGTCCAGGTCGTACTTCTTGGCCTCCGCCTCCAGGTCGTAGCCGGCGTACTGCTCCTTGGCCGCGGCGACCATCTGTTTCAGGATCGCGTCGGGCTTCATGCCCTTGGCCGCGGGATAGGTACCCGGGTAGAGGAATCCTTCCAGCGGATCCATGATCTTGCTGTTGGAGTTCGCGTAGCTCGGCAGGCCGAGGTTCTTGTACTCGGCCTTGGCGATCTTCTTGGAGGAGCCGGCGGAAAGGCCGAGTTTCTTGTCCAGGGCCACATAGACGGCCGCCGCACGCTCACCCGGGGTGACCACCACATTGGCCTGGCTCTTCGGGTCGAGCATCAGCAGCACGCAGCTGGCGGCGGACATCTCCTTCTTGAGGGTGTAGGCGCCCGCCTGGATCGTGTCGCCCTTCGAGTTCTGCGACTGCGCGTGGACGAACGCGTCGACGCTCTTGACGACACCGGCTTCCTTCAGCCGGCGGCCGATCTCGTATCCGCCCGCGCCCTTGGGGATCTGGACGGTCACGGTCTCGCCGGTGCCGCCGCCCGCGTAGTCCGGGGCCGCGCCGAAACGATTTTGGTAGAAGTGCCAGCCGAAATAGCCGACGGTGGCCGCACCGCCGCCGAAGACCAGGCAGACCACCAGGCAGGCGCAGCCGCTGCGGCGCTTCTTGGCGCCCTTGCCACCTTTGGCGTCCTTGCCGCGGCCACCACCGCGGCGCCCTTTCGGGTCGTCGTCCCCGTCGTCGTCATCGTCGTCGGCGCCCGTGAAGAAGGGGTGCTGCTCTTCCTCCTCCTCGACGGCCGGCTCCGGCTGCGGTTCCGGCTCGGGGCGCCGGCGGCCGGGCGGCTCCGGGGGCGGGTAGGCGTCCTCGGTGCCGTAGAAGTCGGGCTGCTCGGCGCCGTAGGCCACGGGCTGCTGGCCGTAGGGGTCGCCCGGGTCGGCGGCGTAGGGGACGTGGCCGTGGGTGCCGGTCGCGTCCCAGGTGCCCTGGTGGTACTGCTGCGGCGCATGGCCGACGTACTGCTGGTCGTACTGCTGCTGCCCCTGCCCGTGGGCGTGCCCGCCGTGTCCGTCGGCGTACTGGAGTTGGCCCTGTTCGTCGTAGTACGCATACTGCTGCTGGTCGTACCCGGCCTGCGGGTGCTGGCCCCAGTCGCCGTACTGCTCCTGCTGCGACTGCTGCGGGTAGTGCTGCGGCTGGCCGCCGTAGGGGGACTGCTGACCCACGTGGGCCTGCTGTCCTCCCCACCCGTCGTCCCCGTACAACGGGTCCTCCGGGTGCCACGGTTCGGAGCCTGGGCCCCGGCCATACTCAGTCATCGATCCCCTAGAGCCGCGAGGCGGCGCGTCACGCGGCTGGTGGGCCGACCGACCGTTCCGCCTCTTGCTGTGCGGTGGCTGTTCGAAAACCATCGCATCGCGCGGAACGTTACCGTATCGCGATCAGATGACTACTTCGACGCCCTCGCCGGGTGGTTTACCTGACACCCGTTCGGATTCCAGTGCCTGCTGAAGGATGATGACCGCCGCGGCCTGATCGATGACCGAGCGGCCTTTCTTGCTCTTCACTCCAGAAGCGCGCAGCCCCTGACTGGCCGTTACCGTCGTCATCCGCTCGTCGACCAGCCGGACCGGCACCGGCTGGATGCCCTTGGCGAGTTCCTGGACGAAGGCCCTGACCTTGACGGCGGCCGGGCCCTCGCCTCCCTTGAGGGAGCGCGGGAGACCGACGACGACCTCGACCGGTTCGTACTCCTCGACCAGCTGCCGCAGCCTGCGGTGGGCCGCCGGGATGTCCCGGCCGGGGACCGTCTCGACCGGGGTCGCGAGGATCCCGTCGGGGTCGCACGAGGCGACCCCGATCCGGGCGTCCCCGACGTCGATCGCGAGTCGACGTCCTCTGCGCATTTCCGACCGTTTCCTTACTTGGCGGTCTCGGTCACGAGGCGTTCGACGGCGTCGATGGCCTCGCCGACCGCGGCCGGGTTCTGGCCGCCGCCCTGGGCGACGTCCGGCTTGCCGCCACCGCCCCCGCCGAGGGTCTTGGCGGCGGTGCGGACCAGGTCACCGGCCTTGAGGCCGCGGTCACGGGCGGCGTCGTTGGTGGCGATGACCGTGAGCGGCTTGCCGTTGTTGACCGTGAACAGGGCCACGACCGCGGCCCGTCCGCCCTGGATGCGGCCGCGCACGTCGAGGACCAGCTTGCGCAGGTCGTCCGGGGTGGTGCCGTCCGGGACCTGCCCGGTGACGACGGCGATGCCGCGGACGTCCTTGGCGGACTCGACGAGACCGCCGGCGGCCTGCAGCACCTTCTCCGCGCGGAACTTCTCGATCTCCTTCTCGGCGTCCTTCAGCTTGCCGAGCATGGCGGAGACCTTCTCCGGGAGCTCCTCCGGACGGCCCTTGATCAGCTCCTGGAGCTGGGCGACGACCGTGTGCTCACGGGCGAGGAAGTTGTAGGCGTCGACGCCGACGAGGGCCTCGATACGGCGCACACCCGAGCCGATCGAGGACTCGCCGAGCAGCTTCACCAGGCCCAGCTGGGAGGTGTTGTGGACGTGCGTGCCGCCGCACAGCTCCTTGGAGAAGTCGCCGATGGTCACCACGCGGACCCGCTCGCCGTACTTCTCGCCGAACTCGGCGATGGCGCCCTGCTTCTTGGCCTCGTCGATGCCCATGATGTCGGCGCGCACGTCGAGGTCACGGGCGAGCACCTCGTTGATCTTCTGCTCGACGTCGGTCATCACGGCCGTCGGGACGGCGGACGGGGAGCCGAAGTCGAAGCGGAAGCGACCGGGCTGGTTCTCGGAACCGGCCTGGGCGGCCGTCGGGCCGAGGGCGTCGCGCAGCGCCTGGTGGGTGAGGTGGGTGGCCGAGTGGGCGCGGGCGATGGCGGTCCGGCGCCGGGAGTCGATCGAGGCGTGGGCCTTGGCTCCCACCGTCACCTCGCCGACCTGGACGACGCCCTTGTGGACGTAGACGCCCGGGACCGGCTTCTGGGTGTCGCGGATCTCGATGACGGCACCGGAGTCGACCTTGATCCGCCCGGTGTCGCCGATCTGGCCGCCGCCCTCGGCGTAGAACGGGGTGCGGTCCAGGACGATCTCGACCTCGTCACCCTCGCCGGCGGCCGGGGAGGAGACACCGTCGACGAGGATGCCGACGATCGTGGTCTCGCCCTCGGTGTCGGAGTAACCGATGAAGTCGGTCTCGCCGGTCTTGTCGGCGATCTCACGGTAGGCGCCGGCCCCGGCGTGCCCGGTCTTCTTGGCCTGGGCATCGGCCTTGGCGCGCTCCCGCTGCTCCTTCATCAGGCGGCGGAAGCCCTCCTCGTCCACCGAGAGGCCCTGCTCGGCGGCCATTTCGAGGGTGAGGTCGATCGGGAAGCCCCAGGTGTCGTGGAGCAGGAACGCCTTGTCGCCGGCCAGCACCGAGCCGCCGGACTCCTTGGTCTCGGTGACGGCGGTGTCGAGGATGTTCGTGCCGGCCTTCAGCGTCTTGAGGAAGGCGTTCTCCTCGGCGACGGCGACCTTCTCGATGCGCTCGCGGTCGGTGACCAGTTCGGGGTACTGCTGGCCCATCATCCGGATCACGGTGTCGATCAGGTCGAGAACGACCGGACCGGTGGCGCCGAGCAGGCGCATGTTGCGGATGGCGCGGCGCATGATGCGGCGCAGCACGTAGCCGCGGCCCTCGTTGCCGGGGGTGACGCCGTCGCCGATGAGCATCACGGAGGTGCGCATGTGGTCGGTGACCACGCGCAGCGAGACGTCCGAGGCGTGGGCCGCGCCGTAGTGGACCCCGGTCAGCTCGGTGGCCTTCTTGATGACGGCCATCGAGGTGTCGATCTCGTACATGTTCTGCACGCCCTGCAGAATCATGGCGAGACGCTCCAGGCCGAGGCCCGTGTCGATGTTCTTGCTGGGCAGCTCGCCGAGGATCTCGAAGTTGTCCTTGCCGATGCCCTCGCCGCGCTCGTACTGCATGAAGACGAGGTTCCAGATCTCCACGTACCGCTCGTCGTTGACGGCGGGGCCGCCCTCGACGCCGAACTCCGGGCCGCGGTCGTAGTTGATCTCGGAACACGGTCCGCACGGGCCGGGGACGCCCATGGACCAGTAGTTGTCCTTCATGCCGAGGCGCTGGATGCGCTCCTTGGGCACACCGATGACCTCGTGCCAGATGCGCTCGGCCTCGTCGTCGTCCTTGTAGACGGTGATCCACAGCCGGTCCGGCTCCAGGCCGTAACCACCCTTGTCCTGGGGCGTGGTGAGCAGCTCCCAGGCGTACTTGATGGCGCCTTCCTTGAAGTAGTCGCCGAAGGAGAAGTTGCCGCACATCTGGAAGAAGGTGCCGTGCCGGGTGGTCTTGCCGACCTCTTCGATGTCGGGGGTGCGCACGCACTTCTGCACGCTGGTGGCGCGCGCCCACGGCGGCTTGACCTCACCGAGGAAGTAGGGCTTGAAGGGCACCATGCCGGCGGGGACGAGGAGCAGAGTCGGGTCGTCCGCGATGAGCGACGCCGAAGGGACGACGGTGTGCCCGCGCTCCTCGTAGAAGCTCAGCCAGCGGCGGCGGATCTCAGCCGACTCCATCAGTGGTCCTCATTCCGGTTGTACGAGTACGTCGTCCTGTCATCGGCGTACTTCGGGTTGCTGCGGTTCTCGATGGCGGCGAGCCGCCGGGGCGCGGGGAGCTCGGGATTCGCGTTGATGCCCAGCGCGTCGCCCAGCTCTTCCTCCCGCTGGGCCATGTTGTCGCGGACGTCGAGCGCGAAGCCGACCGCCCGGTCCTTGATCCGGTGCCCGGTCTCCAGGGCCTTGTTCGCGGCGGTGGCGGCGAGGCTCTCGGGGGTCAGCTGCTTCAGTTTGCGGTTGACCTTGGTGGTGGCCCACACTCCGGCGGCGACACCGGTGGTGAACCAGAACGTACGGCGGAACATATGGCCTGGCTCCTACTTTCCCCGGTTCTTCCGACGTGCGGCGGGGACGGTCCGGCCCACGATCACCGTACGCCTGGGCTCCTTCACGGGCACGTCCGCCTTGCGGCCGGCCAGCGCCCGGCGCACGCCGTAGCCGAAGGCCGCGACCTTGACCAGCGGGCCGCCGAAGGTGGAAGCGACCGTGGTGGACAGTGCGGAGGCGTTGGACGTGACCTCCTGGACGTCGGAGGCGATCGCGTCGACCCGGTCGATCTGGGTCTGCGCGGAGCGTACGGCCGCGGAGGCGTCGGCGAGCAGCGGGACGGCCTGGTCGGTCACGTCCGCCACGAGCTTGGTGGTCGCCTTGAGCGTCTGGGCCAGCCTCACGAGAGCCACCGCGAGGAAGGAGACCAGGATCGCCCAGAAGACGGCCACCAGGATCCCGGCCACCTCTCCACCGGACACCGCGCGCACCCGCTCCCTGTCTCGTACCTGGACCACGTGGATCGACCACCGCGTGGATCAACTACAACGTGGATCTACCTCGAAAAGTCTGCACCGAGCCTATCGCGCCGGGGCTCGGGGTCCGTACCGGATTACCACGCGCGGAAGGTGGAGTTGCGGGAGGCGATTGTACGGACCGAACACGCTTAAGTACGCTCCGTGTCCCATGCGAGGTCCTCAGCGCCCCGGCCCTTCGGCGGACGGCAATCTGCCCCTGGAACTGACCGCCTTCGTGGGCCGCTCGGCCGAACTCGGCGAGCTGTCCAGGGCCCTGGAGTCCGGCCGGCTGGTGACGGTGACCGGGGCCGGCGGGGTGGGCAAGTCCCGGCTGGCGGCCCGGGCGGCGGCGGGCGCGGCGCCCCGGGACGGGGTGTGGCGGGTGGAGCCGGCTCCGGTGCGCGATCCGGAGTTCGTGGACTACGCGGTCGTGGAGGCGCTCGGGCTGACCGACCACACCACCCGGCTACCCCGCGAGACGCTCCTCGAGCAGCTGGCCGGCCGCCGGATCCTGCTGCTGCTCGACGGGGTCGAGCACCTGGTCGACGCGTGTGCGGAGCTGGTGGCCGGGCTGCTGCGGCGGCTGCCGGACCTGGCCGTGCTGGCGGTGGGCCGGCGGCCGCTCGGGGTGGCGGGCGAGCTGCTGTTCCCGCTGGGGCCGCTCGGCGAGGACGAGGCGGTGGAGCTGTTCGCCGAGCAAGCCGGGCGGCAGGGGCTTCAGGTGCGGGACTGCGCGGAGGTGCGGGAGGTGTGCCGACGCCTGGACGGGATCCCGCTGGCGGTCGAGCTGGCGGCGGGGCGGCTGCGGGCGCTGTCGCCGGGGCAGTTGCTGGAGCGGCTCGACGACCGGTTCCGGCTGCTCACCGGCGGCGGCCAGGACGCGCTCCCCCGCCACCGGACGCTGCGCACCGCGATCGGCTGGAGCCACGAACTGTGCACGCCCGCCGAGCGGTTGCTGTGGGCCCGGCTGTCGGTGTTCGCGGGGGCCTTCGACCTGGAGGCCGCCGAGTACGTGTGCAGCGGGGACGGGCTGGCGGCCGAGGAGGTCCTGGACGTGCTGGCGGAGCTGCTCGCCCAGTCCGTGGTCTCCCGCGAGGGAACCCCGACGGGCGTGCACTGCCGAACACGTGCCCAGTGCCCCACCCTTCAGGGTGGAGGTGTAGGGCATTCCGCCCGTAGCGGTCCGGAGGGACGCAGCGGCATGGCTGAGATCGCCTTGTCCGACAACGGAGTTGTGGGACCTACCGCCGGACGGGCGGGAAGTCAGGCCTGCGGAGGCCGTGTAAGACCGACCTTCACCGGTCGGCGGTGGCCTGTGAAACAGGAACCCATGGTGGTACCGCGTAGCGGTACGGACCGGAATCTCGTGCCCTTGGGCAGGAGAGGGCGTCAACGGATGCTCGACACCGTGCGGGCGTACGGCGCCGACCGGCTGGCGGCGACGGGGGACGCGGGGCGGCTGCGGCGCCAGCACCGGGACTGGCTCATTGGGCTGGCGACCTGGGGCAACCTGAAGTGGACGCGGTGGCCGCCCTTGCGGCGCTCCAGGAGTGTCGTGCGGAGGCCGAGCTGGCCGGCGACCCGGCCGCGGTGGCGTACGCGGAGCACCGGACCGGCTGTCTGGCACTGGTCACGGACGACATGGCGCGCGCGGAGACGCTGCTGCGCTCGGCCCTCGGCCGCTACCAGGCGATCGGCGAGCTCAACAGCAATGTCCTGATGGGGCAGGTCGAGCTGGCGATGACCAGGGCGTTTAGCGGCGATCTGGCGGACGCGGTACGGCTGTGCGAGGACGTGCGCCGGGTGTGCGAGGACCACGGCGAGCGCTGGGCCCGCTCGTACGCGCTGTACGTGCTGGCGTACGCGGCCTGGCAGGACGGCGAGCACGCGGCGGCCCGGGAGCTGCTGACCGACTGTCTGGGCCACGCCCACGGTTTCCGTGACCTGCTCGGCTCGGTTCTGTCGATCGAGCTCCTCGCCCTGGTGACGGTGGCGCAGGGCGACCCCGCGGAGGCGGCGGTCCTGCAGGGCGCGGCCGGGCGGATGTGGCCGTCGGTGGGACTGCCGCTGTTCGGCTCGGCCCACTACAACGCCCCGCACGAACTGTGCGAGACGACGGCCCGGCGGGCGCTGGGCGAGGAACGGTACGCGGAGTGCGTACGGCAGGGGGCCGGGCTGGACCGGGAGGCGGCGGTGGCCCGGGCGCTGGGGTACTTCGGGGTACGGCCGCTGGACGCGCTGCCCGCGTCGCGCGGGCCGGTACCGCAGCGGCAGGACGGCACCGACATGCGGAAGCCCGCCGCCTCGCCCACCCGGAAGGGCGGGGAGACGGCGGGCTGACGCTGAGGTGCTACACCCGGCCGGTGATCAGCGGGCGTAGTACTCGACGACGAGCTGCTCGTCGCAGATGACCGGAACTTCCTTGCGGTTCGGCTCGCGGTCCAGGCGGAACGCCAGGGCCTTGAGGTTCACCTGCAGGTAGCGGGGGGTCTCGCCGTCGGGGGCGAAGCCGCCCTCACGGGCGATCTGGAAGAGCGTCTTGTCCTTGGAGCGGTCGCGGACCTGCACGACGTCGTCCGGACGGACCCGGAAGGACGGCTTGTCGGTCTTCTGGCCGTTGACCTGGATGTGGCCGTGGACGACCATCTGGCGGGCCTGGTAGATCGTGCGGGCGATGCCCGAACGCAGGACCAGCGCGTCGAGGCGGCGCTCGAGCTCGACGATCAGGGCCTCACCGGTCTTGCCCTGCACCTTGGAGGCACGCTCGTAGGCGCGGACCAGCTGACGCTCGGAGATGTCGTACTGCGCGCGCAGACGCTGCTTCTCCAGCAGACGGACCTTGTAGTCCGAGTTCTGCTTGCGGCCGCGGCCGTGCTCACCCGGCGGGTAGGGGCGGGCCTCGAAGTACTTGACGGCCTTCGGGGTCAGCGCGATGCCGAGGGCACGCGACTTCTTGACCTTGGGGCGGGACTGGTTCGCCACTGTCTCTTTCTTCCTTCTGATATTCGGCTTGTCAGGGTTGAGGGAGGTCGCAATCCGCAGCCGGGGAAACCCGCCGGATCCCGTTGCCGGGTCTGGTGGGCAGCCGCTCCCCTGGTCTGGGCACATACGTGCAGCACGCGAGTGGCCCACCGACCGGTCCCGTCGTCTTTGACCCGACGGATGGTGGTGGGCTGCCCGCGACACCGTTCGACGGTGCGCGACGCTCCTGGATCCCCCTGCCGGGGGTTCCGGCCGACTGTCCCGCTCTGACTGCGCGGGACTCGGCGCTTCGGGGAAGTCTACAGGCTGCTCAGGACCGCCTGCGACCGAGGTGCTTCCTGGTCCACTCGACCGCGTCGGCGTACCGCGCCTCGGAGCCGTGCCGGGTCGGGGTGTAGTACTCCCGGTCCCTGACCGTGTCCGGGGCGTACTGCTGCTCGGCGATGCCCTCGGGCAGGTCGTGCGGGTAGACGTAGCCCTGCGCGTGCCCCAGCTTGGCGGCGCCCTTGTAGTGCCCGTCGCGCAGGTGCGGGGGCACCTGGCCGGCCAGGCCCTTGCGGACGTCCTCCAGGGCGGCGCCGATCGCGGTGGTCGCGGAGTTGGACTTGGGGGCCAGGGCGAGGGCGATGGTGGCGTGGCTGAGGGTGAGGGCGGCCTCGGGGAAGCCGATCATGGCGACGGCCTGGGCGGCGGCCACGGCTATCGGGAGGGCGTTCGGGTCGGCGAGACCGATGTCCTCGCTCGCCGAGATCATCAGGCGGCGGGCGATGAAGCGGGGGTCCTCGCCGGCCTCGATCATGCGGGCCAGGTAGTGCAGGGCCGCGTCGACGTCCGACCCCCTGATGGACTTGATCAGGGCACTGGCGACGTCGTAGTGCTGGTCGCCGTCGCGGTCGTACTTCACCGCGGCCCGGTCGACGACCTCCTCCAGGGTGCCCAGGCCGATCTCCGTCTCGCCCTTGTCGATGGCGGCCCCGGCGGCGGCCTCCAGGGCGGTCAGGGCGCGGCGGGCGTCGCCGCCGGCGATGCGCAGCAGGTGCTCCTCGGTGTCCCCGGGGAGGGCGACGGCCTCCTTCAGGCCCCGCTCGTCGGTGAGGGCCCGCCGCAGCAGGCCGCGGACGTCGTCGTCGGTGAGCGGTTCGAGGGTGAGGAGCAGGGAGCGGGACAGGAGGGGGGAGATCACCGAGAAGTACGGGTTCTCGGTGGTCGCGGCGATCAGGGTGACCCAGCGGTTCTCGACGGCCGGGAGCAGGGAGTCCTGCTGGGCCTTGCTGAAGCGGTGGATCTCGTCCAGGAAGAGGACGGTCTCCTTGCCGTAGCCCCCGGTGGCGCGGCGGGCGCCGTCGATGACCGCGCGGACCTCCTTGACGCCGGCGGTGATCGCGGACAGCTCCACGAACCGCTTGTCGGTCGCCTTGGAGACGACGTACGCCAGGGTGGTCTTACCGGTGCCGGGCGGCCCCCAGAGGATCACGGAAGACGGTCCGGCCGGGCCGCCGGAACCCGCGCCGACCAGTCTGCGCAGCGGGGATCCCGGCTTGAGCAGGTGCTGCTGGCCCACCACCTCGTCGAGGGTACGCGGGCGCATCCGCACCGCCAGGGGGCTCCCGGTCGGGTCCTTCTCCTGGCGTTCTTCTGCGGCGGCGGTGAACAGGTCGGGTTCCACGCTGAAACCCTAAGTCACGGCACCGACAATCCCGCCGGGGCCGTCGGTGGCCCCGGTCGTCAGCTGGTCCAGAAGTCCCACCAGCGGGTCAGGATCAGCATGCCGATGATGCCGATGTGCAGGACCGGCAGCACCCAGGTGAACTCGCCGAAGAACGACTTCAGCCAGTTCGGGGTCGGCAGGAAGCCCTTGCGGATGTTGAAGGAGGTCACGTACCAGAACATGGTGATCGTGGCGACCCAGGCCAGCGAGCACCACAGGCACAGCGCGTTGATCCGGTACAGGGACTGGAACTGCAGCCAGGTGCAGAAGCCCACGCCGAAGAGCGTGCCGAAGTTGAAGGTCAGCCAGTACCAGCGCGGGAAGCGGGCGCGGGCCAGCAGGCTCATGCCCACGCAGATGACGATGCCGTAGCAGACCAGGCCGAGCATCGGGTTCGGGAAGCCGAAGGCGGCGGCCTGCTTGGACTCCATGACGCTGCCGCAGGAGACCACCGGGTTGAGGCTGCACCCGGGGGTGAACGTCTTGCCCTCGACCTTGGCTTCCAGCAGCTTGAACTTGTCGATCGTGATGACCCACGCGGCCAGCAGTCCCGCGGCGCCGGTGATGATCAGCAGCAGCGCGAAGGCGCGACTGCCGCCCTCCGTGCGCGGTGCCGCGGAAGCGTTCTCGGGCTCGGGCTCGGTGGAGACGTCCTTGACTGTCGTCTTGCTCATCACGCCGATTCCGTCTGTTTGAGAGTTGGAACTTCTTCGGGCAGGGGCCATTGTGCCGCACGAGGCGCCCTGTCCACCGTTCGGTGGACATAAGGAAGTACGCACGGTCGTCCCGGATCGCTCGGTTCCGGTCGATGCTCGGAGCCATGACAGCACAGGGACACGAACTCGCGGTGGACGTCCGCGGGCTGCACAAGCGGTACGGCGACGTGACCGCGGTGGACGGCATCGACCTGGGCATCCGGCGGGGCGAGGTGTTCGGCCTGCTCGGACCCAACGGAGCGGGCAAGAGCACGACGGTGGAGATCCTCCAGGGCAACCGGAGCCGGGACGCCGGCGAGGTGTCGGTGCTGGGCGCGGACCCGGCGACGGGCACGCGCGCGTGGCGGTCCCGGGTGGGCATCGTCTGGCAGGACGAATCGGCACCCGCCGAGTTGACGGTCCGCGAGACGGTACGGCACTTCGCGCACTACCACCCGAGGCCGCGCGACCCGGAGCTGGTGATCGGCCTGGTGGGCCTCGAGGCCAAGGCCGACAGCCGGATCAAGGCCCTCTCGGGCGGCCAGCGCCGCCGCCTGGACGTGGCGCTCGGCGTGATCGGCGACCCGGAGCTCCTGCTGCTCGACGAGCCGACGACCGGTTTCGACCCGGCGGCCCGGCGGCAGTTCTGGGACCTGATCCGGTTGCTCGCGGACGAGGGCACGACGATCCTGCTCACCACCCACTACCTGGAGGAGGCCGAGGCGCTCGCGAACCGGCTGGCGATCGTCGCCGGGGGCCGGGTGGTCGCCGAGGGCGAGCCGCAGGCGCTGCGGGACCGCTTCGGCACCGGTGCCACCGTCGAGTGGACCGAGCCCGACGGCACCGCGCGCGCGGAGCACACCGAGACCCCGACCAGGAAGGTCGCCGAGCTGATGCGCCGCTTCGACGGCGAGATACCCGGGCTGCGGGTGAGCCGCCCCACCCTGGAGGAGGTCTACCTCCGCCTGACCGGACAGGAGGTCGCGCGATGACCACGACCACCACGGTGTCCGTACGGGCCCGCGGCGACGCCCGCCTGCCGGGCGCCTGGGCCCTGGGCGTGCGCCGGGGCGCCCTGGAGATCAGGCAGTTCTTCCGCCAGCGCGACCAGGTGGTCTTCACCTTCGCCTTCCCGGTCGTCTTCCTCTTCCTGTTCGCGTCGATCTTCCACGACGACGTCCGGGGCAGCGGCGTCACGGCCTCCCAGCTCTACGTGCCCGCCATGATGGCCTCCGGGATCATGTCCACCAGCTTCCAGTCGCTGGGCATCTCGATCGCGGTCGAACGCGACGAGAAGGTGCTGCGCCGGCTGCGCGGGACGCCGATGCCGCCGTCGGTGTACTTCCTGGGCAAGATCTGGCTGGTTCTCTTCACGGGCGTGCTGGAGACCGCGATCCTCCTCGCCGTCGGCACGACGCTCTACGACGTCTCGCTCCCGTCGGACGCCGGGCGCTGGCTGGACTTCGCGTGGATCTTCGTGCTGGGCCTGACCGGGTGCGCGCTGCTCGGCATCGCGATCAGCTCGGTGCCGAAGTCGGCGAAGAGCGCCAGCTCCGTGGTCGTACTCCCCTTCCTGGTCCTGCAGTTCATCTCCGGCGTGTACATCTCGGTCGACACGATCCCCGGCTGGATGCTGGACATCGGTGCCCTGTTCCCGCTGAAGTGGCTGTGCCAGGGGCTGCGCGGGGTGTTCCTGCCCGACTCGGCGAAGGTCCTGGAGCAGGCGGGCGACTGGGAGTTCGGGCGGATCGCCCTGGTGCTGGCCGCCTGGTGCGTCGGAGGATTGGTGCTGTGTCTGCTGACCTTCCGGTGGAAGAACCGGCGCGACGGATGACCGGCCGGGGCACGGCGCGCGGCGCCCACGCCTGGGACCGCACGATCCGGCTGTGGGACGTGTACTTCGCGGTCGCGTGGGCGGCGACCCTGGCCTTCGTGCTCGGCGCGGAGTTCCCGGGGTGGCCGGTCCGGCTCGTCGCGGCGCTGCTGCTGGTGCCGTTGGTGCCCTGGTACCTGATGGTCGGGCGGGCGCTGATCCAGCTGGAGCAGCCGGCCGAGCGACTGACGACGCCTTACCTGGCCGGCGCGATGGTGCTGTTCCTGCCGTCGGCGGTGCTGGTCGGCGAGACCCGGCTGATGGCGTTCGCGCTGATCCCCCAGTGCTTCATGACCCTGCGCCGGCGCAGGGCGCTGATCGCCGTCACCGTGATCAACCTGGCGCCGGTGGCGGGCTGGGCGCTGCTGTGGCGGCCGGACGCGACGGCCCTGTTCGGCAACCTCCTCTTCTCCACGGTGACGTTGGTGTTCTCCGTCGTGATCGGCAGCTGGATCATCCGGATCATCGAGCAGAGCGAGGAACGGGCCGAGTTGATCGCGGAGCTGGACGCCAGCCGGCACGAGGTCTCCCGGCTCTCGGCGGCGCACGGCGCGCTCGCGGAGCGGGAGCGGATGGCACGCGAGATCCACGACACCCTCGCCCAGGGGTTCACCAGCCTGCTGATGCTGGTCCAGGCGGTCGAGGCGGAACTGGACCACGACCTGCCGCAGGCCCGCCGCCACCTGGCCCTGATGGACGAGACGGCCCGGCAGAACCTCGCCGAGGCCCGTGCGCTGGTCGCCGGCGGCACACCCGCCGACCTGGACGGCGCCTCGCTGCCGGACGCACTGCGCCGGCTGGTGGACCGGCACGGGGCGGCGGGCCTGGACGTGACCGGCCCGGTACGGCCGCTGCCCGCCGGCGCCGAGGTGGTCGCGCTCCGCTCCTGCCAGGAGGCCCTGACCAACACCCGTAAGCACGCGGGCAGTCCGGTCTCGGTCGGCATCCGGCTCTGCTACGACGCCGACAGCCTCACCGTGGCCGTCCACGACGACGGCCGCGGCTTCGACCCGGCGGCCGTGTGCTCCGGCTACGGACTGGCGGGGCTGCGGGCCCGGGCGGCCGAGGCGGGCGGGACGGCGACCGTGCGGAGCGCGCCGGGGGCCGGTACGACGGTGACGGTACGACTGCCCGTGGGAGGTGGTCCGCGGTGATCCGGATCGTGCTCGCCGACGACCATCCCGTCGTCCGCGAGGGGCTGCGTGCGATGCTCAGCGCCGAGCCGGACCTGGAGGTGGTGGCCGACGCGTCCGACGGGCCGCGGGCGGAGGCGCTGGCGGCGGAACTCCGCCCCGACATCGTGCTGATGGATCTGCGCATGCCGGGCGGCGGTGGCGTCGACTCGATCGTGCGCATGGCCGAGGCGGGACTGCCGTGCCGGGTGGTCGTGCTGACGACCTACGAGAACGACCGGGACATTCTCCGGGCGGTCGAGGCAGGCGCGGCGGGCTACCTGCTGAAGGACCTGCCCCGGGGCGAACTGGCCGACGCGGTACGGGCCGCTGCCCGGGGCGAGACCGTACTGGCCCCGTCGGTGGCGGCGAGGCTCGTGGACCAGCTCCGGGTCCGGCCGCAGCGACCGAGGTTGTCGGAGCGTGAGGTGGCGGTACTGCGCCTGGTCGCCGACGGCTGCACGAACGCGGAGATCGGCCGACGGCTCTTCATCGGCGAGTCGACGGTGAAGACCCACCTGCTGCGGGCCTTCGCCAAGCTGGGCGTGGACGACCGCACGGCTGCGGTCACGGGCGCGATGCGGCTGGGCCTGCTGGACTGATCTTCTGCCCACCCACCCACCCACCCGACTCGGCCAGTTGAGAAAAGCCCCCACATCTCCCCACAACCACCGGCCCCGTTCCCCCTCCCCCGCTTCCCGACCCGCTTCTTCGCGCGGTGCGCGCCCTCCGCTTCGCTGCTTGCCTCGCGGTTCGGTTCGTTGCGCGGGCGGCCGAGGCGGGTGGTGGATGGGCGGGGAGGTCGGGGTCGAAGGGGCGGAGTCCCTGGGGATGGGACGGGCAGGGGCGGCGGGGGCGATGTACGTCCCCGCCGCCCCGGTCCACCGGTCAGCCCAGGCGGGATTCCAGTTCCGCCACGATCTCGTTCACGCCCACCGCCGACTGCTCGCCGGACTCCATGTCCTTGAGCTGGACGACGCCCTCGGCGAGGTCTCGCTCGCCGGCGACGATCGTGTAGCGGGCGCCACTGCGGTTGGCGTTCTTCATGGCGCCCTTGAGTCCCTTGGCGCCGTAGGAGAAGTCCGCCGCGATGCCCACCCGGCGCAGCTCCGTGACCTTCGCGAAGAGCACGCGACGCGCCTCCTCGCCGAGCGGTACCGCGAAGACGCTGGTGGCGGACGGGATGTCGAGTTCGACACCCTCGGCCTCCAGCGCCAGCACCGTGCGGTCGACGCCCAGGGCCCAGCCGACGGACGGCAGCGCGGGGCCGCCGATCATCTCGGACAGGCCGTCGTAGCGGCCGCCGCCGCCCACCGCGGACTGGGAGCCCAGACCGTCGTGGACGAACTCGAAGGTGGTGCGGGTGTAGTAGTCCAGGCCGCGGACCAGCTTCGGGTCGTCCTCGAAGGCGACGCCCGCCGCCGTGATCAGCTCGCGGACCTCCTCGTGGTACGCCTTGCAGGCGTCGCACAGGTAGTCACGGAGGAGAGGCGCGTCGCCCAGCTGCTTCTGGACCGACTCCCGCTTGTCGTCCAGCACGCGGAGGGGGTTGATCTCGGCCCGGCGCAGGGTGTCCTCGTCGAGGTCCAGGCCGCGCAGGAAGTCCTGGAGGGCCGCGCGGTAGACCGGGCGGCACTCCTTGTCGCCCAGGCTGTTCAGCAGGATGCGGAAGTCGCGCAGCCCCAGCGAGCGGTACGCCTGGTCGGCCAGGATGATCAGCTCGGCGTCCAGGGCGGGGTCCTCGGCACCGATCGCCTCGGCACCGACCTGGGAGAAGTGGCGGTAACGGCCCTTCTGCGGGCGCTCGTAGCGGTAGTACGAGCCGGAGTACCAGAGCTTGACGGGGAGGTTGCCGGTCTTGTGGAGGTTGGCCTCCAGGGCGGCGCGCAGCACGGAGGCCGTGCCCTCGGGGCGCAACGCCAGCTTGTCGCCGCCCTTCGTCTCGAACGCGTACATCTCCTTCGTGACGATGTCGGTGGACTCACCGACACCGCGCGCGAAGAGCTCGACGTTCTCGAAGCCCGGGGTCTCGATGTAGCCGTAGCCGGAGTTGCGCAGCGGCGCGGCGATCGCCTCGCGGACGGCGAGGTACTTGGCGGAGTCCGGCGGGATCAGGTCGTAGGTGCCCTTGGGGGCCTGGAAGGTGCTCACGGAAGGTCTCTCGTCACATTCCTCGTCGGGGAGCGTCCTGCGCTCCCTGGCCGGCGGCCACCTGCCGCAAATAGGCGTTGGTGGCGCGCTCCTGGCCGATGGTCGTCTGGGGGCCGTGGCCGGACAGCACCACGGTGGAGTCGTCGAGCGGCAGGCACACGCGGGCCAGCGAGGCCAGCATGTCGTCCATGGAGCCGCCCGGCAGGTCCGTGCGTCCGATGGAGCCGGCGAAGAGCAGATCGCCCGAGAAGAAGACCGACGGGATGTCGGCCGTCTCCGGCATCTGGAAGGTCACCGACCCCCTGGTATGGCCCGGCGCGTGCGCGACGGAGAGTTCGAGTCCGACCAGCTCCAGCTTCGCGCCGTCGGTCAGTTCGAAGACGTCGTCCGGCTCTCCCACCGTCAGCTCGCCCATCAGCGGCATGCCGATGGACCGGCCGAGCGCCTTCTCGGGGTCGCTCATCATGTACCGGTCCTCGGGGTGGATCCAGGCCGGTACGTCGTGCGCTCCGCAGACGGGGACGACCGAGGCCACGTGGTCGATGTGGCCGTGGGTGAGGACGACGGCGACGGGCTTGAGCCGATGCTTCTTCAGTGCTTCCTCGACGCCTTCGGCGGCCTGGTGGCCGGGGTCGATGATCACGCACTCCGCACCGGCGGCGGGGGCGACGAGATAACAGTTCGTCCCCCAGGCCCCGGCGGGGAACCCGGCAATGAGCACGATCGTCCTTCGTTGTGTCGGTTCGGGTGGCTGCAAGCTGTGGTCCAGAGCCTACCGGCGCTGCCGTTTCCTCAGCGAACCCATATACGGTACGGGGCTACACGCAGCAGTCGGCTCACACAGCGCACAGGACGCACGCGTACCGGTCGACACACGACACGCATGAGGAGAGAACCCGGTGGTCAGCCAGGAGCAGCGGCGGCGTCAGCTCGCCCGGGAGAAGTTCTTGCGGCAGCAGCAGCGGCGTACCAGCGCACGACGCAAGACGCGCATGCGCAACTCGGTGATCGCGTCGGTGCTCGGCGTGGTCGTGATCGTGGGTGTCACGCTGTACACGACCGGCGCGCTGAAGGGCAACGACGACAAGGCGAACGCCAGCTCGGAGACGACTCCCAGCGCCTCCGCCTCGCCCAGCAAGGCACCCGACCCGTGTGAGAAGGCCGCGGCCGGCTCGGTGAAGAAGCTGAGCTGGAAGAAGGAGCCGGCGATGACGATCGACACGTCGGCGAAGTACACGATGACGCTGTCGACGACCTGCGGCGACATCGGCATCGCGCTGAAGACGTCGGCGGCCCCGCACACGGTCAACTCGTTCGACTTCCTCGCGTCGAAGGGCTACTTCGACCACACCAAGTGCCACCGGCTCACCACCAACGGCATCTACGTGCTGCAGTGCGGCGACCCGACGGGTACCGGAAGCGGCGGTCCCGGGTACACGATCCCTGACGAGAACCTGAAGGACACGAGCCTGAAGGGCGGTGTCTATCCGGCGGGTACGGTCGCGATGGCCAACACGGGCCAGAAGCACACCGGTGGCAGCCAGTTCTTCCTGGTCTACCAGGACAGCCAGTTGCCGGCCAGCTACACCCCGTTCGGCACGGTCGACGCCGCCGGCCTGAAGATCCTCAAGAAGATCGCCGCCGCGGGTGAGAACACGGGACAGGGTGACGGAGCCCCGAACGCGACGGTCGTGATCAACAAGGCCACGGTCACGAAATCCTGACCACGAACTGCGAAATTTCGGTCGCGCGGGATGCGGACAGGCAACCCGCCGGTCGCCTATGTTGGCCGTGACGAAACTGTGGACGATGCCCGGGGGCGCTGAGGCCCCTCGCGGGCATCATGTGGAGGAGGCGCTGTGAGCAGCGACCCGTGGGGCCGCGTCGACGAGACGGGGACCGTGTACGTGCGTACGGCCGACGGCGAGCAGGTCGTCGGGTCCTGGCAGGCCGGCTCCCCCGAGGAGGCGTTGGCCTACTTCGAGCGCAAGTACGAGGGCCTGGTTGTCGAGATCGGCCTCCTCGAAAAGCGAGTACAGACCACCGACCTGTCCGCGAAGGACGCCCAGGTCGCCATCGACCACCTGCGCGAGCAGGTGGAGGCGCACCACGCGGTCGGTGACCTGGAGGCACTGCGCACCCGGCTGGGCGAGCTGGTGAAGACCGTCGACTCGCGCCGCGAGGAGCGCCGGGCGCAGCGTGCCAAGCAGTCCGACGAGGCCCGTCAGGCCAAGGAGGACCTGGTCGTCGAGGCGGAGCAGCTGGCGCAGTCCGACCAGTGGCGGGCGGCCGGTGAGCGGCTGCGGTCCCTGGTGGACACCTGGAAGGGCCTGCCGCGTCTCGACCGCAAGTCGGACGACGAGCTGTGGCACCGCTTCTCGCACGCCCGGTCGGCGTTCTCCAAGCGCCGCAAGGCGCACTTCGCGCAGCTCGACGCCCAGCGCGAGGACGCCCGCAAGGCCAAGGAGAAGCTGGTCGCCGAGGCGGAGTCGCTGTCCGACTCGACGGACTGGGGTCCGACGGCCGCGCGCTACCGCGAGCTGATGGCCGAGTGGAAGGCCGCCGGCCGCGCCCAGCGCGAGCACGAGGACGACCTGTGGAACCGCTTCCGCGGCGCCCAGGACGTGTTCTTCGCGGCGCGCGGATCCGCCTTCGCGGAGCGGGACGCGGAGCAGACGGAGAACCTGAAGCTGAAGGAGGAGCTGGCCGCCGAGGCCGAGAAGCTCCTGCCGATCACGGACCTGAAGTCCGCGCGGTCCGCCTTCCGCTCGATCAACGAGCGGTGGGAGGCCATCGGCCACGTGCCGCGCGACGCGCGTCCGAAGGTCGAGGGCCGGATGCACACGGTCGACCGGGCCATCCAGGAGGCCGAGGAGGCCGAGTGGCGCCGGACCAACCCGGAGGCACGCGCGCGTGCCGCGGGCCTGACCGGCCAGCTGCAGGCCGCCGTGGACAAGCTGCGGACGCAGATCGAGCAGGCCCGCGCCCAGGGCAACACGTCGAAGGCGGAGAAGCTGGAGCGTGAGCTGGAGGGCCGCCAGGCGCTCCTGGACCAGGCTCTGAAGGGCCTCCAGGAGTTCGGCGGCTGACCTGCGGCCCACCCCAGAGGGCGGTTCTACGAGGGGCCCCGTACACGGCGTACGGGGCCCCTCGTCGTATCTCTGTCCGCCGCTACGACCGGCTGCGCGCCGAGGTGACCCGGTAGACGTCGTACACGCCCTCCACGCCCCGTACGGCCTTCAGGACGTGGCCCAGGTGCTTGGGGTCGCCCATCTCGAAGGTGAAGCGGGAGGTGGCCACCCGGTCGCGGGAGGTCTGGACGGCCGCGGAGAGGATGTTGACGTGCTGGTCGGACAGGACGCGGGTGACGTCCGAGAGGAGCCGGGACCGGTCCAGGGCCTCGACCTGGATGGCGACCAGGAAGACCGAGGACTGGGTGGGCGCCCACTCGACGTCGAGGATGCGCTCCGGCTCGCGGGACAGTGACTCGACGTTGACGCAGTCGCTGCGGTGCACCGAGACCCCGCTGCCGCGCGTGACGAAGCCGATGATCGGGTCGCCGGGCACGGGGGTGCAGCAGCGGGCCAGCTTGACCCAGACGTCGTCGACGCCCTTCACGACCACACCGGGGTCCTGGCTGCTGCGCCGCTTGCTGCGGCGGCCGCGGGTCGGCGGTACCGCCTCGTCGATCTCCTCGGTGGCCGCCTCCTCGCCGCCGAGCGCCTGCACCAGCTTCTGCACGACGTTCTGCGCGGCGACATGGCCCTCGCCGATCGCCGCGTACAGCGAGGAGATGTCCGGGTAGCGCATCTCGTGCGCCAGCGTGACCAGCGAGTCGCCGGTGAGGATGCGCTGGATCGGCAGGTTCTGCTTGCGCATCGCGCGGACGATGGCGTCCTTGCCCTGCTCGATCGCCTCGTCCCGGCGCTCCTTGGAGAACCAGCCGCGGATCTTGTTGCGGGCACGCGGGGACTTGACGAAGCCGAGCCAGTCGCGGGAAGGTCCGGCGCCGGTCGCCTTGGAGGTGAAGACCTCGACCAGGTCGCCGTTGTCCAGCGTCGATTCGAGGGGGACGAGGCGGCCGTTGACCCTGGCCCCTATCGTGCGGTGGCCGACCTCGGTGTGGACCGCGTACGCGAAGTCGACCGGGGTGGCCCCGGCCGGGAGCGCTATGACGTCGCCCTTGGGCGTGAAGACGAAGACCTCGTTGCGGGACAGGTCGAAGCGCAGGGACTCCAGGAACTCGCTGGGGTCCTCGGTCTCCTTCTGCCAGTCCAGCAACTGCCGCAGCCAGGCCATGTCGTTGAGGTGGTCGTCCTTGCCCTTGCCGGACGACTTCGGCACATCGGTGCGGACCTTGGAGGCGCCGGCCACGGCCTCCTGCTTGTACTTCCAGTGCGCGGCGATGCCGTACTCGGCACGGCGGTGCATGTCGAACGTGCGGATCTGGAGTTCGACCGGCTTGCCGTTGGGACCGATGACCGTCGTGTGCAGCGACTGGTACATGTTGAACTTGGGCATCGCGATGTAGTCCTTGAAGCGCCCCGGAACCGGGTTCCAGCGCGCGTGGACGGTGCCCAGGGCCGCGTAGCAGTCGCGCACGGTGTCCACCAGGACGCGGATGCCCACCAGGTCGTAGATCTCCGCGAAGTCCCGGCCGCGGACGATCATCTTCTGGTAGACGCTGTAGTAGTGCTTCGGCCGGCCGGTGACGGTCGCCTTGATCCGGGCGGCCCGCAGGTCGGCCTGGACCTCGTCGGTCACTATCGCGAGGTACTCGTCCCGCTTGGGCGCCCGCTCGGCGACCAGCCGGACGATTTCGTCGTACATCTTGGGGTAGAGGATCGCGAACGCGAGGTCCTCCAGCTCCCACTTGATGGTGTTCATGCCCAGCCGGTGGGCGAGCGGCGCGTAGATCTCCAGGGTCTCGCGCGCCTTCTTCTCCTGCTTCTCGCGCTTGAGGTAGCGCATGGTGCGCATGTTGTGCAGGCGGTCGGCGAGCTTGATGACCAGGACGCGCGGGTCCTTGGCCATGGCGACGACCATTTTGCGCACGGTCTCGGCCTGCGCGGCCTCGCCGAACTTGACCTTGTCCAGCTTGGTCACGCCGTCGACGAGCAGCGCGACGACGTCGCCGAAGTCGCGGCGCAGGTCCTCCAGGCCGTACTCGGTGTCCTCGACGGTGTCGTGCAGCAGGCCCGCCATCAGGGTCGCCGGGTCCATGCCCAGCTCGGCGAGGATGGTGGTCACCGCGAGCGGGTGCGTGATGTACGGGTCACCGCTCTTGCGCTTCTGGCCGCGGTGCCAGCGCTCGGCGACCTGGTAGGCGCGTTCGATCTGGCGGAGTGTGGCGTTCTCGATCTTGGGGTCGTTGCTGCGGACTATGCGCAGCAGCGGTTCCAGGACCGGGTTGTACGGGTTCGCGCGCTGCACGCCCAGGCGGGCGAGGCGGGCCCGGACGCGGTTGGAGGAGCCGGAGCGTGCGGGCTGGCCGCTGTTGGGGCGGGTCGCGGGGCGTTCGGGCGGGGCCGGCTTGGGGCGCGAGGTCTCGGCCGACTTCTCGACCGGCGAGGACTGGGCGTGCTCGACCGGCCCGCGGGTGTCGTTCTTCGTCTGCGACACGTTCGGCGCGGGCTTGGCCGCGGGCGCCGAGCCGGGCTCGGGCTTGGCGGCTGTCAGTGGCTGGGCCTCGTCTGGCAAGAGGGCTCCTCGTGCGCGATCCGGGTCCCCCGGTCAGGCTCCGGAGTGCCCATGGTAGCGATCCTGGGCCGTGTCATCGCCTGCAGGCCGGACAGAGGACCGTATACGGGAGAAACACCGGAGGCTGCCGTGGGATTCCACGGGGGTGTCCTGCGGGTTGCCCCGGGCCCCGCGGAACGCGAACGGCCGCCCCCGAGGGGACGGCCGTTCCGTCGGTCGTACGACGCTCAGACCTGGAGAAGAGCCTCCAGCGGCGCTCCCCGCAGGGCCGGCTCCAGGCGGCCGCGGCCGCCCAGGAAGCCCAGCTCCATCAGGACCGCGACGCCCGCGACCTCGGCGCCGGCGCGGTGGATCAGCTGGATCGCGGCCTCGGCGGTGCCGCCGGTGGCGAGCACGTCGTCGACGATCAGGATCCGGTCGTCCGACCCGAGGTCCTCGGCGTGCACCTCGATCTCGGCCGAGCCGTACTCCAGCTCGTAGGCCTGGCGGAGGGTGGCTCCGGGGAGCTTGCCCGCCTTGCGGACCGGGATGAAGCCGAGACCGGCGCGGACGGCGACCGGGGCGCCCAGGATGAAGCCCCGGGCCTCCAGACCGACGACCTTGGTGGCGCCGGTGCGCTCGGCGATCTCCGCGAGGGCGTCGGTGAGCGCGGTGAACGCGGCGGGGTCCGCCAGGAGCGGGGTGATGTCCTTGAACATCACCCCCTGCTCCGGGTAGTCCTCGACGTCCCGGATACGGCTGAGCAGCAGCTCCTTGATGTCGGTCACCGGCGCTTCCCCGACGGGCGGCCGCGGCCGCCCCGGTTGCGGGACGCGGGCTGGTTGCGCGGGCCGACGACGGCCGGAGCGGCGTCCTCGGGTCCCTCGTCGGAGCCGCCCACCCGGGCGCCGGCCATCTCCTCCTCGGCCGCGGCCTGGGCGCGCTTGGCGAGGACGCGCTTCTTCAGGGCCTTCATCTGCGGCTCGGCCTCCTTGAGGTCGGCGACGAGCGGCGTGGCGATGAAGATCGACGAGTAGGCACCGGCGGCGAGACCGACGAACAGCGACAGCGAGATGTCGTTCAGCGTGCCCGCGCCGAGGAAGCCGCCGCCGATGAACAGCAGGCCCGCGACCGGCAGCAGCGCGACGACCGTGGTGTTGATCGAACGGACCAGGGTGCCGTTGATCGAGTGGTTGGCGATGTCGCTGTAGGTGAAGCGGGTCTGCTTGGTGATGTCCTTCGTCTGCTCCTTGAGGCTGTCGAAGACGACGACCGTGTCGTAGAGCGAGTAACCGAGGATCGTCAGCAGACCGATGACCGTACCGGGCGTGACCTCGAAGCCGACCAGGGCGTAGATACCGGTCGTGATGGTGATGTCGTGGATCAGCGCGACCAGGGCCGCGAGCGCCATCCGCCACTCGAAGGCGATCGCCAGGTAGACCACCACGAGGACCATGAAGATGCCGAGGCCCTCCCAGGCCTTGTTGGCGATCTCGTCACCCCAGCTGGGGCCGACCAGGTCGGAGTTGATGGACTCGGGGTCCACCTTCATGTCCGTGGCCAGCTTGGCCTTGGTCGCGTCCGACTTCTCGGTGTCCATGCCGGCGATCTGGATGCGCAGACCGCCCGTGCCGAGCTTCTGCACGACCGCGTCGTGGCCGGAGGCCTCCTTCGCGTAGGTCTCCGCCTGGGACACCGAGACGCTGGTCTTGGAGGTGGTGAAGACGGCGCCGCCCTGGAAGTCGATGCCCATGTTCAGGCCGCGCACCGCCAGGCCGACGATGGCCGTGATGGTGATCAGGATGGAGATGCCGTACCAGATCTTGCGCTTGCCGACGAAGTCGTAGCTGATCTCGCCGCGGTGGAGTCGGGCGCCGAGGTTGCCGAGTTTCGACATCGCTCACGCTTCCTTCGGGTCGACAGGGCCGGCGACGGGGCCGGCGGGACGGCGGGTGCGGCGCAGCGGGGCCTTGGCGCCCAGGCCCTTCGGGTCGAGCCCGGACCACTTGTGGCCGCTCGCGAAGAACTTACGCCGGGCGACGATCGTCATCAGCGGCTTGGTGAAGAAGAAGACGACGACCACGTCGAGCACGGTGGTCAGACCGAGGGTGAACGCGAAGCCCTGGACCTTGCCGACGGTCACGATGAACAGCACGGCGGCGGCCAGGAACGACACGAAGTCGGAGACCAGGATGGTGCGCCGGGCGCGCGGCCAGGCCCGCTCGACGGCGGGGCGCAGCGTGCGGCCCTCGCGGATCTCGTCCCGGATGCGTTCGAAGAACACGATGAACGAGTCCGCCGTGATGCCGATCGCGACGATCGCACCGCAGACGGCGGGCAGGTTCAGCGCGAAGTGGATCGTCGGGCCGAGCAGCGACATGATCGTGTAGGTCAGGATCGCGGACACCAGCAGCGAGGGGATCGCGATCAGCGACAGGCCGCGGTAGAAGGCCACCAGGTAGATGATGACCAGCGCGAGGCCGATGGCACCGGCCAGCAGGCCGGCGTGCAGCTGCTGACCGCCGAGGGCGGCGGTGACGGTGGTGACGCTCTCCGTCCTGAAGGAGAGCGGGAGCGCGCCGTACGACAGCACGTTGGCGAGGCTCTGGGCCTCTTGCTGGGTGAAGCTGCCGGAGATCTCCGCCGAGCCGCCGGTGATGGACTGGCTCACGGTCGGGCTGGAGACGACCTCGCCGTCGAGGACGATGCCGAACTCGTTCGTCGGCTGGGAGGTGTTCTTGGCGAGCTCGCCGGTGACGTCCGCGAACTTCTTGGATCCGCTGCCGGTGAAGGTCATCTGGACCTGCCAGCCGGCGGCGCCCTGCGTGTCGAAGACGGCCTGGGCCTTCTTGACGTCGGTGCCGTCGACGCGGGCCGGGCCGAGCACGTACTTGTACCAGGCGTCGCCGATCTTGCCGCAGGCCACGGTGGTGTCGGTCGGCTTGGCACTCTTGCCGGCGGTGGCGCGCTGCGCGGCCTTGGTGCAGTCCAGCGCGGTGTACTCGGCCTCCAGCTTCGAGGCCGCGGCGGAGGCGCTGGCAGAGGCGCTCGCGTCGGCCGAGGAGGTGGCGGAGGGGCTCGCCGACGAGGAGGCGGACGCCGAGGACGACGGCGTGGAGCCGGCCTTCAGGGCGTCGGTGACCGCGCGGCCCTGCGAGGTGGCCGAGGAGGACGGCGAGGCGGACGACCCGGTCGCCTTCTGGGACGTCGACGCACTGCTCGACGGGGAGGCGCTAGGGGAGGCGGTGGAGCTGCCGCTGGCGGACGCGCTCGGGGAGGCGCTCGACGCTGCGGCGCCGCTGGCCTCCTGGGCCAGGACCGGGCGGAAGTACAGCTTCGCGGTGGTGCCGACCTGCTGGCGGGCCTCTGCGGAGTTCGTGCCCTTGGGGATGTTGACGATGATGTTGCTGGTGCCCTGGGTCTGGACCTCCGCTTCGGACACGCCCAGACCGTTGACACGGCGGTTCATGATCTCGACCGCGGTGTTCATGTTGGTCTTGTTGATCGCGTTGGGCTGGCCCGGCTCGTTCCTCGCCTGCAGCGTGATGCTCGTACCACCGGCCAGGTCGATACCGAGACGCGGAGTGGTGTTTCCGGAGGCGAACATTCCGCCGGTGAGCGCCACGATGGCGATCAGGATGAGGGCCAGCGAGCGCCCTGGCTTGCTCTGGGCGCTCGCGCTCCGGCCCCTCTTAGGTGCTGCCACCTTCTCGTACTCCCTCTCGGGCCGCCGCGCGCCTGGTCGGTGCGGTCGGCCATGACATGGTGTCGGGATCCCGTGCGGGAAACAGACGTACCCGGGGTGCGAGGTGCGCGTGGGATGTACGCACCGCTCCCCGGGACACGGCTACTTCGCGTCGGAGTCGCCGTCGGTCTTCTTCGGCTCTTCGTCAGCCTTCGCCTCGGCGGTTGCGGACTCGGCCGGCCCGTCGGTCTTGTTCTCCGCATCCGCGGCCTCGTCCTCGGCGGCGTCCTTCTTCCCGAGGTCGACGGCCTTGTCGTCGGAGGCGGCGGCAGCGTCGGCAGGCGCGTCGTCGGTCTCGGTGAGGGAGGAGGCGTCGTCCGGGACGACGTCGGCGTCGGACTTCAGGTCGTGCTCGATGCCGTGCACGATGCGGTTGTACTCGTCGTCCGTGAGGATGGCGCCGATCGCGTTCTTGGCGAAGAGGAGCTCGACGCCCGGACCGGCGTCGAGGAGGACCGTGTCCTCGTTGACTTCCTTGACCGTCGCGTACATGCCCCCGATGGTGCGGACCCCGTTGCCGGGCTGGATCTCGTTCCGCATCTGCGTGGCCTGCTGCTGGCGCTTCCGGGTGGAACGCGTCATCAGGAACATGGCCGCGATGAGGACGATGAACACGAGAAGAGGCAAGCTATTCACGGGACGGAATTTCCTTCGCGCAGCCGCGGCGGTGAGCGGCCTGGATGATGGGGGTGTGGTCGGCGCCGCCCGCAAAGGCGGCATCGGCGGAGTCTAAGCGAGTCCGCGCGCATGGAACAACGCTCAGCATGGCACCTGGGTTCCTGGGCCCGCCAATGCCCCGCCGTCACGAAGCGATCACGTCTGCGGCGGGAGTGTGGTCGGCGGGCGGCGGGCCGTCCGCGCAGCGCGGGCCGCGAGTCCGGGGCCGGGGCCGGGATACGGCGGGCACGGGGGCGTTCCCATCGGCAACGGTTCCGGGAACCGGAGGGGCGCGGCGCCGGGCATCGGACGCGCGAGGGCTCGGGCACCGGGTTTCCGGGCCGGGGCCGGTTTTCCGCAGACCGTCCGCAGACCCGAAGCCCGCATGCCCACGGGCCCGGAGCCCGCATGTCCGCGGGCCCGCAGCCCGCATGTCCGCGGGCCCGCAGCCCGCATGTCCGCGGGCCCGCAGCCCGCATGTCCGCGGGCCCGCAGCCCGGATGTCCGCGGGCCCGCAGCCCGGGCACCGTCGTGTCGGTGTCAGGTGCCGAACAGGTCCTGCTGGCCGGTTGCGCCCGCCGTGCCGCGCGGGGCGGTCAGGCCGAGGTGGGCCCAGGCGGCGGGGGTGGCGACCCGCCCGCGTGGGGTGCGGGCCAGCAGGCCCTCGCGGACCAGGAAGGGTTCGGCGACCTCCTCGACCGTCTCCCGCTCCTCCCCCACCGCGACGGCGAGGGTGGACAGGCCGACCGGGCCGCCGCCGAACAGCTTGAGCAGGGCTTCCAGGACGGCGCGGTCCAGCCGGTCCAGGCCGCGCTCGTCCACCTCGTAGACGGCGAGCGCCGCGTGCGCGATCTCACGGGTGATCAGGCCGTCCGCCTTGACCTGCGCGTAGTCGCGGACCCGGCGCAGCAGCCGGTTGGCGATACGGGGCGTGCCGCGCGAGCGGCCGGCGATCTCGGCGGCGCCGGCCGGCTCGATCTCGACGTCCAGCAGGTTGGCCGAGCGGTGCACCACCCGCTCCAGCTCGCGCGGCTCGTAGAACTCCATGTGCGCGGTGAAGCCGAACCGGTCGCGCAGCGGAGGCGGCAGCAGGCCCGCCCGGGTGGTGGCGCCGACCAGTGTGAACGGGGGCAGCTCCAGGGGGATGGCGGTGGCGCCCGGCCCCTTGCCGACGATGACGTCGACGCGGAAGTCCTCCATCGCCATGTACAGCATCTCCTCGGCGGGCCGCGACATGCGGTGGATCTCGTCGAGGAAGAGGACCTCGCCCTCCTGGAGGGAGGAGAGGATCGCGGCCAGGTCGCCGGCGTGCTGGATGGCGGGGCCCGAGGTGATGCGGATCGGGGCGCCCATCTCGGCCGCGATGATCATGGAGAGCGTGGTCTTGCCCAGGCCGGGGGCGCCGGAGAGCAGCACGTGGTCGGCGGTGGCGCCACGCGCGCGTGCGGCGCGCAGCACCAGGTCGAGCTGTTCGCGGACCTTCTCCTGACCGATGAACTCGCCGAGGTCCTTGGGGCGCAGGGCGGCCTCGACGGCCTGGTCCTCACGGTCGGCGACGGCGCCCACCAGCCGCTCCGCGTCGGCGCCGGTGTCGGTCGTGTCGTCCCAGTTCATAAGTGATGTGCCTCAGCGGTGGTGGGGTCAGCGGGCGCGGTTGAGGGTCTGCAGGGCCGCCTTGAGCAGCTGGCCGACCTGGGGCGGGCCCCCGGCGGCCTCGGCCTGCGGGGCGACGGCGGTGACGGCCTCGTCGGCCTCCCGGGTCGCGTAGCCCAGACCGATCAGGGCGGCGTGCAGCTGGTCGCGCCAGCCCTGGCTGACCGGCGCACCGATCGCAGGGGCGCCGACGGGCTCGCCGAGCCGGTCCTTCAGCTCCAGCAGCAGCTTCTGCGCGCCCTTCTTGCCGATGCCGGGGACGGCGATCAGAGCCTTCTCGTCACCCGTGGCGACCGCGCGGCGCAGCGCGTCCGGGCTGTGCACGGCGAGCATCGCCTGGGCGAGCCGGGGGCCGACGCCGCTCGCCGTCTGGAGCAGTTCGAAGACCTGGCGCTCGTCGTCGTCCACGAAGCCGTACAGGGTGAGCGAGTCCTCCCGGACGACCAGGGAGGTGGCGAGCTTGGCCGGCTGGCCCATGCGCAGCCCGGACAGGGTGTTGGGGGTGCACTGGACGGCGATGCCGATGCCGCCCACCTCGACCACCGCGGAGTCCGGGGCGAGGGCGGCGACCGGGCCGCTGACGAAGGCGATCATGCCGTACGGCCTTTCGTTGCGTTGGCTGCGTGCAGGCCGACGGCCTGCTGGAGTCGGTTCTGCGCGGGGGCGCGCCAGATGTGGCAGATGGCGAGCGCGAGGGCGTCGGCGGCGTCGGCGGGCTTCGGCGGGGCGCTGAGCCTGAGCAGCCGGGTGACCATGGCACCGACCTGGGCCTTGTCGGCGCGTCCGGAGCCGGTGACGGCGGCCTTGACCTCGCTGGGGGTGTGCAGGGCGACCGGGATGCCCCGGCGGGCGGCGCACAGCATGGCGACGGCGCTGGCCTGGGCGGTGCCCATCACGGTCCGTACGTTGTGCTGGCTGAACACCCGCTCCACGGCGACGAACTCGGGCCGGTACTCGTCGAGCCACTGCTCGATGCCCTGCTCGACGGCGACGAGGCGACGGCCGAGCTCGGCGTCCGCCGGTGTCCGTACGACCCCCACACCGACCATGGTGAGCGGCCGCCCGGCAACTCCCTCGACGACCCCGACACCACACCGGGTCAGCCCGGGGTCCACCCCCAGTACGCGCACCGCGCCCCCTCCCTTCGGTCTCGCCCAGCTATCGCTGGGAGGTCCCCCAGTTCGTGCAGGCTAGCGGGTGCCACCGACAACGGCCGACATGGCGACGGGCCGACGGGTGTGTCCCGTCGGCCCGCTCGGTCGGCTCAGCCCGCGGCAGCGTTACGCGTCGACCTTCTCCATGACCTCGTCGCTGACGTCGAAGTTGGCGAAGACGTTCTGGACGTCGTCGCTGTCCTCCAGAGCGTCGATCAGCTTGAAGATCTTCTTGGCGCCCTCCTCGTCCAGCTCGACCTGCATGGTCGGGACGAAGTTGGCCTCGGCGGAGTCGTAGTCGATCCCGGCGTCCTGGAGGGCGGTGCGGACGGCGACCATGTCGGTGGCCTCGCTGAGCACCTCGAAGGACTCGCCCAGGTCGTTGACTTCCTCGGCGCCCGCGTCCAGGACGGCGCCGAGCACGTCGTCCTCCGTCAGCTCGCCCTTGGGGACGATCACGACGCCCTTGCGGTTGAAGAGGTACGACACCGAGCCCGGGTCCGCCATGTTGCCGCCGTTGCGGGTCATGGCGACGCGCACGTCGGAGGCGGCGCGGTTGCGGTTGTCGGTGAGGCACTCGATGAGCACCGCGACGCCGTTCGGGCCGTAGCCCTCGTACATGATCGTCTCGTAGTCGGCACCGCCGGCCTCGAGGCCACCGCCGCGCTTGATCGCGGAGTCGATGTTCTTGTTCGGGACCGACTGCTTCTTCGCCTTCTGAACGGCGTCGTAGAGCGTCGGGTTGCCTTCGAGGTCCACGCCGCCCATGCGGGCCGCGACCTCGATGTTCTTGATCAGCTTCGCGAAGAGCTTGCCGCGCTTGGCGTCGATCACGGCCTTCTTGTGCTTCGTCGTAGCCCATTTAGAGTGGCCGGACATCTGCCTGTCTCCTTCGCGTAACCCATCTCTGCAACGAACTCCAGAGATCCTACAAGGACTCCGGTGCCCGGTAGGCGCGCACCATGTCGACGAAGAGCGAGTGCACGCGGTGGTCGCCGGTCAGCTCCGGGTGGAACGACGTGGCGAGTACGTTGCCCTGGCGGACCGCGACGATGTGGCCCTCGTGCTCGGCGATCACCTCGGCCCCGGCGCCGACCGACTCGACCCAGGGGGCGCGGATGAACACACCCTCTACAGGATCGCCGTCGATCCCGCGGACGTCGACCGCCGCTTCGAACGACTCGTTCTGCCGCCCGAAGGCGTTGCGGCGCACGATCATGTCGATGCCGCCGATGGTCTCCTGGCCCGAGCGCGGGTCGAGGATCTTGTCGGCGAGCATGATCATGCCGGCGCAGGTGCCGTAGATGGGCATTCCGTCGCGCACGCGCGCGCGGAGGGGTTCCATCACGCCGAACAGGACGGCCAGCTTGGAGATGGTGGTGGACTCGCCGCCGGGGATGACGAGGCCGTCCACCTCGGCGAGTTCCTCGGGGCGCCTGACCGGTCTGGCCACGGCGTCGGCCGCGGCCAGGGCGATGAGGTGCTCCCGTACGTCGCCCTGGAGGGCCAGGACGCCTATGACAGGTGCGTCGATCATGTGTGCGAAACCTTCTGGCCTTACCAGCCGCGGTTGGCGTAGCGCTCGGTCTCGGGGAGGGTGTCGCAGTTGATGCCGACCATGGCCTCGCCGAGGTTGCGGGACGCGTCCGCGATGATCTTCGGGTCGTCGTAGAAGGTGGTCGCCTTGACGATGGCGGCGGCGCGCTTGGCCGGGTCGCCGGACTTGAAGATGCCGGAGCCGACGAAGACGCCCTCGGCGCCGAGCTGACGCATCAGGGCCGCGTCGGCCGGGGTGGCGACGCCACCGGCGGAGAACAGCACGACCGGCAGCTTGCCGAGCTCGGCGACCTCCTTGACCAGCTCGTAGGGGGCGCGCAGCTCCTTGGCGGCGGCGTACAGCTCGTTGTTGTCGCAGCCGCGCAGCTTGGCGATCTCGCCCTTGATCTGGCGCAGGTGGCGGACGGCCTCGACGACGTTGCCGGTGCCGGCCTCGCCCTTGGAGCGGATCATGGCCGCGCCCTCGGCGATCCGGCGCAGGGCCTCACCGAGGTTGGTGGCGCCGCAGACGAAGGGGGTGGTGAAGGCCCACTTGTCGGAGTGGTTGACCTCGTCGGCCGGGGTGAGGACCTCGGACTCGTCGATGTAGTCGACGCCGAGCGACTGCAGGACCTGGGCCTCGACGAAGTGGCCGATCCGGGACTTGGCCATGACCGGGATCGACACGGCCTCGATGATGCCCTCGATCATGTCCGGGTCGGACATACGGGCCACCCCGCCGTCCTTGCGGATGTCGGCCGGGACCCGCTCCAGGGCCATGACGGCGACGGCGCCCGCGTCCTCGGCGATCTTCGCCTGCTCCGGCGTGACGACGTCCATGATCACGCCGCCCTTGAGCTGTTCGGCCATGCCGCGCTTCACACGGGCGGTGCCGGTCTCGGGGGTCTGGTTCTCACTGGTGGACACGGGTGACCTCACTCGCTGAAAGAGGGTTTCTGCAAACACCGAGGAAACGCGAGTGGACCAGTCCACAGCAAGGGCCAATGGGAAGGCGGTGGATCGTTTTCCGGTCAGGCCGTGCGCTCGACCAGCGCGGCAGGCGGTTCGTCGTCCATCTCGAAGGCCAGCGGGAAGGCGGCGTGCCCGGCCAGCCGGAACCACCGGACCTTGCGGTGTTCACGCAGCCGGCGGGCCGCGCCGACGGCGTCGTTGTGGAAGCGGCGGGCCATCGGGACCCGGCGTACGGCCTCGGCCAGCTCGCTCGCGGCGGCGTCGCCGCCGGGGGCCTGACGGACCTCCTCGACCTGCTGCGGGTGCTCGAAGACGGCCCGCAGGGCCTGGCTCAACTCGCTCTCCGCGACCTCCCGCTGCTCCTCCTCGGCCTGCCTGGCCGCGTGCGCGGCCTCGTACAGCACGATCGAGGAGGCGGGATCCAGCACCCCCGAGGTCGCCAGCTCCTGGGCCACCGAGGCCCTCCGCAGCAACTGCGCGTCGAGGGCGGCCCGGGCGGCGTCGATCCGCGAGTGCAGCCGATCGAGGCGGCCTGCGGTCCAGCTCAGATAGAGGCCGATCACCACGAGGGCGGCGAGGATACAGAGGGTCCAGACGAGCGTTGCGGTCACGGGCGGAACGCTATAGGAAGCGCCCACAGCAGTGCGCCCCCGAAGGGGCGCGGGGAACTGCGCGACCAGCCACGACGACGCCGTACTCGTGAGACGGCAGACGCCGCACTACGCATCGCGGCCCTCCCAGCGAAGCGTCTAGTCCCGCGCCAGCCCGAACCTCGCCCGCAGCCCCGACCGCTCGTCGGCCGCCACCGCCGCCGCGCCCGCCGTCACCGTCTCGTAGACGGACAGGATGTCCGCGCCCACGGTGGACCAGTCGAAGCGCCGTACGTGCACGCTGCCGCGGGCGCGCAGCCCGGCCCGGTACTCCGGGTCCTCCAGGAGCCGTACCGCGGCCTCGGCCAGCGCGTCCGCGTCCTCGTTGGCGAAGAGTTCGCCCGCCGCCCCCTGGTCGAGGACCTGGGCGAAGGCGTCGATGTCGGAGGCGAGGACAGGCGCGCCCGCGGACAGGGCTTCCACGAGGATTATCCCGAAGCTCTCGCCGCCCGTGTTGGGCGCGATGTACAGGTCGAGGCTGCGCAGGAAGCGGGCCTTGTCCTCGTCGCTGACCATGCCGAGGAACTCGACGCGGGAGCGCAGCTCGGCGGGGAGCGACTCGACCGCGGCCTCCTCGTCGCCCCGGCCCGCCACCAGGAGCCGGGTCTGCGGCCGGGCGGCGAGGATCTTGGGCAGGGCCTTCATCAGCACCGGGAGACCCTTGCGGGGCTCGTCGATGCGGCCGATGAAGCCGATGGTGTCGCCCTGCCACTCGGGGCGCGGCTCGGCCTTGGCGAAGAAGTCGACGTCGACGCCGTTGGGGATCACGACGGCGTCGCCGCCGAGGTGCTCGACCAGGGTGCGGCGGGCGTACTCGCTGACGGCGATCCGGGCGCTGATCTTCTCCAGGGCCGCCTGGAGGATCGAGTACGCGGCGATCATCGCGCGGGAGCGCGGGTTGGAGGTGTGGAAGGTCGCCACCATCGGACCCTGCGCCGCCCAGCAGGTCAGCAGGCCGAGGGAGGGCGAGGTCGGCTCGTGGATGTGGACCACGTCGAACGCGCCGTCGTGCAGCCAGCGGCGCACCCGCGCGGCGGACAGGAAGCCGAAGTTGAGGCGGGCCACCGAGCCGTTGTACGGCACCGGGACCGCGCGGCCGGCCGAGACGACGTAGGGCGGCAGCGGGGTGTCGTCGTCGGCGGGGGCGAGGACGGAGACGTCGTGGCCCAGGCCGATGAAGTACTCGGCGAGGTCGCGGATGTGGAACTGGACGCCACCCGGGACGTCCCAGGAGTAGGGGCAGACGATGCCGATCCTCACGACGGTCCCTTCGCGGGGTCGAGGTCCGCGAGCCACAACCGCTGCAGCATGTGCCAGTCCTCCGGATGGTCGGCGATCCCGGTGGCGAAGGCATCGGCCAGCGCCTGTGTCATGACAGACGTCTTCGACGCCTTGTCACCTGACTCGGGTACCTCGATCGGGGCGTGCACCCGGCCCTTCATGACGGGGGTGTCGTCGTACCAGAGCGTCACGGGCAGCAGGAGCGCGCCGGTCTGCTGGGCCAGCAGGGCCGGTCCGGCGGGCATCCGCGCGGTGTCGCCGAAGAAACCGACCTCGATGCCGGAGGCGGACAGGTCGCGGTCGGCGACGAGGCAGACCAGGCCGCCGTCGCGCAGCCTGCGGGCCAGGGTGCCGAAGGCGGTGCCGCCGCTGTGCGGGAGGACCTCCATGCCGAGGCCCTCGCGGTAGGCGACGAAACGGTCGTACAGCGTTTCGGGCCGGAGGCGCTCGGCGACCGTGGTGAACGGGGTCTTCAGCTCGGTGGTGACCCAGGCACCGGCCAGGTCCCAGTTGGCCAGGTGCGGCAGCGCGAGGATCACCCCGCGGTCGGAGGCGAGGCCGTCGGTGAGGTGGTGGACGTCCTTGGGGACGAAGCCGGTGCGGATCCGCTCCTCGCTCCAGGACGGCAGCCGGAAGGACTCCATCCAGTAGCGCAGGTACGAGCGCATGCCCGCCCGGGAGAGTTCGCGCAGCCGCTCGGGGCTCGCGTCGGGCCGCACGCGCGCGTAGTTCGACTCGAGCCGCTGGACGCCCTTGCCGCGCTGCTTCCAGGCGAGGTCCGCGATGGAGTTGCCGAGGCGCACGGCGACCGGTTCGGGGAGCTTCTTGACGGTGCTCCAGCCGAGCCCGTACAGAGCGTCGGTGAGCCGGTCGGCGGCGGTCACTGGGAGGCCTCGCTCCCGTGCGAGGCCTTCTCGCGCTCGGCCGCGGCCTCCGCCTCGGCGGACTCCCGGCGGAC
The DNA here is from genome assembly GCF_055565975.1 of Streptomyces sp. NPDC028289. Classification (NCBI taxonomy): domain Bacteria; kingdom Bacillati; phylum Actinomycetota; class Actinomycetes; order Kitasatosporales; family Streptomycetaceae; genus Streptomyces; species Streptomyces sp. NPDC028289. Next base: position 355,107 of record NZ_JBVHTI010000010.1, on the reverse strand, counting down.
CGTGACGACCCGCTGGACCAGGGTGACCAGGCTGCCCACGGCGACGATCCACAGAGCGATCGGCAGCAGGATCTGGATGTGCGGGACGCCGAACTTGTGGAAGCCGGCCAGGCCCGCCGCCACCAGCGAGATCACCAGGCGCTCGGCACGCTCCACGAGACCGTTGACGGCCACCGGCAGCCCGATCGACTCGCCGCGCGCCTTGGTGTACGACACCACCTGGCCGCTGGCCAGGCAGAAGATGGCGACCGCGCACAGGACGTTGTCGTTCCCGTTGCCCGCGTACCAGAGGGCGAAGCCGCCGAAGATCGCGCCGTCGGCGACCCGGTCCAGGGTGGAGTCCAGGAAGGCGCCCCAGCGGCTGGTGCGGCCCAGCTGGCGGGCCATGTTGCCGTCCACCAGGTCCGAGAACACGAACAGCGTGATCACGATCGTGCCCCAGAAGAACTCACCCCGGGGGAAGAAGACCAGCGCGCCCGCGACCACTCCGGCCGTGCCGAGGAGCGTGACCGTGTCCGGGCTCACGCCCCGGCGGATGAGAAACGCGGCGAACGGTGTGAGGACACGCGTGAAGAATGCACGCGCGTACTTGTTCAGCATGGCCTTCCCGACGGTCGTTGCGCCGTGCGGCCCCTGCTGGCCACCCCGGCTGGCCCATCGTAGCCACGCGCGCGTGTGTGCGACGGGTGGGCACTCGCAGGAGGGGCCGGCGGCCCATCGGGAAGGGTCCCGCGGGCACGATCACGTCCTTCGTATGGACGCACCGTGACGGGAGTGGAAAGCTCGAATAACCGCGGGCGTCATCGGAGCCGCCACCGCACGCGGCCCGCCATGCTCGCCCGCGCCCACAGAGACCTCACCGTGCACGGGAGGCAAAACCATGGGCGACAAGGCCAAGGAACACCCCGGAGCCGCCGGCAGGGCAAGGGCGGCCGACCACCCCGCGTCTGTACGGAATGTGGTGCTGGTCGGCCACTCCGGATCGGGCAAGACCACGTTGGTGGAGGCGCTCGCGCTGACCGCGGGAGCGGTGAACCGCGCGGGCCGCGTGGAGGACGGCGGGACCGTCTCGGACTACGACGACATCGAGCACCGGCAGCAGCGCTCCGTACAGCTGTCGCTGGTGCCGGTCGACTGGAACGGAATCAAGATCAACATCCTGGACACCCCGGGATACGCCGACTTCGTCGGTGAGCTGAGGGCCGGTCTGCGCGCGGCGGACGCGGCCCTCTTCGTCGTCTCGGCCTCGGACGGGGTGGACGGCTCGACCCGGATGGTGTGGGAGGAGTGCGCGGCCGTCGGGATGCCCCGGGCGATCGTCGTCACGCACCTGGAGGCCGCCCGCGCGGACTTCCAGGAGATGACCCGGGTGTGCGCCGAGGCGTTCGGCGCCGACGACCCCGACGCCGTGCTCCCCCTCTACCTGCCGCTCTACGGCCCGCAGGGGCCGGACGGGCACGCGCCCGTGACCGGCCTGGTCGGGCTGCTCACCCAGAAGCTGTTCGACTACTCCACCGGGGAGCGCAAGGAGTCCGAGCCGGGCCCCGACCAGCTGCCGGACATCGAGGACGCCCGCAACCGGCTCATCGAGGGGATCATCTCGGAGAGCGAGGACGAGACCCTCATGGACCGCTATCTGGGCGGCGAGCAGATCGACCTCAAGACGCTGATCGAGGACCTGGAGCGGGCCGTGGCCCGCGGGGCCTTCTTCCCCGTCCTGGCCGCCGCCCCGGCCGCCGACGGCGCCCGCCAGGGCCTCGGCACGGTCGAGCTCCTGGAACTGGTCACCGGCGGCTTCCCGACGCCGTTCGAGCACCCCACGCCCGGGGTCACCACCATCGACGGCACGCCCCGCGAGATCAAGCCGTGCGACACCGGCGGCCCGCTGGTCGCGGAGGTGGTGAAGACCGCCTCCGACCCGTACGTCGGCCGGGTCTCGCTGGTCCGGGTCTTCTCCGGCACCCTGCGGCCCGACGAGACGGTCCACGTCTCCGGGCACGGGCTCGCCGACCGCGGGCACGAGGACCACGACGTCGACGAGAAGATCGGCGCCCTGTCCACGCCGTTCGGCAAACAGCAGCGGCCGGTCACCCACGTCATCGCCGGCGACCTGGCGTGCGTGGCGAAGCTCGGCCGCGCGGAGACCGGGGACACCCTCTCCGGCAAGGACGACCCGCTGCTCATGGAGCCGTGGGAGATGCCCGACCCGCTGCTGCCGCTCGCCATCCAGGCACACAGCAAGGCGGACGAGGACAAGCTCTCGCAGGGCCTCGCCCGCCTGGTCGCCGAGGACCCGACCATGCGGCTCGAACAGAACCAGGACACCCACCAGGTGGTGCTCTGGTGCCTCGGCGAGGCGCACGCGGACGTCGCCCTGGAGCGGCTGCGCAGCCGGTACGGCGTCCAGGTCGACGTCGTACCGCACAAGGTGTCCCTCCGGGAGACGTTCGCCGGGAAGTCCGCCGGGCGCGGCCGGCACGTCAAGCAGTCCGGCGGGCACGGGCAGTTCGCGATCTGTGAGATCGAGGTGGAACCCCTTCCGGGCGGCTCCGGCATCGAGTTCGTCGACAAGGTGGTCGGCGGCGCGGTGCCCCGGCAGTTCATCCCGTCGGTCGAGAAGGGCATCAGGGCCCAGGCCGTCAAGGGGGTCGCCGCCGGCTACGAGTTGGTCGACGTGCGGGTCACCCTGCTCGACGGCAAGGCGCACTCGGTGGACTCCTCCGACGCCGCCTTCCAGACGGCCGGCGCGCTGGCCCTGCGGGAGGCCGCGGCGGACGCGAAGATCCATCTGCTTGAGCCGGTGGCCGAGGTGTCCGTGCTGGTCGGCGACGACTACGTGGGCGCGGTGATGAGCGACCTGTCCGGGCGGCGCGGCCGGGTGCTCGGCACCGAGCAGACCAGTGGCGGGCGCACCCTCGTCAAGGCCGAGGTACCGGAGTTCGAGATCGGCCGCTACGCGGTCGACCTGCGCTCCCTGTCGCACGGCACGGCGCGTTTCAGCCGCTCCTACGCCCGGCACGAGCCGATGCCGCCGCAGATCGCCGAGAAGATTCGCGAACAGGCCAAAGAAGCCTCCTGATCGGTGTCAACGGGAGCGTTCGGCGGGCGGCTTCGGCCGTCCGCCGACGCTTGTCGGTGGCTGGGGATACTCTGAGTACTTGATCAACAGGTGTGCGGAGTACGGAAGTCGGGAAGGCCGCAGAAGCGGGACGGCGGCAAGTGGGGGCGGGAATGAGCTTCGAGGACTTCTTCGGGCCACAGGTGCCCAGGCCGGGCGGTGAGGCGCAGGCACCGACCTATGCCCTGGCCTCGGCGGCCTACCGGGACACGCCGATGGAGGAGATCAAGAAGGCTGACAACGAGTGGCACAAGTCCGAGGTCAAGGAGGGCCGCAAGTGGGCCAGGATATTCCGGCCCAACTTCGGTGAGGCGTACTCCCAGGCGGTCATCGACCGCATGCTGGGCGTCGGACGCAAACCCCTCATCCAGTCCTTCGGCAGCGAGCCCCAGATGGTCGTCGAGCACTGCCTCGCGGCCAACCGCATCCGCCGGGAACGCGACACGCGGCTCACCGCCGTCATGTTCCTGTTCGGCCTGCTCTTCCTGCCCGGACTGCTGGTCTGGCTGGGCGTCTTCCAGCTCCGGGCCACCATGCTGAAGGCCGACAACAAGCGGGTCTCCGGGTTCGGCAGCGCCCTGCTGGCCGCCGTCGGCGTCCTCGCGGTCGTCTTCCTGATCCGGATGCCCCTCACCGGCTTCTGGGGCTGGTACGCGCGCGGCTGCATCGTGCTCCCCGTCGTCGGCTGGTACCTGGCCAAGCGGTTGTGCGAGCGCACCGCGAGGGACCTGCGCGAGGCCTGGGACGGCCTGCTCTCCGGCGGCAGCGTCGGCGCCAAGGTCCCCGAGGCCGTGCCGACCAGCCCCGACCAGGCCGCCGCGGAGCAGCTGCGCCAGTCCCTGGCCCGGCTCAGCGCCGAGCAGCAGTCCAACTCGGTCTTCTACGCCGGCCCCAAGGGCATACTCGGCATGGGCACCCGCTGGGGCTCCTGGCATCTCGCCGAGGAGCTCGTCCCGCTCGATCCGGTCAAGGGCATCCACGAGTTCCGCGCCTGGACGGTCGTCCGGGAGATCGAGAAGGAGCTCAGCGTGCTGCACCGGCAGCACCTGAAGACCGGCGGCTTCCCGACACCCCAGGTCAGGCACTGGATCGTCACCCATGTCGGAGAGGGTGCCAAGGAGGTGTCACGGCCCGAGGGCACCGACTACGTGGTGGGGCCCGCCGACGTGGAGCGGATCTGCAACAACAACCACTTCGACAAGGGTGAACGGCACTACCTGGGCGTGCAGTGGCCGCACCTGTGGGACGGCGGCCTGATCATCACGATGATGGCGACCGTGACCGTGCTGAAGGAGACCCTGCGGATCGAGGTCACCGGACACGCCCTCGGTCCGGTCAACGGCCTGTTCAGCGGCAAGCCCGAGGCCCCCACCAAGACGGTCGCCAAGACCGTCCGGTTCTGGGAGACCCGGACCGTCAAGCTGCCCCTGGTCACCCCGGACGAGGTGGTGCGGCTCGCCGCTCGGGCGGCGATCAGCTGGTATCCGCCGCTGCTGAAGTGGCTCGGCGGTTCCATAGGCCTGCCCGAGCCGTTCGGCCTCCGGCACGCCTGGGCCGACCAGCCCTGGAAGCACCGCTTCATGGCCGACGACGCGCTGCGCGCGGCCACGCCGGTGCTCCGGGCGGTGCACCGGGCCGCGTTCACCGTGCTCAAGGATCACGACGTCAACATGGACAAGTTCAACGCACGGGCGGGAGCGCTCAGCGGGTCGGTCCAGGAGGCGTCACCGAAGAAGGCCGACACCTACGACGCGTGAGGGCATGCCGACCGGCCCCTCCCCGTGCCGTGGGGAGGGGAGCCACACGGTCTACACCGTCGGCCAGGCCTCGGCCAGCATCTTCCGGGTGTCCGCCAGCAGCTGCGGCAGCACCCGCGTGTGGCCCACCACCGGCATGAAGTTCGTGTCGCCGCCCCAGCGCGGGACGATGTGCTGGTGCAGGTGCGCCGCGATGCCGGCGCCCGCCACCGTGCCCTGGTTCATGCCGATGTTGAAGCCGTGGGCGCCGGACGCCGTGCGCAGCGCGGTCATCGCCTGCTTGGTCAGCTCGGCCAGTTCGACCGTCTCCGGTCCGGTCAGGTCCGTGTAGTCGGCGACATGGCGGTAGGGGACCGTCATCAGGTGGCCGCCGTTGTACGGGTAGAGGTTGAGCACCGCGTAGACGTGCTCACCGCGCCGGACGATCAGCCCGTCCTCGTCGGACTTGGCCGGGATCGAGCAGAAGGGACAGCCGTCGTCGGCCCCCGGACCGGTCGGCTTGTTCTCGCCCTGGATGTAGGCCATCCGGTGGGGCGTCCACAGGCGCTGGAACGCGTCCTGCGTCCCCACTCCGATCTGCTGCTCCGGCTCACTCGTCATGCTACGCAGCATATGGCTTCGCCCGTTCGCGGCGTGTCGCCGGGGCCGCGGGAAAGGCCCCGGCGGCGAAGCTGGGCGGATGGACGACGACAGCCGGCTGAACCGCTGGGACCGCGGGACCGACCTGACGCTCGGTATCGCGTCGCTGGTCTTCCTCGGCTCGTACGCGGTGCACGTGCTGGAGCCGAACCTGCCGGAGGCCGCGCACGCCGTCTTCCTCGCGCTGATGTACACGGCCTGGGCGATGTTCGCCGTCGACTACGCGGTGCGCTGGCGGCTCAGCGGCGAGGGGCCGCGGTTCGTACGGCGGCACTGGCTGGACACGGTCGTCCTGGTGCTGCCGCTGCTACGGCCGGTGCGGGTCGTACGGACGTACGAGTCGATGCAGCGCCGGCACGGGGAGCCCCGGCTCGCGTTGCACGCGCGCGTGGCAGCCTACTCGGCGCTGTCGATCTCATTGCTGGGCTTCTCCGGCGCCCTCGCCGTCTACCAGGCCGAACGCTCGGCCCCGAACGCGAACATCCGCACCTTCGGCGACTCCCTCTGGTGGACCTGCTCGACCCTCTCCACGGTCGGTTACGGCGACTACGTCCCGGTGACCACCCTGGGCCGGTTCATCGCGGCGGGGCTGATGGCCTGCGGTCTGGCGCTGCTGGGCACCGTCACGGGGTCCTTCTCGTCCTGGATGCTTCAGCGGTTCTCGCTGAGCGAGGACGAGAGAAGGCCCCCGGAGAACTGATCTCCGGGGGCCCCTGACGGAGGCGGATCAGACCTGGGTCCGCTCCGCGACCACCTTCACGATCTTGGCGATGGCCTCGTCGAACGGGATGCCGTTCTCCTGGGAGCCGTCGCGGTAGCGGAAGGAGACCGAGCCGGCCGCCATGTCCTCGTCGCCCGCGATGACCATGAAGGGCACCTTCTGCTTCTGGGCGTTGCGGATTTTCTTCTGCATGCGGTCCGAGGACGCGTCCACCTCGACCCGCAGCCCCTGCTTCTTCGCCTCGGCGGCGAACTTCTGCAGGTACTCGACGTGCCCGTCGCCGATCGGGATGCCCACCGCCTGGACCGGCGCCAGCCATGCCGGGAAGGCGCCCGCGTAGTGCTCCAGGAGCACCGCGAAGAACCGCTCGATGGAGCCGAACAGAGCTCGGTGGATCATCACCGGGCGCTGCTTGGAGCCGTCGGCGGCGGTGTACTCCAGGTCGAAGCGCTCGGGCAGGTTGAAGTCGAGCTGGACGGTCGACATCTGCCAGGTGCGGCCGATGGCGTCCTTGGTCTGCACGGAGATCTTCGGGCCGTAGAAGGCGGCGCCGCCGGGGTCGGGGACGAGCGGGAGGCCCTGCTTCTCGGCGACCGCGCGGAGCGTTTCGGTCGCCTCCTCCCAGACCTCGTCGGAGCCGACGAACTTCTCCGGATCCTTGGTGGACAGCTCCAGGTAGAAGTCGGTGAGGCCGTAGTCGCGCAGCAGGTTCAGGACGAAGGTGAGCGTCTTGTCGAGCTCCTCCGCCATCTGCTCCTTGGTGCAGTAGATGTGCGCGTCGTCCTGGGTGAAGCCGCGGGCCCGGGTCAGGCCGTGCACGACACCCGACTTCTCGTACCGGTACACGGTCCCGAACTCGAAGAGGCGCAGGGGCAGTTCACGGTAGGAACGGCCGCGCGCGTCGAAGATCAGGTTGTGCATCGGGCAGTTCATGGGCTTGAGGTAGTAGTCCACGCCCTCGTCGAGCTGCATGGGCGGGTACATGCCGTCGGCGTACCAGTCCAGGTGCCCGGAGGTCTCGAAGAGCTTCCCCTTCGTGGCGTGCGGGGTGTAGACGAACTCGTAGCCCTCCTCCTCGTGCCGGCGGCGCGAGTAGTCCTCCATCACCCGGCGGACGACGCCGCCCTTGGGGTGGAAGACGGCGAGGCCGGAGCCGATCTGCTCCGGGATGGAGAACAGGTCCAGCTCGCTGCCCAGCTTGCGGTGGTCGCGCTTCTCGGCCTCGGCGAGGAAGTCCAGGTACTCCTTCAGCTCGTCCTTGGACGGCCAGGCGGTGCCGTAGATGCGCTGGAGCATCGGGTTCTTCTCGCTGCCGCGCCAGTAGGCGGCCGCGTTGCGCATCAGCTTGAACGCCGGGATCAGGCGGGTGGAGGGCAGGTGGGGACCGCGGCAGAGGTCCTTCCAGCACAGCTCGCCGGTCTTGGCGTCCAGGTTGTCGTAGATCGTCAGCTCACCGGCGCCGACCTCGACGTCCGCGCCGTCGTCGCTGGACGCGGAGCCCTTGAGGCCGATCAGCTCCAGCTTGTACGGCTCGTCCGCCAGCTCCTCGCGGGCCGCCTCGTCGGTCACCACGCGGCGGGAGAACTTCTGCCCCCGCTTCTGGATCTCCTGCATCTTCTTCTCGATGGCCTTGAGGTCATCGGGGTGGAACGGCTTCTCGACGTCGAAGTCGTAGTAGAAACCGTCCTTGACGGGCGGGCCGATGCCCAGCTTGGCCTCGGGGAACAGCTCCTGCACGGCCTGGGCCATGACGTGCGCGGTGGAGTGGCGCAGGATGTTGAGGCCGTCCTCGGAGGAGATCTCGACGCCCTCGACGGTCTCGCCGTCCTTCACCTCGTACGCGAGGTCCTTGAGCTCACCGGCCACCCGGGCGGCGATGATCGAGCGCTCGCCGGCGAAGAGCTCGGCGGCCGTAGTGCCCGTCGTCACCACGCGCTCTTCCCGCTCGGAATCGCGTTGGATGATCACACGGACGTCTGACACCGGTCTCTCCTGACTGAAGGTGGATGCGGCGCCATACCAGGAGCGCGCGCAATAGGGGATCGTACCGACCCCGACCCTCCGTCCGCGAAACGGTTACCGACAGTCCCCGCTCAGTCGCAGTCGTCTCCGGTGCACGCCTCCTCGAAGAAGTCGAGGTTCTCCTGGAGCGACTTCATCAGCCGGTCCCGCTCGGCCTCGTCCACCTGGACCGGCACGACCCCGAAGGCGCCGGACAGCCGCCGGAAGCCGCCCCGGCTCTCCAGCCGCCCGTGCACCCGCACCGGGAGCCCGACCAGGTGCGCCTGCCCGGCGATCCGGTAGTCCTCCTCGTCGAGGGTGACCCGCACGTACGGCACCTCGGCCCCGGCGATCACCCGGAGCCGTACCGCGCCCTCGCCGCGCGGCTCGGAGCGGCGCATGCGGACGACGGTGCCGGTGACCCGGACCGCGACCGAGGGTTCGTCGCGCAGATAGCGGGCGCCCGCCTCGCGCAGCACGGGCAGGTCGCCGGGCGAGAACTCGATGGGCTCGGGGGTGGCCGCGCAGTCGTCGGGGACGCCGGCGCCCGGCGCCCACTCCACGGAGACGCGGGCACCCTCCGTGCCGCGTACGAGAGTGACGAGGGCGTCGGTCAGCTCCCGGCTCACGCCCGCCTCGACGGCTCCGTCGAAGGCGTCCATGCCGCCGGTGGCCCGCTGGTAGTCGATGGCCTCGCGGGCGGCGTACAGGGCCTGGTGGAGGCGTACGGCGAGGGGCCGTCCGGTGCCGACGGGCACGAAGGCGGCCAGGCCGCGTCCGCCGTCCGCCGAGCCGACGAGGACGGACTCCAGCATGGCGGCGGCCGCACGCTTGTGCCGGGCGCCGTAGTAACCGGCACGCGCGCGGGTGGCGAGCGCGCCGGCCAGCAGGGTCTGCCGGGCGGCGGTGCGCAGCTGCTCCTCGACCGTCCAGGACGCGGCGTCCGCCGGCCCGCTGGGCACGTCCCGCCACCAGCGGATCTCATCGCTGGGCACGGCGAGCCCGACCAGCACCTCGCGGGCGGCCGGCGTGCCGCTGCGCACCAGAGCCGTCAGTGCCTCCCCGAGCAGGTCGTCGCTGTCCGGGAAGGCACGGCTCTCTGGTACGAGCAGGCTGGTGCCGGTGCTGCCCGGCCCGGGTGGGGTCCAGCGGCCGTAGCGCCCCGGCGCTCCCCCGCGCCGCTGCCAGCCGTGCCGGCGCAGCAGGGCGCCGAGCACGGCCGGGTCGACCTCTGCGGGCTCGGGGGGACGGCTCCAGTGGGTCCCGTGGAGATCGTCGGGATGCGGCCGGACCTCCCGCAGCTGCTCCTCGTACGGACGGTGCCTCATGGTCTGCCTCCCGTCCCGACCCGCGTCATGATCTCGCAGAGCGCCCGGTCGTCGAAGATGCGCGAGGTCGGAACCCGCACGGTGGTCCGGTGCCGGCCGGTGATCGGGTGCCCTGCCAGGTTGACCCAGTAGCAGCAGTGGCGCAGATCGAGCCGGTCGTGGCTGGCGCGCAGCCAGTCGTCCTGGGAGCGCGGTACCAGCATCACCACCAGGATCTTGTGCACCGACACCGGTGTGCGGGCGAGCTTGCGCAGGTGGTCGTTGTCCAGCGTGAAGGAGAAGAAACGTCCCGGCGGGTTGGGCGCGATCTGGTAGGTGCACTTGAGCTGCACCTTTATCGTCACCTCGTCGTCGACGGTGTGCCCCGGCGAGCCGTGGCTGACGTGCCAGTCGATGCCGTTGTCCGGGAAGGGCTGCGACAGCGAGCAGCCGGCCGCCGCCGCGACGGCATGCAGATAGCCCACCTGCAGTGTCTCCATGCAGGCGGTGGTCGCGAGTGTGCCGCGATGGGGGCCCGTACGTTCGGGCAGCAGCCCGCCCCGTTCGGGCTGCGCTATCGCCATGACCAACAGCCTTCCCAGCCAAAGAGTTTCCCCGTGGCGGGCCGCTGAACTGCAAAGACCCGCACTCCTGTTGTGTCCTTCCGGCGTACGTCGCAAACGGCCCGGGTATCACCAAACGGGCAGAAGACGGAACGTCACCTGCCGTGGGTGAACGAGGAGTTGTATGGGCATGACGTGCTGGTACGAGGGGCCCCTGGCCGCCTTCGACACGGAGACCACGGGCGTTGACGTCGAGACCGACCGGATCGTGTCGGCCGCCGTCGTCGTCCAGGACGCCCCGGGCACCCGGCCCCGGGTGACCCGCTGGCTGGTCAACCCGGGTGTGCCGGTGCCGGAGGCGGCGACGGCGGTGCACGGGCTGACGGACGAACACCTGCAGCGCAACGGCCGTTGGCCGGCGCCGGTGATGCACGAGATAGCCGAGGAACTGGCCGAGCACGCGGCGATGCACCGCCCGCTGGTGGTGATGAACGCGCCGTTCGATCTGACGCTTCTGGACCGGGAGTTGCGCCGGCACCGGGCGTCCGCACTGGACCGCTGGTTCGAGGCGAGCCCCCTGCTCGTCCTCGACCCCCGGGTCCTGGACAAGCATCTGGACCGCTACCGCAAGGGCCGCCGGACCCTGACCGACCTGTGCGCGCACTACGAGGTCACCCTCGAAGGCGCGCACGACGCGGGCGCGGACGCGCTCGCGTCCCTGGAGCTCGTACGGGCGCTGGGCCGCCGTTTCGCGGCCCGCCTGGAGCGCCTGTCCCCGGCCGAGTTGCACACCCTGCAGACGACCTGGCACGCGGCGCAGGCGCGGGGCCTGCAGGCGTGGTTCACCCGCAGCGGCACACCGGAGACGGTGAACACGTACTGGCCGCTGCGGCCGGACCTGCCGACGGCGGCGTGACGGGCGGGGCGCCGGTGCCGGTGCCCCGCCCCGACGCCACCAGGTGCCGGCGCAGCAGCGCCTGCGCCGTGCTTTCCGCGTCCGCGAAACCGGCGCGTCCCGCGTCGGTGAGGGTGACCTCGACCGCCCTGCGGTCGTCGGCCCGGCGGTCGCGTTCGATCAGTCCGGCCGCCTGCAGTCCCTTCAGGACGAAGGACATCCGGCTGCCCGATTCCCTGAGGAGTGCCGTCAGCCGGGCCACGGGCACGGGCACGGGCCCCTCCCCGGACCGGCCCTCGGCTTCGGCTTCGGCTTCTGCGAGGGCGCCGAGGACGAGGTAGTCGTGGAGCGACAGGCCGTGCCGGGCCCGCAGCTCGCCGTGCAGGAGCCCCAGGGTCCGCAGGACGGGCGGAGGCTGCCGCCGGGTGGTGTCCGACGGATCACGGTCGATCATCTTCGTTCCCCAGAGGTCGGTGCTCCGGCCGCGGACGCGCGACCGGACAGTCACAACCGGATCCCGTACGACGCCGATCGCGCGCCGGGCGGACAGCAGGCCCTCGGATCAGGACACGGTCTCCTTCCGCGCACGCCGCCGATGTCCCGATGTGAGGCAAATGTGGCCCGAGGGGCCGTCCGTCTCAGCGCTCCCCGCCTTCTGGCGTCGACAGCCCGACGCGGTCGGACGGCCGCCGGGCCGCGCCGGGATCCGACGACTGCACACAGGGAAGAAGGCGTTCCACGCCATGACGCCGCCTCAGAAACCGCTCCAGCGGCGGTGCACGGGCTGGACTTCGGACTCGACCAATGGGTCGTGGACGAACAACGGCAGCGCTACCTGCACGACCCGGACTCGGTCGACGAGACGTGGCGGGACTTCTTCGCAGCCCCGCCGTCTCCGGCCGTACCGGTCCCCCGGGCCGTCCCGGAGGGCCGCGCCGGTGCCGAGGCGGCGGTCGGGGCCGTCCGGGTCGCGGCCCTCGTCCACGCGTACCGGGTGCGCGGCCACCTCATGGCCACGGTGGCCCGGCGCACCGGCTTCGGCTCGCCGGAGTCGCTGCGCCGGGCCTTCGCACGCAACCTGGACATCACGCCGGGGGCCTACCGGGCGCGCTTCGGCAGCGCCGACACCGCCGACGCCACCGGCTGCGAACCGGTCGGCTGACCGTCAAGAGCTCGTGATGGTCCGTCCCGGCATCGGCTCCGCGAGCGCCGCCCGCCATGCCGGTGTGCCGAAGGAACCCCCGAAGTACTGGGTCTCGTGCACCACCTGCCCGTCGGCGAATTCCATGATGCTCACCGAGTACGACGGCACTCCGTCGTAGGTGATGACGCACTCGCTGACCCACAGCTGCGCGTGGCCGGTGATCCGCCGGACGGTGAAGTGCCGGTCGGCCGGGTGCCCGCCGCGTTGCGCCGCGATGGTGTCGCGCCCGCGGAAACGCTCACCGGACTGCGGGTAGTCGAGGATCGCGTCCGCGGCGTAGACGGCGTGCTCGGCTTCGACGTCCCCGCGTTCCGATGCCCGCCAGTGCTCCTCGATCGCGGCCCTGGTCCGGGGCTCAGCATCCATGGCACCGCCCTTCCGTGGCGGTGCCAGCCTAGGCACGCCCGCCGCGGCCGGCCGAGCGGCAGGCGGGCGCCGGCCGCCGAGTCCACCGTTCGGCCGGATCACGAGCAGCAAAAAGGCCGGTCCGCAATAGCGGACCGGCCTTCCCGGTGGTGGGCGATACTGGGTTCGAACCAGTGACCTCTTCGGTGTGAACGAAGCGCTCTCCCACTGAGCTAATCGCCCGGGAACGCAGTGAACGATACAGGTACCGGCGGGTGTCGTTCAAACCGCTTGGAGGTGCCTGAGCAGTCCGCGCCGTCCGGCGCTCATCATCAGCCGGTGGTTGAGCCGGAAGAACGGCCGCCCCAGCAGGGCGAGTCGCCGCAGCAGCGGCTTGTGGACGTCGACGACCTGGTCGTAGCGGGCGAGGGTGCCGGTGCCGTCGGCCGTGATCGTCCAGCGCGCCCAGCCCTCGATGTCGCCGGTCATCGAGATCTCCAGCACGCCGGCCTCGGGCTCGCGCCGCGCCTCGCGTGCGGTGAACGTGAGGTCGTACGGGAGGAACGACCGGATGGTGAGGACGGCGACGGAGTCGTCCAGCCGGTTCACCGAACGCACCTGGGGCCACCACCGCGGGTACTCCTCCACCTCCCGCAGCGCCTCGTACGCGGTGGCGAGCGGTACCGGGAGGGGCCACAGGCTGCGGAAGCGGTAGTGGTTCCAGTCCATGCCCGCAGTCTGTCGCAGACCGTGGAACTGAGTACGCGTACTCATGCCCGTACGAAGTGACCTGGACCACACTCACCGGTACGAGCGCCGCCGCCCGTGCGACGGCGCTCCCCCACCCCCGCTACGAGGGCATCTTGTCGCCGAGCAGGGCCAGGTTCTCGATCGCGGCGAGCCCGTACAGCGCGGTGTCGTTGGAGGACACCCAGCTCGCCTCGCTGCCCGCGACGAGCGTGACCGGGCCGGAGAGCGGCTCGGTCTTCCACGGCGAGGACTCGGTGTAGCCGTCCGAGCTGTAGAACTTCGTCCACGCGCGCTGGGCGAGCGTCGCGTCGCCGGTCTGTACGGCGGCGTACGCGTCGAGGCGCGAGTGGCCCTGGAACAGCAGCAGAGTGCCGAAGTTGGAGCCGTAGCGTGCCGCCTGTTCCGTTTTGGTGGCGTTGAAGTAGCGGCAGTAGTCGAAGTACGCCTCGTCGAACTTCGGCATGTCGATCAGGTAGATGAGTTCGGCGCAGAGTTCGTTGAGGCCGAAGACGGCCGAGAGGTGGGAGACGGAGACCACCGGGGTGGTGGCGGTCGCGAACCTGCCGGTGTCGAGGTCGTAGAGGCCGCTGCCCTGGACGAAGCCGTTGGGCTGGGCGGCGATGCCCTCCATGGTCGACAGGACGCGGGCCTTGGCCTTCTCCCACTTGGGGCCCTTGCGCTCCCACTCGGTCAGCCAGGCCGAGACCAGGCCGCTCCAGTCGGTGCCGAAGCCGATGGAGAGGGCGTGCCGGTCGGGAGTGTAGGGGTCGGTGCGGACCTTGCGCTGCGGGTCCAGGACGAGGAAGGTCTCGTCGGAGTCGACGTTGGCGGCCATGAGGTCGCCGACGCGTTCGTCGGCGGTGAGGAAGTAGTAGAAGCGCCGGTAGGTGGTGTTGGAGATGCGCTGCTGCTTGGCGCTGTCCGCGTAGTGCTGGATGCCGTGCCGGGTGCCGAGCCCGGCCCACTGACCGATGTGGTAGACGTCCACCTCGCCGGTGTGCCGGGTGAGCGCCTCGGCGAACCGGAAGATGTCCGAGCGGCCGCTTCTCAGGTAGGCGTACCAGAGCCACAGGTCGGGCGAGAGCTCGGAGTTGTCCCAGGCGTAGCCGCCGACGTCGTACCGCCACTGGTGGCGCACGGTGTCGTAGGTGTGCATGAAGTCGCCGTAGTCCCAGAAGCCGTACCAACGGCGTTGCTCCACCTGGTCCTTGTAGTAGGTGAAGAGGAAGTCGAGGTGGTCCTCGATCTTCGCCTTGGCGGCGGTGGAGCGGTCGGGCTCGGAGAACAGGCCGGGGCCGAAGACCTTGGCCTTGATCAACTGCTTGGGCGGGGCCGTGAGTTGCGGGAGCACCCGGACCGCGTCGACCTGGTCGGCCAGCGCCTGGGGTGTCGGTGTCGTCTCGTTGGCCCAGAACAACAGCTCCGAGGTGCGGGCGATGCCGTAGGGGGTGCCGAACTCCGGCTCGTAGTCCTCGTAGGTGATGTTGAGGCCTTCGAGTTGTTCGGCGTAGGTGTCCTGGCCCATGCCGTCGTGGTAGAAGCGCAGGTCCATCGGCTGGGCCTCGGGCGACCAGAGCCAGAGGGTGACCTCGGCTTCGTCGGTGTGGGCGTCGCGGATGTCGAGCTGGGCCGGGAACTTCTCCCAGAAGTCCCGGAGGCCGAAGGAGAATCCGCCGCTCGCCCCGCCCACGTATCCGAAACCGGAGGCCCGTCTGCCGCCGCCGGCCGCGATCCAGCCGTACCCCTTCTTGGTGCGCTTGCGGAGCGTGAAGCCGTCGGCGGAGAGCTGGGCGAGGGTGTAGTCGCCCCAGTGCGGGATGTACTGGAGGCGGGTGGTGACGCGTTGGTCCCAGGTGGCCGGGTCGGGCAGCTTCTCCCCCGCGTACTGGGCCGCCTGCACGGCCGCGCCCGGGTCGCGGCGCAGGCCGGTGATGCCCTGGACGGCTTCCCGCAGCAGGCCTGTTCCCTCACCTCCGATCCGGATGTGCCGGTCGTACGCCTCGTCGCGCATCGGCACGCTGAAGCGGACCCCGAGCCCGCGGACGAAGTCACCGCTCGCCTTGCCCGGCTCCTGGGTGCCGTCGTAGGTGATCGTGTGGACCATCCGGAAGGAGTCCGCGCCCGCGTAGAAGTAGAGACGGATCGAGAACGGCAGCCAACTGCGGCTTCCCTTGCGGTGCTTGCCGTCGACGCGGACCACGGCCCGGACCGTGCCCTCCTGTTCGACCGTGACGGAGTCGATCGCCCCGTCGAAGCGCTCGGTCTTGACCGTGCTCTGGTCCTCGTCCTCGATCTCGGGCTGGCGGATGAGGACGAGCCGTCCGTTCCTGGCGATCTCCGTCGACCCCCGGGTGACGGACTTGACGATCGTCGAGCCGTTCTTGCCGATCTTCACGGCGATCACTCCGGTCGACACGTCGATCGTGCCACCGTGCTTGTCGACGGTGATCTGCTGGGCGGGGGCGGCCGGTTCGCCTGCCGCGAGGGTGAGCCTGCCGTTGCCGGAACTCACCGCGTGGGCGGTCCACTTGAGGGAGCCGTCGGGCCAGTAGGCGATCGGCCAGGACTGGACGGGCACGTCCTTGCCGTCCTCGTCGGTCAGCGCGAAGGCCTGGTCCTCCTGGAACGCGCCCAACGGCCAGGGCACGCCCACGGTCGAACCGGGCGCGGCGCCGAGGCCGCCGTCCTCCAGCCAGTCCAGGGTCACCGGGTCCGCGGCGGCGGTCTCGGCTTCGGGCGCGGCCTGCGCGTCCTTCGCACCCAGCGCCCAGCTGAACTGGGCGGCGGCGCCGGCGACGGCGGCCGCCTTGAGGAGGGACCTGCGGGGGATGGGAGACATGTTTCCGCCTTTCCTTTCCGTGCGAGTGCAAGGTGGTCAGGGGCATGACAGATGGAGGCACGGCGCCGGTGGCGCCGCCCTTGGCATGGGACACCGCCGGTCAGCGGCGCCGGTGGCGCTCCTCCACGGCGACGGCCGCCGCGGCGACGGCGCCCAGCACGGGGACCGCCAGCGGCGCGATGAGCAGGGCGGAACAGACCACGAGGACCGCTCCCGCGACGAGCAGGAAGGATCCGCCGGGGTCCCGGACGGTCCGGCGGCCGGCCGCCGCGAGCAGGGTGCGCCAGCGGTCACCGGGGGCCCAGACGGCCGCCGCGCGCAGCCCCGCGACCGCGAGGCCGATCACCGCGAACAGCCCCACGGCCCCGACGAGCGGCCCGCCGGGCAGCCCGGCGCGCACGGCCTGGACGTCCACCCAGGCGGCGGCAACCGCAGCCCAGCCGGCGAGCCCGACGAGCCGGCCACCGGGCAGGGCGGCCCGGAAGTCGCTCACGAACTCCCGCCAGCCACCCTTCACCTGAGCGGTACGGCGGCGCAGGTGCCGGGCGCCGGCGGCGAAGGCGGCCGGATAGGTGACGATCCCCAGGGAGGCGACGGCGATCCAGACCCCGGTGAGCAGACATTCGGCGAAGACGCCGAACCTCTCCGCGAAGACGGACGGCCTTGCGCGCACGTCGGCCACGACGTCATCAGCCCTTCAGTCCGGAGGTCGCCATTCCGTCGATCAGATAGCGCTGGAAGGCGAGGAAGAACAGCAGCACGGGCAGCAGCGCGACGAGGGACATGGCGATCATCCCGCCGTAGTTGGCGGCCACGCCGTCGGAGTCGCGGAACATCATCAGGCCCAGGGAGACCGTGTACTTGCCCGGCTCGTTGAGATAGATCAACGGGCCCATGAAGTCGTTCCAGGCGTTGATGAAGGTGAAGATCGCACTGGTGATGAGGGCGGGCCGGCACAGCGGCAGCACGATCGACCAGTAGATCCGGAAGTGCCCGCAGCCGTCGAGCCGGGCAGCCTCGTCGAGTTCCCGGGGCAGGCTCCGCATGAACTGCACCATCAGGAAGACGAAGAAGGCCTCGGTGGCGAGGTACTTGCCGATCAGCAGCGGGGTGTAGCTGTTGATCCAGCCCAGCTTCTGGAACATCACGTACTGCGGGATCAGCAGCACGTGGTACGGCAGCAGCAGGGTGCCGATCATCAGGGAGAAGAGCAGGTTGCGGCCTGCGAAGCGGATGCGGGCGAAGGCGTACGCGGTGAGGGAGCAGGAGATCAGGACGCCGACGACGGCGCCGACGGCGTAGAAGAGGGAGTTCTGGAAGAAGGTCCAGATGCTGATGTCCGCTATGCCGTCGGCGAGGCCCTTGAAGTTGGACAGGATCGGGTGGGCCGGGAACAGCTGGAGGCTGTTGATGACGTCCTTGCTGGGCTTGAAGGACGCTCCGATCACCCAGACCACCGGGTAGAGGATGACCGCGAGGATCAGCAGGGCGCCGAGATGCCAGGCGAGGGATCCGGCGCGCTTGCGGCCGACCGTGTCCGTGACCTTGGTGGAGATCGTGCTCATCGGGCACCCTCCTCGTAGTGCACCCACTTCTTCTGGGACCAGAAGAGGACGGCCGTCACCAGCGCCACCGCCAGCAGCAGCATCCAGGCCATCGCGGAGGCGAAGCCCATCTGGGCGTTCTTGAAGCCCTGCTGGTACAGGTAACAGGTGTAGACGAGCGTGGCGTCGGCGGGGCCGCAGGCCGTGTTGGAGACGACATACGCCGAGGCGAAGATCTGGAAGGAGTGGATGGTCTCCAGGAGCACGTTGAAGAACAGCACCGGGGAGATCATCGGCAGCGTGATGTTCCAGAACTTCCGGAAGGGTCCCGCGCCGTCCATCTCCGCGGCCTCGTACAGTTCCTTCGGTACCTGCTTCAGACCCGCCAGGAAGATCACCATGGGCGCGCCGAACTGCCAGACGGTCAGTGCGACCAGGCAGTACAGCACCCAGTCGGCGTTGCCGACCCAGCCGCCGACGTGCCAGCCGAAGAAGGACTGGGTACGGTCCACGACCGCGCCGTCGGAGAAGAGCGACCGCCAGACGAAGCCGATCGAGACGCTCGCGCCGATGAGCGAGGGGGCGTAGAAGGCGGCCCGGTAGAAGGCCTGGCCCCGTCGGCTCTGCGCGAGGAGCAGCGCCACCCCGAGGGCGAGCAGCAGCTTCAGCGGGGTGCCGATGACGACGTACTTCGCCGTCACCTCCACCGACTTCTGCCAGCGGGGGTCGTCGAACATCTTGGTGAAGTTGTCGAACCCGACCCACTTCGGGGTGTTGAAGAGGTTGTAGTCGGTGAACGCGAAATAGAGCGAGGCGACCATGGGGCCCGCGGTCAGCAGCAGGAAGCCCGCGATCCACGGCGACATGAACAGGTAGCCGGCGAGGTTCTCGCGCCGGCGGGCCGGCCGCCCCGCGGTGGCGGAGGCGGCCGAACGCGTCTTGCGGGCGGTGGGCAGCGAGTCCTTGACGAGCGTCACGGCACGCCCCGTCAGGCCTGGAAGGCCGCCTCGGACTCGGTGAAGAACTGCTTCACCGCGTCCGCGACCTTCGTCTTGCCCTGTCCGAGGTCGCCGCCGATGCGCAGGAAGGCGGCCTCGATGGTGTCGGCACCGGAGGGGTGCGGGGTGATGGTGCCGAGGACGCCGGCCTTGGCGGTGTCGTCCTCGTACTGCGCGATCTCCTTGTTCACCTCGTCGGTGGGCTTGAACGCCGCGTATTGCTCGGTGCTCGCCAGGATGCCGCGGTCGTAGCCCATGATCTTGCCGACCTCGGGGTCGTGGACCATGAAGTCGATGAACTGCGCGACCTCCTTCGGGTGGGCCGTGCGGGAGGAGGCGCTCAGCATCAGGGAGGCGAGGTACTGGCCGGTGTGCTTGCCGTCCATGGTCGGGATCGGGGCGAGGCCGTAGGTGCTGCTGCCCTCGGAGGAGTAGCGGACGGTGAAGTTGTCCCAGGTGAACTCCGAGGCGCCGTGGCCGGCGGAGAGGGAGGACTTGGGCTGGTCCTGCGCCACGACCTTCGGGTCGGTGACGATGCCCGCCTTGACGCGGTTGTAGCCGTCGGTCCACCACTCCGTCAGGTCGGCCTTGTCGAAGCCGAGTCCGTCCGCGGTGTAGAAGGCCTTGCCGTTCTGGCGGAGGTAGAGGTCGTACAGGTACATGATCGCGAAGTAGCCGGTGTCCCCGGGGACCTTCGTCCTGTCGTGGATGGTCTTCAGGGCCTTGAAGTAGTCGTCCCACGTCCAGCCCGCGTGCGGCTCGACCCCGGCCTTCTCGAAGACCTTCTTGTCGATGACCAGCGCCATGGTGTTGGAGCCGACGGGGATTCCGAGCTGCTTTCCGTCGACCTCGCCGACCTTGGTCACCCCGGCCCGGAAGTGATCCAGGCTCAGATTTCCTGCCTGAACCTGTGACTTGAGGTCGAGGAGAATTCCTCGCTTGTCGTACTTCCGGAGAAAGGTGACGGCATTTTGGAAAACGTCCGGGGGATTTCCGCCCGCCGCCTGGGTCTGGAACTTCTCCCAGAACGATGCATACGTCTGGAAGTCGGTCTTGACCTTGATCTTCGGGTACTTCTTCTCGAAGAGCGCGATGGTCTTGTTGATCTTCTGTGCGCGTTCCTCGGCACCCCACCACGAGTAACGGATCGTCACCGTTCCGTCTCCCGAACCACTGCCGCCGCCACACCCGGCCGTCGCGGCCAGCCCGAGCGCGGCTGCCGAGGCCCCGGCCGCCTTCAGGATGGTGCGCCTCTCCACATTCCTGCTGGTTCCCATAGTCGGGCCCCTCCCCGCAGCGTCGCCGACGCCTGCATGAATCGTTTCAAGTAAGCGCTTGCTGGCACAAGTTACGGAGGGGCTGGTGAGGCGTCAATGATTCGCACAGGAATTTCTTACGGGCGGGGCCGACGGGGCGCGCCGGGGCGGCGAGACCGCGGCGGGTGGAAGGCGGGGAACGTCGCAGGTGAGGGGCGCACGGTCGGGGGGTCGAACGTGAAGTGGCCCACGGGAGGCGGCGGTTACGGGTTGGCTTCGGTGAGTGGGAGGGAGGGGTGGCGGAAGGCGGGCGGGTGGCTCCGACGGGCGCCTCCGGGGGGCGCCTCCGGGGGTGACGAGGGCCGGAGGAGGGGTTGGGGGTGGGGGTGGGCTGAGGCGGGTAGTGGTCGGAGGTCTAGGCGACGCTGCGACTGTTCGTCCGCAGACGCAGCGACCGCTCGTCTGCATGCGTGGCCCGGGCCCCCAAGGCTCCGGTGCTGCGCCGACGAGCCACGCCGGTGCCCAGCCCGCTGGAACCGTGCCTGAAAGGCGACGACCGCAGGCCGCTCGCCGCCCGGCGGGGGCATTGCCCCCTTCGCGCGCCGCCCGCCCCTGCACGGCCCCCGCCGCCGCGACGCCGCCCCCGGGCCCCGGAACGACCGCGGCCCACCTGCTCTCTCGCAGGTGGGCCGTGGTTCCGGGTGGGCGATACTGGGTTCGAACCAGTGACCTCTTCGGTGTGAACGAAGCGCTCTCCCACTGAGCTAATCGCCCGGGCGCAGGAAGAACATTACCCGATGTCAGGGGGTGCCCCCGACCAGTCGCCGGGGCCTGTGGCCGGCGGCCGGATCACTCCTCGATCCTCCAGGGCATCACGATCCCGAACCTGGACAGGTAGACCCCCGCCCCGGCGGCGACGACCACCAGGCCGATCGCCGTGAGCGTGATGTTTCGGCGGCGCACCGTGGGGTCGAGGGCCTTGTGGGCCGCCTCCGTGACCTTGCGCTTGGTCCAGCGCAGCACCAGCTGGGCCCAGACGAACTCGGTGGCCCAGATCGCCATGCCGGCGAAGATGATCACCCAGCCGGGTCCGGGCAGCGGCAGCAGGACGATGCCCACGGCCACCACCGCCAGGCCGATCGCGAAGACCCCGACCTGCCAGCTCAGGTGCAGCACGCGGCGCGCCCTGACGAACTCGGGCGCCCGCGATCCGAGCCCCCGCTCGTCGCGTCCCCGGTCCACCGCCGTCCCGTCCACCACACTCGCGTCCGAGGCCACGGGAGCCTCGCCCGTTTCGTTACTCCCCGTATTCATACGACCAAACCCTACCTGAGCGATTCCGGTCACCGGAATGGTCGTAGATCGCGTCCGGACTCTCGGCCGGAAGAGTTACGTAAACACACGCAAAACACTCAGAGGGGTTTACAACGGCACCGTAGGTGGCATGTCGATTTCGCCGACGTGCGAATCCCCGAGCGCACACTGAGCGAAAGGCCCTGGCGCTTATGAACACCACGGTCAGCTGCGAGCTGCACCTGCGCCTCGTTGTGTCGAGCGAGTCCTCCCTGCCTGTCCCCGCAGGCCTGCGGTACGACACGGCCGACCCCTACGCCGTGCACGCCACCTTCCACACCGGAGCCGAGGAGACCGTCGAGTGGGTGTTCGCCCGCGACCTCCTCGCCGAGGGGCTGCACCGCCCCACCGGCACCGGCGACGTCCGCGTCTGGCCGTCCCGCAGTCACGGTCAGGGCGTCGTGTGCATCGCCCTGAGCTCTCCGGAAGGGGAGGCCCTGCTGGAAGCCCCGGCGCGGGCTCTGGAGTCCTTCCTGAAGCGAACGGACGCCGCCGTGCCCCCGGGCACGGAACACCGCCACTTCGATCTCGATCAGGAGCTCTCGCACATCCTGGCAGAGAGCTGAGGGCACGCCCCCTACAAGCCGCCCGGCGCCGTCCACTCGGGGAGACGGCTCGGGCCTAGACAACCGCATACGGCAGCACCGGCGCCGCCACCGTGTTGGGTCACGGGGCGGCGCCGGTGTGTCCGCGTGCCCGTGGAACCGCCGGGGGGCGGTGCGCGTTGTACCGGACAGTCACGAGTGGGACCGGGCACGGTGCGGGGCCGCCGTATGTCGCTACCATCGGCCACCATCGGCGGGCGCCCGCCCGACCCTCAGGCCAGGGAGCGAAACGTGCTGATCACCCACGACACCCGGTGTTCTCTCGACGCCGTGGTGGATCTGGTGAACACCGTGCCGGAGGACGACGCGGCGGCGGACGGACTGCCCGATGTCGCGGCCCTCCAGGATTTCGTACGAAACCACGACATCAGCGATGTGGGCATGCTGTCGGAGTTCGACCTGTCGGCGGTGCGCAAGATCCGTGGCAGGTTCGCTGGCATCTTCGCCGCTCCGGACGCCCGGGCCGCTGCCGGGATGATCAACGAGCTGGTCGCGGCCGCGGGCACCACGCCCCGGCTCACGGACCACGACGGCTACGACTGGCATGTGCACTACTTCGCGCCCGGCGCCTCGGTGGCCGACCACCTCGCCGCCGACTGCGGGATGGCGCTCGCGTTCTTCGTCGTCGCCGGGGAGCAGGAGCGGCTGCGGCGCTGCGAGGCCCCGGACTGCCGGCGCGCCTTCGTGGACCTCTCCCGCAACCGTTCGCGCCGCTACTGCGACAGCCGGACCTGCGGAAACCGCCTGCATGTCGCCGCGTACCGGGCACGCCGCAAGGAGGCGGCGGGCTGATCCCCCCGACGCCGGGGCGCCTGCAGCAGGGGGCCGACGGGCGGGCCCCGGAGAGCGAGATCCAGAGAGCGAAATCCAGAGAGCGAGATCCGAGGACCTTGGATCGGCGGCCGTGGATCGGTCGCGGCCAGGTGCGTCGATGCCGACGCCGGTCCCGGCGGGTGGCGCCGGGACGGGCGGGTACGGCTCACAGCCACAGCAGGTCGTGCAGCGCAGCCATGAGGAGCAGACACCCGATCACCGCTAGGAAGATCATCAGCGGTGGCTGGGAAAGGGCGAAGAGGCACCCGCGGGGCTCGTCCTTCGGCGGCGCGGCCTCGCTCTGTTTCGTGTCCAGCATCTCGCGGCGATGATGTCCCAGCGGGCACCCGCCGCGCGATCAACACGCCCGGAATGGGCGGGAGTTCGCCGAATTCCGCGATGTCCGTTTCGCTTCCGCTCGTCCTCTGAACACTTCCGCGCGCGCCGCGTACGCACTGTGTCGTTTCAATGCCTCATGCGATTGTCATATACATGCGCCCGCAACACGGCTGAACTGCGCCCGGGTCGCCGCGGCGCGGCGGCGACCCGGGCGTGTCATATCCCGTGCTTCTTGAGGATGGCCTCGATGTCGCTGAAGTCGTCTCCCGAGCCGGTGCTGCGGGGCGCCGCCGCAGGCCTGGCCGCCGGGCGGGTGGCCGGGCTCAGGGACGGCGCCGAGGCGGCAGGGGCGACGGCGTCGCGCTCTGCGCCCCGGGAGGCCGCCTTGCGCTCGGCGCGGGTGCCCCGGGTGCCGCCGCGCCGGCGCTCCACGGCGCGGGTGGTGGCGAACAGGGCCCAGGCCGCGCCGAGCACGCCGAAGCCCGCCCAGGCGGTGGGGCTGAAGGCGGTGTCGGCGAGCCAGCCGACCACGCCGGTCATCACCAGGCCGATGGGGACGAGGGAGTAGGCGGCGGTGCGGGCCGCCGCCAGGTACCGCTTGCGGTAGGCGGTGACCACGGCGATGCCCAGGCCTGCCGCGGACACGGCGGAACAGACTGTCTCGGCGATCATCCGGTCCTCCTGCGGGCTGGGTCGGGCGGGCGGAGTGCGTGCGCTGCTCCGCCCCTTCCATCGTGCACCGCCCGGCCCGTGCAATCCATGTCCAGGCCCGACAATCAGGGGCATCTCGGGGTCCCCTCCGGGTCGCCTCCACCCCAGGGACGAGCCACGACCACCCCTGCTACGCCCGTCCCGCTGTCCTCCGCCCCCGTCGCCGGTCACCCCCGCCGTCTCGATTGGGTGGACGGAGCACGGCCTGGAAGACTGGTCGGCATGAACGACTCCCCCGCGCGCGCCGACGCCCCGGTCCTCGACGTCTGGTGTGAACTCCAGTGTCCCGACTGCCGCAGCGCCCTGGACGACCTCCGCGCCCTGCGTGCCCGGTACGGCGACCGGCTGGAGCTGCGGCTGCGGCACTTCCCGCTGGAGAAGCACAAGCACGCCTTCGCCGCCGCGCAGGCCGCCGAGGAGGCCCTGGAGCAGGGCAAGGGCTGGGAGTACGTCGAGGCGGTCCTCGGCCGGGTCGAGGAGCTGGACCGCGGGGGCGAGCCGTTCCTGGTCGAGGTGGCCGGTGAACTGGGCCTGGACGCCGAGGAGTTCGACACCGCGCTGGTGGACGGCCGGCACATCCTGATCGTGGACGCCGACCAGGCCGAGGGCAAGGCCATCGGCGTGACCGGCACCCCGACCTATGTCATCGGCGGCGAACGCCTCGACGGCGGCAAGAGCCAGGAGGGCCTGCGCGAGCGCGTGGCGGAGATCGCCGACCGGTTGCTGGCCGAGCAGGAGTGACCGGGCCTCAGATCAGGTTCTTGCAGAAGATGCGGGAGACCGTTTCGTACCCCATCGACTCGTAGAGCCGTTCGGCCGGGGTGTTGCCGGCGAACAGGTCGAGGCCGAGGACGGGTCTGCCGGCGGCGATCGCCTGGTTCTCCGCCAGCAGCATGAGGGTGCGGCCGTGTCCCCGGCCGCGGTGGGCGGCGTCGGCCTCGACGTCGTACACCCAGACCCGGTCCTGCCGGAAGGCCAACCACAGGGTGCCGACGCGTGTCCCTTCGTGTTCGAGGATGCTGAACCGCATGTCCTCGGTGGCCCGCCCCCGGGGCAGCAGCCGCGCGTGGTCGCGCCGTGCCTTCTCGTGCGCCTCGGTTTCGGGCGTGCCCCGCTCGATCCACATACGTGCGTGCGCCTCGGACTCGTACGCGAGCCACTCCTCGAACTCGGCCTCGGTCATGGCACGGCCGAGGCTGCCGGCCGGCAGGGCGGGCGGGGTGTCGCCGAGGCGCTTCTCCATCCTGAGGTTGCGCAGGACGTAGCCGAGCGCGGTGACGAGCCGCAGCGCCGGCTCCGCGGCGGCCGGGAGGCTCACCTCGATCTGCCGGCAGCCCCAGCCCCGCGCCACCTCCTCCGCGGCGAGCGCGGCCACGGTACCCCGGCCCCGGCGGCGGTCGGGCTCCTCGATACGCAGGTCGACGATCCGGGCCACGCGGGCACCGAGATTCGGCGAGGTGCCGAGGTGGAGGGTGCCGACGGGCCTGCCGTTCACGCACACCTGGAAGTGGCGGGACGGCGCCCCGTCGGCGCCGTGCTGGAGCGGCTCGGTCGGCCGCAGGGTCGTGGTCATCAGCCGTGTTCTACCCGCCCGGGACGGTGACGTCAGCCCGATAAAGCCACGGGCCGCCAGAAACCCCCGGGAGGGCTTCAGGGATCCAGGTCGTCGCCCGACCGCTCGTCGAAGATGCGCATCGCCTTGGCGGTCACCGGGCCGGGGGCGCCGGGGAGTTCGCGGTCGTCGACGCGGTGCACGGCCTGGACGTCGCGCAGGGTGGAGGTGAGGAAGATCTCGTCGGCCCGCTCCAGGACGTCCAGCGGCAGGTCGGTCTCGCGGGCGCCGGTCCACTCGACGGTCAGGGCGCGGGTGATGCCGGCCAGGCAGCCGGAGGCGACCGGCGGGGTGTGGATCTCGCCGTCGAGGACGACGAAGACGTTGGAGCCGGTGCCCTCGCAGAGCTGCCCGACCGTGTTGGGGAACAGGGCCTCGGAGGCGTCGTATTGGTGGGCGCGGGCCAGGGCGACGACGTTCTCGGCGTACGAGGTGGTCTTCAGGCCGGTGAGCGCGCCGCGCTCGTTGCGGGTCCAGGGGACCGTGATCACGGCGGTGGAGTCGGCGCGGCGGCCGGTCTCGCCGAGGGCGACCACGAGGGTGGGGCCGCGGTCGCCGCGGTCGGAGCCGAGGGGGCCGTGGCCGCCGGTGTAGGTGATGCGCAGCCGGCCCAGCGGCATCGGGTTGGCCGCCAGGACCGCCTCGCAGGCCCGGCGGACCTCGTCGTGGTCGGGGTCGGGCAGACCGAGGCCCCGGGCCGAACGGGTCAGCCGGTCAAGGTGGCGGGTGAGCGCGAAGGGCCGTCCCCCGGTCGCCTTCACCGTCTCGAAGATGCCGTCCCCCACGGTCAGCCCGTGGTCGAAGACGGAGACACGCGCGGACTCGACATCCTGCAACCCGCCGTCCAGCCAGATCTTCACAGCTCTCTACCTCTACAAGTCAGCGCCCGATGCGTCGGATGCACGAGATGCACCGGATGCGGCGGACCGGCCGGGGTCCGAAGGTCGTCCGCCGGGCCGGCTCAGCACCCGGGACCCCCTTCGTTCACGTCGTACGTACCCGACGCTACCGCGAGCAGCCGGGCGGCCTTCAGCTCGGTCTCCCGCCATTCGCCCTCCGGGTCGGAACCCCAGGTGATCCCGGCACCGGTGCCGAACCGGAGTGCGTCACCGTCGCCGGACCGGTCGATCCAGAAGGTACGGATGCCCACGGCCAGCTCGCCGACGCCGCGGTCCGCGTCCACCCAGCCGATGCCGCCGCAGTACGGACCGCGAGGCGCGGTCTCCAGTGCCTCGATGATCCGCAGGGCGCTCGACTTCGGCGCGCCGGTGACCGAGCCGGGCGGGAAGGCCGCGGCGAGCAGGTCGGGCCAGCCGGCGTCGGCGCGCAGCTCGCCCCGGACCGTGGAGACGAGATGGACCAGCCCCGGGTGCTTCTCCACGGCGCACAGGTCGGGGACGGTCACGGTACCGGTGGCGCAGACCCTCCCGATGTCGTTGCGGACCAGGTCCACGATCATCACGTTCTCGGCGTAGTCCTTCTCCAGGAGGTCCGCCTCGGTGCGGCCGGTGCCCTTGATGGGCCCGCTCTCGACCGTCCGTCCCGTCCGGCGCAGGAACAGCTCGGGCGAGGCGGTGGCTATCTCCACCCCGTGCGCCGGGAGGCGAATCGTTCCGGCATACGGTGCCGGGTTGCCGCGGGCCAGCAGCGCGGTCAGGGCGTCCACGTCGGCGTCCGGGGCGACCGGCGCGGACAGCACGCGGCAGAGGTTGGCCTGGTAGACCTCGCCGGCCGCGATGTGCGTGCGGATCCGCCGCACCGCCGCCGTGTACGCGGCGCGGTCGAGGGACGACGTCCAGCCACCGGCCGCCGGCCCCCGCCACCGTCCCGGCACCGGCGCGGGCACCGGCTCCTCCCGTACGTCGCCGAAGCGGGCGCAGGTCAGCCGGCCCTCGAAATCCGCGCAGACGGCCCAGAAACCGGAGGAGTCGAGGGCCGCGGGATCGCTGGTCACGTCGAGGAGGCCGGTGGCGACGCGGTCGCCGAACCGGGCGAGAGGAGGGTGATGAGGAGGACGATGGAGCACGTCGTCGAGTCTATGGCGGGTGTCCTCGGGGTGACCCGGGCATGTCGTCGAGGGTGCCCTGACCACCTCATCCGCCGGTACCGGCGCAGCACGCTGCGCAAACGCGTTTTTGTGCTGGCCCGGGAATCCGCTAGAGTTCAACACGTCGCCGGGACGCGAGAGCGGACCGAAACGACAGGCGGACGTAGCTCAGTTGGTAGAGCGCAACCTTGCCAAGGTTGAGGTCGCGAGTTCGAGCCTCGTCGTCCGCTCGAAGGAACTAGGGGTCTTCCCGATCCCCTACACTCCTGGTGGAGTGGCCGAGAGGCGAGGCAACGGCCTGCAAAGCCGTCTACACGGGTTCAAATCCCGTCTCCACCTCCAAGGACGATTAGCTCAGCGGGAGAGCGCTTCCCTGACACGGAAGAGGTCACTGGTTCAATCCCAGTATCGTCCACTGGATCTTGGCCGGAAGGCCGTGGATCCACCCCGCGCGATTAGCTCAGCGGGAGAGCGCTTCCCTGACACGGAAGAGGTCACTGGTTCAATCCCAGTATCGCGCACGCAGTGCCCGTGATCTCCGGATCATGGTCCCGAGGACGATTAGCTCAGCGGGAGAGCGCTTCCCTGACACGGAAGAGGTCACTGGTTCAATCCCAGTATCGTCCACACAGCAAAGAGCCCCGGCCGTCTCGTACGGCCGGGGCTTCTTCGTGCGCTCAGCTGGAGAAGAGCATGTGCGCCCAGCTCTTGTGGCCGTGCTGACCGTGGCCGCCGTAGTGACCGCCGTGACCGCCGCCGTGGTGGCCACCGCCGTGCGGGGCGCCCCAGGCCGGCGCGGGCGGGGCCGGGTACGCCTGCGGAGCCGGCGGCGGCACGGGCTTGGACCACTGCGCCTCCAGCTGGGTCAGCGCCTCCAGCTCGCCGTAGTCGAGGAAGATGCCCCGGCAACCGCTGCACTGCTCGATCTGGACGCCGTTGCGGTTGTAGGTGTGCATCGGCGCATGGCACTTCGGACACTGCATGGTCGGCTCAACTCCTCGCCGGTAAAAACTGCTTCACGTTCTTCCAGGACAGACTCCGTCCGACCCTGGCCGGTTGCAGCCTACTTCGGGAAATCGTGCGACAACCGGGCCGGACAAAGGGTCATTCCGGTGCCATTCGGGCGCAAGCGTCGATCAGGGACCGCTCCACCTCGTCCAGGGGGCGTTCCGCCGCGATCGCCTTCGCGAGGTAGCGCGCGCCGGTCTGGACGGTGAGGGCACGGGCCGGGACGTCCAGGGCGGCCCAGGGGTCGCCGTCCTCCGGTACGGCCGGACCGCCGGCCGCGCGGTAGGCGCCGAGGAAGCGGGTCCACTCGTCGGGCGGGAGGAGGCCGCAGGCGTACCAGGACGCGGGGCGGGCGAGGTCCCAGGCGGGGTCGCCCACACCGAGATCGTCCACGTCGATGAGGCGCCACGAGCCGTCCGGCGCCGGATACCGGACCAACTGGCCGAGGTGCAGATCGCCGTGACAGAGGGTGCGGGGGCGGCCCGGCGCGGGTGCCTCGGCGCGGGCCCAGGCGGGCAGGGCGGACCAGGCACGGAGGACGGGCGGGGCGGCGGGGTGGGCGCCCGTGGCGGCGAGGGCTTCGCTGAGCCGGGCTATCGCGTGGGCCGCCTTGGCGGGGCCGGCCATCGGGGGCGCGGTGGGGGTGGGCGGGGTGCGGTGGAGCAGGGCGAGGAGGGTGGCGGCGGCTTCCCAGGGGGCGGCCTCCGGGGCGCCGGGGTCCAGGGGTACGCCGTACGGCCACAGGGTGACGGGACGGTCGTCGACGAAGGCGGCGGGGGCCGGGGCGAGAGGCGGCAGGAAGACGTCGGGGAGGCCGGTGGCTATGGCCAGGCGGAGGGTGAGGACGGTGGGGTCGGTGCCGGGGGCGTGGGCCTTGGCGACGGTCGCCGCGTGGCGGAGGACCGTGGTGTCGGGGCGGTGGGCGAGGGTGGTGGTGGCCGCGCCGCAGTGGCAGGGGGTTGCGTCCGGGTGGGCGGCGGCTGTGACCTCGGCGGTCAGCTGGGGCAGTACGTCTGCGGTCATGAGATCCCCCGGGAGGTGCGGCTGCGCTGCGGTGAGGGTACGTGGGTGCGGTGGGCCGGGGGGCCGGCCGCGCGTCCGGGCTGAGATGGGGGACGCTTACCGGCGCTGGCAGGGTGCCTTCCCCCAGCGCCCACCCGTGCCGCCCCAGCGGCACGACTGCCCGCAGCTATGTGAGACACGGCTGGGGAGCGCCCTGTAGGGGCGCGGGGAACTGCGCGATCAGCCCCCACCGGCCCTCGGCCGGACAACGGCCGTAAGCCCCGGGAAAAAGCAATGCCGGCGCAGCTCCCCAGCTGCGCCGGCATTTTGCCGTCCGCCGCACCCCCGTCCCCACGGGGTTTCATGGGTGGATGTCCCCGCCCGGACCGCTCTTCCGGGCCTGGGGTCGCCGCTCAGCGCCCCAGCATCACTCCCACGGACGACGCCTGTGTGGCCACTGTCTCCCAGCCGTCGAAGACGACGAGGAGCAGGACCGCCAGGGGAAGGGCCATCAGCGTCGCCACCAGTGGGTGGCGACGGCCCTGGCGGCGGGGGCGGGTGGTGTGTGTCCGCTGTGCCGTAAGGGCCATGGTCCCTCTCCTGACCGAGCTCAGTTGTCGTTGGCAGCGGCGGGTGTCTGACCTCGGGGGACGAGTGCTGCACCCGCCGCTTGACCTCAAATCTAGGCGCGTGCCACCTCGCGGACGTCATGCCCTCGTACCGAATCGCGGGCCTCCGAGAGGATGAGCCGTGACCTGCGGTCTACTCCCCTGGGTGGAGACGGGTCCTACGTCTCGTCCTACCCCTCAGGGTCTTCCCGGAGGGGGTGCCCGGTCCTTCCTGGTTTTTCCGAGCTGTCCTCGCGGGGCACCGGCTGCTCCACGAGGGCCAGGACCCGGGTCGCCATGAAGCGGGCGGTCCGGACGACGGCTCCGTTTCGCGTGACTTCGCTCACTTCCACCACCCCCCGTCGTACCGCTGTCTCCACCCGGCGGCCCGCCCTGCTCGCCACCACCTCGTACGTACGGGTCGTGTCGCCGGCGTCCACGACTATCTCCACGCGGTCACCCTTCACAGCATCAATCCCCCTTCTGTGACGGCTTGTTGGAGCAGACGGGTGCTCAAAGGAGCCGATAACGGCGCCTTCCTGACCACTCCTCAAGTCTCGCACCCGGCACTGACAATCCATCGGGCCGAGAGGGCGCGGCCTCTGCGCACGGGCGGCCCGGTAAACGTAAGCTGTGCCACGTCAGACGGACCGGGCAGCGGGGATGAACATGGCGATGATGCGCCTGAGGCGCGAGGACCCGCGCGTCGTCGGCTCGTTCAGGCTTCACAGAAGGCTCGGCGCCGGCGGGATGGGCGTGGTCTACCTCGGCTCCGACAAGAAGGGGCAGCGGGTCGCGCTGAAGGTGATCCGGCCCGATCTGGCGGAGGACCAGGAGTTCCGGTCCCGCTTCGCCCGTGAGGTCTCGGCGGCCAGGCGGATCAGGGGCGGCTGCACCGCGCGGCTGGTCGCGGCGGACCTGGAGGCCGAGCGGCCGTGGTTCGCCACCCAGTACGTGCCCGGCCCTTCGCTGCACGACAAGGTCGCCGACGACGGCCCGCTGGGCGCGGCGGACGCGGCGGCGGTCGGCGCGGCGCTCTCCGAGGGCCTGGTCGCCGTGCACGAGGCCGGGGTCGTGCACCGGGATCTCAAGCCGTCGAACATCCTGCTGTCCCCGAAGGGGCCGCGGATCATCGACTTCGGCATCGCCTGGGCCACCGGGGCCTCCACCCTCACCCACGTCGGTACGGCGGTGGGCTCCCCCGGGTTCCTCGCGCCCGAGCAGGTGCGCGGGGCCGCCGTCACCCCCGCCACCGACGTCTTCTCGCTCGGCGCGACCCTCGCCTACGCCTCGACCGGCGACTCGCCCTTCGGACACGGCAGTTCCGAGGTGATGCTCTACCGGGTCGTCCACGAGGAGCCCCAGCTGCACGGCGTACCGGACGCGCTCGCTCCGCTGGTGCGGGCCTGCCTGGCCAAGGACCCGGAGGAGCGGCCGAGCACGCTCCAGCTGTCGCTCCGGCTGAAGGAGATCGCCGCGCGCGAGGCGCAGGGGCTGGCCGACGTACGGCCGCCGGCGCAGCGTGCCGCGGAGGCGGACCGGCCCACCGGGCGGCTCACCGACACCTACTCGACCTACCCGGATCCGCAGCGCACCCAGCGCCGGCCGCAGTCCTCGCACGGTGGGCCGGGCGCGCCGGTGCGGGGCAACGCTCCCTCGCGCGGCGGCAGCGGTTCACGCCCGGCCGGCGGGGTGCCGTCGCGGCCGAACGGCGCGCGCCCCACGCCCGCCCCGCGCGGCAACGGCACCCGGCCCGGGAACGGGACCGGGACCGGGAACCGGCCCGCGTCGCGCGGTGGCAACGGGCGTCCGGCGCCGCGTCCCACCGGTACCGGACGGCGGCCGGCCAATCCCCGGCTGCTGCGCCAGCGGCTGTTCGTGTTCGTCGTGGTGACCCTGCTGGTGGCGCTGGGGATCGCGCTGGCCCAGGGCTGCTCCGGGCCCGCACACGGAATGGGCGTGCCCGGTACCGGTGCCGTACCGGCGAAGGCCGTGGCCCTCAGGGAGTAGCCGGCCTCCGGAAATGGCGGGGCAACGGGGCTACGCCTCGGGGCGGCCGGCGGTCACCGCGTAGAAGGCGACGGCGGCCGCGGCGCCCACGTTGAGGGAGTCGACGCCGTGGGACATCGGGATGCGCACCCATTCGTCGGCGGCGACCAGCGCCTGGGTGGAGAGGCCGTCGCCCTCCGCGCCGAGCATCAGGGCGACCCTGTCCATCCGGTGCGGGGCGGTCTCGTCCAGGCTGCGGGCCTTCTCGTCCGGGGTGAGGGCGAGCAGCGTGAACCCGGCCTCGCGGACCGAGTCCAGCCCCTTGGGCCAGGTGTCGAGACGGGCGTACGGCACCGAGAAGACAGCGCCCATCGAGACCTTCACGCTGCGCCGGTAGAGCGGGTCGGCGCAGTCCGGGGACAGCAGCACCGCGTCCATGCCGAGGGCGGCCGCCGAGCGGAAGATCGCGCCGATGTTGGTGTGGTCGTTGACCGACTCCATGACGACGACCCGGCGGGTGGTGCGCAGCAGTTCGGTCGCGGTCGGCAGCGGTTTGCGCTGCATGGAGGCGAGGGCGCCGCGGTGCACGTGGTAGCCGGTGACCTTCTCGGCGAGCTCCGGGCTGACCGCGTAGACGGGGGCCGGGAGTTCGTCTATGACGTCGCGCATGACGTCGACCCACTTGGCGGACAGCAGCATGGAACGCATCTCGTAGCCCGCGTCCTTCGCCCTGCGGATGACCTTCTCGCCCTCGGCGATGAACAGGCCCTCGGCCGGTTCGCGCTTGCGGCGCAACTCGACGTCGGTCAGGCCTGTGTAGTCACGGAGGCGCGGGTCGTCGGGATCCTCAACGGTGATGAGATCGGCCACAGGGTGATACTGCCTTGTCCTGGGTGGGGTGCCAATGGTCTGGAGCGGGTTGTGTTACCCGGGGTTACGTCGGCGCCCTTCAGGGCGCCGTCCGCGGGCCTACGTTCACGACCTCGCCGATCACGATGACCGCGGGCGGTTTCACTTCCTCCGCGCGGACGACCTCCGCCACCGTGGCGAGGGTCGCGTCGACCCGGCGTTGAGCGGCCGTCGTGCCTTCCTGGACCAGGGCGACCGGGGTTTCCGGGGACTTCCCGTGCGCGACCAGGGTCTCGGCGATCTTCCCGATCTTGTCGACGCCCATGAGGACGACGAGGGTTCCGGTCAGCTTCGCGAGGGACGGCCAGTCCGCCAGCGAGCGCTCGTCGTCCGGGGCGACGTGCCCGCTGACCACCGTGAACTCGTGTGCGACTCCCCGGTGGGTGACCGGGATGCCCGCGGCGGACGGTACGGAGATCGAGCTGGAGATGCCGGGGACGACCGTGCAGGGGATCCCGGCCTCGGCGAGCGCCTGGACCTCCTCCATCCCGCGGCCGAAGACGTAGGGGTCGCCGCCCTTCAGCCGTACGACCGACTTGCCCTGCTTGGCGTGTTCGATCAGGGCGTTGTTGATGGCCTCCTGGGCCATGTAGCGGCCGTAAGGGATCTTCGCCGCGTCGATCACCTCGACGTGCGGCGGGAGTTCGGCGAGGAGGTCGCGGGGGCCGAGGCGGTCGGCGATGACGACGTCGGCGGCGGCCAGCAGGCGACGGCCGCGGACCGTGATCAGGTCGGGGTCGCCGGGGCCGCCGCCGACCAGGGCGACGCCGGGGGTGCGGGTGCGGTGGTGGGGGGCGACGAGGGTGCCGTCGCGCAGGCCCTCGACGACCGCGTCCCTGATGGCGGCGGTGTGGCGGGGGTCGCGGCCGCGCGCGTCGGTGGTAAGGACGGCGACCGTGACGCCTTCGCTGTGGCCGGTCGCCGGGGTCCAGGCGGTGGCCTGGTCGGCGTCGTCGGAGCGCACGCACCAGACGCGGTGGCGCTCCGCTTCGGCGGAGGCGGCGTTGTTGGCGGCGGTGTCGCTGGTGGCGATCAGGGCGTACCAGGCTTCGCCGAGGTCGCCGTCCCGGTAGGGGCGCCTGACCCAGGTGAGCTCGCCGGCGTCGGCCATCGCTTCGACGGAAGGCGTGGCTTCCGGGGAGACGAGGGTGATGTCGGCGCCGGCCGCGATGAGGGCGGGGAGGCGGCGCTGGGCTACCTGGCCGCCGCCGAGGACGACCACACGGCGGCCGGAGAGGCGGAGGCCTACGGGGTAGGCGGGGTGTTCGGCCATGAGGGGGCGGCTCCCTTGGGTGGCGGCGGTGTCCGGTGCCCTGACGTGGGCATTTTAAGCGGGGCGGGGTTTGGGCGGGTCGGGTGTCCGGTGGCTGGGCAGTGCGTGCCGGGTTCGGGGGTGCGGGTGGTTGTGCCCACCCGTTCCGCCCCAGCGGAACGACTGCCCACAACCACCGGTCGGCCGCCAAGGACACCGGCGCTGCCGCCCCGCGTCCGACAGCCAGCAGCCAGCAACCAGCAACCAGCAACCAGCAACCAGCAACCAGCAACCAGCAACCAGCAACCAGCAACCAGCAACCAGCAACCAGCGGAAACCGACGCACCCGCCGCGCAGCAACGGGCGACCAGCTCACAGTTCCCAGCTCCCAACCGTCAGCGGCCGAAGGCAGGCGCCCAACCACCGACGACCGGCGACCGGCGACCGGCCAATGGCGCGCGGTAAACGGCACACGACGACAGCAGGCAACCGACCACCGACGACCCGACCGGCAGCAGACAACCAACCACCGGCCGCGGACGGCAGGCAACCGACCACCAGCGACCGGACCAGCGGCAGGCAACCAACCACCGCCAGCGGACCACCAACGACCGACAGCAGGCAACCGGCCACCGACGAGACCCGACCAGCGGCAGGCAGCCAACCACCGGCGGCAGGCGACCGACCACCGCCGGTCGTCGTGGGAACGTCGGTCCCTACTTCTCCGTGACGCCCGCCGAGTCGAAGGTCGCCACCTCGTGCATGGCCCTCGCCGTGCTCTGGACCAGCGGAAGGGCGAGCAAGGCGCCCGTGCCCTCGCCGAGGCGGAGGTCGAGGTCGACCAGGGGGCGCAGGCCCAGTTTGTTCAGGGCTGCCACGTGGCCCGGTTCCGCGCTGCGGTGGCCGGCGATGCAGGCGGCCAGGACCTCGGGGGCGATGGCGCGGGCCACGAGGGCGGCGGCGCCCGCGCTGACGCCGTCGAGGATCACCGGCGTGCGCAGGGACGCGCCGCCCAGCAACAGGCCCACCATCGCCGCGTGTTCGAAGCCGCCGATCGCGGCCAGGACACCGATCGGGTCGGCCGGGTCCGGCTGGTGGAGTTCCAGGGCCCGGCGGACCACCTCGGTCTTGCGGGCGAGGGTCTCGTCGTTGATGCCGGTGCCGCGGCCGGTGACCTCGGCGGGGTCGGCACCCGTGAAGACGGAGATCAGGGCCGCGGACGCGGTCGTGTTCGCGATGCCCATCTCACCGGTGAGGAGCGCCTTGTTGCCGGCCGCCACCAGGTCGCGGGCCGTCTCGATGCCCACCTCGATGGCCTGCTTGGCCTCGTCGCGGGTCATCGCGGGGCCGGTCGTCATGTCGGAGGTGCCCGCGCGGACCTTGCGCGGGAGGAGACCCGGCGTGGCGGGCAGCTCCGCCGCGACGCCTACGTCGACCACGCAGACCTCGGCGCCCACCTGGCTCGCGAACGCGTTGCAGACCGCTCCCCCGCCGAGGAAGTTGGCCACCATCTGGGCGGTGACCTCCTGCGGCCAGGGGGTGACGCCCTGGGCGTGCACCCCGTGGTCGCCCGCGAAGATCGCGACGGCCGCGGGCTCCGGGATCGGCGGCGGGCACTGCCGGGACAGGCCGGAGAGCTGCGCGGAGATGATCTCCAGCATGCCGAGCGCACCGGCCGGCTTGGTCATCCGCTTCTGCCGCTCCCAGGCCTCGCCGAGCGCCTTGGCGTCCAGCGGGCGGACGCTGGCGACGGTCTCGGCGAGCAGGTCGTGCGGGTCCTCGCCGGGCAGCGCGCGGCGGCCGTACGTCTCCTCGTGCACGACCCACGACAGCGGGCGGCGCCTGGACCAGCCGGCCTGCATCAGCTCGGGCTCGTCCGGGAACTCGTCGACGTACCCCACGCACAGGTAGGCGATGACTTCGAGGTGCTCGGGCAGCCCGAGGGCGCGGACCATCTCGCGCTCGTCGAAGAAGCTCACCCAGCCGACACCGAGGCCCTCGGCGCGCGCGGCGAGCCAGAGGTTCTCGACGGCGAGGGCGGCGGAGTAGGGCGCCATCTGCGGCTGGGTGTGCCGGCCGAGGGTGTGGCGGCCACCGCGCGTCGGGTCGGCGGTGACGACGATGTTCACCGGGGTGTCGAGGATGGCCTCGATCTTCAGTTCCTTGAACTGCTTCGCGCGGCCCTTGGGGAGGGACTTGGCGTAGGCGTCGCGCTGGCGCATGGCCAGTTCGTGCATCGAGCGGCGGGTGTCGGCCGAGCGGATGACGACGAAGTCCCAGGGCTGGGAGTGGCCGACGGAGGGCGCGGTGTGCGCGGCCTCCAGGACACGCAGCAGCACCTCGTGCGGGATGGGGTCGCTGCGGAAGCCGTTGCGGATGTCACGGCGCTCGCGCATGACCTTGAGGACGGCCTCGCGTTCGGCGTCGTCGTAGGCAGGTGCGGCCGGGCCGGTGGACTGACGTGCTTCTGCCACGGGGGCCGTGCTCTCTTCCTGGTCGGCGGCCCTGGTGTCCAGGTCCTCCGCTTGCTGTACGACATCGGGGTGCTCCGGCAGCGGAGCGGGTTCGGCCTCGCGGGGCGCGGGGACCGTCGCGGCCTGTTCGGGCACGGACGGTCCGCCCTGGTCCTGGGCGGGGAGGATCAGCGGGTGGGGCGGGGTGGGGGCGAGGTGCGGGGTGGTCGGCACCTGGCCGTCGACGGCGACGAACTCGCCCAGCGGGTGGTCCGGGGCCGGTTCCGTCGGGACGGCGACCGCCGGGGCGTCCTCGGTGGCGGGCGCCGAGCCCCGGATCTGCGGGCCGGCGAGGGGGACGTCGACCGGCTGGACGGGCTCGGCGGGGTGCGCCTCGGGGGCCTCGGCCGGCGGCGCTGCGACAGCCGCCGCGGGTACCTCGGCCGCGGCGGGCGGGGGGACCTGCTCGGTCTCCGGGACGGCCGCGGTGACGGGCTCCGCCGGCTGGGGGACCTCGGTGGCGGCGACGGGTGCGGGGGCTGCCGGGGCGGATTCCTCGGCGGCAGCCTCCTCGGTCTGCACCGGCACGGCGGGCACCGGCTGGGCGGGCTCGGCCACGACGGCCTCCGAAGCCGGAAGGGCCCCGGACACAACGGCTTCCGGCACAACCGCCTCCGGCACAACCGCCTCCGGCACAACCGCCTCCGGCGCGACGGCCTCCGCCACGGCACCGTCCGGCGCGACAACTGGCGCCACGACAGCTTCCGGTACGTCCGCTTCGGATACGTCCACTTCGGGCACGACTGCTTCGGGCACGACTGCTTCGGACACGACGGCTGCCGTCGCCGGGCCGCCGGGCTCGGGCAGCACGGGCTCCGGGGTCCGTTCCACTCCGACCGGCGCCACGACCTGCTGCTCCGGCGCGGCCACCACGGCCTCGGCGACCGTCTCCGGCTCCGCGAGCCGATGACCGGCCTCCTCCGGCTCCGGCGGGGTACCGCCGTCCGCTGTCGCGTCGGCGCCGGGAGCCTGCGCGGTCTCCGGACCCACCACGTCCGCCGGAGCCGGCTGCGGCGGCACCGCGTCCGGCCCCTGCGGAGGCTGCGGAGCCTCGGCGATCCCCGGAGCGTCCGGGAACTGCGGAACCTGCGTCACCTGAGCAACGTCCGGCGCCTGCACGGCCTGCGGCGCCACCGGCCCGGCCGCAGGCGCCGGAACGCCCCCGTCGACCGGCTGGACGGCGCCCTGGGAACCGTAGGCGTTCTCGGGCTGCGCGCCGACGCCGGCCTCCGGTACCTGCGGCTCGCCCGCGATGCCCGCGGCCACGGCCGCCGTGGCGAGGCGGGCGACGGCCGCCTGCGCGGCGCCCGCCGGGTCGGGAGTGCCGGGTTCGTGGGCGGCCACGGGTTGCGGCCGGGGCTGCGGCTCACGTTCCGGAGCAACGGGCGCGGCAGGCGCGGCGGGAGCCGCGACAGCAGCCGTCTCCGCAGCCGTGACGATCGGAGTAACCGTTTCGGCAGCCGGGGCCTGTGCGGCCACCTGTGCCACCGGAGCGGCCTGCGGGGCGGCCGGCGGGGCCGTCTGCGGGACGGCCTGCGGCGCACCCCAGGGCGCGGCAGACTGCGGTACCGCCTCGTGCAGCGCCTGGACGTCGAGGTACTCGGGACCGGCCGCCGGCACGCCCGGCTGCCGTACCGGTGCGCCGGCCGGACCGCGGTCGGCGAGGGAGCGGACCGGGCTGGTGGAGGCGTCGGGGATCGGCGGGCCGAGGTGCAGCGGGCGGCGCGGGGCCGGGGCGGCCGCCGGGTCGTGCGGCACGGAGAGGATCGGGGACGCCGGTACCGAGCTGGGCAGCCGGACCGCGCTGAGGTCGACCGAGCCGCTGTCCCGGCCGCCCGTCTCGTGCGGGCCGGGCTCGTGGACGGTCTCGACGACCGGCTCCGGGGCCGGCGGCGGCACTTCGTTGCCCCAGGCGCCCTGGGCGCCGGGGAGCAGCAGGTCCTCTTCGTCCTCGGCAGGCGACTCGGAGAGGTAGGTGTACGCGCCGTGCGCGGCAACGCCCGGCTGTTCCACCATGCCTGCGCTCTCCGGCAGTCCCTCGCCCGGGACCTGGCCGGTGTCCGTCATGCGTACCCCTCGCCCATCGGTTAGTGCCTTCTACGACCAGCTCGCCCGGGGCGGCGCACCGACCGCCCCACAGTCAAGAACGAGCGTGCGTGCCCAGCGGCACGAACGACCCGCCGGAAAAGGCGACAAAGCCATTCAGTGGCATTGTCCCGGCCGTTCGACCGTCGCGACAGCGTGATCCGCGACAGCCCGCTGTGGACTGCGCCACGTTGCGCGTCCCCGGTTCTGCCGTACCACACCCGCCCCAAAAGGAGCGTGTTTTCCGGACATTGACGAACAGATTTCCGGGCCACCGGTGCGGTGCAGCGATCGGCCAGCCTACCGCGCGCAGTATGACAACAGGATCACGGGGCGCGCTCGGGGAGAACACCGCTGAGCAGGAACGCGACGTTCCGCTCGGTCTCCGTCCAGGCCCTGGTGTCGAGTTCGACGGACTGCAGGAGGGCGCATTCGACGTGGTATCCGTGCTCGGTCAGGCCGCGTCCTACGAGTTCGGCCGCGTCGCGGGTGGCGGCGTGGGTGACGATGCGCTGCGGGCGGCGGTCGGCGACCGCGTTCACCACGGCCGCTCCCCCGCCGCCGACCCGGACGACATCGGGTTCGGGCAGGTTCTCCAGTACGTGGGGCGCGCCGCCGTGCACGATCTGGAGCTGGACGCCGAACTTCCGGGCGGCCGTCTCGCTGCGCACACACGCCGCGAGGTCCCGGTCGACGGCGATGACGGCGGCGCCGGCGCGCGCGGCCTCGGTGGCGAACGCGCCACTGCCGCAGCCGATGTCCCAGACGAGGTCTCCGACCCGGGGTCCCAGCCGGGCGAGTTGGGCGGCCCGCAGCAGATCCGTTTCCCCTTCGCCGAGCGGGGCTCCGTCGCCGTACTCCGCGTCGGGCAGCACCCAACCGCGCGGGCCGGCCGCCGGATCGCGGCCGGCGATCCAGCCGCCGCCCTCGGGCACCGTCACCGCCCCGGTCGTACCACCGATGACGATGACGACGTTGGGGTCGCGCCAGGCGTGGTCGGCGGCCTTGTCGGAGGTGACGACGTGGACCTGTTCGCGTTCGGTGCCGAGTTCCTCGCAGATGACGAAGGTGCGGTGCACGCCCTCCATCAGCAGGCCGAGTTCGGCGGGGCCGGCGCCGGGTGAGGTGAGGACGGCGACCTTGGTGTGGGCGCGGCACACGTTCACCGCGCGTCGCAGGGTGCGCCGGTGGGCGACGACCACCTGTGCGTCGTCCCAGGGCATCCCGGCGCGGGCGAAGGCGGCGGCCACCGAGGAGACGGCGGGGACGACCTCGACCTCCAGGCCGAACTCGGGCGCGCGCAGGGTCCGTACGACGCCGAAGAAGCCGGGGTCGCCGTCGGCGAGCACCACGGCGGTGCCGCGGTGGCCTGCGATGCGGCGGGCCGCGAGGGCAACGCTGCCGAGGCGGATCCGTTCCGCGCCGGGCGGCACCTCGGGGAGGGCGAGATGGTGGGCCGCGCCCGCGACGAGCGTGGCGGCGCCGAGTGCGCCGCGCCCCGCGGCGGTCAGGGGCGAGCCGTCCCAGCCGATCACCGTGACCCGGTCGGCCATCGTCGTCAGTCTCCAGGGTTTTCGCAGGTCGTCAGGGTCCGGGCCCGGCGGGCGGGCTCCGTGAGGGTACCTGGTGGAGGTGTACGGCGCGTGACGGGGCGAGTCCCGCCGCCGTCAGTTCCAGGAGGTGAAGCCGTCGCTTCCGGCGAGTTCCTCACCCGCGCCCTCCAGGTCCTCCGGGAGCAGGCTCCACACTATGTAGTCGCTGCGCACGTCCGCCCAGGTGCCGTCCTCGGTGCGGACGTGGACTATGCAGGCGTTGCGCAGCACGCCCTCGCTGATACAGCCGATCTTCTGTGCCACCTGCTGCGCGGCGGTGTTGTCGGCGGCGGTGCGCAGTTCGATGCGCTCCAGCTTCTGGTCGCCGAGCAGCCACTGGGCGGTGGCGAGCGCGGCCTCGGACGCGTAGCCCTCGCCGCGGGCCCAGGGGGCGATGATGTACGACAACTCGGTCGACCTGATGTGCCAGTTGGTCCTGGCGAGCCGGACGACGCCGACCAGCCGCTGGGTGAGGAACTCGGTGACGGCGAGGTCGAGTCCCCGGCCGGCGAGCCGATCGGCCGGGGCGTGCTCGGTGATCCAGCGCCGGGCGGCGTCCTCGCTGTACGGCTGCGGGACGCTGGTCCAGGCCGCCACCTGCTCGTCGTTCATCATCTCGGCCAGCGCGGGCACGTCGTCCTCGTCGAGGGGACGCAGCACCAACCGCTCCGTGCTGATGGAGATGTTGGGGAAGGTGCTAGTCATGCGCCGCTCCGTAACCTTCGGAAATCGTTCAGGGCCTGCGAACTGCCCAGCATGCAGCATGAAACCACTGAACCGCACGACGGGGTCCACCCGTGGTGACCGAGTGGACCCCGTGCGTGGCGATACGCCGTATACGTGCCGTCAGCAGGACGCGACGGCTCAGAAGGACGGGATGACCGAGCCCTGGTACTTGTCCTCGATGAACTTCTTCACCTCGGGCGAGGTGAGGAGCTTGGCGAGCTTCTTCACCCGCGGGTCCTTCTCGTTGCCCTTCTTCACCGCGAGGAAGTTGCCGTACGGGCTGTTCTTCGCGGACTCCAGGACGAGGGCGTCCTTGGCGGGCTTGATGCCGGCCGAGATGGCGTAGTTGCCGTTGATGACCGCGGCGTCCACGTCGTCCAGGGAGCGCGCGGTCTGGGCCGCCTCGACCTCCTTGAACTGGAGGTTCTTCGGGTTCTTGGCGATGTCCTGCGGGGTCGCCTCGCTGCCGGCGCCGTCCTTGAGGGTGATGAGTCCGTTGGCGGCGAGCAGCTTGAGGGCGCGCGCCTCGTTCACGGAGTCGTTGGGGACGGCGACGGTCGCACCGCTCTTCAGCGCGTCGACGCTCTTGACCTTGTGGGAGTAGAGGCCGAGCGGCTCCAGGTGCACCGTGACGACGGACACGATGTGGGTGCCGCGCTTCTTGTTGAAGTCGTCGAGGTACGGCTTGTTCTGGAAGTAGTTGGCGTCCACCGAGCCGTCCTCGGTCGCCGTGTTCGGCGTGATGTAGTCGGTGAACTCCTTGACCTCCAGGTCGAGTCCGGCCTTCTTCGCCAGGTTGTCCTTGATGTAGTCGAGGATCTCGGCGTGCGGGGTCGGGCTCGCGGCGACGACCAGCGGTCCGCTGTAGTCGGCGGAGCCGGAGGCGGAGTCCTTGTCCGAGCCGCAGGCGGTGAGCCCGAAGGTGAGGGCTCCGGCGGCGAGGACGGCGGTGGTGAGCTTGGCGGTGTTACGCACGAAAAGTGCCTTTCCTTAAGGGTGGAGCGACCCCGCGGAGGGTGGTGCGGGGAAAACAGGGGGTGGGCTCAGACGGTCTTGCTCGTCGCGGTGGACGCCTTGAGCAGCCGGAGCTTCGGCACCGGGCCCGACCGGCCGCCCCGGCGGTGCAGCGAGCGGGCCGCGTAGTCGCCGGCGAACTGGATGACGGAGATGACGACGGCGAGGATGGCGACCGTGATCCACATCAGCTCGGTCTCGAACCGCTGGTAGCCGTAGCGGATGGCGATGTCGCCGAGCCCGCCGGCACCGACCGTGCCGGCCATGGCGGAGTAGCCGATGAGCGCGACGATCGTGGTCGTGGTGGAGGAGATGAGCGAGGGCAGCGACTCGGGTACGAGGACCTTCCGTACGACGGTCCAGGTGTTGC
The DNA here is from genome assembly GCF_055565975.1 of Streptomyces sp. NPDC028289. Taxonomy (NCBI): domain Bacteria; kingdom Bacillati; phylum Actinomycetota; class Actinomycetes; order Kitasatosporales; family Streptomycetaceae; genus Streptomyces; species Streptomyces sp. NPDC028289. Next base: position 312,622 of record NZ_JBVHTI010000010.1, on the reverse strand, counting down.
CGCCCATCGACTGCACAGCCTCCACGAGCCCGCCGTCCACTTCGCGGACAGCCGTCTCGACGAGGCGGGCGAAGAAGGGGATGGCGCCGATCGCGAGCGGCACGATGGCGGCCTCGCGGCCGATGGTCGTCCCGGTGATCCAGCGGGTGAAGTTCATCAGGGCGACCATGAGGATGATGAACGGCATCGAGCGGGCGACGTTCACGATCTGCCCGATGACCTTGTTGGCCAGCACGTTCTGGAGCAGGCCGCCCCGGTCGGTGAGGACGAGCAGGACGCCGAGCGGGAGGCCGCCGACGACGGCGATCAGCGTGGACCATCCGACCATGTAGAGCGTGTCCCAACACGCCTGGGACAGCAGCGGCTGCATCTCGGACCAGGTCACTTGGCACCGTCCTTCACCAGCGCGGGCTCCTGGCCCAGTACGTCGATCTGCAGGCCCTGCTCGCGCAGGAAACCGATGGGCACCACGTTGTCCTCGTAGCGGCCGGGGAGTTCGATGCGCATCCGGCCGATCTGGAGGCCGCCGACGGTGTCGATGGCGGCGCCGAGGATCGATATGTCGATGTTGTAGGTGCGGGAGAGCTGGGAGATGACCGGCTGGGTGGCGGCCTCACCGTGGAAGGTGACGTCCAGGACGGTGCGGTCGTCGGCGGATGCGTCGCCGCCGACCGGGAAGAGCGCGGCGGCCAGCACGGAGCCGGGGGTCGCGAGCAGTTCGCTGACGGTCCCGTGCTCGACGATGCGGCCGCGTTCCATCAGCGCGGCCGAGTCGCAGACGGTCTTCACGACGTCCATCTCGTGCGTGATGAGCAGGACGGTCAGGCCCAGCTGCCGGTTCAGGTCGCGCAGCAGCTGGAGGATGGAGCGGGTGGTCTCCGGGTCCAGCGCGCTGGTGGCCTCGTCGGAGAGCAGCACCTTGGGGTCGCCGGCCAGGGCGCGGGCGATGCCGACGCGCTGCTTCTGGCCGCCGGAGAGCTGGGCCGGGTAGGCCTTCGCCTTGTCGGCGAGCCCGACGAGGTCGAGCAGCTCAAGTGCCTTGCGGGAACGTTCCTTCCCCGACTTTCCGAGGATTTCCAGCGGCAGCTCGACGTTGTCCTGGACGGTCCGGGAGGACAGCAGGTTGAAGTGCTGGAAGACCATGCCGATCCGGCTGCGCGCCTGCCGCAGCTCCCGGCCGGCCCGGGGACCGCGTCCGGCGAGGGCGGTGAGGTCCTGCCCGTCGACCGTCACGGTGCCGGTGGTGGGGCGTTCCAGCAGGTTGACGCAGCGGATGAGCGAGGACTTGCCGGCGCCGGACTGGCCGATGACGCCGTACACCTCGCCCTCGCGGACGTGCAGGTCGACGCCGTCGAGGGCGGTGACCTCTCGGCCGCGGGTGCGATAGACCTTGGTCAGGCCCGATGTGGTGATCACTGGGATTCCATCACTGTTGAGTACGCGGGCGTGGGTGTGCCCTGGTACGGGAGGAAGAACGTGCGCGGGGCAGCCGGGTCACATACGACTCAGGGCGTACGGACAGGCCACGGCAGCTCGCTTCGGGGCGCGAGGCTCTGGGGTGGTGCGGGGGCCCTCTAGAAGGCGCACATTCGACACATACAACGAGCACCGGGCGTCATGGTCGCCTCGGTCGCAGGAGTGCGGTCGCTCGTCGTGGTCATGCGATCAGTAAACCAGACCTACGGTCCTGACAGGCCGCCGCCGTCCGCATGCTGGACAGCGGCGGACACCTTTCAGCCGCGGGGCGATATCTCGACGCCGCCCTCGGCGACCAGCGCGGACAAGGCCGAGAGGTCCTTCACCACGAGGTCCGCGGTCAGCTCGTGCGCCTGGTGGGTTGTGGCCAACGCCACGGTGGTCATGCCGGCCGCGCGGCCCGCCTGGAGTCCGGCGGGGGCGTCCTCGAAGACCACGCAGTGCGCCGGGTCGACACCGAGGTGCCGGGCGGCGAGGAGGTAGGGCTCGGGGTCGGGCTTGCCACGGGTGATGTCGTCGGCGCAGACCAGCGTCTTCGGCCGGATCCCGACCGCTTCCAGGCGGGCCTCGGCCAGGCGGCGGGTGGCGGAGGTGACGACGGCCCAGCGGTCGGCGGGCAGGGAGTCGAGGAGGGCGGCGGTGCCGGGGAGCAGGTGGACGCCGCCGTTGGGGACGTCCTCCACCTCCAGCTGTTCGACGCGGGCGACGGCTTCCGGTACGAGGGCCGGCGGGAGCAGGTCGGCGACGATGTCCGCGGCGGGCCGTCCGTGCAGCTCGACTCGGGCGAACTCCTCGGTGACGCCGTACTCCGCCGCCGTGGGGGTCCCCCCGCGCCCTTTAGGCGTGGGGGAGGGTCCAGCAGCGCTCGACCGACTCGAGGGAGGAGACCAGGGTGCCGTCGTTGTCGAAAAGCAGGGCTTGTGCGTGGATCGTCATGGTCTAGACCCTACGGTGTACGACAGGGGCGACGGCATCGGGCCGATTCGGCCGTAATAAGGTCACCGCATGCTCAATGCCCTGCTGCTGGTGACCGGAGTCGCCGCGCTGCTGCTCGCCGCGTGGTGCGGCTGGGCGGCGTACCGGGACCAGCCGACGAAGGACTGGCACTTCATCGGGATGGCCGTGGTGACGGTGCTGGCGGTGATCCAGCTGATCGCCGGGATCGTCCTGCTGGCGCGGGGCGAGAAGCCGGACCAGGGGACGACGATCTTCGTCGCCTATCTGCTGGGCGCGTTCGCGTGCGTGCCGGCCGCGGGGTTCATGTCGCTCGCCGAGCGGACGCGGTGGGGTTCCGTGACGGTCGCCGCGGGCGGTGTGGTGCTGGCCGTGCTGGAGGTGCGGCTCTATGACATCTGGGGAGGGTGAGATGACGGCCGTGGAAGAGAGGCCGAAGCGGCTGACCAGCGGGCCGGGGACGCTGCTGGTGTGGTTCTACGGTGTGATGGTCGTCGGGGCGGTGTCGCGCTCTGCTTACCAGATCGCGACCGAGTTCGACCGGGCGCCGCTCGCGTACTCGTTGTCCGCCGTTGCCGGGGTCGTGTACGCGTTCATCACGTACACGCTGGTGCGGGGCGGCGAGACTGCGCGCAGGGTGGCGCAGGTGTGCTGCGCCGCCGAGCTCGCGGGGGTGTTGATCGTGGGTACGTGGACCCTCGTCGACTCTTCCGCGTTCCCGGATGCGACCGTGTGGTCGGACTACGGGATGGGGTACGTGTTCATTCCCGTGCTGTTGCCGCTTTCCGCGTTGTACTGGTTGCGGAAGGGCGCCCAGGGGGGAACTGGTTGAGGAACGTGCGCGGCAGCGGGTGCGTTGTGGCTGATCGCGCAGTTCCCCGCGCCCCTAAAAGGGGCGCTTCAGTGAGGGCGTTGGAAAGCTAGGCCGTTGTCGCGTACGTACTGGCCGGCTTTTCCAGGACGATCATCGGGACGCCGTCTGCGCCCTTTGACGTGCCTACCGTTTCGTAGCCGACCCGGCGGTACAGGCGGAGGTTGCCCTCACTGCGGTGGCCGGTGAAGAGGCGGAACCTCTTGGCGCCGCGCTGTTCGGCGAGGGCCTCCTCGGCCGCGCGGAGCAGGCGGGCGCCGATGCCGTGGCCCTGGAGGCGGGGGTGGACGCAGAGCTTGCCGATGGCGGCGGCGCCGTCCTCGGTGACCGAGCCGCGGACCGAGCCGACGACCTCATCGCCGAGGCGGGCGACGAAGACGCAGTCGGTGGCGAGTTCCTGGCGGACCGAGTCGAGGCTCTGGACGAGCGGGTCGATGCGGTAGTTGCCGTACAGCGCCGCTTCACTCTGGAAGCACAGGTACTGGAGCCTGAAGATCTGCTCTGCATCCTGCTCGGTCGCCACCGAGATGGTCACGCTCATGCCCATGTGCGCACGCCTCCCGCTCACCTGATCGCCTGTCGTTCTCACTCCTATCCCCGCGCTTCGCGGGGCGCAACCTCCGGCGTCAACAATCGGCGCAGACAACCCAGACATCTGGAGCGTTCCGGGCCGAGACTGCCCTGTGAGATACCCAACTCCCCCGCGATTTCCCGGTATGTCAGGTCCTTCGGGGACAGCAGTGCCTGCAGGAGGCGGGGGCAGCGGCCGGGGAGGCGGGCGACCGCCTCGCGCAGGGCGCGGTGCCGGGCGGTGGTGAGGACACGTTGTTCGGGGGTGGGGACCCCGGGGTCGGCGGGGTCGGTGGCGTAGGGGTGTTCCCGGCGGACGGTGCGCCGGGTGCGGCGGGACTCGGCGCGCACGGCCCGGCGCAGCCAGTCCTCCGGGGCCCGGGGTGGGCCGTGGGTCTCCAGCCGCTCCAGGAGGCGGAGCCAGACCGTCTGCTCCAGGTCGCGGGGGTCGCTGCCGCAGGCCTGTGCCTCGGCGGCGGCCTCGGCGGTGAGCAGCGGGCGCAGGGCGGCGACCAGGTCGTTCGTCACATGCGGAACGACGCGGCCGCCCCGGCACAGGTTGCCGGGGCGGCCGGGAGACACCCCGAACGGGGCGCGGGGGCTCAGCCGTTGACGAAGTCGGCGCGGGCCAGCAGGGCGGTGTCGGCGTTGTCGGTGAAGACGCCGTCGATGCCGGTCTCGAAGTACTTCTGGAAGACGGGGAAGACGTTGCCGTACGCGTCCGCGTCGCTGCCGAGGCGGTAGGCCGGCGGCAGGAAGGGGTTCTCGTTGCGCATCGTGTACGGGTGCAGGATCAGACCGACCTTGTGCGCGTCCGCGACCAGCGTGCTCGGCGTGGTGAAGTTGCCGTTCGCGTCCTTCGGGATGATCAGGTCCACGGTCGGGCCGATGCCCTGCGCGTAGCCGGCGATCTCACGCAGCCCCTTGGGCGTGATCAGGTCGGCGACGGTGCGCGGGTCGCCCGTCGCGACGAAGTCGTACGGCCGGGTGGCCGCGCCGGAGAGCAGGACCACCAGCGGGTTGTCGACCAGCGTGTTCAGGCGCTGGATGCTGGTCGGCTCGAAGGACTGCAGGATGACCGGCGAGTTCCGCTTGTCCTTGCCGTACTTGCGCAGCAGCTTGGCGACGCGCTCCTCGAGGCCGAGGCCGAGGCGGCGGAAGTAGGTGGGGTGCTTGGTCTCGGGGTAGATCCAGACCTGCTTGCCGCGCTTGCGGGTCTGCTCGTCCTGCCACTTGAGGACTTCCTCGAAGGTGGGGATCTCCCAGCGGCCGTTGTAGATCGTGTTGTGCGGGCGGTTGGCCGGGATGCGCTCGATCGCCCGCAGCGTCTTCAGCTCGGCGAGCGTGAAGTCCTCGGTGAACCAGCCGGTGGTGGGGACGCCGTCCAGCGTCTTGGTGGTCTTGCGGTCGGCGAACTCGGGGTGGTCGGCGACGTTCGTGGTGCCGCCGATCTCCGGCTCGTGGCGGCAGACCAGGTGGCCGTCCTTGGTGGGGACGAGGTCGCCGGCCTCGACGACGTCGGCGCCGAGGTCGAGGGCGAGGTTGTAGGAGCCGAAGGTGTGCTCCGGGCGGTAGCCGCTGGAGCCACGGTGGCCGATGATCGTCGGCTTCGGCAGGCTCTTCAGGCCGCCGTTGCCGTGCGCGGCCTGCCTGCCCTCGGCCGCTCTGGCCGCGCCGGGCAGGCCGAGGACCGCGCCACCGGCGCCGAGCACCGCGGCGCCGAGCAGGGCCCGCCGTCCGGTCGTGCCGTTCACCTGCGTCCGCTCGATCGAGTCGTCCGTGTTCATGAGCGCCCTCCTGACCCTCGCCCTTCGATGCCGGCTGATCGTAGGACTGCACATGTGACCGAAGGGAGACCGCCGACCCAACGGTCGGGTGACGCCGTATGGCTGATGGACGGCGAGTCATGACGGGGCGTCGGCGACATCCGTCACATCGTCGCAGGCTCGTTACGAGCCGACTCCGGGACGTCACCGCAGGTAAACCAGCGTCAACACTACGTAAGACCTCGGTGAACCGGCCGCACCCGATGTGCGCTTCCGGCGGCGCCGCGAGTAATGTCCTCACCTGCACAGACTCATACCGCCCCTCGACATCGGAGGACCCGTTGTCCCGCTTCGCGCTCATCAAGGCAGTGCTCGGACCGATCATGCGCCTGATGTTCCGCCCCCAGGTGGAGGGCGTGGAGCGCATCCCGGGGGACGGGCCGGTCATCCTCGCCGGCAACCACCTCACGTTCATCGACTCGATGATCCTGCCGCTCGTGAGCAAGCGGCAGGTGTTCTTCATCGGCAAGGACGAGTACGTCACCGGGAAGGGCCTCAAGGGCCGGCTGATGGCCTGGTTCTTCACGGGTGTCGGCATGATCCCGGTGGACCGGGACGGCGCGAGCGGCGGCGTCGCCGCGCTGATGACCGGCAAGCGGGTCCTGGACGAGGGCCGGATCTTCGGGATCTACCCGGAGGGCACCCGCTCCCCCGACGGCCGGCTCTACCGGGGCCGTACCGGCATCGCTCGGCTGACGCTGATGACCGGCGCGCCGGTGGTCCCCTTCGCGATGATCGGCACGGACAAGCTGCAGCCGGGCGGCGCGGGCATCCCGCGGCCCGGCAAGGTCACCGTCCGGTTCGGCGAGGCCATGGAGTTCTCCCGGTACGAGGGGATGGACCGGGACCGCTACGTGCTGCGGGCCGTGACCGACTCGGTGATGGCCGAGGTGATGCGGCTGTCCGGGCAGGAGTACGTGGACATGTACGCCACGAAGGCGAAGGCCGCCTGACGGCGGAGGCGGGCTGACACTCTTTCGGCGCAAGGGCACGGACCGGTGGTCCGTGCCCTTCTGTCTGCCATCTGCCTGACACCCGTCCGGCGTCCGCCTGCCGGTGGAATCTGCCCCGACACTTCGGTCATTCGTCGGCATTTACCGGCCATATGAGCACACAGCATGTCTTATTCAGACATGCAGAAACCTTCTCGGCGTACCCTGCTCCGTGCTCCGTTCGCTGCCGCCGGCGCGGGACTCCTCGCGGCATGTACCGACTCGGGCTCCGAACCCCGTTCGGGCCCGCAACACACGGCCGGCACTTCGGCGTTCGTCCCGCAGGGGCCCAAGGGGTACGTCAATCCGTCGGACCCGGAGGTGCTGGCGGCCGAGCGGAAGCGCGGGTCCGGCCCCGTCCGCATGATCAGGTTCACGGCCGCCAGGAGCATGCTGGACCTGGGCGGGCGGTCGGTCCACAGCTGGGCGTACAACGAGTCGGTCCCGGGGCCGCTGGTGCGCGTCACCGCCGGTGACGTCCTCAGCCTGACCCTCTCCAACCAGCTGGCCGATAAGACCACGCTGCACGCCCACGGGGTGCGCCTGCGCTGCGACATGGACGGTGTCCCGGACCTGACCCAGCCGCCCATCCAGCCGGGCACGGACTTCGTCTACCGGTTCGTCGCCGCGCACCCGGGCACGTATCTGCTCCACTCGCACGTCGGCATGCAGCCCGACCGGGCCCTCTACGCGCCGTTCATCGTCGACGACCCGAAGGAGCCGCTCGCCTACGACCAGGAGTGGATCGTCGTCCTGGACGACTGGGTCGACGACATCGACGGCTCCAACCCCGAGCAGGTGCTCGACCAGCTCAAGCCGGGCGGGTCGATGGCGATGAACATGGGGATGGGCATGGGCCCCGGCCACACGAGCCCGAGCCCCCACGGATCGGCGCACGCCTCCGCGTCCCCGTCCAAACCCACGTCCACACCCACGGCCAAGGGCAAGTCGAAGAAGCCGACGGGCCCCGACCGGGTCCTGCGCAACTCCCACAGCGAGCTGCTCCACGGCGAGGGCGGCAACGTCGCCTACCCGCACTACCTGGCCAACGGCCGCCTGCGCACCGACCCCTCGGTCTTCCGCTGCCGCCCCGGCGACCGGGTCCGGATCCGCATCATCAACGCGGGCTCCGAGACGGCCTTCCGGGTCGCGCTCGGCGGCCACGAGATGACCGTGACCCACACCGACGGCTACCCCGTGCAGCACAAGCGGACCGACGCGCTGCTCATCGGCATGGCCGAGCGGTACGACGTCCTCGTCACCGCCAAGGACGGCGTCTTCCCGCTCGTCGCACTCGCCGAGGGCAAGAAGGGCAAGGCGATGGCGATCCTCCGCACCGACAAGGGGAGAAACCTTCCGGCGCCGGATGTCCGCCCGAACGAGCTGGACCGCGAGATCGTGCCGGCGCGCCGCCTGCTGCCGGCCGAGTCCGTCGCCATGGACGACCGGGTCCCCGACCGCGACCTGCTCATCAGGATCACCGGCACGATGCAGCGGTACGACTGGGGGTTCGACCACACGCAGTACGACGTGCGGCAGCGGCACGAGGTGCGGTCGGGTGAGCGGGTGCGGCTGACGCTCGTCAACGCGACCGACATGTGGCACCCGATGCATCTGCACGGGCACACGTTCTCGGTCACCGGGATCAGCTCGGCGGGGGCGCGCAAGGACACGACGATCGTGTTGCCGCACCGCAAGCTGGTACTCGACTTCGATGCCGACAACCCCGGGTTGTGGATGCTGCACTGCCACAACCAGTACCACTCGGAGAGCGGGATGATGACGGTGCTCGGTTACAAGAAGAAGTGAGGTGGGAGGGGTTCGGTGGCATTTTGGGCGCGGGTGCGTCGTGGTTTCTCGCGCAGTTCCCCGCGCCCCTTACGGGGCGCTCTCCAGCCGTTGATTTCGTAGCAGGAACCAGGCCGCCACCGCCGTTGCCAGGAGGACGGCGGCGCCTGCGCCCGAGGCCAGGTGGAGGCCGTGGGTGAAGGAGTCGCGGGCCGATGTCAGCATGTCGGTCGCCGTGGGTGCGGGCATGGTCTTCGATGCCTCCAGCGCCGCGCCCAGCGACTCATGGACGGCGGCCGGGGTGCCCGGCGGGGCCGTGAAGCCGCGGTAGACGCCCATCACGATCGAGCCGAGCAGGGCGATGCCCAGCGCCGCGCCCAGTTCGTACGCCGTCTCGGAGACCGCCGAGGCGGCACCGGCCTGGTCCTTGGGGACGCTGGAGAGGATGACGTCCGCCGTGACCGTGAAAGAGAAGCCCGCGCCGACGCCGACCACCAGGAGGGCGGCGCCGAGCACCGGGTAGCCGGTGGACTGCGAGAGGGTGGTCAGGGCCGCGAGGGCCACGCCCACGGCCGCCAGGCCGCCGGAGACCACCGCCCGTACCGAGTGCCGGCGGGCCGCCCGGCCGGCCACCAGGCCCGCCGCCACCGCGCCGACCGCGGCCGGGAGTTCCGCGAGGCCCGCCTCGAACGGGTGCCTGCCCTGGACCAGTTGCAGGTACTGGGAGAGGAAGAACACGAGGCCGGACATGCCGAGCACGGTCAGCAGGTCGGCCAGGACGGCGCCGCTGAAGCCGCGGTTGCGGAACAGCCGCATGTCCAGCAGGGGCTTGGGCATGGTGAGCTGGCGGTGGACGAAACCGTAGAGGGCCATGACGCCGAGCAGGGCGGCGGCCGCGGTCACCCCGGTGAGGCCGTGGGTCGCGGCTTCCTTCACCGCGTACACGACGGCGATCATGCCGACCAGTGACAGGACGACGCTGATCAGGTCCCAGGGGCCCGGGGCCGGATTGCGGGATTCCGGGAGCGTCCTGAGGCCGACGAGGACCAGGACCACCATCACCGGCAGGTTGATCAGGAAGACCGACCCCCACCAGAAGTGTTCGAGCAGGAAGCCGCCCACGATCGGGCCGACGGCGGTGCCCGCCGAGGCCGCCGCACCCCAGATGCCGACGGCGAGGCTGCGCTCGCGCGGGTCCTGGAAGAGGTTGCGGATCAGGGCGAGGGTGGCCGGCATCAGGGTCGCGCCCGCGACGCCCAGCAGGGCGCGGGCCGCGATCAGCAGCCCGGGGGTCGTCGCGTACGCGTTCAGGACGGATATCGCGCCGAACGCCGTGGCGCCGACGAGCAGGATCCGCTTGCGGCCGATGCGGTCGCCGAGACTGCCCATCGAGACCAGCAGTCCGGCGATGACGAACGAGTAGACGTCACCGATCCAGAGCAGCTGGGTGCCGGAGGGGTCGAGGTCTTCGCTGATGTAGGGGGTCGCCAGGCCGAGGACGGTCGCGTCCACGGCCACCAGCAGCACGGCGAGCACGAGGGCGGAGAGGGCGAGCCAGCGGCCCGGCCGCTTCTCCTCCGTCTCCGCGACGCGCGCCGGCTGCACGGTGCTGGTCATGATTCCTCTCTCCGTCGTGCGCCGCCGAGCAACAGCTCGACGATCATGTGGGTGAAGTCCTTGGGGGCGACGCGGCCTTCGGAGACCGCCCAGGCGGCGGAGGCCAGCAGGCCGTACAGCGCCTCGGTGAGCCAGGCGGGCGTGAGGTCGATACGGAACTCGCCGGTCCGCTGGCCGCGCCTGAAGAGGGCCGCGATGCGGTCGTCGATCCGCGTCCAGCCCTGGTTCTGCGCGTCGCCCTCGAACAGCTGGTTCTCGGTGTAGAGGAAGGCGAGCAGGCCGGCGGCCGGTTCGATCTCGCGGACCAGACGGTGTACGGCGTCGGTCGCCGGGCCCTCGTCCAGGCGGGCCGCGTCCAGGGCCGCCTCGCACTCCTCGATGCCGAGCGCCTCCAGCGCGCGGACGAGCGCGTCGCGCCCCGCGAAGTGCCGGTGCAGGGTGGCCCGGCTGATCCCGGCGGCCTTGGCGACCTCGTCCATGGTCGCGGTGGCTTTGCGGGTCAGCAGGGCGGCTGCGCTGCGCAGGACGTGGTCGCGGTCGAGGGCCATGAGACAAGAGTAACCCAAGTGAGACACGTTTGTCTCACGAGGGGCATGCGTGACTCACATGGGGCTGGTCGGGGCAGGTTCTGTCAGTGCCAGGGCAGGCTGCCGCGGCGCTCCCAGTAGGCGCGCGGCTCCTCGGCCAGGGTGGCGAGGCGGGTCAGCCGGTCCGCGTCGAGGTCGACCACGGCCGCGTGCAGGTTGGAGGCGAGCTGGCCGACCGTCGCCGCACCGGAGAGGACGACCCCGGCCCACGGCTGGCGGAGTACCACCGCGAGGGCGACGGCGTCGCAGCCCAGGCCGGTCTCCTCGGCCACGGCCCGCAGGGTGTCGGGGGCGTGCGGGGCGGCCAGCCGACCGTTGGCCATGCCCTCCTTCACGATCACCGTGAGTCCGGCGTCGTGCGCCTCGGCGAGGGCCGGGCCCGCCGAGGTCTCCAGGGCGTTGTACGTCGACTGGACGGTGCGGAAGAGGGGCTCGCCGTCGGCCGTCACGGCGAGGGCGGCGCGGATCGCGTCGGCCTGGGCGGGGCCGCTGGTGGAGAAGCCGATGGTGAGGCCGGTGGCCGCCGCTTCGGCGAGGCGGGCGTGCAGTTCCTTGTCGGTGAGGGCGGGGCTGTCCGGGGTCACCGAGTGGATCTGGTAGAGGTCGAGCCGGTCGCCGAGCAGCTCGGCGGTCTCGGCGCGCTGGCGGTCGTAGGTCCCCAGGCTGTGGTCCTTGACCTCGTGCGTCTCGGCGTCCGCCGACCAGCCGGCCGTGTAGGTGTAGCCCCACTTGCTGCCGACGACGACGTCGGTGACCTCGGGGCGGGCGGCCAGCCAGGCGGCCAGGAACTCCTCGCTGCGGCCGTAGGAGCGGGCCACGTCGAAGTAGCGGACGCCCTGGGCGTAGGCGGCGTCGAGGAGTTCGTGGGTCCGGGCGCGGAGCGCTTCGACACTGCGGTCCTCGCCGAAGTCGTCCTCGCGGCCGAGGTTGATGTAGCCGGGGCGTCCGACGGCGGCGAGGCCGAGTCCGATGTGCGCGGTGGGCGTGGTCGCGGTGGCCAGGCGGCTGAACGGCATGGGGGCTCCGGCACGATCGGCGTAGGGGATCTCACGTCAGGAAAGTCAATCTACCCAGCCCCGCGCGGTTCGGCCCGCGCCGGGAGCGGTCCTCCCATGTCACGCCCGCGGAGCTTTCACCCCCGTGGTCCCGACTCGAAAGCGTTCGCCGTGGGGAGGCACTCCCCATGTCTGTGATCTTCTTCGACATCGGGGAGACCCTCGCGGATCCCCACGTGGACCCCGACGGCTCGCTGCGGCTGCGGCCCCTGCCGCGGGTCGGCGCCGTGCTCGACGCCCTCGACGAGGTGCGCAAGGGCATCATCTCCAACCCCGGGCCGGGCGACGGCGCCGCGGCGCGGGTGGCGGAGGCGCTGGCGGAGGCGTTCCCCGGCCGTTTCACCGACCAGGCCCTCGTGCACTGGGGCGCGAAGGACAGTCGCGGGATCTTCGACCGGGCGGTCGCGAGCGCGGGGGGAGCGCCGGCCGACGCATGCGTCTTCGTGGGTGAGGACGCCCGGGAGCGGGCGTTCGCTCGGGAGGCGGGGATGCGTACCGCGCCGCATCCGGTGTTCACCCCGGCCGCGATGGAGGACCGCCCCGTGTTCCGGGCGCGGATCGGGTTGCCGGACGGCCAGGGCCCGCCCGCGTTGACCGCGGCCATGGACGGGACCGAGGCCGTTCCCGTGCAGGCGGTCTCCCAGCGGCTCGTGGTCGCCATGGTGACCGCGCTGGGCGGCGAAGCGCTCGAACGCGCCGGTTTCACGGTGGCCGTGCAGGGGCCGGTGGAGGAACTGGCGGGCGCCGAGAAGTTCGCCGACGACCTGTTGGCCCGCGGCGAGGCGGTCTTCGAGGGCGAGGAGCCGACGTCCAGGACGACACACGTGATCAAGCGCGAGGACGACGGACGGCTCACCGTCCGTCGCCTGCGCTTCTTCCGGTGATCTCCCGGACCGGCCGCTCAGTCGAAGCAGCGCCGGACCAGGGTCAGCCCCTCGCTGGTCGTGCTCCGCGCGATCTCGTGCGTCTTGAGCCGGTAGGGGCTGTCGTCGGCGAACGACGTGGCGGAGCGGTGCTCTTCGGGCACGTGGACGCGGCCGCGGCGGAAGAGGTCCTCGAGGTACGAGGTCGCGACGCGGTCGGGGTCGGAGGGCCGCACCGAGCCGCCGGCGGGGTCGGAGCCCGCGATGCCGAAGCGTCGCTCCTGCGCCGGGGCGGAGAGGGTGAGCGGCTGGGTGAGGCCGTACGTCGTCCCCTGGACCGTGACGGGCGTCAGCCCCTCGTCGTCGCCACCGCCCGGCGTCGCCTCGGCGATTCCGGCGCCCCGGCGGGCCACCTCCGGCTCGGTGATGGACGCGGCGGACTCCAGGGAGAGGATGCCGTGCCGGATGAACGCCGAGCGCAGGGACTGGCCGTACATACCGCCGTTGCGGCGGTGGTCCGCGGCGATCATGTGACCCGCGACCTGCGCGTAGTAGGCGGACACCACCGGTGCGGCCACGACGGCGTCCACCAGCAGCTGCCCCGCGATCTCGGCCGCCCTGCCCAGACCGGCCTGGTCCTGCAGGTCCTGCTGCCGGAAGATCCCGGCGACGATCTTCAGGAAGGCGCCGCTGAACACCCGGGAGAACGAGTGCGGCTCGCTGGAGAGCCTGCTCGCGGGCTCGTTGGGCGACAGCAGCACCGGGTCGCGGTAGAAGAAGCTGTTCGCCAGGTTGCGCAGGCAGTCCGGGTCCACCGCGGTCGGGTGGCCCTGCCGGATCGCCCAGCCCAGTTGCTCGGCCATCCGGGAGATCCGCGAGGACAGTTCGAGGTTGCTCTGTGTCTCGGCGAGTACCGCGATCCGCAGCGACTCCAGCTGGAGGGAGCCCAGCAGGGCGCTGATGTCGCCGAACGCCTCGTGCAGGGCGGCCGTCTCCGCGCTCGCCATGTTGAACAGCTGGGGGCGCAGGGCGTCGAGGACCGCGTGCCCCGTCTCGTGCTGGACGACCTCGTTGCTCTCGCACGCGGCGACGTTGACGCCCGCCACCGTGCTGCGGAAGAACCACAGGCCCTTGCGGTCGTAGAAGGCGTTCAGGTCGTCCCCCGCGTTGAGGTGCGCCGTGAGAGCGCGTCCGACCTGCGGATGCCACTTCGTCCCGGTCGGGACCAGCGGCCCCCAGGTCTGGCCGGCCCGGCTCAGCGAGTCTGCCGCCACCCAGTAGCGGAATGCCTCGGTACCGGGCCCGGCGCCGTTCGGCTGGGGCGCGGTCTCCGCGATGGCCGTCGGGAAGGGCTGGGTGTCCAGCTGGGGGACGGGATGCGGTACGGGCATGTTGATGTGCAGCGGGTCTCCGCCGGGGTCGTCCTCGAACACCAGGACCGTCGGCATGGTCGCTTGCTGTGGCTGCACCGTCATGGCGGCTCCATGTGGGGGTGGGATGAGGGGTGGTGGAATGCACCAGAAAGACACCTTTGACCAAAAGCGTCTCCTGGTTCAGTACGAGGCCCCGGTAGCCCGGTGTCAATTCGAACAGGAGCAGGCGGATGCGCCTTCGACCGGCGTCGGCGGCAGCTGAGCAGGGGCGCCCCCTTGGCCCGCCCCGCCGCGCACGGCCCGCCGAACCCGGCGAGGTCGGCGGCCAGTCGGGGGACGGACGGGCGCAGCGAGAAGGGCCCGGACGGTGTGTCCGGGCCCTTCCGACTGCGCCGTGCGGGGCTAAACCGTCCTGGCCGTCGCCCACGCGTGCTGTGCCGCCACGTCCGCCTTGACCTCGGTCAGCTGGACCGCCACCGCGCTCGGGGCCGTGCCGCCCCTGCCGTTGCGGGAGGCGAGGGCGCCCGGGACGTTGAGGACCGTCCGCACCTCCGGGGTCAGGTGGGCGGAGATCTTCGCGAACTGCTCGTCCGTCAGCTCGTCCAGTTCCTTGCCCTCGGCCTCCGCCGCCTTGACGCACTCGCCGGCCACCTCGTGGGCGACGCGGAAGGGCACGCCCTGCTTGACCAGCCACTCGGCGATGTCGGTGGCGAGGGAGAAGCCGGCCGGGGCCAGTTCCTCCATGCGCTCGCGGTTGACGGTGAGGGTGGCCATCATGCCGGTGAAGGCGGGGAGCAGGACCTCCAGCTGGTCGCAGGAGTCGAAGACCGGCTCCTTGTCCTCCTGGAGGTCGCGGTTGTAGGCGAGCGGGAGGGCCTTGAGGGTGGCCATCAGGCCGGTCAGGTTGCCGATCAGGCGGCCGGACTTGCCGCGGGCCAGCTCCGCGATGTCGGGGTTCTTCTTCTGGGGCATGATCGACGAGCCCGTGGAGAACGCGTCGTGCAGGGTCACGAAGGAGAACTCCTTCGTGTTCCAGATGATGACCTCCTCCGCGATCCGGGAGAGGTTCACGCCGATCATCGCGGTGATGAAGGCGAACTCGGCGACGAAGTCGCGGGAGGCCGTGCCGTCGATGGAGTTCGCGGAGCTGCCGTGCTCGAAGCCGAGGTCCTTCGCCACCGCCTCCGGGTCCAGGCCGAGGGAGGAGCCTGCGAGGGCGCCGGAGCCGTACGGGGAGACGGCCGTGCGCTCGTCCCACTGGCGCAGCCGCTCGGCGTCCCGGGTCAGGGACTGGACGTGGGCCAGGACGTGGTGGGCGAAGAGGACCGGCTGGGCGTGCTGCAGGTGGGTGCGGCCGGGCATCGCCACGTCCGGGTGGGCCTCGGCGAGGCCGATCAGCGCGTCCTGGAGGTCGGCGATCAGGCCGCCGATGATGCGGGCGTGGTCCCGCAGGTACATCCGGAAGAGCGTCGCCACCTGGTCGTTGCGGGAGCGGCCGGCGCGCAGCTTGCCGCCGAGGTCGGGGCCGAGGCGCTCCAGGAGGCCGCGCTCCAGGGCGGTGTGGACGTCCTCGTCGGCGATCGTGCCCACGAAGGAGCCGTCGGCGACGTCGGCTTCGAGCTGGTCGAGGCCGGCGATCATGCGCTGGAGCTCGTCCTCGGTGAGCAGGCCCGCCTTGTGCAGCACGCGCGCGTGGGCACGCGAACCGGCGATGTCGTAGGGCGCGAGCCGCCAGTCGAAGTGGACGGACGCGGACAGCTTCGCCAGGGCCTCGGCGGGACCGTCCGCGAAACGGCCGCCCCAGAGCCGTACGTCACCGCTGTTGCTGCTCACTTGCGTTGCTCCTAGAAGAGATACGGATGTGGCACCGCCTCCCCGGCCATGAACGGGGAGGCGGTCGTCACGTTACTGCTCAGGACAGGTCACGCCGTGCGGCGATCTTCGACGACAGGCTGTAGATGTCGATGAAGCCCTTGGCCGCGGCCTGGTCGAAGGTGTCGCCGGAGTCGTAGGTGGCGAGGTTGAAGTCGTACAACGACGATTGCGAGCGGCGGCCGGTGACGACCGCGCGGCCGCCGTGGAGCGTCATGCGGATGTCCCCGGTGACGTGCCGGTTCGCCTCTTCGACGAAGCCGTCCAGGGCGCGCTTGAGCGGGGAGAACCACTGGCCGTCGTAGACGAGTTCGCCCCAGCGCTGCTCCACCTGCCGCTTGTAGCGGGCGAGTTCGCGCTCGACGGTGACGTTCTCCAGCTCCTGGTGGGCCGTGATGAGCGCGATCGCGCCCGGGGCCTCGTACACCTCGCGGGACTTGATGCCGACGAGACGGTCCTCGACCATGTCGATGCGGCCGACGCCCTGGGCGCCCGCGCGCTCGTTCAGCTCCTGGACGGCCTGCAGGACCGTGACGGACTTGCCGTCGATCGCCACCGGGGCGCCCGCCTCGAAGGTGACGACCACCTCGTCGGGCTCGCGCGGGGTGGCGGGGTTCTGCGTGTACTCGTAGATGTCCTCGATCGGGCCGTTCCAGATGTCTTCCAGGAAGCCGGTCTCGACGGCGCGGCCGAAGACGTTCTGGTCGATGGAGTACGGGGACTTCTTGGTGGTCGCGATCGGGAGGTTCTTCGCCTCGCAGAAGGCGATGGCCCGGTCGCGGGTCATCGCGTAGTCGCGGACCGGGGCGATACAGGTCAGGTCGGGCGCGAGGGCGACGATGCCGGCCTCGAAGCGGACCTGGTCGTTGCCCTTGCCGGTGCAGCCGTGGGCGACCGTGGCGGCGCCGTGCTTGCGCGCGGCGGCGACCAGGTGCCTGACGATCGCCGGGCGGGAGAGCGCGGAGACCAGCGGGTAGCGGTCCATGTAGAGGGCGTTCGCCTTGATCGCGGGGAGGCAGTACTCCTCGGCGAACTCGTCCCTGGCGTCGGCGACCTCGGCCTCGACCGCACCGCACGCGAGGGCGCGCTTGCGGATGACGTCAAGGTCCTCGCCGCCCTGGCCGACGTCCACCGCGACGGCGATGACCTCGGCGCCCGCCTCCTCGGCGATCCAGCCGATGGCGACGGAGGTGTCCAGCCCGCCGGAGTAGGCGAGTACGACGCGCTCGGTCATGGGTCCCTCCTCCCGTACATCCGCTTGCTATGCATGAGTATGCAGAGCTCTGCATGATTCGTCAATCCAACCGTGCTCGGCGGACCGATATGAAAAAGGTTTGAACAAACGAAACCGCTTACCCGTACCCATGCCTGAACGCTGGCGCCGCGTTTGTAAACCCACCTCTGACCCAAGTGAGGCATCCGCATGTCCAGGGCTCTTCCGAAGTACAACAAGCGTCGTGTCGCGCTCATCGGCGGTGCCGCCGCCGTGGCACTCTCCGGCGCGGTCATCGCCGGTTCGGCCCTCGCCGGTACGCCCGACAAGAGCAGCGACACGAGCAACGCGCGCACCCTCGCCGCCTCGCCCGGCACGATCACCTGCCCGGACGTCGCCTCCCAGCTGCCGGCGATCCCCGCCTCCGCGAAGGCCGAGGTCGACAGAAACCTCACGCTCCTCCAGACGCAGATCCAGGAGGCCAACAAGCGGCTGGTCGACACGGTGGGCCAGGGCGGACCGAACTTCGTGAACAACGCGATCCTCGGCCCCCTCAAGGACAAGCGCGTGGCGACCATCAACCGGATCGCGACCGCGATCGGCCGTACGGCCGCCAAGCCGACCGGCCTGGACTCGCTGGCACCGTGCACCCTGAACGCGAGCGGGACCGCCACGAACACGGGCAGCGGCACGGCGACGGGCACCGCCTCGGCCGCGGCCACGCCGAGCACGGCGGCGACCCAGCAGCAGTCGACGGGCAGCACCGGGAACACGAGCAGCAGCGCCGTCGGCACGATCACCTGCCCGGACGTCGCCTCCCAGCTGCCGGCGATCCCCGCCTCCGCGAAGGCCGAGGTCGACCGCAACCTCACCCTGCTCCAGACCCAGATCACCGAGGCCAACAACCGGCTCCAGAGCACGGTCGGCCAGGGCGGACCGAACTTCGTCCAGAACGCGATCCTCGGCCCGCTGGCGGACAAGCGGAAGTCGACCATCGACCGGATCGCCATCGCGATCGGCCGGACCTCGACCAAGCCGACCGGCCTCGACTCCCTGGCCGCCTGCACGCTCACCAAGTGACGTGACAGGCAGCTGTGGCCGCCCCGTGTACAGCGCCGGCCGGGGCGGCCACAGTGGGGCCTCATGGGAAAGACTTACGAACGCATCGACGGCAGGCTCCGCACGTTCATCGAGGAACAGCCCCTGTTCTTCACCGCCACCGCGCCGCTCGCGAGCGACGGCACGGTCAACCTCTCCCCCAAGGGCCTCAAGGGTTCCTTCGCCGTACTCGACGAACTGACCTTCGCCTACCTCGACTTCGCCGGCTCCAACGCCGAGACCATCGCCCATCTGCGGGAGAACGGCCGCATCACCCTGATGTGGTGCGCGTTCCAGGGCCCGCCGAACATCGTGCGCGTGCACGGCCGCGGTGAGGCGGTCTTCCGCGACGACCCGCGCTTCACGGCCCTCCTCACCCGTTTCCCGGACATCGACCCGACCCGGCACGGCCTGCGCGCGATCATCGTCGTGCACGCCGAACTCATCCGCGACAGCTGTGGTTACGCGGTCCCCTACATGGCCTACGAGGCCGACCGCGAGCTGCACGAAAGGCGGTTCGCGCGCGAGGACGACGCCTCGCTGAGCGCGTACTTCGAGAAGAAGGACCACATCGCGGTAAGCCTGGACGGCCTACCCGGGCTGCCGTTGCCGCTGCCTCCGTCTAGCGTCTGAGCCATGCGTCCACGCGTCGTCGCCACTCTCCTGTCCGCGTCCCTGCTGCTGCTCGGTGCGGCACCGGGTGACGGGGACACCTCACCGCTGCCCGCCGAGATGGCCGACACGGGCGGCGGCAGTCAGCTGATCACCGCCGAGGCGTCCGCCCTGAGCTCGACGTCCGGGACGCTCACCTGGTGGGAGCGCCGGGACGGGGCGTGGGTGAAGGTGGGGTCGGCCGATGCCCGCTTCGGGGCGAAGGGGCTGGTCGAGGGGGCCAAGCGGCAGCAGGGCACGAACACCACGCCTACCGGGTTGTACGACCTTCCGTTCGGGTTCGGGCTCCAGGCGGCGCCTGCGGGGACCGCCGTCGAATACCGGCCGGTGACGGCGAATTCGTGGTGGTGCCAGGACAACGACTCCGCCTCTTACAACCGTTGGGTGGAACCTCTGCCGTCCGACTGCCGGGCCGCGGAGTCGGAGAAGCTGTCGTCGTACACGACGCAGTACGGGTACGCGCTGGTGATCGGGTTCAACTACGACAAGCCGGTACGGGGACGCGGGGCCGGGATCTTCCTGCACGTCAACGGGGCAGGGGCCACGGCGGGGTGCGTGTCCGTGCCGGAGGACGCGATGCGGCGGATTCTCCAGTGGGCGGATCCGAAGAAGGGGCCGCATATTGCCATCGGGACGGCCGACGGGGACACCGCTCTTACCCGGTATTGAGATGTACGCCGTACGGGGTGCGGTGTGGTGGCACGTGCAGGCCGTCCTGGGCTGAGCGCGCAGTTCCCCGCGCCCCTCAGGGAGTTGCAGTGGCCGGAAGCTGAACAGTGAAGGTCGTCGAACCCAGGTGGCTTTCCACGGTCACCGTTCCCCCGTGTGCCTCCACCACCGCCGCCACGATCGACAGGCCCAGGCCCGCTCCGCCGCCGGAGGTGTCCACGCGACGGCGGTGTTCGGCTCGGGTGAAGCGTTCGAAGACGCCCGGCTGGATGTCCTTCGGGATGCCCGGCCCGTCGTCGTGGACCTGGAGGACCGCCTCCGCGCCGTCCGTCTCCAGGGTCACCGTGACCTTCGTACCGGCCGGTGTGTGCAGACGGGCGTTGGCCAGCAGGTTGGCCAGCACCTGTTGCAGGCGGTGGGTGTCGCCGGTGACCGTCACCGGGTCCTCGGGGAGGTCCAGGGTCCAGCGGTGGTCCGGGCCCGCGGCGCGGGCGTCGGTGACCGCGTCCAGGATCAGGTGGGTGAGGTCGACCGGGTGGCTCTCCAGGGGCCGGCCCGCGTCCAGGCGGGCCAGGAGGAGGAGGTCGTCGACCATCTCGCCCATCCGGGAGGACTCGGCGGCGATGCGTTCCAGGGCCCGGGTGACCTCGGCGGGTACCGGGCCCGGGTGCAGCAGTGCCAGTTCGGCATGGCCGCGGACCGAGGCGACCGGGGTGCGCAGCTCGTGGCTGGCGTCGGCCGCGAAGGTGCGCAGGCGTTCCTCGCTGGCGTGGCGTTTGGAGAGCGCGTCCTCGACGTGGCCCAGCATCCGGTTGAAGGCGGCGGCCGTCCGGCCGACCTCGCTGCGCGGGTCGGACTCGGGGGCACGGGGCGGCAGGGCGACCTCGCCGCTGGCGAGCGGGAGCTCGCTGACCCGGGTGGCGGTCGCCGCGACCCGGCTCAGCGGGCGCAGGGACCAGCGGACCCAGAGGGCGCCGGCCACCCCGGCCGCGGCGAGGGCGAGGCCGAAGACGCCGGCGGAGACAAGTTCCAGGCGGTGGACGGTGGCCCGTACCGGTTCCAGGGGCAGACCGGTCATCAGGACGTCGCCGTCGAGGCCGGCCCAGGCCACGATCCGGTAGTCGCCGATCGACCTCAGGTGGACCGTGTGTCCCCGGCCGTCCACCGGTACCCCGGCCAGGGCCGTGCGGTCGCCGGTGGTGAGGCCGACGGTCAGGTCCGGGTCGTCGTCGGCCGGGATCAGGGCCGCGTTGGTGATCCGGCCGTTGAGGAGGCGCGCTCCGAAGGTGCCGGCGGCCTGGCGGCGGGTGTCACCGTGCTCGTCGCCGTCCCGGTCGCTGGGCTTGTACCTGCCGTGTTCGAGGGACTGCGGGAAGCTCGGCCCGCTCTGCTGGAGCTGCTGGTCGAGGCGCCCGGTGAGGAAGCCGTTCAGCTCGACGACCGCGGCGACGCCGACGGCCGCGCAGCTCACGGCCAGCAGGACGACCAGGCCCGCGGTGAGGCGGGCGCGCAGGGTGCGGGGGCGGGGCAGGTGCCGTAGCCGTCGTAGGAGGTTCACCGGGTCACCGGCTTGAGGACGTATCCCGCGCCACGGACCGTGTGGATCATGGGCTCGCGGCCCGCGTCCACCTTCTTGCGCAGGTAGGAGATGTACAGCTCCACGACGTGGGCGCGGCCGCCGAAGTCGTACGACCAGACGCGGTCCAGGATCTGCGCCTTGCTGAGGACGCGGCGCGGGTTGCGCATGAGGAAGCGGAGGAGTTCGAACTCGGTCGGGGAGAGTTCGATCAGTTCACCGGCCCTGGTGACCTCACGGGCCTCCTCGTCCATGGCCAGGTCGCCGACGATCAGCCGGGGGCCGTCCTCCTGCTGGCGGGCCATGCCGGCGCGGCGCAGCAGACCGCGCAGCCGGGCGACGACCTCCTCCAGGCTGAACGGCTTGGTCACGTAGTCGTCCCCGCCCGCGGTGATGCCGGCGATCCGGTCCTCGACGGCGTCGCGGGCGGTGAGGAAGAGCACACAGACGTCCGGCTTGACCTGGTGCAGCGAGCGGAGCACGGCGAAGCCGTCGGTGTCCGGGAGCATCACGTCCAGGATCACCGCGTCCGGCAGCAGCTCCCGGGCCACCGCCAGCGCGCTCGCGCCGTCGCCGGCCGCGCGGACCTCCCAGCCCTCGTAGCGGAGGGCACCGGTGAGGACCTCCGCGAGGTCGGGGTCGTCGTCGACGACGAGGACGCGGAGCTGGGTGCCGTCGGGGCGGGTGAGGGCGGGGCGGCCGGAGCGGGTCGTGTTCATCGCATCTCCCAGCATCGCTCCTCCGGAGAGCGCTGGGCTGCCGCCCGTCCTCTGAATTTCCTCTGAGCCGGCTCAGACGGTCCCGGTTCAGAAGGTGCTCAGAAGTTCGGGTTGCACAGTGGCGTCCTGACCGGAGAAAGGACCCGACTCATGACGACCGTGGACGAAAGGCGCACGGCCCCGGCCGTACCCGCCGTGCCCACGCGCCGCTCCCCCGCCGCCGCGGTGCTCGCCCTGCTGTGGGCCGGGGCCGCGGCCGTGATCCTGCTGTGGTGGTCGGACACGGGCTCCGTCGTGGGTGCGGCGGGCTGGCTGACCGGGGCCGGGCGGATCGCAGGGCTGCTGTGCGGGTACTCCTGCGCGGTGCTCGTCGGCCTGATGGCCCGGGTTCCGCTGCTGGAGGTGCGGGTCGGCTCGGACCGGGTCGCCCGCTGGCACGCGATGGCCGGCCGGTACACGGTCTGTCTGCTGGTCGCGCACGTCGTGCTGATCCTGACCGGGTACGCGGCCCAGGACCACGCCTCCCTCGTCCACGAGACGCTGAACGTCGTCCTGGACTACCCCGACATGCTCAAGGCGACCGCCGGCTCGGTGATCCTCTTCGCCGTCGGCATCACCTCGGTGCGCGCGGCACGCCGCCGTACCAGCTACGAGTTCTGGTACTACGTCCACCTGCTCACCTACGCGGCCGTCTTCCTCGCCTTCTTCCACCAGCTGACGCTCGGCAACGACCTCAACGGCAAGCCGGTCGCCACCGCCTTCTGGTACGCGCTGTACCTGGGGGTCGCGGCGCTGGTGCTGTGGTTCCGGATCCTGGCGCCGGTGCGGCTCAACCTCCGCCACCGGCTGCGGGTGCACTCCGTGCAGCAGGAGGCGCCGGGCGTGTACTCGGTGGTCGTCCAGGGCCGGCGGATCGCGGAACTGGGCGCCCGGTCCGGGCAGTTCTTCCGCTGGCGGTTCTTCGGCGGCGACGGCATGGGCCGGACGTCGACCCCGTACTCGCTCTCGGCACCACCGCGCGGCGACCTGCTGCGGATCACGGTCAAGGCGCTCGGCGACCACAGTGCGGCCGTGCCGCTGCTGCGTCCCGGCACCCGGGTCTGGGCGGAGGGCCCGTACGGCTCCCTCACCGCGGACCGGGCGAGCAGCCACCGGACCCTGCTGGTCGCGGCGGGCGTCGGTGTCACCCCGCTGCGGGCGCTCTTCGAGACCCTGCCCGGCGAGGTCACGCTGCTCTACCGGGCGCGTACCGCCGAGGACCTGGCACTCGGCGGCGAACTGGAGGCGATCGCGCGCTGGCGCGGCGCCCAGGTGCTCTACGCCCTGAACGGCCCGCAGGGCGAGCGCCCCGCCCTGACGGCGGAGTCGCTGCGGGCGACCTTCCCGGGCCTCGCCGGATACGACGTGTACATCTGCGGTCCGCACGGCTTCGCCCAGGAGCTGTACGGCGCACTGCGCGCGGCCGGGGTGCCGGACCGCCGTATCCACCACGAGTCGTTCGAGCTGTGAGGTCACTGTCGTGCACGCGCTGAACAAGAACCGTCCCCTGCGCCGCGTCATACTGGCGAGCGCCGCGACCGTCTCGGGGATGGTGATGCTGCTGGCGCTGAAGCCGCACACCGCCCCGACGGTGATCACCGACTCGGCGGCTCCCGCCCCGTCGGCGAGTGCGAGCGCCTCACCGGGCGCGACCAGCGGCTCAGGCAGTTCCAGCAGTTCCAGCAGTTCCAGCGGCTCCGCCAAGTCCGGGAGCAGCAGCACCGGCACCAAGACCGTCACCGGTGACACCGTCCAGACCCGCTGGGGTCCCGTCCAGGTCAAGGTGACCATCAAGAACGGCAAGATCACCGACGTCACCGCGGTCCAGTACCCGTCGGACAACCCCCGGGACCAGGAGATCAACCAGTACGCCCTCCCGCAGCTGCGCAGCGAGGCGCTGGCGGCGCAGAGCGCGAGCATCGACACCGTCTCCGGGGCCACCTACACCAGCCAGGGTTACCAGCAGTCGCTCCAGTCCGCACTGGACTCCGCGGGACTCTGAACGCTCGGGCAATACGGCACGTACCTGTGGGCCAAGGGTCAAGTCCCTACGGAGGAACCGTGACCACCACGCTCGCAGGCGGACGTGCCGCCCGCCGCCAGACGATGCGCCGCATCCGCCCGCGCCGCTCCCCGGCCGTACCGCTGCTGCTCGCCGTATGGGCGGGCGCGGCGGCCGTGCTCTGGCTGTGGTGGCACAACACCCCGTCCATCGCCGACCAGAACGGCAAGATCCTCAACGCGGGCCGGATCACCGGCCTGCTGGCCGGCTATCTGATGGCACTCGTGGTGCTGCAGATGGCCCGGGTGCCCGCGCTGGAGCGGCGGGTCGGCTCCGACCGCGTCGCCCGCTGGCACGCGATGAGCGGCCGCTACACGCTCTGCCTGGTCTTCGCGCACGTCTTCCTCATCATGTGGGGCTACGCGCTGCAGGCCGGCAAGACGCTGAACGACATCGTCCAGCAGACCATCGACTCCGTGAACCAGCTCCCCGACATGGGCAAGGCGGCCATCGGGACCGGCCTGTTCGTCGTCATCGGCCTGACCTCCATCGGGCCGGTGCGGCGCAGGATGCCGTACGACACCTGGTACCACGTGCACCTGCTGACCTACGCGGCGGTGTTCCTGACCTTCTGGCACCAGATCACCACCGGCAACGACTTCGCCCTCACGCCGATGGCCAAGACCTTCTGGTACGGGCTGTACGGCGCGGTGACCGCGCTGGTGGTCTGGTACCGGATCCTCACCCCGATCCGGCTCAACCTGCGGCACCGGATGCGGGTCGAGGCGGTCATCGAGGAGACGCCGGGCATCGTGTCGGTGCTGATCGGCGGGCGCAAGCTGCACCGCATGGGCGCGGAGGCCGGCCAGTTCTTCCGCTGGCGGTTCATGGCCCCCGGGATGCGGTTCAGCTCGCACCCGTACTCCCTGTCGGCGGCCCCGCGCCCCGACATGTTGCGGATCACCGTCAAGGCGATCGGCGACCACAGCGCGCGGCTGCGCGAACTACGGCCCGGAACCAAGGTGTGGGCCGAAGGGCCGTACGGGGCGATGACCGCGTCCCGGCGCAGCCGCGGCAAGGTCCTGCTGGTGGCGGGCGGCGTCGGGATCACGCCCATGCGGGCGCTGTTCGAGACGCTGCCCGGCGCCGCGGGCGACCTGACCCTGCTCTACCGGGCCAACACCACGCAGGACCTCGCCCTGTGGGACGAGCTGGCCAAGATCGCCAAGGAGCGCGGGGCCCGGCTGATGTACGCGGTCAACAGCCCGGAGGGCGAGCGGCCGGACATCTCCGCGGAGAACCTCCAGCGGAAGATCCCGGACATCGTCGACCACGACGTCTTCATGTGCGGCCCGCCCGGGTTCGCGCAGGGGGTGTACGAAGCACTGCGCGGCGCGGGGGTTCCCGCCCGCCGCATCCATCACGAGTCGTTCGAGATGTGAGCGACGGGACCACACGGGAATCCAGGGAATCGGGAGTTCGTAAACGATGAGGAAGAGTCACCCCATCAGGCGTGTGGTGCTGGCCACCGCGGCGACCGTGTCCGGTGTCGTGCTGCTGCTGTCACTGAAGCCGTCGTCGGACCCGGCGTCCGCGTCGGCCGCGGGCGCGGCCCCGTCGGCCGCGGCGGCCGGGCAGGAGTCGCCGCAGGGCGGCACCGGGGCCGCCGGCACCACGACCGTGGACGGGGACGCGACCCAGACGCAGTACGGGGTCGTCCAGGTCCGGCTGAGCGTCGCGGGCGGCAAGATCACCCAGGCCCAGGCGATCCAGGCGCCCAAGGGCGGCACCAGCGACCAGAAGACCGCGCTGTCGGTGCCGCAGCTCAACAAGGAGACGGTGGCGGCGCAGAGCGCGAACATCGACTCCGTCTCCGGGGCGACGTACACGAGCACCGGTTACAAGCAGTCGCTGCAGTCGGCGCTGGACAAGCTGAAGGCAGCGAGCGCGTCGTCCGGTTCCTCGTCCGGCTCGTCCTCGGCCTCCTCCGGGTCCGCGCAGGCCCAGGCCAAGACGGTGACCGGACAGGTCGCGCAGACGCAGTACGGGCCGGTCCAGGTCCGGATCACCGTCTCCGGCGGGAAGATCACCAAGGCGGAGGCGGTGCAGGCGCCCAAGGGCGGCACCAGCGACCAGAAGACGGCGCTCTCCGTCCCGAAGCTCAACCAGGAGGCGGTGGCGGCGCAGAGCGCGAACATCGACTCCGTCTCCGGGGCCACCTACACCAGCACCGGCTACAAGCAGTCCCTGCAGTCGGCGCTGGACCAGGCCGGTGGCTGAGGCGGTGGCCGAGTCCGCGGAGGCTCCCGCCGCGGTGCGTCATGCGGAGGAGGTCATGGGGACCGTCTTCTCCTTCGACGTCCGCGGCGGGGATCCGGATGCCGTACGGGCGGCCCTCGACGAGGCGGTCGCCGCGCTGCACCGGGTCGACGAGGTGTTCAGCACGTACCGCGAGGAGAGCCAGGTGTCCCGGCTGGCGCGGGAGGAGATCGGCGTCGGCGACTGCGATCCCGAGGTGGCCGAGGTGCTGGAGCTGGCGGCCGAGGCGGAGCGGGTGAGCGACGGCTGGTTCAGCACCCGCTACCGGGGGCGGCTCGACCCCACCGGGATCGTGAAGGGCTGGTCCGCGGAGCGGGCGGCGCAGACGCTTGCGCGGGTGGCCGGGGTGAGCGGCGTGAGTGTGAACGGCGGCGGCGACGTCCAGATGTTCGGCGCGCCCGAGCCGACGCGGGCGTGGCGGGTGGGGATCGCCGATCCGTTGCGGCCGGGCGGGCTGGCGGCGGTGATCTCGGCGGCGGGGGTGGCGGAGCTGGCGGTCGCCACGTCCGGTACGGCGGAGCGGGGCGCCCACATCGTCGATCCGCGGACCGGGAAGTCGGCGGTGACGGATCTGGTGGCGGTGACGGTGGTCGGGCCGCGGCTGACGTGGGTGGACTGCTGGGCGACGGCCGCGTTCGCGATGGGGTCACGGGCGGGGTTGGCCTGGCTGGAGTCGCTGCCTGGTGTGGAGGGGCTGCTGATCACGGCGGGGGACGAGGTGCGGTGCACCGGGGGGCTGGCCGCGCGTCTGGGCTGAGGTGGGGGGACGCTTACCGGCGCCGGCAGGGTGCCTCCCCCACGCTCGGCTTCGCTCGCGCGGGGGACCCCATCGGCTGGGTGGCTTGGGGCGCGGTGGAACAGCGCCCCTTCAGGGGCGCGGGGAACTGCGCGACCGGCCCCCACCGGCCCGCGGCCGAAGTACCCTCGGACCTCGCCGCCACATTTTTCGGATTTGTCCCGCCGAACGCGATCCCAAATCCCCTCTCGGCCGTACCCCCTGTGACGCAAGTTTCGGGAGGAACACCATGGCCGTCTTCAGCAACCTGCTGCCGTTCAGGAACCGGCACAACGACCACGACCACGACCGCGACGACTTCTCGCGGCACGGGCACCGCCACGACCACGACCACGGTCACGACCACGGTGACCGTCACGAACACGGTCACGACCACGGCGACCGGCACGACCACGGCGGCCGCTACTGACCACATCCGAAGGCTGAGCGGACCGGCCACCGGGTCAGCCGGTCCGCTTCGCCGATGGTTTCCGAGGAACCCCCCTCATGGCGCGACTGCTGCGGCGTCTGCTGTCGGCCGGCGACCCCTCAGACACCGTGGTCGCCGCCGCCCCCCGGCTCTCCCCGCGCGAGGTCTTCCGGCGGTTCTGGCCGTACACCCGAGGCGGCCGCCGCTGGCTCGTGCCGCTCGTCCTGCTGAGCCTGACCGGCCCGGCCGTCGACGCCGCGGAGCTCTGGCTCTTCAAGTTCGTCGTCGACGACGTGCTCGTCGGCCGGGAGCTGCGGCCCTTCCTGTGGATCGCGCCCGCCTACCTGGGCCTCGTCCTCTGCTCCGGCGTGCTCGGCTTCGCCGACGACGTGACCTCCACCTGGGTCGGCGAACGCTTCCTGCTCGCCCTGCGCGCCGACGTCTTCCGGCATGTCCAGGGGCTCTCGCTCGGCTTCTTCGAGCGCCGGCGGCTCGGGGACGTGCTGTCGAGGGTGACGGGCGACGTCGACGCGGTGGAGACGTTCCTGCTCTCGGGTGTCGCGGACGCCCTGTACTACGTGATCAGCCTGGGCATCTACCTCGGCATGCTGTTCTACCTGCGCTGGGACCTGACCCTGCTCGCCCTCGTCGTCGTACCGCTGTTCTGGGGCGCGGCCCGGTACTTCTCGCGGCTGGTCAGGGAGGCCTCGCGGGAGCGCAGGCGGCGCGGCGGGGCGCTCGGCGCGATCGCCGAGGAGTCGCTGGGCAACGTCGTCCTCGTGCAGGCGTACAACCGGCAGGCGTGGGAGGCACGCCGGTTCGAGCGGGAGAACGCCGGCCGGTTCCGCGCGGCGATGGCCTCGGCGCGGATCCGTGCCGTGTACGCGCCCGCGGTCGAGTTCGTGGAGGTGACCGGCGGCCTCGCGGTGCTGACCCTCGGCACCTGGAAGCTGGCCCAGGGCCAGCTCACGCTCGGCGGACTGCTGGTCTTCCTCGCGCTGATCGGCAAGCTGTACGGCCCGGTCCACGGGCTGTCCGGGCTCGGCACCACCTTCTACACGGCCTCCGCCGCCGCGGAACGGATCATCGAACTGCTCGACGAGCGGCCCCAGGTGACCGAGGCGGCCGGCGCGCGCCGGCTCCGCCGGGCCCGCGGCGCGGTGGAGTTCGACGGGGTGTGGTTCCGCTATCCCGGCACGGCGGCCTGGGCGGTGTCCGACGTGTCGTTCCGGGCGGCTCCCGGGGAGACGCTGGCGCTGGTCGGGGCGAGCGGGTCGGGCAAGTCCACGCTCGCGAAGCTGCAGTTGCGGTTCTACGACCCCGACCGGGGCGCGGTCCGTCTCGACGGGACCGATCTGCGCGAGCTCAGCCTGACCGACGTCCGGGAGAGCATCGCGGTGGTGTTGCAGGAGACGCTCGTCTTCCACGGCACCGTGCGGGAGAACATCGCCTACGGCCGGCCGACGGCCACGGAGGCGGAGATCGTCGCGGCGGCGCGGGCCGCGGACGCCCACGAGTTCGTCGAGCGGCTCCCGGACGGCTACGACACGCTCGTCGGGCAGCGCGGCCGGATGCTCTCCGGCGGCCAGTGCCGTCGGCTGGCGATCGCCCGGGCGATGGTCCGGGACGCTCCGGTGCTCCTGCTGGACGAGCCGACCGCCGGGCTGGACGTCCGCTCGGCGCGGCGGATCATGGAGCCGATGCGCCGGCTGATGGCCGGGCGGACCACCGTGGTCATCTCGCACCAGCTGCTGACCGTCCGCGACGCCACCCGGATCGTGGTGCTCGACCACGGCCGGGTCGTCGAGGACGGCGCGCACGCGGACCTCCTCGGGCGGGAGGGGCCGTACGCCCTGCTGCACCGGCTGGGCTCGGGAGCGGTGCTGTCATGACACCTCCGGGGTCACCACCTTGCCCTGCTGCACCGGCTGGGCTCGGGAGCGGTGCTGTCATGACACCTCCGGGGTCACCACCTTGCCCTGCTGCAGCCGGGCGGTGGCGAGGACGGAACCGTCCGAGGAGGTCAGGTGAGCAGCGGAGTACCTGGTGAGGTCCACGGGGACCGCCACGCCCCAGTTGCCGCGTCCGTCGCGCACGGGAAAGTCGCCGATCCGCGTGGTCGTACCGTCGGCGCGGGCCAGGAGACAGGTGACCCTGCCGTTGAGAGGGGTGGCGGTGAGGGCGACGGAGACGAACATCCAGGCGGGGCTGCCGGGGTGGGCGTAGACCTCGCCGACGGGCTCCCCGCCGCCGGCCGGGATCATGTCACCGACCAGCACGGGCTCGGACTCGGTCGCGGGCGCCGAGGCGGTGACGGCTCCCTCGACGGCGCTGCCGATCGCCCAGCCGGCGAAGCCGACCGCGACCGCGGCGGTGGCGGCGACCGCGGCGAGCCGCAGCCGGAGGCGCCGGACGCGGCCGCGCCGGCCCTGAGCGGCGCGGGCGGGCCGGGCCCCCTCCGCCCCCGCGGCCTGCTCGGCCAGGCTGCGCGCCACCCGGGTCCCGAAGCCGGGCGGCGGGTCGCTCTCCGGCAGCAGGCCGACCAACCGGTCGCCGATCCCGGTGAGTTGGCGCACGTACTCCCGGCAGTCCGCGCACGCGTCCAGATGGGCGACCGCCGCGGCCCGCTCGCGGCCGGGCAGGACGCCCAGCGCGAGTTCGGCGCCGACTTCACGCAGCTTCTCGCAGTGCGGGTCAGCGGACATGGTCGCCTCCCTTCGGGGACGCGAGCGCGGTGCGGAGTTTCGCCATCGCCGCTCTGATCCGCGTCTTGGCCGTGCCCAGCGGGATCCGCTCCGCGTCGGCGATCTGCTGGGCCGTCATGCCGTAGATGCCGGCCATCATCAGGGCCCGGGCCTGGTCCCGCGGCAGCCGGGCCAGCGCGGCCCGCAGCTGGGTGGAGGCCTCGTCGGCCAGGGCCCACCGTTCGGGGGTCTCGGTGACGGCGTCGAGAAGGGGGTCGAGATCCTCGGGTGCCATCGGTTCCGTCCGCCGGGCCCGGACGGCGTCGACGGCGAGGTTGTGGGCGATGGTGGTGAGCCAGGTCCCGACCGAGCCGCGGCGCGAGTCGTAGATCTGGGCATGCCGCCATGCGCGCTCGAACGTCTGCTGGGCGACGTCCTCGGCGAGCTGCTGGTCCCCGGTGACGGCCATCGCGACCCCGAAGACCCGGTGCTGAAATCTCCGTACGAAGACGTCGGCGAGCTCCGGGTCTCCGGTGGCCAGCCCGGACAGCAGAGCCTCGTCCGGGAGGCGGTCGACAAGGAACCGGAATCCCGACACACCCCTGTATACGTTCGACGGCCGCCAGGGGATTGCCCGCCCGCCTGACCGCTCGCCGCGGAAGATCACAGGGCCATTGTCCGTCGGCGGACCGGGTCCCGCACGCGGTCGGCGGCGGATCGGCGACCCCCGACGGCCCTCGTCAGCCCTCGTCAGCCCCCGTCGGCCCTCGGGGGCCGTCAGTGGCCGTTCTGGGCCAGCCGCAGCAGGTGGTCCGCGAGGGCCTGCCCGCCGGTCGGCTCCCTGCTGATCAGCAGCACCGTGTCGTCCCCGGCGATCGTCCCGAGGATGTCGTGCAGCTCCGCCTGGTCGATCGAGGACGCGAGGAACTGGGCCGCGCCGGGCGGGGTGCGCAGGACGACCAGGTTCGCCGAGGCCTCGGCCGAGATCAGGAGTTCCTGGGAGAGGCGGCGCATCCGCTCCTCCTTCGCCGACTCCCCCAGCGGGGCGCGGGGGGTGCGGAAGCCGCCCTCGCTCGGGACCGCGTAGATCAGCTCGCCGTCGGTGTTACGGATCTTGACCGCGTTCAGCTCGTCGAGGTCCCGGGAGAGCGTCGCCTGGGTGACCGTCAGGCCGTCGTCGGCGAGCAGTTTGGCGAGCTGGCTCTGCGAGCGCACCGGCTGCCGATTGAGGATGTCCACGATCCGGCGGTGCCGGGCGGTCCGGGTCTGCGGCACCGCAGCCCCCGTCCCGCCGGACTGGTCGAACTCCTGCGCCTGGCTCATCGTCGTCTCATTCTCCGGATCGTCCGTCCCCGCTCGCTGCGTCGAGGATGCCGGGCAGGGCGCGCAGCAGCGCGTCCGCCTCGGCGTCGCGGAGGTTCAGCGGCGGCATCAGCCGTACGACGTCGGGAGCGGGCGCGTTCACCAGGAACCCGGCCTCCTGAGCCGCCTGCTGCACCTGCGCTGCCAGCGGCTCGGTGAGCACGATACCCAGGAGGAGGCCCGCGCCCCGGACATAATCGATCAACCGGTGGCCGAGACCCTCGATTCCGTCCCGCAACCTCCCGCTCTGCCGCTTGACGTTCTCCAGCAACCCCTCGTTCTCGATGGTGTCGAGGACGGCGAGGCCGGCGGCGCAGGCGACCGGGTTGCCGCCGAAGGTGGTGCCGTGGTGGCCGGGCTGGAGCAGTTCGGCGGCGCGACCGAAGGCCACGGTCGCGCCGAGCGGCAGCCCGCCGCCGAGCTGCTTGGCGAGGGTGACGACATCGGGCAGCACGCCCTCGTGGGCCTGGTACTCGAACCAGGTGCCGGTGCGGCCGATCCCGGTCTGCACCTCGTCGAGGACGAGCAGCGCGCCGGTGGCGGCGGTGATCGCGCGGGCCGCCTTGAGGTAGCCGGCCGGGGGCACGACCACGCCGTTCTCGCCCTGGATCGGCTCGATGACGACGAGGGCGGTCTCCTCGGTGACGGCGGCGGCCAGCGCCTGCGGGTCGCCGTAGGGCACGTGGGTGACGTCCGCGGGCAGCGGGCGGAACGGGTCCTGCTTGGCGGGCTGTCCGGTGAGCGCGAGGGCGCCCATCGTCCGGCCGTGGAAGCCGCCGTCGGTGGCGACCATGTGGGTCCGCCCGGTCAGCCGGCCCATCTTGAAGGCGGCCTCGTTGGCCTCGGCGCCGGAGTTGCAGAAGAAGACCCTGCCCTCCCGGCCGAAGAGCTGGAGGAGCCGCTCGGCGAGGGTCACGGTGGGCTCGGCCATGAAGAAGTTGGAGATGTGGCCGAGGGACGCGATCTGCTCGCTCACGGCCTCGACGATCGCCGGGTGGGCGTGGCCGAGCGCGTTGGTGGCGATGCCGCCGACGAAGTCGAGGTACTCCTGGCCCTCGGTGTCCCAGACCTTGACGCCCTCGCCGCGCACGAGGGGCAGCCGCGGGGTGCCGTAGTTGTTCATGAGCGCGCCCTGCCAGCGCGTGGTCAGTTCCCGGTTGCTCATGACTCCCCCTCCTGGTCCGGCACGACCATCGTGCCGATGCCTTCGTCCGTGAAGATCTCCAGCAGGATCGAGTGCTGGACCCGGCCGTCGATGACGCGGGCGGTGGTGACGCCGTTGCGCACGGCGTGCAGGCAGCCCTCCATCTTCGGCACCATGCCGGAGCTCAGCTCCGGCAGCAGCTTCTCCAGTTGGGAAGCGGTGAGGCGGCTGATCACCTCGTCGGAGTTCGGCCAGTCCTCGTAGAGGCCCTCCACGTCGGTGAGGACCATGAGGGTTTCGGCGCCAAGAGCAGCAGCGAGTGCCGCAGCCGCCGTATCAGCATTGACGTTGTAGACATGTCCGTCGTCCTGGGAGCGGGCGATCGAGGAGACGACCGGGATCCGGCCGTCGGCGAGCAGGGCCTCGATCGCGCCCGTGTCGATCGAGGTGATCTCGCCGACCCGCCCGATGTCGACGAGTTCGCCGTCGATCTCGGGCCGGTGCTTGGTGGCGGTGATGGTGTGGGCGTCCTCGCCGGTCAGTCCGACGGCGAGCGGGCCGTGCTGGTTGAGCAGGTTGACCAGCTCGCGCTGGACCTGCCCGGCGAGCACCATCCGGACGACGTCCATGGCGTCCTCGGTGGTGACCCGGAGCCCGGCCTTGAACTCGCTGACGATGCCGTGCCTGTCCAGCGCGGCGCTGATCTGCGGGCCGCCGCCGTGCACGACGACCGGCTTGAGGCCGGCGTGGTGCAGGAAGACGACGTCCTGGGCGAAGGCCGCCTTCAGGTCCTCGTCGATCATGGCGTTGCCGCCGAACTTGATCACGACGGTCTTGCCGTTGTGACGGACCAGCCAGGGCAGGGCCTCGATGAGGGTCTGGGCCTTGGGCAGCGCGGTGTGCTTACGCGTGGTGCTCATGACGAGTACGCGCTGTTCTCGTGGACGTAGTCCGCGGTCAGGTCGTTGGTCCAGATGGTGGCGGTCTCGGAGCCGGCGGCGAGGTCGGCGACGATGTGCACCTCGCGGTAGCGCATGTCGACCTTCTCGCGGTCCTCGCCGACGCCGCCGTTCTTGCACACCCAGACGCCGTTGATGGCGACGTTGAGCCGGTCGGGCTCGAAGGCGGCCTTGGTGGTGCCGATCGCGGAGAGGACGCGGCCCCAGTTGGGGTCCTCGCCGTGGATGGCGCACTTGAGGAGGTTGTTGCGGGCGATGGAGCGGCCCACCTCGACGGCGTCGTCCTCGGAGGCGGCGTTGACCACCTCCACCTTGATGTCCTTGCTGGCGCCCTCGGCGTCCCGGATCAGCTGCTGGCCGAGGTCGTCGCAGACGGCACGGACGGCCTCGGCGAACTCCTCGTACTCCGGGGTGACGTCGGCCGCGCCCGAGGCGAGCAGCAGCACGGTGTCGTTGGTGGACATGCAGCCGTCGGAGTCGACGCGGTCGAAGGTGGTCCGGGTCGCTGCTCGCAGCGCCTTGTCGAGCACCTCGCTCTCGACGACCGCGTCCGTGGTGAGGACGACCAGCATGGTGGCGAGGCCGGGGGCGAGCATGCCGGCGCCCTTCGCCATCCCGCCGACGGTCCAGCCTTCCTTCGTCACGACCGACGTCTTGTGCACGGTGTCGGTGGTCTTGATGGCGATGGCGGCCTTCTCGCCGCCGTGCTCGGAGAGCTGGGCCGCGGCGGCCTCGACTCCCGGCAGCAGCTTGTCCATGGGCAGGAGCACACCGATCAGGCCGGTGGAGCAGACCGCGACCTCGATGGCACCGCGCCCGAGCACCTCGGCGGCCTTCTCGGCGGTCGCATGGGTGTCCTGGAAGCCCTTGGGACCGGTACAGGCGTTGGCGCCGCCGGAGTTGAGGACGACGGCCGAGACCTGGCCGCTCTTGAGGACCTGCTCGGACCACAGCACCGGCGCGGCCTTCACGCGGTTGGAGGTGAAGACGCCCGCGGCGGCGCGGCGGGGCCCGGTGTTGACCACGAGGGCCAGGTCCGGGTTGCCGTTCTCCTTGATCCCGGCGGCGATGCCCGCGGCCGTGAATCCCTTCGCTGCCGTCACGCTCACGGCGCAACTCCGATCGTGGTCAGCCCGGTGGTCTCGGCGAGACCCAGGGCGAGGTTCATGCTCTGGACGGCACCGCCGGCGGTGCCCTTGGTCAGGTTGTCGATGGCGCTGATCGCGATGATGCGGCCCACCGCCTCGTCGTACGCGACCTGCACCTGAACGGCGTTGGAACCGTAGACGGACGCCGTGGCGGGCCACCGGCCCTCGGGGAGCAGGTGGACGAAGGGCTCGTCGGCGTAGGCCTTCTCGTAGACCGCGCGCACGGACTCCCCCGTCACCCCGGCCACGGCCTTGGCACTGCACGTGGCGAGGATGCCCCGGGGCATCGGCGCGAGCGTCGGCGTGAAGGAGACGGCGACCCGCTCCCCGGCCACCGCGCTCAGGTTCTGGATCATCTCGGGGGTGTGCCGGTGGCCGCCGCCGACGCCGTACGGCGTCATGGAGCCCATGACCTCGCTGCCCAGCAGGTGCGGCTTGGGCGCCTTGCCCGCGCCGGAGGTGCCGGACGCGGCGACGATCAGGGCCTCGGGCTCGGCGATCCGGGCGGCGTAGGCCGGGTACAGGGCCAGGGACACGGCGGTGGGGTAGCAACCGGGTACCGCGATGCGCTTGGACCCCTCCAGCGCGGCGCGGGCACCCGGAAGTTCGGGGAGGCCGTAGGGCCAGGTGCCGGCGTGCGGGGAGCCGTAGAACTTCCCCCAGTCGGCCGGGTCGGCCAGCCGGAAGTCGGCGCCCATGTCGACGACGAGGACGTCCGGGCCGAGCTGCTCGGCGACGGCGGCGGACTGCCCGTGCGGGAGCGCGAGGAAGACGACGTCGTGCCCGGCGAGGGCCTCGGCGGTCGTCTCCTCCAGCACCCGGTCGGCCAGCGGGAGCAGGTGCGGCTGGAGCGCGCCCAGGCGCTGGCCCGCGTTGGAGTTGCCGGTCAGGGTGCCGATCTCGACCTCGGGGTGCGCGAGGAGCAGCCGCAGGACCTCTCCGCCCGCGTACCCACTCGCTCCGGCCACCGCCGCACGTACCGCCATGTCCATCCTCCTCCAGATGGCATGACTATACGGTTCTCTGCACTTTTATGCAACGCATGCCGTCGCCGCGCACGCGACCGCACAGCCGACGGCACGGCGGCGGTCGCCCTGCGGTCGGAGGGCGAGGAGATCCGGTCTGCGATCGACGAGGTCCTCGCCCTGAGAGAAGGAGTCGCGCCTACGCCGCCTCCACCTTCGGCAGCATGACCCACCGCGACACCACGAAGGTCACCGGAATCGCCGCCGCCGACGCCATCAGCGGAGCGAACTTGCTTCCCGCGTGCAGCACGTCGACGATCACGTACACCCCCACCGTGGTGATCACGAAATTCGTGGCGTTGGTCAGCGGGAACAGCAGGAATTTCCGCCAGGTGGGACGCGTCCGGTAAGTGAACTTCGCATTGAGAAAAAACGAGCCGATCATGCTCAGGAAAAACGCGAGAATATGTGCGGCCAGGTACGGCAAATAACTGAGAAAAAGCAGGTAAAGGCCGTAGTACGTCGCGGTGTTGACGACGCCCACCACCGCGAAGGTGATGATCTGCCCGGAGATCGGGCGAGCGGGGCCGGTGGCGGTCGACAGGGTGGCGTTCGGCATCAGGGGATGAGGTCCTTCGTCGTGCCGCGGCTGCGGTCTTCCGTTCGGTCCACGTTCGTCGCCTTCACCAGGAAGTGCGGGCGCCCCTTGACCTCGTAGTAGATCCGGCCGGTGTACTCGCCGATGACCCCGAGCATGATCATCTGGACGCCGGCCAGGGCGGTGACGGCTGTAATGATGGTGACATAGCCGGGCGTCTGGACGCCGTGGATCATCGCGGCGCCCACGATCCACGCGGTGTACGCGCCGGCGAGGGCCAGCAGGGTCAGCCCGAGGTAGAGCGCGGCGCGCAGCGGGCGGTTGTTGAAGGAGAGCAGCCCGTCGAGGCCGTAGTTGAGCAGGCTGCGGAACGACCAGGAGCTGCTGCCGTGCTCGCGCACCGCGTTCTCGTACTCGAAGGTGGTGCTGGGGAAGCCGACCCAGGCGAACAGCCCCTTGGAGAACCGGTTGTACTCGGTGAGGCTCACGATCGCGTCCACCACCCGGCGCGACATCAGCCGGAAGTCGCCGACGCCGTCGACGAGTTCGACGTCGACCATCCGGTTGATGAGCCGGTAGTAGAGGCGGGCGGTGAGGGTGCGGGTGAAGCGGTCGCCCTGCCGGGTGCGCTTGGCGATGACCTGGTCGTAGCCCTCGCCGCGCAGCTCGACCATGCGCTTGATGAGCTCCGGCGGGTGCTGCAGGTCGGCGTCCATGACGATCACGACGTCGCCGGTGGCGTGCTTCAGGCCGGCCAGCAGCGCCGACTCCTTGCCGAAGTTGCGGCTGAAGGAGACGTACCGCACGCGCGAGTCGCCGTCGGCGATCTTGCTGAGGAGGGGCAGGGTGCGGTCGCGGCTGCCGTCGTCGACGTACACGAACTCCATGTCGTGGCCGAGCGGCAGCAGCTCGTTGGCGATCTTCTGGACCTGCTCGTGGAAGCGCTCTATGACGTCTTCCTCGTTGTAACAGGGCGCGACGATCGATATCAGCATGGGTTTCTTCCCCCTGGGGACGGGTCAGTGAGCGGTGGTCGTGCGCTCGCCGGGGCGGGTGGCGGTTCTGCGGCGTACGGCCGAGACGGTGCCGATGAGGATCAGGGTCAGCAGCGAGGCGCCGCCGACGGCAGTGCCCAGGCGCAGGCCGGGCGGGTGGAAGGTGCAGGTCAGGCTGGTGGCGTTGGCGCCCAGCGGGACGGCGATCAGGCCGTAGAACTCGCTCGCCGCGACCTCGTCGCCCCCTGCGGAGCAGCGCCAGCCGGCGATCCGCGGGGCGGCCACCACGGCGGTTCCCCTGCTGCCGGCAGGCAGTCGGGCGTGCAGGGTGCCGTCGGAGACGGTCACCTTGGTCGCACCGGTGGACTTCAGGTGCTGCACGGCGGTGCGCAGTTTCGCGGTGTCGAGGCAGCCGACCGCGCCCTGTGCCGGGACCCGGCTGAGCCGGTTGGGCTTGAGGTCGATCCGGACCTGCCCCGCGGCACGGACCGTGCCGAGCGGCTGCATCGCGGCGATCTTCGTGTTCTCGGCGTCGGACCGGAACAGCTTCTGCTCGCCGCCGCTCGCGAGTTGGGCGGTACCGGAGTAGTGCGGCGCCCACAGGAAGACCGAACTGCCGGGCCGGCACTGCGCGGTGATCGTCTGCGCTCCGTCGACCAGCAGGCCGCGCGCCGCGTCGCCCTTGCCCGCACCGCTGAGGGTGGTGCGGGGCAGGGTGTAGACGCGGGCGCCGAGCAGCAGTTCCTGGTTGCGGTACGGGGAGGTACCGAAGGCGGCCGGGGTGGAGTGCGCGGCGGTGGGCCGTACCGTGACCAGCGGCGGGACGTCCTCGCGGGTGACGGTGGACGGGCCGCCGCCCTGGGGCAGCCACTTCTGGTGCGGGTCCGGCGGGTTGTGCACCCGCGCGCCCACCGAGAAGACCGCGTCGGTGACCGGGTTGTCGAGGCTCTGCAGGCTGCGGCCGCGCGAGGTCCAGCCGTCGCCGAGGGCGGTGAGGGTGCGGCTGAGGACGTCGGCGGTGAGGCTGCTGTAGTACTGGGAGCCCTGGCCGCCGACCATCATGGGGTCGTTGGCGACGGTCTGGTCGCGGCCGGGTTCGGTGCGGTACGCGGGCCAGTTGTCGGCGCTCGCGACCGCGTCCGCCTCCTTCTGCTGGCGGTCGCCCCAGGGTGCGTAGTCGTCCATCTGACCGAGCCGCATCCGGGTGGCCACAGCCGAGGTGGCGGCGGCCTCGCCGAACTGCGCGCCGATCAGCAGCGCCACGGCCAGCCCGGCCAGCACCGGCCTGCCGTTCCTGAGGCCGAGCAGCGCGAGCCCGCCGAGCGCGCCCGCGACCGCGAGCAGCACCACCGGCCAGGTGTGGTGGCTGTGCTGCTGGGTGAGGGTGCTGCGGCTCGCGGCGGCGGCGATCAGGACCAGCAGCACGGCGGCCGCGCCGAGTGCCCGCAGGTCCGGAAGTCCGTGGGCCAGGGCGTGCCAGGCGGCGATGACCAGCAGGGCACAGAGCACGAAGGCCTGCCGGTAGGAGCTGCCGTTCGGGGCGGCGAAGGCGTGCCAGGCCAGGCTGGTCGGCGCCCACTGGAGCGACAGGGCCACCGCCAGCACCAGGACCGTCCAGCCCGCCCGCACCCGGACCGGTACCTTCCGGTGGAAGGGCAGGGCGAGGGCGAGCACCAGCGCGGTGATGCCGACGTAGAGGGCCGGGGAGCTGTAGCTGTAGGTCGTCGGCAGCAGCCGGGCGAGCAGGTCCTCGGTGCCGACCGGGGCGAAGTGGCCCTCGCGGCCCGGGTAGGCGTGCTTGGTGCCGGAGTACACGACGATCACCAGCGGCGCCGCCAGGCCGATGCCCAGTCCGACGGTCGCCCCGGCCCGGCCCACCACCGCGAGGGCACGCCGCCACGGCAGTTCGGCGAGCACCAGTCGGAGCAGCAGCACCAGGGCGGCGCCGAGGGTGGCCATGTAGGCGGTGTAGAAGTTGGCGATCCAGGCGAGCGCCACGATCAGCACCCCGAGCAGCGGGCGCCTGCCGGCCGTGGCCCACTCGCCGACCAGGCAGAGCAGCGGCAGCGCGATCAGGCCGTCGAGCCACATCGGGTTGTACGAGGCGAGGGCGAGGCTCCAGCCGCACAGGGCGTAGGAGGCGCCCAGGATGCCGGCCGCCCACCAGCGGCCCCGGCGCAGGCTCATCAGCAGCCAGGCCATGGCGGCGCCCGCGACCGCCGTCTTCAGCACGGTGACCGCGTACACCGCGAGGTCGATCTCGTCGCGTGGGAAGAGGGCGACCAGGAGCGCGAAGGGGCTGCTGAGGTAGGTGCCGAGGTCCGGCAGGAAGCTGGAGCCGTAGCCGGACTGCCAGTTGACGAGGAGGCCGCCGTCGGCCCTGCCGTGCAGCAGGTCCCAGAGGTGGGCGTGGAAGGGCACGTACTGGTTGCCGAGGTCGTTGACGCTGCGGGTGCGCGGCCCGAACGGGTAGCTGCGGGCGATCACGTCGGCGGCACAGAACGCCACGGTGGTGAGAAGTGCCGCGAGCAGCGCGGCGGTTGCTCGCGGATCGGCGCGCCGCCATTTCCCGGTGCCGGTTTCCCGTTCCGGTCGGCCCCCTGCCGGTTTCGCCCCCTGTTCACGCCCGGCCAGGACGGTGCGATTCATTCTGTGCGGCCCCCAGATAAAAAACGGGGTCGTCGCTCCCCGCAGGTCGGTGTTTCGCCGACTTAGACGGGTAGAGGTTCCTGATGGTTGTGCCACGCCTGTGAA
Organism: Streptomyces sp. NPDC028289; assembly: GCF_055565975.1. Classification (NCBI taxonomy): domain Bacteria; kingdom Bacillati; phylum Actinomycetota; class Actinomycetes; order Kitasatosporales; family Streptomycetaceae; genus Streptomyces; species Streptomyces sp. NPDC028289. The sequence goes on along the minus strand of NZ_JBVHTI010000010.1, from coordinate 272,657 downwards.
GTAATAAGGCGAATTCCGAATGCGCGTACGTCACGGGAAAGAATTCACGACTTCAAAGGAAACAGTAGCTTTCTGGAAAATGTTTCGCAGGTTAACTCGCCTGTGTGGAGCCTGTACGGGCCTCGCGCGGGGCCACGCCGCCAGCCGTTGCCGCGAGAAGTCCGCGATGTGCGCGTTCGACGGCTTGACCCCAGTACGTCCCCGTGACGATGAGTGCGGCCCCGAGGACGGAGAGTCCGGTGAGCCGCTCGCCGCCGAGGGCGGTGCCGACCAGCAGGGCCCACACCGGTTCGGTGCCCAGCAGCAGCCCGGCCCGGGTCGCGGAGGTGCGCTGGACCGCCCAGGTCTGGGCGATGAAGGCGAACAGGCCGCAGAAGAGGGAGAGGTAAAGGAGCTGCGCCCAGGTGACGGCGCCGGTCCGGGCCAGCGCGGGCAGCCCGGGGGCCGCCGGCAGCAGGAAGAGGGCGGCGCCGACGGCGCACTGTACGGCGGTCAGGTGCAGCGGGCGCAGGGCCCGGCCCGCGGCCACCCTGCCGACCAGCACCACATGCCCCGCGCGGACCACGGCCGCGGCGAGCATCAGCAGGTCACCGGCTCCGGGAGCACGCAGCCCGTTGCCGGAGACGAGCACTGCGACACCGGCCATGCTCACCCCGGCGGCGAGGAAGAACCGCCCTGGCAGACCGACCCGGTCCAGGACCGGGGTGAGGACGAGGGTGAGGCTGATGATCAGGCCCGCGTTCCCTGCGCTGGTGTGGGCGACACCGTACGTCTCCAGGACGAGGACGGCGGCCTGGGTGAGGCCGAGCAGGGAGCCGTAGACCTTCTCGTCCCGGGTGAGGCCGCCGGTGGCACCGAACCGGCGCAGCACGGCAGCGCACGCGAGCGCGGCGACGGCGTAGCGCACGAAGAGGACGGTCGGGACGGGAAGGGCGTCCGTGGCCGTCTTCGCCGTCAGGTAACTGGAGCCCCAGACGACGGCGACGGCCAGGAGCACCACGTCGATACGGCGGGTGGTCGGCATGCGGTCCACGATCCACGAGCTGCATGTTGAAGTAAACGACGACCTTCTCAACCAACCCTTTAGCGAAGCTACACTCACGCCATGGACGAACGGCAGCTGCGGGTCCTGCGGGAGCTGGGCGAACTGGGCAGCGTCACGGCCGTCGCCGAGGCGCTGCGGGTGACGCCCTCGGCCATCTCGCAGCAACTGCGGCTGCTCCAGCGCTCGATCCCGGTGCCGCTCACCGAGCGGGCCGGCCGCCGGCTGGTCCTCACACCGGCCGGGCAGGCCCTGGCGGACGCGGCGATCGGCGTGGAGAAGGCACTGGCCCGGGCCCGCCACACCATCGACGCGTACGTCGACGAACCCGACGGCACGGTGTCGCTGGCCGCCTTCCACAGCGCAGCCGCCGCGTTCTTCCCCCTGCTGCTACGACGGCTGGGCGGACCGGGATCCCCCCGCCTCGCCCTTCACGACGAGGACGTGGCCCAGGCCGGCTTCCCGCCGCTGACCCGCGCCTACGACCTGGTCCTGGCCCACCGTCTGGACCACGCCCCGCCCTGGCCCCGGACCGCCACGGCCACCCCGCTGCTGCGCGAACCGCTCGACGTCGCCCTGCCCGTCGGCCACCCGCTGGCCGCGCGGCCCGCCCTGACCGCACACGACGTCGCCGGCCAGCCCTGGATCACCGTCCACGACGGCTTCCCGCTGCTGGCCACGGTCGAGGCCATCGCGGCGGCGGCCGGGCGCCGGGTCGACATCGTGCACCGCGTCAACGAGATCGCCGTGGTCGCCGAGGTGGTCGCCGCGGGCGGCGGGATCGCCCTGATGCCCCGCTGGACGTCCCGCCCTCACCCGGGCGTCGCCCTCAGGCCCCTGGACGGCATCGAGGCCCACCGCCACATCGACGCACTGCACCGCCCGGAGCGGACGGCCCGCAAGGCGGTGCGAACCGTTCTCGGCGAACTCGTCGAAGCCGCGGAGATCATCCGAAGCAGGGATCACGGCTGACCCGGATCCCGTATCTTCGGGAGCGCTCCCACGCGCTCCCAGCGCCCCTCACGCACCGCCCCGTCGGACGAGAGCGAGTCGCCGCATGCAGAGCCTGACCAAACGCCGCCTGTCCGCCGCCGGACTCGACGCCCTCCTCCGGGAGGCGACGGGCGTCGGCTGCCGGCTGGAGGAGGAGCTGACCGACGGCTGGTTCAACAGCGCCTACCGGGTCCGCCTCGACGACGGACGCCCGGCCGTGGTGAAACTCGCGCCGCCCGCCGAGGCTCCCGTGCTCCGCTACGAGCGCGGCATCATGGCGACCGAGGCCCTGGTCTACCGGCGCCTGGCCGGACTGGCCGCCGGAGCGGTACCGGCCCCCGAACTGCTCTTCGGGGGAGACGAGTTCCTGGCCGTCTCCGTGCTGGCGGGCACCCCTTGGGACAAGGCTGCCGAGCATCTCCCGCCCGTCACCGCCTCGGCGCTGCGCCACGAACTGGGCGCGATCACCGCCCGGCTGCACACCCTGACCTCCGAGGACGGCCGGTACGGCTATCCGGCTCCCGAGGCGGAGCTGTCCGCCGCCGACTGGCGGACCGCCTTCACGGCCATGGTGGACGCCCTGCTGGCGGACGCGGCCCGCTGGGACGCCGACCTCGGGGTACCCGCCGCCGGGATACGGAGCCTGGTGGCCGAGGGCGGCCCGGCCCTCGACGAGGTCACGGAGCCCAGGCTCGTCCACTTCGACCTCTGGCCGGGCAACATCTTCGTCGACGACCGGGCGGACACGCCCCGGATCACCGGCCTCATCGACCACGAACGGGCGTTCTGGGGCGACCCGGCCGCCGAACTGGTCTCCCTGGCGTTCGGCGGGGACACCGGCCCGGACAGCGACCTGGTGGCCGGGTACCGGGCGGCGGGCGGCCACCTCGACTTCTCCCCCGCACTGCGCCATCGGCTCGCCCTGTACGACCTCTACCTGGGTTTGATCCTGGTCGTGGAGTGCGGCCCCCGCGGCTACGCCGGCGACCACGCCGCCTGGACCCGGCGCCACCTCGACGAACAGGTCGCCGCGCTGCGCGCACTGGGGTGACCGCGGAAACGGGCTTGACCTGGAGCACGCTCCAACTCCTAGCGCTCGTGTCCTGACCGCGTCCGAAAAAACCGTCTCCGCGGAGAACGGAAGAACCGACATGAGCGAGAGCATCACCGGGCACTGGTCGCGCAGAAAGAGCCACGCCGAGCATGGGGTGCTGCCAGTCACGCAGCACCCCACGCAGTAGGCCATCGAACACTTGCCCAGCACCACGCCCTTCAGGGTGGAGTTACCGGCAGCGTGCCCGTAACGGTCCGCAGGGGCACAACGACAGGGCTAGAGTCGCCTTTGTCCGATGACGAGTTGTCGGACCTACCGCCGGACGGGCGGGAAGTCAGGCCTGCGGAGGCCCCGTAAGACCGACCCTCGCCGGTCGGCAATGGCCTGCGAAACAGGAACCCAAGGTGGTGCCACGTAGCGGCACGGACCAGAATCTCCGGCCCCCGGGCAGGAGAGGGCGTCAATTCTGCTTGATCCTCAGGAAGGTGATCGAGTTCGCCGGGAAGGTGTAGGTGAACGTGTCCGCGACCCCGGTGAGGGTGGACGTGACCGGGGCGACCGCGGTGGACGCCTCCGTGTTCACCGCGCCGGGCGCCGCCGCGAGCGTGGTCACCTTGGCCTTCTTGGCGACCTCGGCGCCGCCGAGGTCGACGGCCGTACGGGCCGCCGCCGACTGGGCGTTGACGACCTTGACGATCAGGTCGCCGGTCTTCCTGTCCTCGGTGACGACCTGCCGGAACGGCTCGGCCGGCTTGTCGTCGGTGAAGCTGCCCCACTCCTGCCCGTCGAGGTACAGGGTCACCTGACGGCCCCGCACCTTGATGCCGACGTCATAGACACGGCCGGTGTCGACCGACCCCGGCTTGGCGATCAGCGTGGACTTGCCGCCGTCGACGGCCTGCTCGACCGCGGTCTGGGTGTTGTTCCAGCCGCCGATGTTCCACCAGTAGTAGTTGCCGGTGTCCTTGACGCCGAAGGCGACGAGGAAGCCCTCCTTGCCGGACTTCTTGGTGGCCGTCACGTGCAGGTCGTAGTCGTGCCAGTTGGTGTCGCCGGCGGAGACCATCGTGTTCTCGGCGGTGTCGGAGGTCTCGACGTACTGCCCGTCCTGGATCGCCCAGCTGCCGCCACCCGTGTGCGTCCACTGCGACGCGTCACCGGAGAAGTCGTCGGTGAGCAGCGTGTTCCCGTCGGCGTCCGTGACCTTCACGTCGTCGTAGGCGGCGCTGGTGTTCCAGGTGGACAGGCCGACGGCGCCGGTGATGGGGCCGCTGACGTTCGGTGTGGTGGTGGCCGTGCTCGGCACCACCTGGTCACCGACGTTGTTCATGAACAGCTTCTGGACCTCGTAGTTCGCCGAGCCCCAGGAGGCGTGGTTGTTGAACCACACCATGTCCGGGCTCCACTGGACGTAGTCCTCGTTGGCGAACAGCGGGGCGTAGGAGGCCAGTTTCACGACGTCCGCGTTGCGTTCGAGGCCGGTCATGTAGGCGGCCTCGGCGAGCCCGTTCTTGAAGGTGTTGCCGCCGGAGGCGTACTCGCCGACGAAGACCTTCGGTCCGCTCCGGTCGTAGGAGTCGTAGCGGTCGTTGTTCTGCAGGAACCACTGCGGGCTGTTGTAGTAGTGCTCGTCGACCATGTCGACCTTGGCGTCCTTGTTGAGCTGCCAGGCCGTGTCGAAGGTCGTGCCGGAGTCGTCCGGGCCGGAGTTGGAGATGACCTGCATGTAGGGGTACTTCGCCTGGATGGCGGTCCGGAACCGGGTGAAGCGGGCGAAGAACTGCTGGGGCAGGTTCTCCTCGTTGCCGACCTCGATGTGGGTGAGGTGGAAGGGCTTGGGGTGCCCCATGCGGGCGCGCAGCGCGCCCCATTTCGACGTGACCGGGCCGTTGGCGAACTCGATGAGGTCGAGGGTGTCCTGGACGTGCCGCTTGAGCAGCGCGTCGTCGTCGACGGCCTGGTTCTGGCCGCAACCGGTGACCAGGGCCGGGACCACGGGCAGCGGCATGGCGCCGATGTCCTCGGCGAAGCGGAAGTACTCGTAGTAGCCGAGGCCGTAACTCTGGTTGTAGCCCCAGAAGTTGGCGTTGGTGGCGCGGGTCTCGACCGGGCCGACGGCGTCCTTCCACTGGTACGACCGCTTGCGCTGGTAGCCGGAGGCCTCGCTGTAGTCCTGCATCGAGCCGGTGTTGACCAGGCAGCCGCCGGGGAAGCGGACGAAGCCCGGGTGCAGGGCGGCGATCTTCTCGGCGAGGTCCTTGCGCAGGCCGTTGGGCTCGTGCTTGTAGGTGTCGCGCGGGAAGAGGGAGACCATGTCGAGGGCGGCGGCACCGGAACTCGCCACGGTGAGGCGGCCGTCGGAGCTGGTCCGGGTGGCGGTGAAGGTCGCCTTGTACCGGGCCCACCCGTGCTTCTTCACGGCCACCCGGCGGGCGGTGGCGAGCGTGCCGCCGGAGTCCGAGAGGCCGACCGTGAGGGCCGTACCGCTGTCCGCGCGGGCCCAGACCGAGAAGTCGTACTTCTTGCCGTCCTCGACGCGGATGCCGGTGTTGTAGCCGGAGTTGGTGACGGCCGAACCGGCGGACAGGGACAGGTAGTCGCGGTTACGGGCGTTCAGCCGGCCGTCGTCGTTGACGACCTGGGCGGTGCCGGTGATCGTCCACGCGGTGAGCGGAGTGTAGGACTTGTTGTCGTCGGCCGTGTACTCGAAGGACCTGTTCTGGACCAGCTCTGCGTACAGGCCGCCGTCGGCGGCGCGGTTGATGTCCTCGAAGAAGACGCCGTACATCGTCTTGTCGATCTTGGCGCCCTGAGCGTCCGGATCGACGGTGATCGAGTAGTCGGTGACGTCTTCTGCGTGGGCGGGGGCCGGGAGGAGACCGGCGGCGAGCAGGAAAGCGCTTGCACCCAGGCCGAGTCCCAGCCGGGTGCGCGTGGTGCGTGACATGGATACTCCGCGGCTCGTGAGGAGAATTACGCCATTCGCGCTATTCGAGATATCGAACAACGGTCAGCACTTCGAACGGCAAGATATGTAAGGGGCATGAGCGCGTCAATGGTGCCCTCGGCCGGGGGTCGGTGCGGCGTAGGCTCGGGGGCCGACGAAGGGATGACCGTGGGCGAGTTCTGGCCGGTGGCGGATGTCCTGGCTCACCTGGCCGGCCGATGGCGGGTGGACCGGACCGTGCGGGATCTGGCGAGCGGGGCCGAGGGCCGCTTCGAGGGGGCCACGCTGTTCCGGCCCTTGGACGGCGGCGGCCTGCTGCACGAGGAGTCGGGCACGTTCACCTGGCAGGGCGTGACCCGGCCCGCCGAACGCACCCTGCGCTTCCTGCCCGGCCACCGCCCCGGCACGGCCGACGTACGCTTCGCCGACGAGCGCCCCTTCCACGACCTGGACCTGACCACGGGCCGGCACATCGCCGACCACCCCTGCGCCGCCGACCTCTACCGCGGCGAGTTCACCGTCCAGGATCCCGACCACTGGCGCACGGTGTGGCGCGTGGCCGGCCCGACAAAGGACTTGGTCCTCACAACCGACTACACACGCCGGCACTGAGCGCCCCTTCAGTGCGCCCCCGAAGGGGCGCGGGGAACTGCGCGACCAGCCACGACGGCGCCGCAGCCGACCGACAACCCAACCCAGCACCTCCAAGACAGCGCCCCTGCACTTCAGCGCGCCCCGAAGGGGCGGGGGGAACTGCGCGACCAGCCACGACGGCGCCGCAGCCGGCCGACGGCCGAACTCGGCGCCCCCAGCGGAGCGCCTACGTGTGGGAGGTCTGAGTCGACGCCGGGTCGAAGCGCAGGTTCCAGCGGCCGCCGCGGCCCGTGACCGTGGTCGTGGAGAGCGGGCGTACGTCGATGTTCCAGTAGGTCGCGGGCGGTGCCTTGAGGGCGTAGACGAGGGCGGCCCGGATCACCGAGGGCTCGGCGACGGCGACGATACGGTCGCCGTCGCCCACGGGGCGGGTGTCGAGCCAGCCGCCGACCCGGGTGATGAACGCCAGCAGCGACTCGCCACCGTGCGGGGCACCGAGCGGGTCGGAGAGCCAGGCGTCCACCTGGTCCGGCTCCCTGGCCATCGCCTCGCCCAGCGTCAGCCCGCGCCAGCGGCCCATGTCGCAGTCGCGCAGCGCGAGCTGGACCAGCGGGGCGTACCCCAGGGCGTCGCCGGTCGCGCGACTGCGCGGAGTCGGCGAGCAGTAGCGCAGCTCCGCCGCCGCGAGAGGCAGCAGCTCACCGGCGACGCGCTGCACCTCGTCCCAGCCCGCCTGGTCCAGCGGGCGGTCGTCCTGGAAGCGCTCCGCGAGCAGCGGCGAGCTGCGCGCGGACGCGACGAACGTGACCCGAAGTGGCATGCGGCGATGGTGTGACGCGCATGTGCGCAGGTCAAGGGCGATTGGGCGGTGAGTTGGCGGACGTGGAGGAAATGTTACTCAAAGGTCAGGAGGAGTCCGACAAGTCGGCCGGAATGTCACTCGGGCGACGTGTAGTACAGCGCCATCCACTGGTCCGGGCGTTCGAGCGGGGCAAATCCGAGCTTCTGGTAGACCCCGTGGGCGTCGTGCGTGGCCAGCAGCACGCGTCGCACGCCAGACGGCCGCAGGTGCTCGCGGACCGCGCCGACCATCGCCGTACCGACGCCCTTGCCGCGCACCGAGGGGTCGACATAGACGTCGCAGAGCCAGGCGAACAGCGCATGGTCGGTCACCACGCGCGCGTACGCCACCTGCTCCCCGGTGGGGGTGTCGTAGACCCCGAAGTTGAGCGAGCCCGCCATCGCGCGCTCCTGCTGGTCCAGCGGGCGGCCGGTCGCCCAGTAGGCGTCGGTCGACAGCCAGCGGTGGACACGCTCGACGTCCACGCGGTCGGTGTCGGCGGAGAACTCGTAGCCCTCGGGGAGGCCGGGTGCGTCGCTCATGCGGGGATCCTCGCCGGTCGGGCGCGCCGGCGTCGATCGGATTTCAGGGCCTGGGACGCAGCACCTCGTCGCACGCGGCCCGCAGCCGTCGTACCCCCTCCAGGATCTCCCCGGCCCCCGCGACCGCGGCGAAGCTCAGGCGGACGTGGGCGGCCGGGGCCTCGGCGCTGAAGTACGGGCGGCCCGGGGTGATGGCGACCCCGGCCCGCAGGGCGGCGGCGGTCAGGGTGGTGTCGTCGGTGCCGTCGGGCAGGCGCGGCCAGAGGTGGTAGCCCCCGGAGGGGATGTGCGGGAGGACGAGTTCGGGGATGTCGTGGGCGAGGGCGCCGGTGAGGATGTCGCGGCGGGCCTTCAGCTCCGCGGCGAGGTTGCGCAGGTGGCGGGGCCAGGCCGGGGAGCCGACGAGTTCGAGGGCGGCCTCCTGGAGCGGGCGGGGGACGAAGAAGGTGTCGACGATCTGGATGGCGCGCAGCCGTTCCAGGACCGGGCCGCGGGCGGCCAGCGCGGCCACCCGGAAGCTCGGCGAGGTGGCCTTGGTGAGCGAGCCGACGTGGACGACGACGCCGTCGGGGTCGTCGGCCGCCAGCGGGCGGGGCAGCGGGCCGGCGTCGGCGTGCACCAGCCGTCGCACGTAGTCGTCCTCGATCACGAACGCGCCGGCCTCGCGGGCGATGCGCAGCACCTCGGCGCGGCGGTCGGGGGCCAGGACGGCGCCGGTCGGGTTCTGGAAGAGGGGCTGGCAGACGAAGACCCGGGCGCCGGTGGCCCGGAAGGCATCGGCGAGGAGGGCGGGCTTCACACCGTCGGGGTCGACCGGGACCGGGACCGGGCGGAGGCCGGCGGCGCGGGCGATGGCGAGCATGCCGGGGTAGGTGGGCGACTCGACCAGGACCGGGGCACCGGGCGGGGCGAGTGCGCGCAGGGCGGTGGCCAGGGCGGACTGGCCGCCGGACGCGATCAGCACCTCGGCCGCGGTGACCGCGCCGCCGATGTCCCGCGCGAACCACTCGCGCAGCTCGGGGAGGCCTTCGAGCGGCGGCCGGCCCCAGGCGCCGGGACGGCGGCCGGCCCGCGCCAGCGCCGCCGCCATCGCGCGCTCGGGCTCCAGGGAGGCGTGCAGGTAGCCGCCGCTGAGTTCCAGCACGCCGGGCGGTGGGGCGGCGAGGCACACGGTGACCCCGGACGCGTCGACGGTCCGCGGGACCACGTCGAGGGCGCCGTCGGCGCTGAGCGCCACCTCCTGCCAGGAGGTGTCCCCGGTGGGCTCGGCCGCGCTGCGCGGCGGCGCCTTGAACGCGCCGGCGCCCGGCCGGGTGACGACCAGCCCTTCCGCGACCAGCTGGGCCAGCGCCCGGGAGACGGTCACCGGGCTCACCCGGAACCGCTCGACGAGGGCCCGGCTCGACGGGAGCTTTCCACCAGGTGAGTAGCGGTTGAGGTCCCGCCGCAGCTGTTCCGCCAGTTCCGCGACACTGCTACGCTCTTGCATGAAAGTAGAGAGTAGCGCTACCAGCCCGACTTCGATAGCGGTCGGCACGCCACCGGTCGACGCCCCGGGCACTCCCCCGGCCACCTCCCCGGCCGCCCACTCCTCCCAACGGCTCGGCACCCTCCAGGCCGCGCTCGGTGTCGTCGCCTTCTCGCTCACCTTCCCGGCCACGGCCTGGGGACTGGAGGGCTTCGGGCCGTGGGCGCTGGTGGCGGTGCGCAGCGTGCTCGCGGCGGCCATGGCGGGCTGCTGCCTGCTGTTCCTGCGGGTACGGCTGCCCGAGCGCAGGCACTGGGCGGGGCTGGCGGTCGTCGCGGCCGGGGTCGTGCTCGGCTTCCCGATGCTGACCACGCTCGCCCTGGAGACCTCCACCACCTCGCACGCGGCCGTCGTGGTCGGCCTGCTCCCGCTGACCACCGCCCTCTTCTCGGCCCTGCGCATGGGCATCCGCCCCTCCCGTACCTTCTGGGCGGCGGCCCTGGCGGGTGCGGCGGCCGTGCTGGCGTTCACGGTCGCCCAGAGCGGCGGGGCGCTCACCTCCGCGGACGGTTGTCTGTTCGCGGCCCTCGTGGTGTGCGCGGCCGGCTACACCGAGGGCGGCCGGCTGGCCCGGCTCATGCCGGGCTGGCAGGTCATCGGCTGGGCGCTGGTGGGCTGCCTGCCACTGACCGTGCCGGCCGCCGTGATCGCGCTGTCGTACGAGCCGGTCGTCTGGAACGCGCACGGGGTGGCCGGTGTGCTGTGGGTGGCGGCGGGATCACAGTTCCTCGGTCTGGTGGTCTGGTACCGGGGGATGGCGGCCGTCGGCATTCCGAAGGCCAGCCAGTTGCAGTTGGCCCAGCCGCTGCTCACACTGGTGTGGTCGGTGCTGCTGCTGGGCGAGCACCTCACCGCGGCCGCTCCACTCACGGCCGCCGCCGTGCTCGTGTGCATCGCCGTCACCCAACGATCGCGATCGTGAGGAGGCCCTGGAGATGCGTGCATCCGAGGGCGACCAGCTTGTCCAGCACGGCAGGGTGGTCGGACAGCACGACCAGGTCTCGGAAGTCGTCCAGGTACTCGGTCCCGAGGGCAGCCCGCCCTACCGGGTCCGCTTCGAGGACGGGCACGAGGCCATCATGTCCCCCGGTCCCGACTGTCAGGTCAGGCACCGGGAGATCCACGAACAGCGGTAGCGCTCCGCTGGTAGTGCCGCGACGGGCCGTCGGTTGGCTGCGGCGCCGTTGTGGCTGGGCGCGCAGTTCCTCCCCCAGCCTTCGGCCGGGGGACCCCCAGCGCCCCTGCGGGGCGCAGGTCAGCTCGGTGGGGTCGCCGGCTGCTTGTAGTGGTCGGCGACCACCCGGGCGAGCGCCCCGATCCGGTCGGCGGAAACGTCCTTCGCGGCGAAGTACACATGCCCGCCGACCTGCGCGTACCGACCGGCCAGGGTGAGGTGCCGGGACAGCTCGGCCGGGTCCTGCCAGGCCGCGGCGGCACCGGCGGCCCCGGCCTGGTACAGCGCCTCGCCGATGTAGAGCCGCGTCCCTGATCCCTTGGCCACGTCCGCCCACCAGTCGACCACCTTGGCGTAGTCGGCGGCGGTGTTGCCGATCTGCCAGTACGCCTGCGGGACGATGTAGTCGATCCAGTTCTTCTGCACCCATTTCCGGGTGTCCGCGTACAGGTCGTCGTACGTCTCGACGCCCGCCTTGGTGTCGGAGCCGCGGGAGTCGGTGGCGGCGTTGCGCCACACCGCGAACGGGCTGATCCCGAACCGGGTGCCGGGCCGCAGCTTGCTCACCCCGGCGGCGGTCTCGGTGACCAGCTTGTCGATGTTGTCCCGCCGCCAGGCCGCCCGGGACGAGAAGTCGCCGCCGTGGGTGTCGTACGCGTCGTCGTCGTCGAAGGTCTGGCCGGCCACCGGGTACGGGTAGAAGTAGTCGTCGAAGTGGACCGCGTCCACGGGGTACTTGGCGACCGCGTCGAGGATCGCCTGCTCCACGAAGGCACGGACGGCCGGGATGCCCGGGTTGTAGTAGAGCTTGCCGCCGTACCGCACCACCCAGTCCGGGTGTTTGCGGGCCGGGTGGGAGGCGACCAGCTTGCCCGGGTCGGTGTGGTTGGCGATCCGGTAGGGGTTGAACCAGGCGTGCAGTTGCAGGCCCCGGGCGTGGGCCTCCTTGACGGCGGTGCCCAGCGGGTCCCAGCCGGGGTCCTTGCCCTGGGTGCCGGTGAGATATTGCGACCAGGGCTCGTAGGGCGAGGGCCAGAACGCGTCGGCGGTGGGTCGTACCTGGAACATCACGGCGTTGAGCCGGTGGTCGACCGCCTGGTCGAGGAGGGCGGTCAGCTCCTTGCGCTGGGCGGACCCCGACAGTCCGGTGCGGGAGGGCCAGTCACGGTTGGAGACGGTCGCGAGCCACATGCCGCGCATCTCGGTGACCGCCCGGCGCGGCGGCCGTCCCGACGGCGCGGCCGCGCCGGGTGCCGCCGAGGCCAGCACGGACAGGGCCGCCAACGCGAACGCCCTGCGAGACACTCGTGCCATCGTAAGAGCCTCTCACTCTCCGGATCCGCGAGGTCACGGATCGCCTCCGCGGCACAGGATGCCCGCACCCGGACGATCGATCATCGATACTTACGGGTAACGTGCTCGAACGGAGCAGGCGCCGGATCGGAGGTCCTGCCGGCCGCTCGTAGATCAGCGAAGGGGACGATGTGACCGACATCGAGAAGGTCGGAGTCGTGGGCTGCGGCCAGATGGGAGCGGGCATCGCCGAGGTCGCCGCCCGCGCCGGACTGGACGTGCGGGTCGCCGAGACCACCGGTGAGGCCCTGGAGATCGGCCGCACCCGGCTGCACAACTCCCTGGCCAAGGCCGCCGAGCGCGGCAAGATCAGCGAGGAGGAGCGGGACGCCACGCTCGCCCGGCTCAGCTTCACCACGGACCTCGGCGAGTTCGCCGACCGTGACCTGGTGATCGAGGCCGTCGTCGAGAACGAGCAGGTGAAGACGGAGATCTTCCAGGTGCTCGACCAGGTGGTGACCCGCCCGGACGCGATCCTGGCCTCCAACACCTCCTCGATCCCGCTGGTGAAGCTGGCCGTCGCCACCTCCCGCCCCGACCACGTCGTCGGCATCCACTTCTTCAACCCGGCCCCGGTGCAGAAGCTGGTGGAGCTGATCCCGGCGCTCACCACCTCCGAGGGCACCCTCAGCCGCGCCCAGATGTTCGCCGAGAAGGTGCTCGGCAAGCACGCGATCCGCGCCCAGGACCGCTCCGGCTTCGTGGTCAACGCGCTGCTGGTGCCGTACCTGCTCTCGTCCATCCGAATGTTCGAGTCCGGCATCGCGAGCCGCGAGGACATCGACAACGGCATGGAGATGGGCTGCGCCCACCCGATGGGCCCGCTGAAGCTCTCCGACCTGATCGGCCTGGACACCATCGTCTCCATCGCGAACAGCATGTACGCCGAGTACAAGGAGCCGCTGTACGCCGCTCCCCCGCTGCTCCAGCGCATGGTCGAGGCGGGCCGCCTCGGCCGGAAGACCGGCTCCGGCTTCTACACGTACGGCTGATCACACCCGGCTGACACACCCGGCCGACTACAGGGAGCGATGCTCCACGGGCCCGGCACCTGCTTCGGTGCCGGGCCCGCGTGTTTCACACTCCGTGTGCAACTCGGGCACGCATATGCCCTTCGCACACTCTCCCCACGCGCTCACCAGGCGAGTTCACTCTTCATGCGCATGCAAAGGGATGCGGAACCACACCCTCGATCACGCAAAGGAGCGGACCCGTGACCACCGAACCGGAGCATCCCGTGGTCCAAGGAGAACTCGCAGAGTTACGTCGTCGCCTCGATGTGGCCTACGCCCAGGTCGAGGGAGGGCTGAACCTGCTCAGCCACCGCACCAAGGAGACCGCCAAGGAACTGGACGAGCTCAACACCCGCCTGGCCTCGCTGGAACACGCCCGCTGGCCCCTGCCCTCCCTCGCCGCGCTCACCGCAGTGGGCGCCCTGATCGTCACGGTCTGGCAGGCGCTGGCCCGCTAGAGCGCGCTCCGGTCGTCGGCGAGCCTCATGTGGTGCAGCAGGAGTAACGCGGCCGCCATGTTGGCGGCCGGGACCTCCCCGCGGGCGATCATGTCCGGGACGAGCTTGAGGGGGACCCACTCCCGGCGGTCCGACTCGAAGTCGTCCACGGGGTGTCCGACGTACTCGCCCTCGTCGGACCAGTAGATGTGGTGCCGGGCGTCGGTGAGGCCGTTGGACGGCTCCACGGTCATGAGATGGTGCAGGGTTCCCGGCCGCCAGCCGGTCTCCTCCTCCAGTTCCCTGGCGGCCGCGACGGCGATGTCCTCGCCGTCCTCGACGACTCCCGCCGCGAGTTCCCAGCCCCAGCTGTCGGTGATGAAACGGTGGCGCCACAGGAGGAGGACCTCGCCCGCCTCGTTGACCACCGTCGCCACGGCCACGGGCCGCAGCCGTATCAGGAAGTGGTCGAGGTGCCGGCCGTCCGGCAGCTCGACATCAGCGAGATTCACGCTGAACCAGCGGTTTTCATACACAGTTTGTTCGTTCTGTTTCGTCCACTGCACGGTTCTGCCACCTTCCGCCGAGTAAGTGGCAATATCGCAGCAGCGGCTCTGAAGGCCTACCGCGCCTAGAGCGGTACGCGCAGTGCGCCGTCGATCAACTCGGCGGCCTCGGCGGTTCCGGAACCGCCGCTGCGCACCAGGTGCTCGCGTACCGCGCGGAGTCTGTCGCGCAGGCGCTGCGACTCCATCCCGCGGGCCTGTTCGGCCATCTGCACGGCCGTGGCCACCGCGTTCTCGGCGTTTCCCTGGCGCAGTTCGATGGTGCTCAGCATGGCGAGCCGGTGCACCCGCCCCCGGTCGTGGGCGGGGTTGTCGACGGCGGCCGCGGCATGCTCCCGGGCGGCGGCGAGTTCACCGAGGCTGAGCAGCGCCTCGGCCACCTGCACGTTGACCAGGCCGGGCTGGACATAGCCGGTCTCGTCGGGCTCGTGGCCCCGCCGGATGCGTTCGGCGGCCGTCTCGGCCCGTCGGATGCAGGACAGCGCGCTCGTGCCGTCGCCGAGGTGGGCGTACGCCTTGGCCTGCATCGCGTAGAGATCGGAGGCGAGGGCGGGGGTGATGTGCTTGCCCGCGGTGCGCAACGCGGCCTCCGCGAACGCGACGGCCTGCCGGAACTCCCGCATGAACAGGGCCTGGTTGACGAGGAGCGCGATGACGTACGCGCCGAGTCCCCGGTCACCGCTGGCCTTCGACAGGCGCAGCGCCTGGTGGAAGTAGCGCTGGGCGAGGCCGTGGGCGTCGGAGTCGTAGGCGCAGATACCGGCGATCGCCACCAGTCCCCCGGTGGCACGGTGCAGTTGACGGCCCGTGGCATCCGTGTAGCTGCCGCGCAGCAGCGGCGCCGCCTCGGCGTTGAGGAAGCCGACGATCCGGGTGCGGGTGGCCATGCCGCCGGCCTTGCGGTACATCTGCTCGTAGTGCGCCCGGGCGGCTCGCAGCATCTCCAGGTCGGCCGGGGTGACCCGGTGCCGCCCGCCGCGCGAGACGTCGACGTCCTCCGGAGGGTTCTCCCACTCCCACACCGGCATCACGGCGGGCGTGCCGGTGACGGCGGGGGCGCCGAGTATGTGCGGGCGCTGCTGTTCGTCGGAGCGCCACAGGGCGGTGGCCCGTTCGACGAAGCCGGAGAGCGAGGTGGCGTGCGGGACGCTGGGCTCGCCGGGTACGCCGAGGCCGATGTCGTCGAGGGTGACCGGCCGGTGCAGGCGGGCCGCGAGCACCTCGCAGATCAGGTCGGGCACCTGGCCGCGCGGCCGCTGGCCCTTCAGCCACCGGGCGACGGCGGTGTGTTCGTAGCGCAGCGAGAGTCCGCGGGCCCGGCCCGCCTGGTTGACGTGGGCGGCGAGTCCGGCGTGCGAGATCCCCGCCTCGTCCAGGATCGCGTCGAGCAGAGAGTTGGGCTGCATGGATGCCCCCCGAGTGGCCTGGTGCCGTCAGCGTAGTGCGGGTGCGTTCACACGGGGTGTGAACGAAGTGCGCGAATCCTCAGCGTGCGCGCACTGTCGCGGAGCGTGTCGGGCCGGTTGACTGAATTGCCTCGCAAGAGGCCGGCCGGGCCGCCGGCTCCCCCTCGTACAGTGCGGTGGCCTGGCCGTTGGCTCGGTCGACGTGCGGGGACTAGCCGTGCGTTGTCGGCTGCGGGTGGGTGGGGGCTGATCGCGCAGTTCCCCGCGCCCCCAGGCAGGCATGTTGGTGCGTGCGTTCGTTGCGTAGCACCAGGAGGGCGATGTCGTCGGTGGGGCGGCCCGCCGTGTGCTGGAGCAGGCCTGTGAAGACCGTACGGAGGATGCTCTGAGGCGAGACCGGGCGGCTTCGCACGGCTGCCGCCAAGGCTTCCGGCAGGGAGAAGAAGCGGCCTCGGGCGTCTCGGGCGTCTTCGGCACCGTCCGTGTACAGGACCAGGGACTCGTCGGCGAGCAGATGGCCACAGGACGTAGCGGCGAGGTCCGACGGCAGCGGGAACGGCCCGAGGGGCGGCAGCGGGTCTGCCCGAGAGAGCAGTTCGACCCTTGACCCACTGATCAGGTACGGCCATGGATGGCCGCAGTTGAAAGCCCTGAGCCCGCCGTCCGTCGCGATCTCCAGGAGCAGCAGGGTGACGAACTCCTCGGCCACCGGACTGTCCGGGTCCAGGCCGCTCGACGGGTGCTCGGACCGGGCTCGTTCTCGGAGGTGCCGGGCGAGGGCGCGGTCGAGGCGGCCGAGTACCCGGCCCAGTTCGGGTTCGTCGTGGGCGGCCTCCCGGAAGCTGCCGAGGACCGCGGCGACCGTACCGATCGCCGCCAGTCCGTGCCCGCGTACGTCGCCCATCACGACCCGTACGCCGTGTTCGGTGGCGACGGCCTCGTAGAGATCGCCACCGATGCTCGCGCCCCGGTCGGCGGAGAGCTGGGCGGCGGCGACGTTCAGCCCGGCGAGCCGGGGCGGCAACGGCCGCAGCAGCACGCTCTGCGCGGCGCCCGCGACCATGCGGGCCTGCCGCAACTCCCTTAGCAGGGCACGGCGGACATGGAGTATCAGCCCGGTGCCGACGGCGAAGAACACGGCGCTGGTGACGATCCGCGCACCGAGCTCGTGCTGCTCGGCCAGCGGGCACCCGAATTTGTAGCCGACCGCGACGGCGCCCCACACCGTGGGCAACCCCAGGGC
Organism: Streptomyces sp. NPDC028289; assembly: GCF_055565975.1. Taxonomy (NCBI): domain Bacteria; kingdom Bacillati; phylum Actinomycetota; class Actinomycetes; order Kitasatosporales; family Streptomycetaceae; genus Streptomyces; species Streptomyces sp. NPDC028289. Next base: position 255,924 of record NZ_JBVHTI010000010.1, on the reverse strand, counting down.
GAGGGCACGGCGCCTGGGCCGTGAGTGCGTCCGGGGCCGCCTGCCGCGGGGAACCCCAGCCTTGATGCGGATCATGCCGATGGCCCCCATGTAGGCCCTGACAGAACAGACGGACCGACCCCGAAAGGCCGGTCCGATTCTGTCGACGGGATGCCCCGGAAAGGTCATGTCCGGGTTGGATCTCACCCAAATGAGTGACGATCAACCAGGCTCCCGCATTTATGCAGGTGGCAGTACTTGTAGGCGCCCGTCGGGGACGTGCCCCGTCAGGGACGCTGGGGGTACCCCCGGCCGAAGGCTGGGGAAGGAACTGCGCGACCAGCCACACACAACCCGCAGCCGGCCGACAACAGCTCCCCCTTCGGCAACTAGCCCCGAAGCACCGCTCCCGTACGCTCCCCCGCCAGGGCAACGGCCGCGTCCCGCGCAGCCGACGCCTCGTCCACGGTCAGCGTTCGGTCACCGGCCCGGAACCTCAGCGCGTACGCCAGCGACTTCTTCCCGTCGCCGAGCTGCTCGTCGTTGACGTACACGTCGAACAGCCGGATCCCCTCCAGGAGTTCACCCGCCCCCTCGCGCAGCGCGGCCTCGACATCGGCGGCCGGCACCGGCTTGTCCACCACGAGGGCGACATCCTGCGTGGCCACCGGGAACGTCGAGATGCTCGGCGCCTGCGGGGTGCCGTCGCCGACCTGCTCCAGCGCGTCCAGGTTCAGCTCCATCGCGCAGGTGCGCGCGGGCAGCCCCAGCGCCTTGACCACGCGCGGGTGCAGCTCACCGGCGTGGCCCACGACCCGCTCCGCGCCGTCGGCCACGACGACCAGCTCGGCGCACCGGCCGGGGTGCCACGGCCCGTACTGCCCGGACCGCACGATCAGCTCGGCCCCGGCCTCACGCGCGACCGCGCGCCCGGCCTCGACCGCGTCGGCCCAGTCGGCCGGACGGCCCTTGCCCCACCAGCCGGCCTGCTCGCGGGCGCCCGCGAGGACGACGGCGACGTGGCGCGGCTGCTCGGGCAGCACGGCGTCGAGCGCGGCGAGTTCCGCGTCGGTCGGGCGGCGGTCGACCGGAAGGTGACCGGCGATGCCCTGCTCCGCGCGCGGCAGGAAGACCAGGCCGGTCTCGAAGAGCGCCAGGTCGTGCGCGCCGCGGCCGTCGTTGCGCCGGAGCGCACCGAGCAGGCCCGGCAGCAGCGAGGTGCGGAGCGCGGGCTCCTCGTCGTTGAGCGGGTTGGTCAGCCGGACGACGCGGCGGGCCGGGTCGTCGACGGCCAGGCCCAGCTGGTCGAAGACCTGCTCGCTGACGAACGGGTAGTTCGGCGCCTCGACGTAGCCCGCCCCGGCGAGCGCGCGGCCCACCCGGCGGTGCAGCCGCTGCCGGTGGGTCAGGCCCCGGCCGGACGGCGGCTTCGGCAGCGTGGAGGGCAGGTTCTCGTAGCCCTCCAGGCGGATGACCTCTTCGGCCAGGTCGTTCTGTTCGAGCAGGTCGGGCCGCCAGGACGGAACGGTGACGATCAGCTCGTCCTGCCCACCCGTCGCCCGATCACCACCCCCCAACGACGCGTTCCACGCGGCAGGATTTCCATAGACGTCGCAGCCGACCTCCTGGAGGCGGCGGACGACGGTCTCGCGGCCGTACTCGACGCCCGCGACCTTGTCCGGGTGGTCCGCCGCGACCGTGATGGTGTGCGGCGCGGACGGCGCGATGACCTCGGTGACGCCGGCCTCGGCGGTGCCGCCGGCGAGCAGCACCAGCAGGTCGACCGTGCGCTGCGCGGCGGCCGGCGCGGCCTGCGGGTCGACACCGCGCTCGAAGCGGCGGGAGGCCTCCGAGGACAGCTTGTGACGGCGGGCGGTGCGCGCGATGGCGACGGCGTCGAAGTGGGCCGCCTCGATGACCACGTCGGTCGTGGCGTTCTCCACGTCCGCGTGGTCGGCGATCTCGGTGTTGGCGCCGCCCATGACGCCCGCGAGGCCGATCGGGCCGCGGTCGTCGGTGATGACCAGGTCCTCGGCGTGCAGCTTCCGCTCGGTGCCGTCGAGGGTGACGATCTTCTCGCCCTCGGCCGCGCGGCGGACGCCGATGGTGCCCTGGACCAGCTTGCGGTCGTAGGCGTGCAGCGGCTGGCCGAGCTCCATCATCACGTAGTTGGTGACGTCGACCGCGAGGGAGATCGGGCGCATGCCGACCTTCTGCAGGCGGCGCTGGAGCCAGATCGGGGAGCGGGCCTCGGGGCTCAGGCCGGTGACGGTGCGCGCGGTGAAGCGGTCGCAGCCGAGCGGGTCGGAGACCTGGACCGGGTAGCCGAAGGCGTTCGGTCCCGGCACGTCGAGGAGGGCGGGGTCGCGCAGCGGCAGGCCGTACGCGATGGCGGCCTCGCGGGCCACGCCGCGGATCGACAGGCAGTCTCCGCGGTTGGCGGTGACGGCGATGTCCAGGACCTCGTCGACCAGCTCCAGGAGCTCGATGGCGTCCCTGCCGACCTCGGTCTCCGGCGGCAGCACGATGATGCCGTGGGTGCCGTCGTCGCCCATGCCCAGCTCGCCGCTGGAGCAGATCATGCCGTGGGAGGTCTTGCCGTACGTCTGGCGCGCGGCGATGGCGAAGTCGCCGGGGAGCACCGCGCCCGGCAGCACGACCACGACCTTGTCGCCGACGGCGAAGTTGCGGGCGCCGCAGACGATCTCCTGGGGCTCACCGGTGCCGTTGGCGGTGCCGACGTCGACGGTGCAGAAGCGGATCGGCTTCTTGAAGCCCTCCAGCTCCTCGATGGTCAGCACCCGGCCGACCACCAGGGGGCCCTTGAGGCCGTCGCCGAGCTGCTCGACGGTCTCGACCTCCAGACCGCCCGAAATGAGCTTGGCCTGCACGTCGCGGCCGGTCTCGGTGGCCGGCAGGTCGACGTACTCCCGCAGCCAGGAAAGCGGGACCCGCATCAGATCTCCATCCCGAACGGCCGGGTGAACCGGACGTCACCCTCGACCATGTCTCGCATGTCCTCGACGTTGTGGCGGAACATCAGCATCCGCTCGATGCCGAACCCGAAGGCGAAGCCGCTGTACTTCTCCGGGTCGACGCCGCAGGCGGTGAGCACCCGCGGGTTGACCATGCCGCAGCCGCCCAGCTCGATCCAGCCCTCGGAGGAGCAGGTACGGCAGGGGCGGTCGGGGTTGCCGACGGACTCGCCCTTGCAGACGTAGCACAGCATGTCCATCTCGGCGCTGGGCTCGGTGAAGGGGAAGAAGTTCGGCCGCAGCCGGGTCTTCATGCCCTCGCCGAACAGCGACTGGACCATGTGGTCCAGGGTGCCCTTGAGGTCCGACATGGTCAGGCCCTCGTCCACGGCGAGCAGCTCGACCTGGTGGAAGACCGGGGTGTGCGTGGCGTCCAGCTCGTCGGTGCGGTACACGCGACCGGGGCAGATCACGTACACCGGCAGCTCGCGGCCGAGCAGGGAGCGGATCTGGACCGGGGAGGTGTGGGTGCGCAGCACGACACCGGACTCGGTGCCGCCCTCGGGGCCCTGCACGAAGAACGTGTCCGCCTCGCCGCGGGCCGGGTGGTCCGGGCCGATGTTGAGCGCGTCGAAGTTGAACCACTCGGCCTCGACCTGCGGGCCCTCGGCGACCTCGTAGCCCATGGCCACGAAGATGTCCTCGATGCGGTCGGACAAAGTGGTCAGCGGGTGGCGGGCGCCGGCCGGGACGCGGTCGTGGGGCAGTGTGACGTCCACCGCCTCCTCGACCAGCACCCGGGCGTCACGCTCGGCCTCCAGCTCCTCCTGGCGGCCGGCGAGGGCCTTGTTCACCGCGCCGCGGGCCTGGCCGACCAGCTTGCCGGCGGCGGCCTTGGCGTGCGGGGGCAGGGCGCCGATCTCGCGGTTGGCGAGGGCCAGCGGGGAGGTGCCGCCGGTGTGGGCGACCTTGGCCTCCTGGAGCGCGTCGAGGGAGCCCGCGGCGGCGAAGGCGGCGAGCGCCTCGTCCCGCATGCGCTCGATCTCTTCCGGTTTCAACGCCTCGACCTCGACAGGGTCGTACGACTTATTGGGTGCCGACATCTCTTCCCGTGCTTCCGATTGGCTGGCTGTAGGTCCCCGAGACCGTTGGTGGGCCGTGAGAAGGACACAAAGGTGCCAAAGGCCGAGTCTAACGGGGTGGAGGTATACGAAGAGCCCGTGGGCCGTCAGGCGAGATACGCCGGCGCGCTCACGGGCAACGTAAATCGGAACTCGGCACCGCCGCCGGGGGCGCGTCCGACGGTGATGGTGCCGCCGTGGGCCTCGACGATGCCCTTGACGATGTACAGCCCGAGGCCGGTGCCGCCGCGCTTGCTGCCCCGCCAGAAGCGGGTGAAGACGCGGTTCATGGACTCCTCCGGGATGCCCGGCCCCTCGTCGCTCACCGTGACCGACGTGGCGGCTGCGTTCTCATGGCCGTCCCCTTCGCGCGGGGACGCCGTGGCCGTGATGTCAATGGTGACGGTTCCCTCGCCGTGCCGCACGGCATTTTCGATGAGGTTGCTGAGAACCTGGTCGACCTTGTCGGGGTCGGCCCAGAGCGCGGGCAGCGGCTGCTCGACGCGGAGCAGGAAGCGGTCCGCGGGCTGCCCGGCGGCGACGTACGCCTGGATGTGCCGCCCGACGGCCGCGCCTATGTCGACAGGCTGCCGGCGCACTTCCAGCCGCCCGCTGTCGATCCTCGAGATGTCCAGCAGCTCGGCGATGAGCCGGGTCACCCGGTCGGCGTCGGCGTCTACCGTCTCCAGCATCAGCCGTTTCTGGTCGTCGGTGAACCGTTCCCACTTGGCGAGCAGGGTGGCCGTGAACCCCTTGACGGAGGTGAGCGGCGACCGCAGCTCGTGCGCGACGGTGGCGATCAGCTCGGCGTGACTGCGTTCGGTACGGCGCCGGGCTTCCGTGTCCCGCAGCGACACGACGACGCGGCGGACGGGCCCGGTGGGCTCGGCGCGCACGTACCGGGCCGACACCAGCACCTCCCGTCCACCGGGCAGCAGCAGGTTGCGCTCGGGCTGGCCGACCCGGATGGCGAGACCGCCGTACGGATCGGTGAGCTGCCACCAGCGCCGCCCCTCCAGGTCCTCTAACGGCAGGGCCTTCTCCAGGCGCTGTCCGAGGGCGTCGGCGGGGGCGGTGGCGGTGATGCGGGCGGCGGCGGCGTTGAAGCAGACGACGAGACCGTGTTCGTCGGCGACCACCAGGCCGTCGGGCAGCTCGTCGGGGTCGATGCCGAGCCCGGTGAGGTCGCCGTGCCGGGGTGCGGGCACCCGACCGGTGCCGCGGCCCCCCGGCGCGTTGCTGGTGCCGACACTCATACCCCGTACTCCACCTCTCAGACGGCGCAGCAGGCCCCCGAGCTGGTCACCCTACTAGCTCTCGGTGACGGAACGGCACCCTCCGGAGGCGCGCTGTGCACGGGCCGATGCGTAGAGACATACGGCGGCGGCGGTGGCGAGGTTCAGGCTCTCGGCCTTCCCGTGGATCGGGACGCGCACGACGGCGTCCGCCAGCGCGCGGGTCTCCTCCGGGAGCCCCCAGGCCTCGTTCCCGAACACCCAGGCGGTGGGGCCGCCCATGGTCCCCTTGTCGAGTTCGTCGTCGAGGTCGTCGGTCCCGGCTCCGTCGGCGGCGAGGATGCGCACACCGACGCCCTTCAGCCCGGCCACGGCCTGCTCGACGGGGACGCCGACGGCGACGGGCAGGTGGAAGTGCGAGCCGACGGACGCCCGGACCGCCTTCGGGTTGTACAGGTCCACGGACGCGTCGGTCAGTACGACCGCCTCCGCCCCGGCGGCGTCGGCGCACCGCAGCACGGTGCCGGCGTTGCCGGGGTCGCGGACGTTGGCGAGGACGGCGACCAGCCTGGGGCGGGCGGTGAGGATCTCCTCGAACGGCGTGTCCAGGAACCGGCACACGCCGACGAGCCCCTGGGGTGTCACGGTGGTGGAGATGTCGGCGATGACGTCCTCGGCGGCGAGGTGGATCCGGGCGCCGGCGGTCCGCGCTTCTCCGATGATGTCGGCGTACCGCTCCGCGGCCTCGACGGTCGCGAACAGCTCGACGAGCGTCGCCGTGTCACCGACCCGATGCCCCGCCGCCTCCCGCACGGCCTGCGGCCCCTCGGCAAGAAACAGCCTCTCCTTCCCCCGGAAGTTCCGCCGCCCCAACCGCCGGGCAGCGGAGACACGCGCGGAACGGGGGGAGATCAGCTCGGGGGTGGGCATGTTGTCGTTCACCTTCGGAGACATCAGTAACTTTCTTACCGCCGGGCCGACAGTTTCGCTTGCCCGCGTTGGCGGGGTTCCGCTGCGCCCACCCGTGCCGCCCTGGGGGTACCCCCGGCCGAAGGCTGGGGGAGGAACTGCGCGACCAGCCCCCACCGGCCCGCGGCCGAAGGACCGGCTGCAGCGAGCGGCAACAGCAGGACCCGCAAGCCATGAAGCCTGCGGGTCCTTCAGTCACGTCGGCCTAGAGCCAGCGCGGCGTCACGCCGCCTTGGGGGCGTTGACATCCGACGGCAGCGCCTTCTGGGCCACCTCGACGAGCGCGGCGAACGCGTTCGCGTCGTTGACCGCCAGCTCGGCCAGGATCTTGCGGTCGACCTCGACGTTCGCGGCCTTCAGACCCTGGATGAAGCGGTTGTAGGTGATGCCGTTGGCGCGGGCAGCGGCGTTGATGCGCTGGATCCACAGCTGACGGAAGTCGCCCTTGCGCTTCTTGCGGTCGTTGTAGTTGTAGACCAGCGAGTGGGTGACCTGCTCCTTGGCCTTGCGGTAGAGGCGCGAACGCTGACCGCGGTAGCCGGAGGCCTGCTCGAGGATCGCCCGGCGCTTCTTGTGGGCGTTGACTGCCCGCTTGACGCGTGCCACTTTTTAACTCCTTGTAGCGGGGCCGCGGTTGGACTCACGCGGCCCGGAAACGACTGGGTCCCGGTACTGCTGACTCAGGCGCCGGCAGGCGCCCGCGTGTCACTTGCCGAGAAGCTTCTTGATCTTCGCGGTGTCACCCGGGGCCATCTCGGCGTTGCCGGTGAGGCGACGCGTCACACGGGACGACTTGTGCTCGAGCAGGTGGCGCTTGCCGGCGCGCTCACGCAGGACCTTGCCGGAGCCGGTGACCTTGAAGCGCTTGCTGGCACCGCTGTGCGTCTTGTTCTTCGGCATAGCGCCGTTATCTCCTCGTCGGTGGCGTTCCGGTGCCCGGTCGTGAAACCGGGCACGGTGGAACGTCGCTCTTGTATCGGTTACGTCCTGGGACTCGCGCCCCTGGTGCTGACCTGGGGCGTTGACCCCGGGATCACGCCTCGGCGGGCTCCTCGGCAGGCGCCTCGGCCGCTTCGACCTCGGCGGCGTTCTGCGAGCGGCCGGGGTTGGCCTTCGCATCCGCCTTGCGGGCCTCCTGCGCCTGACGGGCCTCGGCCATCGCCTCGGTCTTCTTCTTGTGCGGACCGAGAACCATGATCATGTTCCGGCCGTCCTGCTTCGGGTTCGACTCGACGAAACCGAGGTCCTGGACGTCCTCCGCGAGCCGCTGCAGCAGTCGGTAGCCCAGCTCGGGCCGGGACTGCTCGCGACCACGGAACATGATCGTGATCTTGACCTTGTCGCCCTGCTTGAGGAACCGGACGACGTGACCCTTCTTGGTGTCATAGTCGTGCGGGTCGATCTTCGGCCGGAGCTTCATTTCCTTGATGACCGTGTGCGCCTGGTTCTTGCGCGCCTCACGGGCCTTCATGGCCGACTCGTACTTGAACTTCCCGTAGTCCATGAGCTTGCACACGGGCGGACGGGCGTTCGCCGCGACCTCGACCAGGTCCAGGTCGTACTCCTGCGCAAGCTCCAGCGCCTTGGCAAGCGGAACAATCCCGACCTGCTCGCCGCTGGGACCGACAAGTCGCACCTCGGGAACGCGAATCCGGTCGTTGATGCGGGGCTCGGTGCTGATGGATCCTCCTCGGTAGCACCACACGACAGCCTGGCGGGCAGCCGCGTAACGTCTGTTTCCGTAAGACCTAACCGCACCGAAGCAGAAAAAATGCCCCGGACGATCACAGGCGGGGCTCCTCGAACTACCGGAACACCGCCGCGAGGATCGCGGGGCGCAGAATCGGACGGAACGCCGTCGCCGCGAACGGCGAAGCGACCGCCTGACCGGTGACCCGCCGCCCGTGGGGCAGTCAGGTGGGAGTTCGAAGCCTCCACTTGTGGGCCGGTTCAGCTAGCTGTGAGGCATACCTGTCCGGCCGGTCGTTTCACAAGGCTAGCAGCAAAGGCGGGACAGGGCTAATTGAGACGACCTGGGGCTAAGTAAGAGCCCCCGCACCCCTGCGCCTATCGTGTGGGGCATGAGTGAGACGCCCCTTCCCGGCCCCGGTGACGCCGGGCAGCCCGACTTCGACGAGATGACCCGCGACATCGCCGAGGTCCCCGCGGTCGAGGTGATCGTGACGGTCGCCGTCAACCTGATGAGCGCCGCGGCCGTGAAGCTCGGTCTGACCGAGGAGGGGGACAAGTACAAGGACCTGGACGAGGCCCGCAAGCTGGTCACCGCCCTCGCCGGCCTGCTCGACGCGTCCGCGACCGAGATCAGCTCCTTCCACGCGGCCCCGCTGCGGGACGGCCTGAAGTCGCTCCAGCTGGCCTTCCGCGAGGCCTCGATCGTCCCCGACGAGCCCGGCCAGGGCCCCGGCGAGAAGTACACCGGCCCGGTCTACGGCTAACCGCCGCTCAGTCTCTTACGTACAAGGGCTCGCCCGGAGGCGTGGTCCCGGCCGGCAGCAGTGCCAGGTCGAGGCCGCGCACCAGGCGGGCCCGCAGTGTCTCGTCGGCGGCGAGCCGCTCGGCGACGGCCCGGGCGGCCTCGGCGGGCGGCGCGGCGGCCGGGTCGAGGACCAGCGCCAGCGTCCCGTCGGCCGCCCCGGGCCCGAGGTGGGCCCGGAGCACGGCGGGCTCGGCGGCCACCGCGGCCCGGACGGCCCCGACCACGGCCGGGTCGGCGAGCGGGTCGGCGCCCGTACGCCCCTCGGCGAGGGCGAGCAGCGCGGCACCGGTCAGCTCGAACGGCACCGGCCCCGACAGGTCGAGCACCACCGTGTCGGCCTTCTCGTGCGCGGCCGCCTGCAGCGCCTGGTGCAGGGGTACGGCCACGGGCCGGGCCGCCGGGTCCCAGCGGGCCAGCGACTCGGTGGAGGTGAAGGCCGGCAGGGCGGTGCGGTGGCCCGCCTTCAGGGTGGGGACGGCCATGTCGCTGGTCTTCTCGCGGCGCAGCCCGTTCTCGTCCTCCTCGACCTCGCCGAGGACGGCGACCACCGGGACCAGGAGCCGGGCGCCCTTCAGCGCCTCCAGGACCGGCGCGACGGCGCTGCGGTCCGCGGCCCAGGCGGCCAGCGCGGCGGCCAGCCGGGGGTCGGCGGAGCCGTCGTCGTCGGAGAAGCCGGAGTCGGGAATGTTCTTGTTCGCCACGGTCCCCGACCCTATCGGTGGGATCCTGCTGCGGTTGTGCGGCCCCCGAAACCGGTTCGACACGGCTTTCACGGGAATCTCAGATTTCCCTGACCTACTTCTAACTTCCAACAAACGGCTCGCACAGTCCCCGCCCCGAGCATCGCGGGCATGGAGTCCCCCAGAGCCACCTCAGGATCCCGCCGGGCCGGCCGCCGCGCCCGGCCCCGGCGCCGGGCCCTTCTCTACGTCTCGCTCGCCACGGTCGCCGTGGTCGGGGCCACCGCGGCGGGGACGGTGTACGTGAAGGCGCACGCGCACGGCAACGCCGTATCCTCGGCGGCGTCGCCGGCGCCGTCCTCCTCGGCCTCGGCTTCGGCGAGTGGGGAGGCATCGGTGGAGCCCGTGACGGAGCCGGCCGTGGACCGGGACGCGCTGCTGAGTACGGCGCTGGGGAAGGTGACCGTGCCGTCCGGGGCGAAGGTCTCCGCGGCCGTCCTCGACCTGGACTCCGGCGACAGCGCGACCCACGGCGACTCGGCCTTCGACACCGCGAGCATCGTCAAGGTCGACATCCTGGCGACGCTGCTGCTGCAGGCGCAGGACGCCGGCCGGCATCTGACGGCGGCGGAGAAGGCGTACGCCACGAAGATGATCGAGAACAGCGACAACACGTCGGCGTCCCAGCTGTGGGACGTCATCGGCACGGCGGCGGGCCTGGACGCCGCGAACAAGCGGTTCGGGCTGACGTCGACCGAAGGGGGCGACGGCGCGCTGTGGGGGCTCACCCAGACCACCGCGGCCGATCAGCTCACCCTGCTCCAGCAGGTGTTCGGGGACGACTCGAAGCTGAGCGAGGCCTCGCAGGCGTATGTCCAGGGGTTGATGAAGACGGTCGAGTCGGACCAGCGGTGGGGGGTGTCGGCCGCCGCCGACGGTTCGGAGTACGCGCTGAAGAACGGGTGGCTGGCGCGGAGCACGACCGGGTTGTGGGACGTCAACAGCATCGGGCGGGTGACGGTGGGCGGGACGGACTATCTGGTGGCCGTGCTGTCGAAGGGGACCGTGAGCCAGGCGAAGGGGATTTCCTTGGTGGAGGCGGCGGCGAAGGCGGCGGTGGGGTCGTTCACGGAGTCCTCCGGGTCGGCGTCTGCTTCGGCTTCGCAGTAGGTAGGGGGAGGGTTCCGGGGCTCGCGGGCGGGTGCGGGCCGGTGGGGGCTGGTCGCGCAGTTCCTCCCCCAGCCTTCGGCCGGGGGTACCCCCAGCCCCCTGACGGGGCGCTCCGGACCGGGTCAGATTCTTCTGCGGCCTCTCCACAGGACCACCGCCGCCACCAGGAGTACGCCGCCCGAGCCGCCGGCCAGCGGTGCTGCCCAGTCCGTCGCGCTGGTTGCCTTCGGTGCGGGGTCCGGGCCGGAGCCGAAGTACTTCTTGCTGTAGGAAGCCGACGTCAGGTTCTGCGTCTTCAGCCTGGCCGCGGCCTTGATGGCTGCCGCCGGGTCGATCATGCCGAAGCCCCGGGAGTCGTCGCGGCCGCCGGCCGGGGCGTCGCGGGCGGTGTCCTCCAGGAGTTTCTTGATCTGGGCCGGGGTGAGCCCGGGGTGGGCGGCCTTGACCAGGGCCACGGCACCGGAGACGAAGGCGGAGGCGGCGCTCGTCCCCCAGCCCTCGTAGTACTTGTGATCCGGGTCGGCGATGACGATGTCGACGCCGGGCGCGCTGATCGTGGCGTACCAGCGGCGGGTGGAGAAGCCGGCGCGGGTGCCGAACTTGTCCACCGCGGTGGCGGCGATGACGCCCGGGTAGGCGGCCGGGTAGGAGATGTGGTCGCCCTTGTCGCCGCCGTTGCCGGCCGAGGCGACGACCACGACGTCCTTCTTCAGGGCGTACTGGATGGCCTCGTCCTCGCTGGGCTCGGGGTGCGCGGAGTCGGAGTCGTCGCCGAGGGAGAGGTTGATGACGTCGGCGCCGTGGTCGGCGGCCCAGCGGATGCCCTCGGCGAGGGCGTTGCCCCGGGTGGAGCGGGCCTTGGCGCGGGCGCTGTCGCCGTCTTCGAGGATGACCCGGACGGGCAGGATCCTGGCCTCGGGCGCGACCCCCATCACGCCGTCGCCGTTGCCGACACCGTGGCCGTGACCGGCGATGATGCCAGCCATGGCGGTGCCGTGCCGGGCCCAGTCGCGGTCGCCCGGCCCGGCGCCGAAGCCGATCATGTCCTTGGCGGCCAGGACGTTGCCGACGAGGTCCGGGTGGTCGGCCTCGACGCCGGTGTCCAGGACGGCGACGGTGATGCCCCTGCCCTTGGTGGTCTGCCAGGCCTCGTCGAGGTGCAGCGCGGACAGGCCCCACTGCTGGGCGCGGATGCTGTCCGCGTACGCGGTCGTGGACGGCAGCAGGGCGAGCGAGCCGGCCAGCAGCAGGCTCACGGCGGCCCCGGTTGCGCGGCGCTTCATGAGGGCGTCTCCGTTGCCGGTCCTGCGATGTTCTGGCGCAGTCGCCGTTCGATGCGGTCGGCCAGGCCCTGCGCCTCGTTGCCGAGGCCGGCCTGGGCCGCGGCCGTGGTGGCGCCGGACGCCTCGGCGTCGGCGGCGGGCTGCGGGGTGTCGACGGTACGGCCGTCGGCCCAGCCGGAGACGGCGTAGGCGACGACCGGGGCGTCGGCGAGCACGGAGATGGTCCAGGAGGCGCGCTGGTGCGGGCCGAACCGCTCGGCGGCGGTGTCCTTCGCGGCGTACGGGAGGGGCAGCAGATCGGTACGGCGGTCCAGGCGCTCGCTCGTGAACCGCTTGGCGAGGGCGGCCATACCCGCCGGGTCGGCCTTCGTGAACAGCAGGCCGACGGTCGTCACGTAGCTCTGGGTGGCGTCGGTGTAGGTGGCGCGGATCAGGCGCTGGCAGCCGACGGGTGCGAGGACCTTGCGCAGCAGCGGGTCGAAGGCGCCGGTGCAGCCGGTGGCCGGGGCGACGGCGATCCTGGTCCAGGCGCGGTCGGCTCCGCCGGGGCCGGCGCCCGTGCCCTGCACGGTGCGCGGGAAAAGCTCGTCGACGGGCACGGTGTGCCAGAGGCCGGAGGCGGAGCTGAAGCTGGTCGCCGCGCCCGCGTCGGCGCCGTCGTCGATGATCCAGCCGCCGGTCACCGCGCCGCCGATGAGGCCGAGGCCGAGGACCATGCAGGCGGCGGCAGCGGCGGTACGAGGCGCCACGCGACCGGCCAACGACAGCCCCCGCCCACGCTCGTCGTACCCCTCGGGCTCACCGAAGGTCACAACGGGCCGTTCCCGGCCGGGGGTTCCCGCGGAGGCGGTCCAGGACATCGAGGGATCCGGGGCGGGGCCGAAGGGGTACGGCGGCGGGGCGGTGTCGCGGTAGGAAGGTGGAACGGGAGTGGGGGCGGGAGGCGGCACGGTGGCGGAGTCCGGCCGGGCCGGGGCAGCCGGGGGCCGTGGCGGCGCTCCCGCCGCCGGGCGTGCGGGACCGTCGACGGCCGGGAACGCGGCACCGGTCGCCGGCGAAGCGGCGGGACGCGTCGGGGCAGCGCTGTCCGGGAGCCCCGCCGGACGCGGCGGAGCGGAGACCGCCGGTCCACCCGGCCGGGGCGGTGCCTCGCCCGTCGGGGCACCGGACGCCGGAGGCACCGTCGGACGCGGCGGAGCACCGGTCGCCGGGACGCTGGTCGGACGCGGGGGTGTACCGGCCCCCGGACCGCCCGTCGTACGCGCGGCCCCGTCGGACGCGGCGGACTCCACGGGACGCGGGGGAACACCGGTCGACGCGCGCCCCGCCGGAGGCGCTGCGGCGGCCGCCGCCGGAGGATCCGCGGGACGCGCCGGGGTACCGGCCGACGGAGGGCCGGCCGGGCGTGGTGGGGTGCCTGCCGTCGGGGCGGCCTGCGGGCGCGGTGGCGCGTCGGCGGACGGAGACTGGGCCTGGCGGGGTGGCGGCGGGGCGGTCTTCGGGGGTGACGTGGGGCGTGGCGGGGCGGTCGGGACGGGGAACGTCCGCATGTGCGGGCTCCACGCGCTGCCCGAGTCCTGCGCGCCGATGGCGCTGGTCGGGTAGTCGCCGCGCGACGGTTCGAGCCGTCCGGGGGCGGCCGCGCCGGACGTGCCCCCGGTCGTGTCGCCCGACGGCGCGGACGGGGTGCCCGGGCGCGCGGCCGGCGGCCCTGCGGCGGCACGCCGCTCGTCCGACGACGACTCCGGTTCCGCCGCCGCGCGAAGGGGGCGCGGCGGGGCGGTCGGTTGCGACCCGGAATCCACGCGCCGCGGCGACGGGCCCGCACCGTACGACAGCCGGAACGGCGCGGTCCGCCCGGTCTCCCGGCCGGCAGGCGCCGGGGGCGTGTCCGGGAAGCGGGCCGAGGCCGGTGGTGGCGGCGGGGATGCGCTGGAGGCGTCCTGGGGCGGCCGGCCCTGTGGGGGCCGGACGCTGGGATGGCGGGGCCGGACGATGCGTTCGGCGGACGTCGAACGGCTCACGGCCCGGTCCCCCGCACCCTGCTCGACCTGCCCCACCGCACCGCCCCGACTCGTCCGGTCATCACGACTCTGCTGCCCGCCGGGCCGTCCCGGCAGCTGGTCCTGCCCGGTGGCCCCGCCCCCACCAGTGGATACGTCCGGCCGCTGCGACCGGTTCATCCGGGTCGGCAGGTCGAAGAACCCGGGCCGGTCCGCCCGGCGGGACGCGTCGGCCGGGTCCGGGACATCGCCGCGGCCGGTCAGGCCGTTGCCCGGCCGGTCCGATCGGCCGGACGCGTGGGCGGTGCGCGGTACGTCGCTCCGGCCGGTCCCGCCGTTGCCCGGCCCGGTCCCGTCGGCCGCCGGCGCAGGCTCCCCGGGGGGCTCCGTCGGGGTGTGGTCGGGCGAGGGGCGTCCTGGGATCGGGGCGTGCCGCGCTTCGCCGCTCATGCGCCCCCCGTTTCCTCGTGCCCGGGCCACTCCTCGTACGGGCCGTCGTGCTCCCCGGCGCGAAGTCGTCCGCCCCGGGCACGCATACCCGCACGCGCGGGTGCGCATCCCGGCGCGGGTCGGGCGACCGGGCCGTTCCGCCGTTCGTGCGCGTCACTCTACGGGTTGTGCGAGCGCGAACGGCAACCAGTCCGCGGGCCCGCGGCATCTGCCCGGATCGTCCCCCTACCCTGCGGTAATCCTGTCTGGCAGGCTTCGTTCATGACTGCGCGCGCCGCCGACCGGGCCCGTTACGACCGGGCCACCGCCCATCTGGACGCCCCCCTCGCGATCGTGGATCTGGAGGCCTTCGACGCCAACGCGGACGATCTCGTACGCCGGGCCGGCGGCAAGCCGATCCGGGTCGCGAGCAAGTCCGTGCGCTGCCGCCACCTGCTGGAACGGGTGCTCGCGAAGGAGGGTTTCGCGGGGATCATGTCGTTCACGCTCGCGGAGTCCCTGTGGCTGGCGCGCTCCGGGTTCGACGACGTCCTGCTGGCGTATCCGTCCGCCGACCGGAGCGCGTTCGCCGAGCTGGCCGCCGATCCGAAGCTGGCCGCCGCCGTGACGGTGATGATCGACGACCCGGCGCACCTCGACCTGATCGACGCCGCCCGGGACGGCGGGAGCGAAGTGGTCCGGGTCTGCCTGGAGTTGGACACCTCGCTGAAGCTGTTCGGGGGCCGGGTGCGGGTCGGGGCCCGGCGCTCGCCGCTGTACTCCCCCGCCCAGCTCGCCGACCTGGCCCGGACCGTGGCCCGGCGGCCGGGCTTCAGGCTGGTCGGGATCATGGGGTACGAGGGGCACATCGCCGGGGTCGGCGACGATGTCGCCGGCCGGCCGCTGCGCTCCCGCGCGGTGCGGCTGATGCAGGCCACCGCCCGCCGTGAACTGGCCGAGCGGCGCGCCGCGGTGGTGCGGGCGGTCCGGGCGGTGGCACCGGACCTGGAGTTCGTCAACGGCGGCGGCACGGGCAGCGTCCAGACCACGGCCGCGGAGGCCGCGGTCACCGAGATAGCGGCCGGGTCGGGCCTGTACGTGCCGCGCCTCTTCGACAACTACACGTCGTTCACCGGCCGTCCGGCCGCGCTCTTCGCCATGCCGGTGGTACGGCGCCCCGGTGTGGGGGTCGTGACCGTCCTCGGCGGCGGCTACCCGGCCTCGGGCGTCGCGGGCCCGGACCGGCTCCCGGTGCCGTACCTCCCGGAGGGGCTGTCGTACGACTCCCAGGAGGGCCCCGGCGAGGTGCAGACCCCGCTGCTCGGCTCGACGGCCGACGATCTGCTGATCGGCGACAAGGTGTGGTTCCGGCACGCCAAGGCGGGTGAACTGTGCGAGCGGTTCGCCGAGTTGCAGCTGGTCGAGGGCGACCGGGTGACGGCGACCGTACCGACGTACCGGGGTGAAGGTCACACCTTCCTCTAGCCGACCGGGCGGATGCCGCTGGTGATCTCGTCCATGTCGGACAGCGGCGGTCCGCCCGGGCCCGCGTCGAAGACGAACCGGACGACGACCGGGGCCGGGACGCCGGTGGCGGACGGGAAGGCCACGGACTGGACGTAGCCGCCCGGTCCGTCGGCGGTCCGTACCCGCCAGCGGACCAGGTAGCCGTCGCGGCCCGCCACCGCGACCCGTCCGGACTTGACGACCTGGTGGGACCGGATGCCGCCGAAGGGCCGCCGGCCGCCGGGATCGTGGCCGTAGGCCGCGTCGGCCGCGTCGGGTACGTCCCGTTCGGCGACGGTGCGCGGGGAGGCGCCGTCGGCGCTGCCCGCCGTACGGCTGATGACCTGGCCGTGGCGGCACCGGCCGGTGTGGGCCGGGCAGGCGTAGGTGCCGTCCGTGGTCATCACGACGTCGTCCTGGACGAGGTACGAGGAGCCGGTCCAGCCGGCCGGCACCGGCAGGGTGATGCCGTTGAGCTGGTCGACGACGAGGGAGGGGGGTGCCGCCGCGCTGGGGGCGGCACGGACCGTGGTGCCGGTTCCGCCGCTCGCCTCGTCGGTGCGGAGCACGGTCGCGCCGGAGACTATGGCCGTCGCCAGCACCGCCGCGGCCGATATCAGCGCGACCGCCTTGGCCCGTCCGGACGCCCGCGCCGCCGGGGCCGGCGGCGCGGGGAGGCCGGACGGGGTGCGCCGGTGCTCGGTCCAGGCCCGTCCGTCCCACCAGCACTCCAGGTGCGGGGCCTCGGGGTCGGCGTACCAGCCGGGCGGCGGCGTCATGCTCACTCCCCGACTGTAGGACGGGGGTGGGGGTCGGTACACGGACTCCTAGAGGGGCGTGACGTACGCCCCAGAGATCCCGCCGTCCACCAGGAAGTCGCTGGCGTTGACGAAGGAGGAGTCGTCGCTGGCCAGGAAGGCGACGGCGGCGGCGATCTCCTCGGCCTCGGCGAACCGGCCGAGCGGGATGTGCACCAGGCGGCGGGCGGCCCGCTCGGGGTCCTTGGCGAACAGCTCCTGGAGGAGCGGGGTGTTGACCGGTCCGGGGCAGAGCGCGTTGACGCGGATGCCCTCGCGGGCGAACTGCACGCCCAGCTCACGGGACATGGCCAGGACCCCGCCCTTGGAGGCGGTGTAGGAGATCTGGCTCGTCGCCGCGCCCATCCGGGCCACGAAGGAGGCCGTGTTGATGATGGAGCCCTTGCCCTGCTGCCGCATGTAGGGGATCGCGGCCTTGCAGCACAGGTAGACGGAGGTGAGGTTGACCTCCTGGACGCGCTTCCAGGCCTCCAGTCCGGTCTCCAGGATGGAGTCGTCGTCGGGCGGCGAGATACCGGCGTTGTTGAAGGCGATGTCGACGCTGCCGTAGGTGTCGAAGGCCGTCTTGAACAGGGCCTCGACCTGTTCGGCGTCGGTGACGTCGACCTTCACGAAGAGGCCGTCGACCTCCTCCGCGGCGGCCTTGCCGCGGGTCTCGTCGACGTCGGCGCAGACGACGTGGGCGCCCTCGGAGGCCAGCCGCCGCGCGGTGGCCAGGCCGATGCCGCTGCCGGCTCCGGTGATGACGGCGGTACGGCCGACAAGCCGGCGGCAGACGATGTCAGGGGTCTCAGCGGTCACTGTGCGGGGCCTTCCGTGCTGATGAAGACGTTCTTGGTTTCGGTGAAGGCGGTGAGCGCGTCCGGGCCGAGCTCGCGGCCGATCCCCGACTGCTTGAAGCCGCCGAAGGGGGTCCAGTAGCGGACGCTGGAGTGGGAGTTGACGGACAGGTTGCCGGCCTTGACGGCCTGGGAGACGCGCAGGGCGCGGCCCACGTCACGGGTCCAGATGGAGCCGGAGAGGCCGTAGTCGGTGTCGTTGGCGAGCCGGATCGCCTCGGCCTCGTCCTCGAACGGGATGACGACGGCGACCGGTCCGAAGACCTCCTCGGCGGCTACGCGCGCGTGCGGGTCGACGCCGGTGAGGACGGTCGGCGGGAACCAGAAGCCGGGGCCCTCGGGGGACTTTCCGCGGATGCCGGGCGCGTCCGCGTCGACGTACGAACGGACCCGCTCCAGCTGGGCCCTGGAGATCAGCGGCCCCATGTCCGTCCGTTCGTCGGCCGGGTCGCCGACGGTGACGGACTCGACGGCGGGGGCGAGGAGTTCGACGAAACGGTCGTAGACCGGGCGCTGGACGAGGATGCGGGTGCGGGCGCAGCAGTCCTGGCCGGAGTTGTCCAGGAAGGACATCGGGGCGGCGGCCGCGGCGGCCTCGATGTCGGCGTCGGCGAAGACGAGGTTGGGGCTCTTGCCGCCGAGTTCGAGGGTCACGCGCTTCACCTGGTCGGCGCAGAGCGCCATGATGCGCTTGCCGATCCGGGTGGAGCCGGTGAACACGATCTTGGCGACGCCGGGGTGGCGGACCAGGGCCTCGCCGGCGATGTCGCCGCGGCCGGGCAGCACCTGGAAGAGGTGTTCGGGGAGGTCTGCCGCCAGGGCGAGTTCGGCGAGGCGGAGGGCGGTGAGCGGGGTCGTCTCGGCGGGCTTGAGGACGACGGCGTTGCCGGCGGCGAGGGCGGGGGCGGTGCCCCAGGCCGCGATGGGCATGGGGAAGTTCCAGGGGGCGATGACGCCGACGACCCCGAGGGGTTCGAGGAGGGTGACGTCGAGGCCGCCGGGGACCGGGATCTGACGGCCGGTGAGCCGTTCCACTCCCCCGGCCGCGTAGTCGAGCAGGTCGCGGACGTTGCCGGCCTCCCAGCGGGCGTTGCCGATGGTGTGTCCGGCTTCCCGGACCTCCAACCGGGCGAGTTCCTCGCGGTGTTCGTCGACGGCGACGGCGAACCGGCGCAGCAGGCGGGCCCGTTCGCCGGGCGCGAGGGCGGCCCACCGCTCCTGGGCCCGCGCGGCCCGTCGCACGGCGGTGTCGATGTCCTCCTCCACAGCCCCCGGGACGGTCGCGATCACCTCCTCCGTGGCCGGGTTGAGGACGTCGAGTTCGTACTGTTGCGACAAGGGGTGCCTCACATGCGTTCGAAGGAGCGGCGCAGCTCCCAGTCGGTCACCGCGGCGTCGAAGGCCTCCAGTTCGACGCGGGCCATGTTGCGGTAGTGCGCGACGACCTCGTCGCCGAAGGCGGCCTTGGCGACGGGGCTGTTCTCCCAGAGCTCGGCGGCCTCGCGGAGGGTGGTCGGGACGTGCGCGAAGTCGGCCGTGTAGGCGTTGCCGGGGCAGGCCTCGGGCAGTTCCAGCCGCTGCTCGATGCCGTACAGCCCGGCGGCGACCAGGCCGGCGACGGCGAGGTGCGGGTTGACGTCGCCGCCGGGCAGCCGGTTCTCGAAGCGCAGCGAGCGGCCGTGGCCGACGACGCGCAGCGCACAGGTGCGGTTGTCCTGGCCCCAGGCGACGGCGGTCGGGGCGAAGGAGCCCGGCTGGAACCGCTTGTAGCTGTTGATGTTGGGGGCGTAGAGGAGCGAGAAGTCACGGAGGGCGGCGAGCTGTCCGGCGAGGAAGTGCCGCATCACGTCGGACATGCCGTGCCCGTCGGGGGCGGCGAAGACGTTGTGGCCGTCCGCGTCCGTCAACGACAGGTGGATGTGGCAGGAGTTGCCCTCCCGCTCGTTGTACTTCGCCATGAAGGTGAGGGAGACGCCTTCCTGGGCGGCGATCTCCTTGGCACCGGTCTTGTAGATCGCGTGCTGGTCGCAGGTGATCAGGGCCTCGTCGTAGCGGAAGGCGATCTCGTGCTGCCCGGGGTTGCACTCGCCCTTGGCGGACTCGACGGTCAGCCCGGCCCCCGCCATCTCGTTGCGGATCCGGCGCAGCAGGGGCTCGATCCGGCCGGTCCCGAGCACCGAATAGTCGATGTTGTACTGGTTGACTGGGGTCAGCCCCCGGTAGTTCGCGTCCCAGGCCGCCTCGTAGGTGTCCTTGAACACGATGAACTCCAGCTCCGTACCGACCTGTGCGGTGTAGCCGAGTTCGGCGAGGCGCTCCAGCTGGCGGCGGAGTATCTGCCGGGGCGCGGCGACGACCGGGGAGCCGTCGTTCCAGGCGAGGTCGGCGATGAGCATCGCCGTGCCCGGGTTCCAGGGCACGCGGCGGAGGGTGGCGAGGTCGGGGTGCATGGCGAAGTCGCCGTAGCCGCGGTCCCAGGAGGACATGGCGTAGCCGTCGACGGTGTTCATCTCGGTGTCGACGGCGAGGAGGTAGTTGCAGCCCTCGGTGCCGTGCCGCAGGACCTCGTCGAGGAAGAACCGGGCGGCGAACCGCTTGCCCTGCAACCGCCCTTGCATGTCGGGGAAGGCCAGGACGACAGTGTCGATCTCACCGCCCGCGACGAGGGTGTGCAGCTCCTCGACGCTCAGCGGGGGTGTGCGGTCTGCCACGGGAGCTCCTTCGGCTTCTTTCGCGATGGTGCTGCTGCGCTTCTGCGGCCGGGCGGGGAGCTCTAAGGTATTGAACAGAACCATTGCTTGGGAAGGGGGTACGGCCATATGTCGCTGGACGCGGACGGCGCCCTCGACGACCCGTTGACTCCGGTGCTGCGACCGGTGCGGGCGGGCAACGGCTTCGAGGAGGCGCTGGAGCAGATCCTGCAGGTCGTCCGGCTGGGCCTGGTCCCGGGCGGCGAGCGGCTGCCCGCCGAGCGGGTGCTGGCGGAGCGGCTCGGGATCAGCCGGGTGACCCTGCGCGAGGTCCTGAAGGTGCTCCAGGACCAGGGACTGGTGGAGTCCCGGCGCGGGCGGTACGGCGGGACGTTCGTGCTGCCGCGCACGGACGCCGGCGGCGAGGACGAGCTGCGGCGCCGGATCACCGAGGTCGACATCGAGGACGTGCTGCGCTTCCGGGAGGTCCTGGAGGTGGGTGCGGCGGGCCTGTGCGCGGCGCACGGCCTGACCGGCGAGCAGGCGCTCCGCCTCCGCGAGGCGCTGGCCCGCACCCACGAGGCACCGCTGGCGGACTACCGCCGCCTCGACACCCTGCTCCACCTGACGATCGCCGAACTGTGCGGCTCCCCCTCCCTCACCGCCCAGTACGCGGCCGTACGGGCCACGGTCAACGACCTCCTCGACTGCATCCCGCTCCTGGTCCGCAACCTGGAGCACTCGCAGCGCCAGCACATCGCGCTGGTGGAGGCGGTGCTGGACGGGGACGCGGACGGCGCGCGGGAGATGATGCGGGAGCACTGCGCGGGGACGGCCGCGCTGCTGCGGGGTTTTCTGGCGTAACGGTCGATGGGCGTGTCATAAAGGTATGCACGAACACCTTTGTGACTCGGGAGGGGCCCATGACCGGACGGCCGCTGATCGGTGTGAGCACGTACCTGGAGGCCGGGACGCGCTGGGGCGTCTGGGAGCTGGAGGCGGCGCTGCTGCCGGCCGACTACCCACGGCTGGTCCAGCGGGCGGGCGGCCTGGCGGCCATGCTGCCGCCGGACGCGCCGGAGCACGCGGCGGCGACGGTGGCCCGGCTGGACGGCCTGGTGATCGCGGGCGGCCCGGACGTCGAGCCGGTCCGCTACGGCGCCGAACCCGACCCCCGCACCGGCCGCCCCGACCGGCCCCGGGACGCGTGGGAGCTGGCCCTGATCGACGCGGCGCTGGCCGCGGGCGTCCCGCTGCTCGGCATCTGCCGGGGCATGCAGCTCCTGAACGTCGCGCTCGGCGGGACCCTGGTCCAGCACATCGACGGTCACGCGGAGACACCCGGTGTCTTCGGCCACCACCCCGTCAAGCCGGTCCCCGGCACGCTGTACGCCGCCACGGTCCCCGAGGAGACGTCGGTCCCCACCTTCCACCACCAGGCGGTGGACCGCCTCGGGACGGAGCTGGTGGCCTCGGCCCACGCCACGGACGACGGCACCATCGAGGCGGTCGAACTGCCCGCCGGGCGCGGCTGGGTCCTCGGCGTCCAGTGGCATCCGGAGATGGGCGAGGACCTGCGGGTGATGCGGGCGCTGGTCACAGCCGCGTCCTGAGCCAGGCCAGAGCCGCGTCGCCCTGGGCGCGCTGGAACGGGCGCAGGGCCGGCAGACCGGGCGGCGCCGGCCGCACCGAGTGCGCCAGGAAGAACCCCGTGAGTGCGGCCAGGGCGGCGGTGACCCTGGCCGGATCCGCGTCCCGCCCGAGCGGATGCGCCGCGAAGACCCGCTCCGGGTCCGGGCCGCCCTGTGCCCGCACGCACGGCAGCATCACGAGGAGGTCGAACCAGGCGACGGCTCGCACCGCGTGCGGCCAGTCGACGAAGACCACCGCGCCGTCGGCGGTGAGCAGCATGTTGTCGGCCCGCAGGTCGGCGTGGGCGAGGGTGTCACCGGTGACGGACTCGGGCCAGGCAGCGGCGAGTCCGGCCAGTTCCGCGAGGTGCGACACGGTCCAGTCGTCCAGACCGCCGAGGGCTTCCGCGGGCCCCTCGGCCAGCTCGCGCCAGCCGTCGAAGGAGTCCGCGAGGTGCTCAGCGGCGGGCGGGGCGTCGACCGGAGACGGGGTGAGGGCACGGCCGAGGGCGGCCACGGCGTCCAGGACGCGGCCGAGTTCCCCGGCGCGCCAGGGGATGTGCGGCTGCCGCCCGTCGACCTCCTCGAAGACGAGGGCCACCCAGGTCCCGTCGTCGTAGCTCCCGAGCAGCCGGGGTGCGGGCACGGTGGCGGGGAGGGCCGCGGCGTTACGGGCCTCCGCGCGGTGCAGGGCGGGGCTGTGCGGGTTGCTGTCGGCGCTGACCGCCTTGACGAACGCGGCCCGGCCGGCGGCCGTGCGGACTCTGGCGGCGACCCCCGGGGAGAAGCCACCGGGTTGGGTGACGGCGTGGACGACGGGGGCGCCCCCGAGGAACTCGGCGACAGCGCCACGGACGGCGGCGGGCAGCGCCTCCCAGGGCGCGCGGGCACCTTCGGCGGGCGGGGCGGTGGGGGTCGGCATGAACGGATGGTGCAGGGCGGGAGCAAGACGCCGCCACGCCTTTTCACCCCGCCGCCCGCACCGCTCCGGTCCTCAGGAGCGCCGCAGGATCCCTTCCCGTCCTCAGGAGCGCCGCAGGATCAGCTCCTGCCCTCAGTGGTGCCGCAGGCCGGCCGCCTCGGCCAGTGACTCCCGGTCGTCCGCGTCCAGCCCAGCGCCGGCCAGCAGTTCCTCGTCGGCCAGCAGACGTCGCACCCACACCGCGTCGGCGGCGAACACCGCTCGGCAACGGGCCCGTTCGGGATGGTCCTGCTCAAGGCCGCCGATCGCCAGGTGCCGGGCGTTGCCGGGGTCGGTCGGCGCCGACAGGACGGCGGCCACCAGCAGGATCCCGAGCAACTCGGTCCGGCGCGGGACCGACGGATCGGCGGTCAGCCGCAGCAGGTACGGGACGACGGCGGGCATCGCGGCGCTGATGGACATCGGTCCTGACATCACAACCCAGTCCAGGGCTCGTTCGGCCGACTCCGCCGCGTCGGGATCGAGCAGCCCGCGCAGGACGGCCGGGACGTCGTCGGGGCAGCCGGGGATGGACGTCCACTCCACGTCGTCGCACCCTTCGAGCGCCGGATGCGGAGCAGTCGCCCGCTTCAGGTGCGGGTGCGCGGCCGTCAGCGCCGCTGTCGCGACCACGGCTGCGGCCTCGTGGTCCACCCTGCACACCAGCGTGCCCCCCGTCCGCCGTTCTCGGTGACTGGAGGGGAAGGTACCGAATCCCGCGCGCGCAGGTCAGCTCCGGGTGAGGGAGAGCAGCTCTCGGGCCGGGCCCGTGGGGCGGTGGCCGGTCGGCCATACCGCCCGTAGGTCCCGGCGCAACGCCACCCCGTCCACCGGGATGCTGACCAGCCGTCGCATCGACAGCTCCTCCCCCACCGCCAGTTCGCTGAGGACCGCCGGGCCCGCGCCGCTGACCGCCGAGGCCTTCACGGCCGTGGTCGACGACAGTTCGATCAGCGGGCGGGCGAGGCCGCCCAGTGCCGCGTCGAGGACCTGGCGGGTGCCGGAGCCGCGTTCGCGGAGGATGAGAGGCGTGGCCGCCAGCTCCTCCGCGGCGAGCGGGCGCCGGCGGCGGGCCCAGGGGTGGGCGGGGGCGACCACGACGATCAGACGGTCGTGGGCTATCACCGCCGAGTCCAGGCCGTGCGGGACCGTCAGGCCCTCCACGAAACCCAGGTCCGCCTCGTCCCCGAGCAGCCGTTCCGCCACCGCCGCCGAGTTGCCGGCGAGCAGGGACACCGCCGTGTCGGGGCGCTGGGCGCGCAGCGCGAGCAGCCAGCCGGGGAGCAGGTACTCGGCGATGGTCATGCTCGCCGCGACCCGCAGCCGCGAGTCCCGCCGGTCCCGGAGCGCCTGGGTCCCCGCGTCGAAGGCCTCCGCCGCCTCCACCACCCGCCGCGCCCAGTCGGTCACCAGCGCCCCCGCGTCCGTGAGCCGGGAGCCGCGCGGTGAACGGTCGACCAGGGCCACACCCAGCTGCCGTTCCATGGACCGGATCCGGCTGCTGGCCGCCGGCTGGGTGATACCGACCTCCCGCGCCGCCGCCCCGAGACTGCCCAGCCGCGCCACCGCCAGCAGCAGCTCCAGCGCGCCGAGATCCGGCACCCGGTGCGCCAGCGTGCCGCCGCCCGCCCGCTCCTCCGTCTCGCTCATAAGACCAGCTTATGCCCCCATAGAGACGGACTCCCTGGTAGCGGGCCCACGGCGGCGGGACGGTGGACTCATGGTCACCGCAGTCCGGTATCTCGGCCCCAACTGGTACGCGTCCGTCATGGGCACCGCGGCCCTCGCCCTCGGCGGCGTCGCGCTCGGCGCCGACGGTCCGCGCGAGCTCTTCGTCGGCGTCTGGGCACTGTCCCTGCTGCAACTGCTGGTCCTGCTGGTCGCCCGGGCCCTGCACTGGGCCCACCACCGCGACCAGGCCCTCGCCCACCTCCGCGACCCCGCGGTCGCCCCGTTCTACGGCTGCCTCTCCATGGCCCTGCTCGCCGTCGGCGGCGGCGCCCTCGCCCTCGGGCGGGACTGGATCGGCGAGCCGGCCGCCGTCGTGCTCGACTCCGTGCTGTTCGCCGCCGGTACCGCCGTGGGGCTCGTGGCCGCCGTCGCCGTGCCCTACCTGCTGGCGGTGCGGCACCGTGTCGAGCCCGGTCAGGCCTCCCCGGCGTGGCTGCTGCCGCTGGTCGCGCCCATGGTGTCGGCGGCGCTGGGGCCCCAGCTGGTCCCGCATCTGCCGCCCGGCCAGCCCCGTGCGGCCATGCTCTACGGCTGCTTCGCGCTCTTCGGGCTGAGCCTGCTGGCCACGCTGCTGATGCTGGCGCTCGTCTTCGCCCGGCTGGTCACCGGCGGCCCGCTGCCGCTCGCGCTGACGCCGACGATCTTCCTGGTGCTGGGCCCGCTCGGGCAGTCGACGACGGCGGTGGGCGCCTTCGCGGACCTCGCCCCCGGGGTCGTACCGGCACCGTACGCGGCCGGTTTCAGCCTCCTCGCCGTGCTGTACGGCGTTCCGGTCATGGGGTTCGCGCTGCTGTGGCTGGCGCTGGCGACCGCGCACGTGGTGCGGGCCCGGCGGCACGGCATGCGGTTCGCCATGACGTGGTGGGCCTTCACCTTCCCCGTGGGCACGTGCGTCACGGGCGCCGCCGCGCTCGGGCGGCACACCGGGCTCGCCGGCTACCACTGGCTGGCGGCGGCTCTGTACGGCCTGCTCGTCGGCGGCTGGCTCGCGGCCGCCTCCGGCACCGTCCGCGGGCTGCTCAGCGGAGAGCTGCTCGCAGGGCCTCGCCCAGCACCCGTGGCGCCTCGGCCAGTGACGGTCCGTACCACGTCAGGTGCCGTCCGCTGAGCAGTGCGCACGGCAGCCCGGGGAACGCCTCCGGGCCGTCCGCGGCGGTGAAGCGGTAGGGCTCGTCCGGGAGGACGACCAGGTCGGGGGCCGCGTCGAGCAGTTCCCCGACCGGGATCCGGGGATAGCGCTCGGGGTGGCCCTCGAAGAGGTTGCGTACCCCCAGCCGGGCCAGCACATCACCCGCGAACGTGTCCCTCCCCAGGACCATCCACGGCCGCCGCCAGATCGGTACGACCGCCGTGGCGGAGGGCTCGCGCACCGGTGCCGACCACGCCTGCTCCGCCTCGTCCAGCCAGCGGGGGCGGCCGCCCGCCCCGCACGCGGCCAGCACCCGGGCCAGCTCGCGGAAGGCCTGCGGCACGTCCCGCACCTCCGTGACCAGGACCGCCACGCCGGCGGTGCGCAGGGCGTCGAGGTCGGGGGCGCGGTTCTCCTCCTCGTTGGCGACCACCAGGTCGGGGGTGAGGGCGAGGATGCGGTCGAGGGCGGGGTTCTTGGTGCCGCCGACGCGGGTGACGTCGAGGCCGGCCGGGTGAGTGCACCAGTCGGTGACGCCGACGAGGACCTCGGGGAGCGTTTCTGCGATTGCCTCGGTGAGGGAGGGGACCAGGGACACTACGCGCCGTGGTCCTGTGCGGGTGCGTGGGGGCTGGTCGCGCAGTTCCCCGCGCCCCTTTCGGGGCGCTGCAGACGAGGACGCTGCAGAAGTTCCGGGCCGGGGTGCTTCAGCGCTGGCGATCGTGGACTGCCTCGATGTGTTCCGCCACCGCCACCACGACGACCCGGGTGTCCGGGACCGTCGCGCGCCAGCGGTGGCGGACTCCGCCGGTGAGGTAGAGGGTGTCGCCGCGGCCGAGGCGGTAGGCGCGGCCCTCGGCCTCGACCTCCACGGCGCCGTCGGCGACGTACATCAACTCGTCGTTGCGGTGCTGGAATTCGCGGCCGGCGTCGTGGTCGCCGGTGAACTCCGAGGCGTGCAGCTGGTGGTGACCGCGGACCAGGGAACGCACCTGGGGCGCGAAGTCCGGCTCGGTGGTGGCGTCGGCGCGTACGACGTCGACGCTGCACGCCGGGTCGGCGGCGGCCAGGAGTTCGACGGCCGTGGTGCGCAGGGCGTCGGCGAGCTTCTCCAGGGAGGTGCGGCTGGGGCGGGCCCTGTCGTTCTCGACCTGGCTCAGGAAGGGCACCGACAGGCCGCTGCGTTCGGCCACGACGGCGAGGGTGAGCTCCAGCGCGCGGCGGCGCCGCCGCACTGCCGCGCCCACCCGCACGGGCTGCTGGTCTTTGTGGTCGCCCATCGCTGCGGCTCCCTCCTTCGCTCGTCGTTCCGTCCTTCGGGTGCCCGGCTCCGGCCGGGCCCCTCCTGATGGGTTCTCTGCACCCTACGCATGTTCGGCAAACCGTTTCAGGCGGCCGTCACATCCCTGTCACGTCCGGTGAGCGCGACCCTCACAGTTCGCGCCAGTACACGAGCCCGTCGGACGCACCGGGCGCGAACTCCTCCTTCGGGATGAACGCGCTGACCAGGAGGGCCGGACGGCCGCCGGGGTCGGTGACCGGCGCCGCCGACGGGTGGGCGGAGGCGCGGCTGCCGCCGGGCGTGCGCGGGCTCAGCCGGCCCGGCCCGGCCGGAGGCGGCGTCGTAGGCGTACGTGGACCAGCTCCCGAAGCCGTACCGCAGGCGCCGGCCCTCGATCAGGACGAGGGGCCGCCCCACGAGTTCGACGCGCGAACGGTCGCCGATGTTCCCGGCGGCGCCCCAGGCGAGGAGTGCCTGGTCGAGGCGGTGATCCGGGCCGGCCCGCCAGACGGTGAAGTCCCTCAGGGCGGCCCGTCGTTACCGGTCGGTGGCGCAGTCGGCGCGGTAGTGGCCGGCCGGTTCCACGGTGTCGCCGTGGACCGCGGTGACGTCGGGGTGCCCTCGGCGCACCGGGACAGGGTGCGGGCGCGTCGAACGCACGGTCGGCCGTTCCGGCCGGCAGGGCGGAAAGGCTTGGGCAGTGCCGTAGCGCTACGTGGTTGGCCGGATCCTTTTCGTAGGCAGGGCCCCTTCCACGCTGCCGTCGGGGTGCGGGGAGGGCCGGCCGGTGCCGGGAGCCGGTCGCCGTCAGTGCCGTACGGCATGATGCCTGGCGTGACCGCACGACTGATGCTTCTCGACACCGCCTCCCTGTACTTCCGCGCCTACTTCGGCGTCCCGGACTCCGTGAGGGCGCCGGACGGCACGCCGGTGAACGCCGTGCGCGGGCTGCTGGACTTCATCGACCGGCTGGTCAAGGACCACCGGCCGGACCTGCTGGTGGCCTGCATGGACGCGGACTGGCGGCCGCAGTGGCGGGTCGACCTCATCCCCTCCTACAAGGCGCACCGGGTCGCCGAGGAGCACGAGACGGGACCGGACGAGGAGGAGGTGCCGGACACCCTCTCCCCGCAGGTGCCGGTCATCGAGGAGGTGCTGGACGCGCTCGGCATCGCCCGGGTCGGTGTCGCCGGGTACGAGGCCGACGACGTGATCGGCACCTTCACCGCGCGCGCCGCGGGCCCGGTGGACATCGTCACCGGCGACCGCGACCTCTACCAGCTGGTGGACGACGCGCGCGGGGTCCGGGTGCTGTACCCGCTGAAGGGCGTCGGCACCCTGCAGACGACCGACGAGGCGTGGCTGCGCGAGAAGTATGGCGTGGACGGAGGCGGGTACGCGGACCTGGCACTGCTGCGCGGCGACCCGAGCGACGGGCTGCCGGGCGTGCCGGGCATCGGTGAGAAGACGGCCGCGAAGCTCCTCGCCGAGTTCGGCGACCTGGCCGGGATCATGGCCGCGGTCGACGACCCGAAGGCGAAGCTCACGCCGTCGCAGCGCAAGCGGCTGGACGAGGCCCGGCCGTATGTCGCCGTGGCGCCGAAGGTGGTCCGGGTCGCCGGCGACGTACCGCTGCCGGACGTCGCCACGGCACTGCCGAAGGCCCCCCGGGACCCGGCGCAGTTGAACACCCTGGCCGCCCGCTGGGGCCTGGGCGGCTCGCTGAACCGCCTGCTGGCGACACTGGAAGCCTGACGCCCGAAGGAATTCTTCCGGCAAAACCCGCTCATCAAGTGTTCATGGAAGAGGTGTTAACTGGGAAGGAGGTGCTAACTTAGGTAAACCTAACCAATTGAGCAGGGAGGCCGGTCATGGCAGAGCGCCCGGGACGTAAGCCGCGTAAGCCCCATTCCGCTCAGGTGGTGCGCACCGAACGGCTGAGCCCGCACATGCAGCGCGTGGTCCTCGGCGGTGAGGGGCTGGCCGGCTTCGCCGCGGACACCTGCACCGACCATTACGTGAAGCTCCTCTTCGGGCCGGCGGGCGTCACCTACCCGGAGCCCTTCGACCTGGAGCAGATCCGGGCCGAGTTCCCCCGCGAGCACTGGCCGGTGACCCGGACCTACACCGTGCGCTCCTGGAATGCCGAGCACCGGGAGCTGACCCTGGACTTCGTGGTGCACGGCGACGAGGGCCTGGCCGGGCCGTGGGCCTGCCGTGTCCAGCCCGGCGAGACCGTGCGCTTCATGGGCCCCGGCGGCGCCTACGCCCCCGACACGGGCGCCGACTGGCACCTGCTCGCCGGCGACGAGAGCGCGCTGCCCGCGATCGCCCGGGCGCTGGAGTCCCTGCCGGCCGGGTCGAAGGCGTTCGCCTTCCTCGAGGTCTCCGGCCCCGAGGAGGAGCAGAAGATCGACTCCGATGTGGAGGTCGTCTGGCTGCACCGGGGCGAACGGCCGGTCGGCGAGGCCCTGGTCGCCGCCGTACGGGCGCTGGACTTCCCGGAGGGCCGGGTGCACGCCTTCGTACACGGCGAGGCGAGCTTCGTGAAGGAGCTGCGGGCGCTGCTGCGCGTGGAGCGCCAGATCCCGCGCGAGGACCTGTCGATCTCCGGCTACTGGCGCCTCGGGCACAACGAGGACGGCTGGCAGGCCTCCAAGCGCGAGTGGAACGCCCGGATCGAGGCGGAGCAGGAGGGCGGCGCCGCCGCGGCCTGAGCAGACCGGCCACACCGCGGACCGGCGGCACCTCACGAGAAGTGCCGCCGCTCTTCGCCGGTCACACCGACCGCCGGTACGACGCGTCGGTCACACCGACCGCTGGTACGACCTGAAGGTCCTGATCGACAGCCACACGGCCGCCACCGCCAGCGCCAGCAGCGCCCCGCCGCGGCCGAGCACCGCACCCCAGTCGGGGTCCGCCGACAGCGCCGAACGGCTCGCCACCATCGCCCAGTTGAGCGGGTTGAAGTCGGCTATGTGCCGCATCCAGCCGGGCATCTGGGACGGTGCCATGAAGGCGCTGGAGAGGAAGGTCAGCGGGAGCAGCAGGAAGGTGTTGATCCCGATGATCGACTCCCGCTCCCGCACCAGCATGCCGAGCGCGTTGGACAGCGCGCCGAAGATCGTGCCGAGCAGCACGGCGGACACCAGCAGGACGGCTATGCCACCGGTCCCGCCGGGGTAGTCGGCGCCGCCCAGCAGGCCGAGCAGCACGATGATCAGCGACTGGCCTGCGGTGACCAGGCCGTTGTTCACCACGTTGCCGTTCATCAGCGCGGCCCTGCTGACCGGTGTGGTCAGGAAGCGGTTGAGGGTGCCGCGCTGGATCTCCTCCAAGGTGCCCATGCCCGCCCACATGTTGGAGCTGAGGGCGCTCATCACGACCACGCCCGGCACCAGGTAGTCGAGGTAGGACGTGGTGCCGAAGCCGCCGAGCTCGACGACCTTCTTGAACAGGTTGCCGAACAGGAACAGCCAGATCACCGGTTGAATCAGGGTGATGACGGCGAACGCCGGCTGCCGGGCGAACACCACCAGCTGACGCTGGGTCATGAACCAGGTCTGGGACACGGCGTTGCTCATCGCGCACCTCCGGTCAGGGCGAGGGCGCCGGAGCCGTCGGCGGTGTCGGCCTCGGCGTACCGACGGCCCGCGTACCGCAGGTAGACGTCGTCGAGGGAGGGCCGGGCGACGGTCGCGGCGACCACGGTCACCCCGGCCCGCTCCAGGGCGGCCAGCAGCGCAGGCATCGCGGCTGCCCCGTCGTCGGCGCGGGCGCTGATCCGGCGCCCGTCGAACAGCGCCTCGTGCACGCCCGACAGCCCGGTCAGCGCGCCTGTGAGCAGGGTGCGGCCGGCTTCCCCGGGTGCCTCCCGCAGCTCCACGTGGACGGCGTCGCCGCGCAGTTCGCCTTTGAGGGAGTCCGGGGTGCCCTCGACCACGACCCGGCCGCGGTCGACGATCGCGATCCGCTCGGCGAGCCGGTCGGCCTCCTCCAGGTAGTGCGTGGTGAGCAGGATGGTCAGGCCCTCCTGGCCTGCCAGCCGGCCGATCTCGTCCCACATCGCGGTCCGGGCCTCGGGGTCGAGACCGGTGGTGGGCTCGTCCAGGAAGAGCACCTCGGGGCGGTGGACCAGGCCGAGAGCCACGTCGAGCCGGCGCCGCATGCCGCCGGAGTAGCCCTTGACCTGGCGGCCGGCGGCCTCGGTGAGGGTGAAGCGGTCCAGCAGCTCGTCGACCCGGCGGTTCAGGTCGGCGCCGCGCAGGCCGTAGAGCCTGCCCTGGAGCTGGAGGTTCTCCCGGCCGGTGGCGACCGGGTCGGCGCCGGAGTTCTGGGCGACCACGCCGATCGCGCGGCGCACCCGGTCGGGGTGGCGCAGCACGTCGTGGCCGGCCACGGTGGCGGTGCCCGAGTCGGGGCGGGCCAGAGTGGTGAGGATCTTGACGGTGGTGGACTTGCCGGCGCCGTTGGGCCCGAGAAGGCCGAAGACGGTGCCGGGTTCGACGGTGACGTCCATGCCGTTCAGCGCGGTGACGTCGCCGGGATAGGTCTTGACCAGCTGGCGCGCCTGCACTGCGGGCGCACGGGTGTTCATGACAGGGCTCTCCTGTGTGAGCGGATGACAGATGACAGGGGATGACAGCTGATCCGCATGAGGAGCACCGGGCTATCCTGGGTGTGCCGCACCTCGATCGCCCGGATCTGCCTCACGGCGGGTTCAGCTCGGGGTTCGAGACCCTGGCGGAGCTGCTGCAACAGCTCTGCCGGGGTCTGTCTCTCTCGCAGCTTCCTCTACTGCTGCTCCACCTCCGTGAACTCCGGCGGGAACTCACCGGTCTCGTGGAACCGGCGCCAGCCCTCGACGCCCGGCAGCGAACCGTCCCGTATCTCCCGCACGAAGCCGCGGACCCACTCGGTCTGCGCCTCCAGCATGTGCAGGTGGTACTCGACCTCGACGACGAAGAGCCGGGGCAGCGTCTCGTGCAGCTTCTCCAGCACGGCCCTGCCGCCGGCGACCTCCACCTCCAGGGAGCTCAGCCGCCCCTCCAGCAGGCGGGCGACCTCGTCGGGCGGCAGGGCGCCCATCAGCGAGAGCGCCGTCTCGAAGATCGGGTACTCCTTGGCCGGGACGGCCATCAGGTCGGACAGCCAGTGGACCATCTCCTCGCGCCCGGCGTCGGTGATGCCGTAGACCGTGCGCTCCGGGCGGTTGCCCTGCCGCTCCACGTCGGCGACCTCGACGAAGCCGTGCTTCTCCAGGTTCTGCATGACCGTGTAGAGCGAGCCGTAGTTGATCCGGGTGCTGGTGTCCTTGCCCTGGCGGCGCATGGTCTGGGCTATCTCGTACGGATGCATCGGCTTCTGCCAGAGGGTCGTCAGGACGACGAGCGCCAGGGGATTGCTGAGCTTGCGCCGCTTCACCGCCACAACGACCTCCTCGCCTCCGAATATCCGTGGCCGAACATATCGCGAGTCGAGCGGACTCGTCAATACACACGATGTATCGCGTCTGCGCGGGCCACGCAAGAGCGTGAGGACTTGGGCCCGCCCCGGACACGCCCGCGTGACGCGTCCGAAACAGCCGGTCCCTAATTTCTGTCGCCCGACAGGAAATCCGCGATTTCCGTCCTCGACAGGAAGTCCGCCTGACA
The DNA here is from genome assembly GCF_055565975.1 of Streptomyces sp. NPDC028289. Lineage (NCBI taxonomy): Bacteria > Bacillati > Actinomycetota > Actinomycetes > Kitasatosporales > Streptomycetaceae > Streptomyces > Streptomyces sp. NPDC028289. The sequence goes on along the minus strand of NZ_JBVHTI010000010.1, from coordinate 223,342 downwards.
GGCAGGTGCCGCCGTGACGACACTCGACGACCGCCCCGTGGAACCCGACGACCGCTCCCTGGAGGAGTTCGGCTACCGCCAGGAGCTGCACCGCAGCCTCGGCCGGTACGCCTCGTTCGCCGCCGGGTTCTCCTTCATCTCCGTACTGACGACCGTCTTCCAGTTCTTCGCCTTCGGGTACGCGTTCGGCGGCCCGGTCTTCTTCTGGGCCTGGCCGGCCGTGCTGGCCGGCCAGTTGCTGGTGGCCGCCTGCTTCGCCGAACTGGCCGGCCGCTACCCGATCTCCGGCGCCATCTACCAGTGGTCCTCACGCCTGTCGAACCCGTCCTTCGGCTGGTTCGCCGGCTGGATCATGGTGATCGGGCAGATCGTGGTGGTCGCGGCGGCCGCGCTCGCCCTCCAGATGGTGCTGCCCGCGCTGTGGTCCGGTTTCCAGCTGATCGGCACCGACACCGCGGTGACCTCGGCCGACGGGGCCGCCAACGCCGCCGTACTGGGCGTCGTCCTGCTGGTGCTGACCACCCTCGTGAACATCATGGACAACCGGGTGATGTCCGTGATCAACCGGGTCGGGGTGACCGCCGAGATCATCGGCGCGGTACTGATCGTCGTACTGCTGCTCACCCACTCCAAGCGCTCCCCGGGCATCACGTTCCACACCGGTACGGCCGCCGAGGGCGGTCTGCTGGGCGCTCTCCTGGTCGGCTCGTTCACGGCCGCGTACGTGATGATCGGCTTCGACAGCGCGGGCGAGATGAGCGAGGAGACGCACCACCCGCGCCGTACGGCGCCGCGCACCATCCTCACGGCGCTGACCGCCGCGGGCCTGCTCGGCGGGCTGGTCATCCTCGGCGGCCTGCTGGCCGCGCCCAGCCTGACCGACGGACACCTCGGGGTCGACGGGCTCAGCTACGTGCTCACCAGCAGCCTCGGGGACGGGGTGGGCCGGGTGCTGCTGGCCGACGTGGTGGTGGCGATCGCGGTGGCGACACTGGCGATCCAGACAGCGGCCTCGCGGATGCTGTTCTCCATGGCGCGGGACGGGCAGCTGCCGTTCGCCGGGCGGCTGGCGCGGGTGAATCCGCGTACCGGGATGCCGGGGGCGCCGGCCGTGGTGGTGGGGGTGCTGGCCGCCGTACTGCTGCTGCTCAACTTCGCGTCGCCGGACGCGTTCCTGGCGATCGGGACGACCTGCATCGTGATGCTGTACCTCGCTTACGCGATGGTGACCGGGCCGCTGCTGGTGCGGCGGCTGCGCGGGGAGTTCCGGGTCGAGGGGGCGGACGAGACCGGGGCGCCGTTGTTCTCGCTGGGGCGGTGGGGGGTGCCGGTGAACGCGGGCGCGCTGCTGTACGGGCTGGTGATGACCGTGAATCTGGCGTGGCCTCGGGGGGCGGTGTACGACCCCAGCGGGGGCCACTGGTACTTCCGGTGGTTCACCGTGCTGTTCCTGGTCGGGACAGTCGTGGTGGGCGCCGTTTGGAGGCTCACCCGGGCGGGGTCCCGAAGTGCGGTCGCTGTGCCGGAGGCTGTGGCGTAGTCGGTCGGGTGCGGGTGGAGTGCGGCTGGTCGCGCAGTTCCCCGCGCCCCCAAGGAGGGGGCGTCCGACTTACCCTTGGCCGCAATGAGACGTAAGACCGCTGCCCCGCCCTCCCCGCTCCCCCAGCGTCAAGGGGTGGACCCTGTTCGGGTGCGGTTGCCCTTCTCCGAGGAGTGGGCCACCGTCGGCGAATATCTCGTGGCCCGGCTCTCCGGAGCGGCACCCGGAGTCGTGGAAGAGATGCTGAACTCGGGGTTCGTCGTCGACGTCGACGGACAATCCGTCGCTGCACACGCCCCCTACACCCCCGGCCGCTACCTATGGTTCCACCGCGACCTGCCCTCGGAAGTTCCCGTCCCCTTCCTCCTCCGAGTCGTCCACCGGGACGATCACCTCGTCGTCGTCGACAAGCCGCACTTCCTCGCCACCACCCCCCGCGGCAGTCATGTCACCGAGACCGCTCTCGCCCGGCTGCGGCGGGAGCTGGGGATTCCCGCGCTCGGGGCCGCTCACCGGCTGGACCGGCTCACCGCCGGGCTCGTGCTGTTCACCGTGCGGCCCGAGGAGCGGGGGGCGTACCAGACGCTGTTCAGCGAGCGTCGGGTGCGCAAGGAGTACGAGGCGATCGCGCCGTACGACCCTTCGCTCGCCGTTTCCCGGACCGTGCGCAGTCGCATCCTGAAGGAGCGCGGGGTGCCCGCGGCCCGGGAGATCGACGGGGAACCCAACGCGGAGACCCTCGTCGAGCTGGTCGAACGCCGAGGTGACCTGGGGCGGTACCGGCTCACCCCGCACACCGGACAGACCCATCAACTGCGCGTGCACATGAGCGCGTTGGGTGTGCCGATCCTCGGGGATCCGCTGTATCCCGTGGTGATGGGCCCCGTGCCGGACGGCGACTTCCGGCGGCCGCTGCAACTGCTGGCGCGGCGGCTGGAGTTCACCGATCCGGTCACGAGGGTGGAGCACCGGCTGTGCAGCGGTCGGACGCTGCAGGCGTGGGAGTCGTACGAGGACTGGGCCGGGCGGCCGAGCCGCTAGCGGCCCAGCCACCAACGGCGCAGCCTGGGCCAGATCCCGCGCGGGCCGGCCGGCTCGGAGGCGGACACGGCCACCTGCGCCGCCGGCCTGGGCTCGGGGGCGGGGACCGGCTCCGGTGCTGCCGGACGGGGGATGCCGACCTGCCAGTCGGTGCGCTGCGGGGGGACGAGGGCCGGGCTCGGCATGAGGGTGACGTCCTGCTTCGGCTTGGGGTCGAAGCGCACCGGCAGTTCCACCAGGTGCCGGGAGGCGATGGAGGCGCGCCAGCGCAGCTCCTCCTCGTCGCAGTCGAGCTGGATGTCGGAGAGCCGGGTCAGCAGCTGGTCGACGCCGACGTCGGCGATGGCACGGCCGATGTCCTGGCCGGGGCATTCGTGCGGGCCGCCGCCGAAGGCCAGGTGGGAGCGGTTGCCCTGCATGTTGGCGTTCAGGTCGGGGCGGACGCGCGGGTCGACGTTGCCCGGCGCGGGCGCGTAGAGCAGTCCGTCGCCCTTGCGGATGCGCTGGCCGCCGAGTTCCGTGTCCTGCTTGGCGAAGTAGGCGAAGACGGTGCTGAACGGCGGCTCGTCCCACAGGGACTGCTCGATGGCCTCGGGCACGGTCATCTGGCCGCCGTTGAGCTGGGCACGGAAGCCGGGCTCGGTGAGGACCATGCGCAGCGCGTTGGCGAGGAGGTTGGCGGTGGTCTCGTAGGCGGCGTAGAGGACGACCCGCAGGTGCTGGGCGACCTCGTCGTCATTGAGCCCGGCCGGGTGGTTGACGAGGTGGCTGGCGAAGTCGTCCTCGGGGCGGGCCCGGCGGCGGGCGGTGAGCCGGGTCAGGCAGCCCATGACGTACTCGTTGCTGGCGATCGCGGTCTCGGTGCCCTTGAGCGCGTCCCGGGTGGCCTCCACGATCCGGTCGTTGTACTCCTCGGGCATGCCGAGCAGTTCGCACATGACGGCCATCGGCAGGTGCTCGGAGTACTGGGAGACCAGTTCGGCGCGGCCCTTCTCGCAGAACTCGTTGACCAGCAGCTGGGTGTAGCGGCCGATGAGGCGGCGGATGCTGCGGTGGTCGATGGTGGTCATGGCGCCCTGGACCGCCGTCCGCAGCCGCAGGTGTTCGTCGCCCTCGGCGTGCGAGCAGATGGGCTGCCAGGCGATGTGCGGCATGAGGGGGTGGTCGGGCTTGACCATGCCCTCGCGCAGCGGGGTCCAGATGCGGCTGTCCCGGGTGAAGACGGCGGGGGTGCGGACCATCTGGAGGTTCTCGGTGAGCCCGAGGACCACCCAGACCGGTACGTCGTCGTGGAGCAGGACGGGGGCCACGGAGCCGTGTTCCTCGCGCAGCTTCTCGTACAGCTCGCCCAGGTGGTCCGCGTCGGCGCCGTAGAGCCGCTGCAGTCCGCCGGGGCCGCGGTCGTGCGCCGGGCAGCCGGGCGGCGGGACCGGGTCCGTGCTGGCGCCGGCCGGGAGGGGGGATTCAGGCGTCACAGTGATCGCTCCGAAGAGATCCGAAAGAGTTCGAGAGAGTCCGAAATCCGAAAGGGGGGTCAGGTGAGCGCGCCGGACATGGCGAGCGAGTGCAGGAAGCGCATCAGGGTCATCAGGACGTCACGGCTGGAGGCCCGGCGGCGGGCGTCGCACTCGATGATGGGGACGTCGGGGGGCAGGTCCAGCGCGGTGCGCAGTTCCTCGACGGGGTAACGGGGCGCGTCCGGGAAGGAGTTGACGGCGACGACGAACGGCACCCCGCGCTCCTCCAGGCGCCCCATCACGTCGAAGCTGACCTCCAGGCGCCGGGTGTCGATGAGCACGACCGCGCCGAGGGCGCCTTCGAACAGGCCGTTCCACAGGAACCAGAAGCGTTCCTGGCCGGGGGTGCCGAAGAGGTAGAGGACCAGTTGGTCGGTGATGCTGATGCGGCCGAAGTCCATGGCCACGGTGGTGGCGGTCTTGGAGTCGGAGCCGTAGTTGTCGTCGACCCCGATGCCGGCCTGGGTCATGGTCTCCTCGGTGGTCAGCGGTCTGATCTCGCTGACGGAACCGACCATCGTGGTCTTGCCGACCCCGAAGCCGCCCACGATCACGATCTTCACCGCGGCCTGGGCGGTGTGCGGGAGATGGTCCTCGGTGCGGGGGCCGGGGATCGTGTCAGAGCTTTTGAAGTCCATGCATCACCGCTTCGAGAAGTGAACGGTCGGGGAGCGCCTGGCGGACGATCGGGGCGCGCGCCTGCACCAGTTCGGCCGTGATCAGCTCGGTGATCAGCGCCGTCATCGCGCTGAACGGCAGGTTGAGGTAGGCCGAGAGCTCGGCCACGGACAGCGGGGCGAGACAGAGCCGGAGCAGCGCCGCCTGCTCCGGGGTGACGGAGGGCGGTGCGGCGGCGCGCGCCACGATTAAGGTGACCAGGTCGAGTTCGGCCCGGGCGCCGTCGGCACCGCTGATGACGTAGAGCCGTTCGGGGTTCTTGTTGTCCTCGTCCTCGCCGCCGTTCTCGGGGGTCGGCGGCACGGACGGGACCGGGGGCGGAGCGAGTTCCGGCCTGGGTTGGCGCCGTTTGCGTTGCGGAGGAGTCATACGGTCTGCCCGTTCCGCCGGGGCGGACTGGTGAGGTGGGCGCCGATGCGGACGACGAGGTCGCGCATCATCTCGCTCATCCGGCCCGGTTCGCAGGTGACGTCGGCGAGCACGGCGAGGTAGGCGTTGGCACCGGCGGACATGAGGTAGAAGTAACCTCTGTCGATCTCGATCAGGACGAGGTTCATGTCCCCGTTGCTGATGGGGAGTTCCTGGGCGACGGCACTGGCCAGGCTCTGCACGCCCGCGCAGGCCGCGGCGAGCCGGTCGGCGGCGTCGGGGTCGCCGCCGTGCCGGGCGATGCGCAGGCCGTCGGCGGAGAGCACGACGATCATCTCGACGCCCGGTACGCCGTCGGCGAGTTGCTTGAGCATCCAGTCGAAGTTGCCTCGCTGCTGGATCACTTGAGGTCCCCCTCGTCGTCGGCCTCGGTGCCGGCCGGATCGTTGATCAGATGCAGGTACTTGGTGGGGTTCCGGGTGAAGTCGGTGGGGTGGACACCCGGGTTGTTCTTCTTGAGCCCCTCCCAGAACGCCTCGACCCAGAGGCCGGGTTCACGACGCTCCGGCTCCGGCTGCTCGGGCTCGGGCTCCTTGTGCTGCGACCAGATGGTCGGGTTGCCCTCGCGTTCGGCGCGCTCGATGGCGGCCTGCTCGGCGATCCGCTGACTGAGCGGCGTCTTCATCCGGCTGCGCCGCTGCGGCAGCCCGCCCGCCGTCCATTCGGTGACCTCGGGGACGTCGTCCTCCATGGAGATCCCGGCGGGGATGCGGGGGCTGGTGGGCCGGCGCCGCTTGGGCGGGCGCTTGGGGCCTTCGAGGGCGCCGAGTTCGGGCTTGGGGATGCCGGTGGCGCCGATGCCGTGGGCGATGCCGGGGGCGGGGTCGGTGGTCATCATGTCGCTGGGCACGATGAGGACGGCCCGGACGCCGCCGTAGGCGGAGGCGCGCAGCGAGACGTCCATGTTGTACGTCTTGCACAGGCGGCCCACGACGGAGAGGCCGAGGCGCGGGTTCTCGCCGAGGACCTGGATGTCCTTGCCCTGCTTGGCCTTCTCCAGCAGGCCCTCCAGACGGTCGCGGGCCTCCTCGTTGAGGGTGACGCCGGCGTCCTCGATCTCGATGCACACGCCGGACTGCACCTCGACGGCGGTGACGTGCACCTTGGTGGAGGGCGGCGAGTAGCGGGTGGCGTTGTCGAGGAGTTCGGCGGCCGCGTGGATGACCGGCTCGACGGAGGTGCCCTTGATGTTGACCTGGCAGATGGAGTGCAGCTCGATGCGCCGGTACTCCAGGATCCGGGACATGGCGCCGCGCAGCACGCTGTAGAGGGCGACGGGGTTGGGCCACTGGCGGCCGGGGCGGCCGCCGCCGAGCACGGAGACCGAGTCGGCGAGGCGTCCGATCAGCGCGGTGCCGTGGTCGATGCGCAGCAGGTCGTCGAAGACCTCGGGGTTGCGGCCGTGGTCCTCCTCCATCTCCCGCAGTTCGTGGGCCTGCTGGTGGACGATGGCCTGGACGCGCCGGGCGACGCTGACGAACGAACGCTCCAGGGAGTCGCGCTGGAGGTCCTCCTCGTCGACGATGTCGAGCATGATGCGGATCAGCCGCCGCTGCGACTCGGGGGCGTGGCGCATCCGCGGGTCGACGTCGAAGAGCTGGCGAACCACCTCTTTGGGTGACTCACCGGCCTTGAGCCGGTAGAGCGCGGTCGGGAAGACCTCCCGGCCGAGGTGCTCGATCTCCTCCTCGCTCGCGGTGAGGCGCCGTTCCAGATACGCGCTGTGACGGTCGTGCTCGGCCCGGGCGTCCCGGAGCCTACGGCCGCGGCGCACCGCTTCCGCCGCCGTCGCGAGCACCAGCAGCATGCCGACGGCCCCGCACACGCCGACGGCGACCCGGGCGGATCCCGCCACCAGGACGACGGCGGCGGCGGTCGCCGCGGCCATCAGTATGGCGGGCAGCAACAGCACGCGCGCCAGGGAAAGTTCACGGCCATCGGGAGGCGATTGCACACTCACCATGTATGCCTTCTGAGACGAATCGGCTGGGTGTCGGGGGAGCTCGTGGGGGGAAGGTTCATGGAGCAGTCTGGATCTTCCGTATGTTTGGGAACAGGCGCACGAATTCACCTCAACTCGGTGCGCCGCGGGCGAGCTTAGTCCGACCGGATCATCGCCGTGTCATATTCGGCAAGCACCTGAAAACGCCCGAAGGACTGGAGTACCCTCGGTCGTTTTACACGGAGGGCATTCATTCGAACACATCCAGTTACCACGCACGAGCGTACGAAAGTCACTCACCGTGACGAGTGAAAGGAGCCTCCGGAGCGGAACCTCCGCCGCCCCGCGAGACTCCTCAGACCCCCACGATCCGCAGCGCGGCCTCGGCCGTGGCGCGGGCGAACTCGCGGGCGGGGCGCTCGGGTTCGGAGCGGTGGACGAGGATGACACCCTCGATCAGCCCGAAGACGAGATCGGTCCGCAGCTCCAGCTCCCCCTTGGCCAGCGCCCCGCCGGCCGCCGTACCGGCGATCAGCTGCCGGTAGGCGTCCTTGAGTTCGGCGCGTACGGCGTGGAAGCCGGCGAACCGTTCGGTGTGCACCTCGGGCAGCAGGTAGAGCGCGCCGAGATTGTGCGGCCCGGCGCACAGCAGCTCCACGTCGGCCCGGCACAGGACCCGCAGCCGCTCCTCGGCCGGTGTCGCATCGTCGGCGAGCAGCTCGCGCGCGCAGGCCAGGGACGGCGTGACGGTGGACTCAAGCAGCTCGGCGAGGAGTTCCTCCTTGCCGGAGACGTAGTGGTACATCGACGCCTGCCGCATGCCCGCCCGCTCGGCGACGGCCCGGGTGGTGGTGGCCGCGTAGCCACGGGTGGTGAACAACTCGGCGGCCGCCGCGAGCAGTTCGGCCCGCGGCTCGAGACCGCTGTCCGGTCGCTGCGCGGCCCGCGGCCGGCCGACCCGGCGGCCACTGCTCGTCCCCATGCGTTCGATCCTCGCACACGACGCCGTACGGCGATCACGCCGACGCCGCGACCACTGGACCGCCGCACCCGGTGAGCCCTCGGTAACCGGGCCGGAACGCGACGGCAACGCCGCCGACCCGACCCGCCCCTAATTTCTGTCGAGCGACAGAAATCTCCCCCGCAGCCGAAGGAGCCGGAGGTCAGCGATGGCGACAGCGACCACGTACGGAGCCCGCGCGCACGCCCGCGCCCAGGAGGGCACCCGCGCCGAGGCCATGCCCGTCGTACCGGCCGCCGACTGGCCGGACCCGCCCTGCGAGGCGGGACACCTGGTGTGGGCCGAGACGGTGGCGGGCGGCAACTACACGCACCGAGTCCTGGCCCGCGGCACCGAGCTGCGCCTGACCGACCCGGTCGGCGACGCCTGTGCCCACCTCCTGCTGTACGCCGACGGCCGCCCCTGGGAACGGCTGAACGTCGCCGACACGGTCAAGGTCCAGTGGAACGCCTACCTCGGTGAGGGCGTACTGCTCCTCTCCGACCAGGGCCGGGTCCTCGCCTCCGTCGTCGCCGACACCTCCGGCCGGCACGACGCGCTCTGCGGCACCTCCACCCTGGCCCGCAACACCGAGCGGTACGGCGACGGCTCCCCGCAGTCGCCCTCCCCCGCAGGACGCGAGCTGTTCAAGCTGGCGGCGGCCAAGAACGGCCTGGAACCGCGCGACCTCCCGCCGTCCCTGTCGTTCTTCCAGGGCGTGGAGGTACGCGAGGACGGCACGCTGGACTTCACCGGCCCGTCCGGCCCCGGCGGCAGCGTCACGCTCCGCACCGAGCAGGACGTGACCGTGCTGATCGCGAACGTCCCGCACCCGGCCGACCCGCGCCCCGACTACGTCAGCTCCCCCCTGGAGGTCCTGGCCTGGCGCGCCGCGCCCACCCCGCCCGGTACCCCCCTCTGGGACGCCACCCCCGAAGGCCGCCGCGCCTTCCTCAACACCCGTGAATTCCTCGCCGCGAGGGGGCTCGCATGAGCACGCAGACCGTCGTCCCGGCCCGCGCGGCCTGGTCCGCCGTGATCCCCGGGGGCGAGACCCTCACCATCACCGACCTGCACGGCAACCAGGCCGTCGACTTCCTCGTCTACGACGCCCACGACACCTCGGTCCGCTACAGCGCGCCCGACACCGTGCACGCCCAGGGCAACATCTTCCTCACCACCGGCAGCGTGCTGCTCTCCAACGAGCACACCCCGCTGATGACGGTGACCGCCGACGAGGTCGGCCGGCACGACACGGTCGGCGGCGCCTGCTCCAAGGAGTCCAACACCCTCCGCTACGGCCACCACACCTGGTCACAGCACGCGTGTGTCGACAACTTCCTGGCGGAGGGCGCGCGTCACGGCCTGGGCAAACGCGACCTGGTCTCCAACATCAACTGGTACATGAACGTGCCCGTCGAGAAGGACGGCACCCTCGGCATCGTCGACGGCCTCTCGGCCCCGGGCCGGAAGCTGACCCTGCGCGCCGAACGCGACGTCCTCGTCCTGGTCTCCAACTGCCCCCAGATCAACAACCCCTGCAACGGCTTCGATCCCACGGCCGTGCAGATGACGATCGCCGGGGCCGCGGAATGACCTCCTTCGAGAAGCTGCTGGTCGCCAACCGCGGCGAGATAGCCGTACGTGTCATCCGCACCGCCCGCGAACTGGGCCTGCGCACGGTCGCCGTCTACTCCGACCCCGACCGCTCGGCCCCGCACGTGCGCCTCGCCGACGAGGCGGTCCGGCTCGGCCCGGCCCCGGCGAGGGAGTCGTACCTCGACGCCGACCTGGTGCTCAAGGCGGCCAAGGACACCGGCGCGGGCGCGATCCACCCCGGCTACGGCTTCCTGTCCGAGGACGCCGCCTTCGCCCGCCGCTGCGAGGAGGCGGGGATCGTCTTCGTCGGCCCGTCCCCCGAGCAGCTGGAGCTGTTCGGCGCGAAGCACACCGCACGGGCGGCCGCGCGGGCCGCGGGGGTACCCCTGGCGCCGGGCACCGGGCTGCTGGCCGACCTGGACGAGGCCCGCCGCGAAGCGTCCGCCATCGGCTACCCCGTCATGCTCAAGGCCACCGGCGGTGGCGGCGGTATCGGTATGTCGGCATGCCGATCAGTCGATGAACTGACCGACGCCTGGGACCGCGTCCAGCGGGTCGCCGCCGCGTCCTTCTCCTCCGCCGGGGTCTTCCTGGAACGCCTGGTCGAGCACGCCCGCCACGTCGAGGTCCAGGTCTTCGGCGACGGCGAAGGCCGGGTCGTCACCTTCGGCGACCGGGACTGCTCCCTCCAGCGCCGCAACCAGAAGGTGGTCGAGGAGGCCCCCGCCCCCGGCCTGCCCCCGCGGGTCCGCGCCCAACTCGCCGCGTCCGCCCGCGATCTGTGCGCCTCGGTCGGCTACCGCTCGGCCGGCACGGTCGAGTTCGTGTACGACGCGGCCCGCGAGGAGGCCTACTTCCTGGAGGTCAACACCCGCCTCCAGGTCGAACATCCGGTCACCGAGGAGATCTACGGCGTCGACCTGGTCGCCTGGATGCTGCGCCTGGCCCGGGGCGAGACCGACGTAGTCCGCGACCCGGGCACACCGCGCGGGCACGCCGTCGAGGCCCGCGTCTACGCCGAGGACCCCTCCCGCGAACACCGGCCCAGCGCCGGCCTGCTGACCCGGGTGGAGTTCCCGGCGGGCGTGCGCGTCGACGGCTGGGTGGAGACCGGCACCGAGGTGACGACGTCGTACGACCCGATGCTCGCCAAGGTGATCGCGTACGGGTCAGACCGCGCCGAGGCACTGCGACGGCTGGACGAGGCACTGGCCCGCACCCGCGTCGACGGCATCGAGACGAACCTCGGCCTGGTACGCGCCGCGCTCGCCGACCCCCGCTTCCACTCCGCCGCCCACTCCACGGCCACGCTCGCCACGGTCACCGACCCCACGCCCCGGATCGAGGTCGTCGCCGCCGGCACGCTCACCACGGTCCAGGACTGGCCGGGCCGCACCGGCTACTGGCAGGTCGGCGTCCCCCCGAGCGGCCCGATGGACGACCGCTCCTTCCGCCTGGGCAACCGCGCCCTGGGCAACCCGGAGGGCGCACCCGGCCTCGAATGCACCCTCCAGGGCCCGTCCCTGCGCTTCACCCACCCCACCACCGTCTGCGTGACCGGCGCCCCGGCCCCGGTGAGGGTCGACGGCGCCCCGGCCGCCCAGTGGGAGCCGGTGACCGTCCCGGCGGGCGGCCTGCTGGAGATCGGCGCCCCTGCCGAGCAGGGTCTGCGCACCTACGTGCTGTTCGCCGGCGGCGGCCTGGACGTCCCCGCCTTCCTCGGCAGCGCGAGCACCTTCACCCTGGGCCGGTTCGGCGGCCACGGCGGCCGGGCGCTGCGCACGGGTGACGTCCTGCACGGCGGGGCCGTGACGGACGGGGAGCCGGTCGCCGAACGCCCGCACTTCACCGCCGACTGGCAGCTCGCGGCCGTCGAAGGCCCGCATGCCGCCCCGGAGTTCTTCACCGAGGACGACATCCGCGACTTCTACGCGGCCGAGTGGAAGGTGCACTTCAACTCGGCGCGCACCGGAGTCCGCCTGGTCGGCCCCAAGCCGCGCTGGGCACGCACCGACGGCGGCGAGGCGGGCCTGCACCCCTCCAACATCCACGACACCCCGTACTCGGTCGGCGCCGTCGACTACACCGGCGACATGCCGGTCCTGCTCGGCCCCGACGGCCCATCCCTGGGCGGTTTCGTCTGCCCCGCGACCGTCCTGAGCGGCGAACGCTGGAAGCTCGGCCAGCTCCGCCCCGGCGACACGGTCCGCTTCACCCCCGTCGACGTCACGGGCGCGCCCCGCCCCGAGATCGTCGACGGCGGTGTCCTCGCCCGGGACGGTGACGTGACCTACCGGCGCAGCGGCGACGACAACCTGCTGGTCGAGTTCGGCCCCATGCAGCTGGACCTCGCCCTGCGGATGCGCGTCCACGCCCTGATGGAAGCGGTGACGGCGGCGGACCTGCCCGGGGTCAGGGACCTCACCCCCGGCATCCGCTCGCTCCAGGTCCAGACGGACCCGGCCGCTCTCCCCCAGTCCGAACTCCTCGCCACGGTGCGGGAGATCGTCGCCTCGCTCCCGCCCACCGACGAACTGGTGGTGCCCTCCCGCACGATTCACCTCCCCCTCTCCTGGGACGACCCCGCGACCCGTGAGGCGATCGCCCGCTACATGGCGGGCGTCCGCGACGACGCCCCCTGGTGCCCGTGGAACATCGAGTTCATCCGCCGGATCAACGGCCTGGACTCGGTCGATGACGTCTACCGCACGGTCTTCGACGCGGAGTACCTGGTCCTCGGCCTCGGCGACGTGTACCTGGGCGCCCCGGTCGCCACCCCTCTGGACCCGCGCCACCGCCTGGTCACCACGAAGTACAACCCGGCCCGCACCTGGACCGCCGAGAACTCCGTCGGCATCGGCGGCGCCTACCTGTGCATCTACGGCATGGAGGGCCCGGGCGGCTACCAGTTCGTGGGCCGTACGACCCAGGTGTGGTCGGGCTGGCAGCAGCGCGGCGCGTTCGAGCCGGGCATGCCGTGGCTGCTGCGGTTCTTCGACCGGATCAGGTGGTATCCGGTGTCCGCGGACGAACTCCTCGACCTGCGCGCCGACATCACCTCCGGCCGGTTCGTGCCGCGCATCGAGGAAGGCACCTTCTCCCTCTCCGCGTACGAGGCGTTCCTCACCGAACAGGCCGTGTCCATCGAGAGGTTCCGGTCACGGCAGCAGACGGCCTTCGGAGCGGAGCGCGACGCGTGGGAAGCGGCGGGCGAGTTCGCGAGGGCGGAGGCCTCGGTCACACCGGCGGCCGCACCGGCCGAGGTGTCCGTCCCGCCGGGCGGCCACCTGGTGGAGGCCGAGTTCGCGGCCTCGGTATGGCAGTTGAACGTAGCGCCGGGCGACGAGGTGACGGCGGGCCAGCCGCTCCTCGCCCTGGAGGCGATGAAGATGGAGTCCAGGGTGCACGCGCCGATGCCCGGTGTGGTGACGGAGATCCTGGCCCGGCCCGGCGACCAGGTGGAGGCGGGGACGGCCCTGCTCGTCCTGGCCCCGGCCGCGAACTGAGCGACAGGAGCAAGACCATGTCCAGCACCGTCTCCCGGGTCCGTGCCGCCTACGCACGCATCGAGGCCGTCGACCGGCCCGAGATCTGGATCGACCTGCGCCCGCGGGAGGAAGCCGAGGCGGAGGCCCGTGCGATCGACGAGCGGGTGGCCGCGGGGGAACACCTCCCCCTGGCGGGCCGCCTGTTCGCCGCCAAGGGCAACATCGACGTGCACGGGCTGCCCACGACGGCGGGCTGCCCGGCGTACGCGTACGAACCGCAGGCCGACGCCCCCGTGGTGGCCCGCCTGCGCGCGGCCGGCGCACTCGCCCTCGGCACCACCAACCTCGACCAGTTCGCGACCGGCCTGGTCGGTACCCGCTCCCCGCACGGCGCGGTCCGCAACGCGATCGACCCCCTCCGGATCAGCGGCGGCTCCAGCTCCGGCTCGGCCGTCGCCGTGGCCCTCGGCATCGTCGACCTCGCCCTCGGCACGGACACCGCCGGCTCGGGCCGGGTCCCGGCCGCCTTCAACGGCATCGTCGGCCTGAAACCCACCCGCGGCCTCGTCCCGACGGCCGGTGTCGTCCCGGCCTGCGCGTCCGTCGACTGCGTGACGGTGTTCGCCCGCACCCTCGCGGAGGCGGAGCAGGCCCTGTCGTACATGGCGGCCCCACCGGACCGCACGCTCCCGCCGCTCCCCCAGCGGGCCCCGGGCCCCTGGCGGATCGCGGTCCCGCCGCTCTCCCAGCTCGGCGAGCTGGACGAGGGCTGGGCGGAGGCCTACGCGGAGGCGGTGGACCGTCTGAGGGCCGCGGGCGCCTCGGTCCGCCCGCTCGACCTGACCCCGTTCACCGAGGCGGCGGCGATGCTCTACGAGGGCGCGTTCGTGGCCGAGCGCTACACGGCGGTGGGTCCTTTTATCGACAAGTTGATCTCATCCGGCGGCGAGGGCCTCGACCCCACCGTCGCCGGCATCATCACCCGGGCCCGCGACATCCCGGCCCACCGGCTCTTCACCGACCAGGACCGCCTGGCGGACCTGCGCACCCGCGCCCTGGCCGAACTCGCCGACGCGGACGCCCTGCTGCTGCCCACCGCCCCCGGCCATCCCACCCTCGCCGAGGTGGCCTCCGACCCGCTGGGCGCCAACGCCCGCCTGGGCCGCTTCACCAACTCCACGAACCTCTTCGACCTGGCGGCGCTGGCGGTCCCGGCGGGCGAGGTGGACGGCCTGCCGTTCGGCGTGATGCTGATCGGCCCGGCGTTCACGGACACCCGCCTCGCCACGATCGCCCGCGCCCTGGAACCGAGGGTGAGCCTCGCGGTGGTCGGCGCCCACCTGACGGGCCAGCCCCTGAACCCGCAGCTCCTGGCGCTGGGGGCGGTACTGGACCGCACGACGACGACGGCACCCGCGTACCGCTGCCACGCCCTCCGGACGAGCCCACCGAAACCGGGTCTGGTCCATGTCGGCGGGGGTGGCGCGGCCATCGAGACGGAGGTGTGGACCCTTCCCCCGGAGGGCCTGGGCCGCCTGCTCGCGACGATCCCCCGCCCGATGACGCTGGGCACCGTGGAACTGGCGGACGGCACCAGCGTCCCCGGCTTCCTGTGCGAACCGAGCGCGCTCGTAGACGCCGAAGACATCACCCACCACGGAAGCTGGCGAGCCTTCTTGAAAGAGGCCTAGGAAAAGCGCCCCGTCAGGGGCGCGGGGAACTGCGCGACCAGCCACACCGCACCCGCACCCGCCAACGAATCCGTCACCCAACCGACGAGTAGGCCACAACCCCCCGCAGCACAAGATCAACCGCCTTGCGCGCAGCCTTCCCCACGGTCGAGCCCTCCACAGGAGAAGCCGCCGAGATCTGCCCCAGCACGTCGATGACCTGCTTGCACCAGCGGACGAAGTCGCCGGCCGGCATCTCCGCCTCCCGCAGCACCTCGTCCAGGCCCATCCCGGACGCCCACATGTAGGCGGCCCAGGCGAAGCCGAGGTCCGGCTCGCGCTGTCCGACGCCCTCGGTCTGGTTGATCCGGAAGTCCTCCTCAAGGGCGTCGAGGCGCCCCCAGATCCGCACCATCTCGCCGAGCGCGGCCTTGGCCTTGCCGGAGGGCAGCTTGGGCGCCATGGCGTCGTCGCCGACCCGGGCCTCGTACACCAGCGCCGAGACGCACGCGGCGAGTTCGGCGGGGCCGAGGCCCTCCCAGACGCCGGCCCGCAGGCATTCGCTGGCGAGCAGGTCGAGTTCGCCGTAGAGGCGGGCGAGCCGCTTGCCGTGTTCGGTGACCTCGTCGCCGCGCAGGTAGTCCAGCTCGGTCAGGAGCGCCACGATCCGGTCGAAGGTCCGGGCGATGGTGTTGGTCCGGCCCTCGATGCGCCGCTCCAGCTGCGAGGTGTCCCGGATCAGCCGGTGGTAGCGCTCGGCCCAACGGGCATGGTCCTCGCGGTCGTTGCAGCCGTGGCAGGGGTGCGCGCGGATCGCGGTGCGCAGCCGGGCGATCTCGCGGTCGTCGGCCGCCTGTGACCGCTTCTTGCGGGCCCGCTCCGGCGGGATGTGCCCGGCCTTGGTGCGCAGCGCGGAGGCGAGGTCCCGACGGGACTGCGGGGAGCGGGGGTTGAAGGACTTGGGGATCCGCATCCGCTCCAGCGCCTCGACCGGCACCGGGAAGTCGATGGAGGCGAGCCGCTTGACCTGCCGCTCGGCCGTGAGCACCAACGGCCGTGGCCCGTCGTGCTGTTCGAAGCCGCGGTGGCCGTTGGACCGCCCGGCGGGCAGCCCGGGGTCCAGCACCAGCGCGAGGCCGGCGTACTTGCCGGTCGGGACGTGGATGACGTCGCCCGGTTTGAGCTTCTCCAGGGCGACGGCCGCCTCGGCGCGCCGCTGGGAGGCGCCCTGCCGGGCCAGTTCGGTCTCGCGGTCCTTCAGCTCCCGCCGCAGGCGCGCGTACTCCTCGAAGTCGCCGAGGTGGCAGGTCATGGACTCCTTGTAGCCGGCGAGCCCTTCTTCGTTGCGCTGGACCTGGCGGGAGATCCCGACGACCGACTTGTCGGCCTGGAACTGCGCGAACGACGTCTCGAGCAACTCCCGCGAGCGGTGCCGCCCGAACTGCTCGACCAGGTTGACCGCCATGTTGTACGACGGCTTGAAGCTGGACCGCAACGGATAGGTGCGGGTGCCGGCGAGCCCGGCGAGGTGCTCGGGGCTCATGCCGCGCTGCCAGAGCACCACCGCGTGGCCCTCGACGTCGATGCCGCGGCGGCCCGCACGGCCGGTCAGCTGGGTGTACTCGCCCGGGGTGATGTCGGCGTGCTGCTCGCCGTTCCACTTGACGAGCTTCTCCAACACCACCGAGCGGGCGGGCATGTTGATGCCGAGCGCGAGGGTCTCGGTGGCGAACACGGCCTTCACCAGGCCGCGTACGAAGAGTTCCTCGACGACCTCCTTGAAGGTCGGGAGCATGCCGGCGTGGTGGGCGGCGATACCGCGCTCCAGGCCTTCGAGCCACTCGTAGTAGCCGAGGACGTGCAGGTCCTCCGGCGGGATGGAGGAGGTCCGCTCCTCGACGAGGGCGCGCACCTTTTCCCGTGCCTCGTCGTCGTTGAGCCGGAGGCCGGCGTACAGGCACTGCTGGACGGCGGCTTCGCAGGCGGCGCGGCTGAAGATGAAGGTGATGGCGGGCAGCAGGCCCTCGCTGTCGAGCCGTTCGATGACCTCGGGGCGGCCCGGTGTCCACACCCGGGACCGCTGCCGGCGCTCCCGCTCCCGGTCGGCCTCGCGCATGGCGCGGCCGCGTCTGCGGTCCTGGTACGACGGACGCTGTGCCTCCATGCGGGCCAGCCGGGCGAGGTCGGGGTTGACGGCCTTCTTGTGGCCCTCGCCCTCCTCGAACAGGTCGTACATCCGGCGTCCGGCGAGCACGTGCTGGAACAGCGGGACGGGCCGGTGCTCGGAGACGATGACCTCGGTGTCGCCGCGGACGGTGTCGAGCCAGTCGCCGAACTCCTCGGCGTTGGAGACGGTGGCCGACAGGGAGACCAGGGTCACGGACTCCGGGAGGTGGATGATCACCTCTTCCCAGACGGCGCCGCGGAAGCGGTCGGAGAGGTAGTGGACCTCGTCCATGACCACGTAGCCGAGGCCGATGAGGGTCTGGGAGCCCGCGTACAGCATGTTCCGCAGGACCTCGGTGGTCATGACGACCACGGCGGCGTCCGGGTTGATGCTGTTGTCGCCGGTGAGGAGACCGACCATGCCGTCGCCGTAGCGGCGGCAGAGGTCGGCGTACTTCTGGTTCGACAGTGCCTTGATGGGTGTCGTGTAGAAGCACTTCTTGCCCTGCATGAGGGCGAGGTGGACGGCGAACTCGCCGACGATCGTCTTGCCGGAGCCGGTGGGGGCGGCCACCAGTACGCCCTTTCCGGCTTCGAGCGCCTGGCAGGCCTCGATCTGGAAGGGGTCGAGGCCGAAGTCGTACATCTCGCGGAACGACGCGAGCGCGGTGGCCTGCTCGGCGGCCCGCTTGCGGGCCGCCGCATACCGCTCGGCCGGTGAGAGGTCCTCTGTCATCGTGCTTTCGAGCGTACCGGTCCCCACTGACAACAGGACGATCATTATCCGGAACATGGGACAACGGACAACAAAGAGGTGCCCGCGTCGTGGGACGCGGGCACCTCCGGTGGCTGTGGTCGCCCTGTGTCAGGTCACGTCGTCGTATCCGTTGACCCGGTCCGGGCCCTCGGGCAGCGCGCGGCTGGCGGAGACGGTCTCGATCTCGCCGATGTCCTCGGGGGTGAGGTCGAGGTCGGAGGCCTCGTCGTCGTCGAGGCCGTCGTCGTCGCGGCGGCGCCTGCGCCGGTCGTTGAGGAGGGAGAACGCGACCGCGCCGAAGTACAGCACCCAGATCGGTCCGGCGAGCGCCAGCATGGAGAGCGGGTCGGTGCTCGGGGTGGCCACGGCCGCGAAGATCGTGATGCCGAGGATCATGGCCCGCCACCAGCCGAGCATGCGCCTGCCGGTGATGATTCCGGTGAGATTGAGGAACACCAGGAGCAGCGGCAGCTCGAAGGAGAGACCGAAGACGATCACCATGCGGGTGACCAGCTGCAGCAGGTCGTCGAGCGGCAGCAGGTTGCTCACGCCGTGCGGGGTGAAGCCGATGAGCACCTTCGCGGTGGTCGGCAGGACCTTGTAGGCGAAGAAGGCGCCGCCGAAGAAGAGCGGGACGCCGGTGCCGACGAACGCGTAGGCGTACTTCTTCTCGTGCCGGTGCAGACCGGGGGCGACGAAGGCCCACAGCTGGTACAGCCAGACCGGCGAGGCGAACACCACACCCGCCATCAGGGAGACCTGGAGGGCGAGGGTGAAGGGCGCGAGCAGACCGTTGATGGTGATCTGCGCGCACTGCTCGTCACCTTTCGTCGTGTTCATCTCCGAGAAGGTGTGGTGGCAACCGACCGAGTCGAGGATCGGCTTGGTGAGGAAGTCGATGATGTTGTTGTAGAAGAAGGCGGCGACCACCGTGATGACGATGATGGCCAGCATGGCCTTCGCGAGCCGGTTGCGGAGCTCACGAAGGTGATCCGCGAGAGGCATCCGCCCCTCGGGATCCTTCTCCTGATTGCGGGCAGACTTTGGCAACCCACGTCCTCATCTCGTGCGGCAGGCCGGGGGCTACCGGCCTTGCGTCAGCGCTGGGTGGTGTCCGACGGCTCGTTGACCGGGCGGGCGCTGGTCACGTCGCCGGGGGCCGCCTGGATGGTGCGCTGGGCCTGGGACTGCTCACCGGAGGCGGGGGCCTGGGCGGAGGTCGTGGTGTTGCCGTCTTCCTTCATCGCCTTGGCCTCGCTCTTGAGGATGCGAGCGGACTTGCCGAGCGAGCGCGCCATGTCGGGAAGCTTCTTCGCGCCGAACAGCAGGATGACGACGACGAGGATGAGAATGATCTCGGGGGCGCCGAGCCTTCCGAACATAAGTCTTTACCTTCTCACCGAGGCGGCTGGGTGGGATGCTGTCCGATCCGTCGGACATGCGTCCGAGTGATCGTGCTCTCAGCGATCGTAACGCTCAGGGGTAAACGTGAGGCAATCCCCGTGCGTACTCCCGGTCCGCGGAACGGGCCTCGTTCTCCGTGCCGCGTCAGCAGCGTACCTTTCCCTGCGGGCACCGTGACAGGGCGAAGTGACGCAAACCGCTTATGGCCCACTACTCACATCGCTTCCACAGCGGGCGTCACAGTGCGTCGACAGTGCGGGCGGCGCTCTCGGCCGCCCGCTCCAGGTCCTCCGCGGCCCGGTTGATGCGCCGTGCCGAGTCCGCGACCTGCGCGCCCAGCCGCCGCGCCTCCAGGAAGACCCGGACGGCGAGCACGCCGAGCACGGCGAGACCCACGAAACCCACAGCTACCGCGACCATCGCCCAGAACATGGGGCGAGCCTAGACGGTGGGGTGCAGCCGCAGGGTGCGGACCCCGCCGCCGGTGAGCAGTTCGACGATCCGCTCGCCGGCGGGCTTGCGGACGGCGGCCCCGCAGTCGGGGCAGGTGAACGAGTAGAACGTCGTCTTGCTGGTGGCTCCGATGGCCAGGCGCAGGGCGCTCGCGGTGAGCTCGAAACTGCCCCGGCAGTCCGGGCAGCCGGCTCTGAACACCACGGGGACCACTCTTCTCATCCCGGCGAAGGCGGCCGCGACCGTCATCTCCCGCGCGCCCGCGCCACCGGAACCCGAAGACTCGTCCAGAACCCCCGATGACTCGTTCAAAACCCTCGCCCCTCCTTCTTGATCGTTCGCCTTCGGCGCGCCTCGGCCGGTGTCGAGGGGGGCGACCGTGCTCGACCGTGCGGGCCGCCGCGCGGTCACCCCCTCGACACCGGCGCGCCACTCCGGCTCACTCATGCCCTTCCTCGTCGCCGTGCCCGACGTGGTCGTACGCCGCCAGTGCCTCGCGGGCCGCCCGGCGGGCGGCCTCGGCCAGCTCGGGCGGTGACACGATCCGGCCGTCGCCGCCGAGCCTGAGCGCCAGCCGGCGCAGGGAGGCCGGATCGGGGGTGCGCAGGGTGATACGCAGCCCGCCGTCGGGAAGCTCATCCGCGCTGTCGTGCGGGTAGTACTCGGCGACCCAGCGGCCGCCCGGGCCGACCTCGACGACCACCTCGGGGTCCTCGGCGGCCGGCTGCACCAGCGCCTCGGACAGGTCGCGCAGCTCGATCTCGGGGGGCGCGGACGGCTCGTCCAGGATCTTGATCTCCGCCACCCGGTCGAGGCGGAAGGTACGCCGGGCCTCGGAGCGGCGGCACCAGGCCTCCACATAGGTGTGGCCGACGCTGACCAGGCGGATGGGGTCGATCTCGCGCTCGGTGACCTCGTCGCGGGCCGGTGAGTAGTAGCGGATCCACAGCCGGCGGCGCTCGGCGATCGCCCGGTCGACGTCGGCGAAGACCCCGCCCTCGGACTCGAAGGTCACCGACAGCCGGGCGCTGGCGTCGCCCGCCTCGCCGGCCGCGGTCTCCACCTTGGCGGTGGCCCGCAGCAGCGCCTGCCGGTCGCCCTCGCGCAAGCCGGGCAGGGTGGCCACCGCGCGGGCGGCGACCAGGAGGGCGGTCGCCTCGTCGGCGGCGAGCCTGAGCGGTTCGGCGGCCTCCTCGCCGAGCGCGGCCGCGTTGTGCCACCAGATCCGCTCACCGTCGGTGTCGATGTCCAGCAGATCGCCGCCCCGGAAGCTGGTGCCGCACATGGGCAGCACGTCGAGGTCGGAGACCAGCTCGTCCTCGGTGATACCGAAGGCGCGCGCCACGTCCGCGATCCGGGCGCCGGGGCGCTCGCGCAGGTAGGTCACCAGGGAGAGCATCCGCCGGGTCTGGTCGATGGCGTTCACGGGCCTGACCGGTTTGCCTGCCACTGCCTTGCTCCGCTCCCCCTCAGCCCTTGGCCACGGCACGCAGCCGGTCCACGACGTCCGCCCGCAGCTCGGCCGGCTCCAGGACCATCACGTCCGGCCCGAACTCCACCAGCCAGGCGTCCAGCCCGTGCCCGTACGGAATCTCCAACTCGTCCCACCCGTCTCCGAGTTCCCGCACCGCGGTGGCCTTCGCCCGAAGGGGGTACCCGGACCCGGAGCGCAGCCGGATCAGCGCGGAGCGGTCCGCGATCTCACCGGCCCAGCTCGCCACGGTCTCGCGGACGGTGACGACGTCCGGGACCGGCGCGGTGAAGGCGGTGCCCCGGGAGCGGACCTTCCCGGTGATCCGGGACAGCCGGAACACCCGCTCGGCGCCCCGGTCACGGTCCCAGCCCGCCAGGTACCAGTGGCCGCGCCAGCACTCCAGGGCCCAGGGCTCCACGTTCCTGGTCCCGGGGTGGGCGGCGGTGGCCTTGCGGTAGTCGAAGACGACCGGGCGGCGGTCCCGGCAGGCCAGCATCAGCGGCTCGAAGGCGGCCTCGTGCACCGGGATGCGCGGCTCCAGGGCGCCGTGCGCCTCGTACGGGTCGACGTCCTCGGGCAGCCCGGCCGCGCGCAGCTTCTGCAGGGCGCCGCTGGCGGCGCCGGCGAGCCGGGCCTGCTGCCAGACCTTGGCGGCGAGACCGAGGGCGGCGGCCTCCTCGGCGTCCAGGGTGATGGGCGGCAGGCGGTTGCTGTCACGGCGCGCCAGGTAGCCGACCTCGCCGTCCAGGTTCTCGACGGTCTCGATCACCAGCCCGAGTTCGCGGAGGTCGTCCTTGTCGCGCTCGAACATCCGGCTGAAGGAGTCGTCGCTGCCCGCCGCACCCCTGCCCGGCCCGGAGGCCTCGACGTACGCCTCGATGGAGTCCCGCAGCTCACGCTTGCTGAGCGGCCGCCGCGTCCCCAGCAGGCACAGCGCCAGGTTCATCAGCCGCTCGGCCTTGGCAATGGCCATCGACGCCCTTCGCCTTCCTTATGGTGCTTCTGACCGATGACCGTACCGCTCCGGAGTGTCACGGCAAAAGCCAGTACAAATGACGAGGTCCGAAACGGACACGACCCGACAAACACCGAGGGCCCGCGCGCACGGCACGGGCCCTCGTCCAGCCGGTTTCCGGCCACGACCGGTCGGCGCCCGAGGGCGCCGGGCCGGGGCGGGGCGGGGAATCAGACCGCGATCAGGTCCACGACGAAGATCAGCGTCTCGCCGGGCTTGATCGCCGGTGTCGGGCTCTGGTCGCCGTAGGCGAGGTGGGCCGGGATGGTCAGCTGGCGACGCCCGCCGACCTTCATGCCCTGCACACCCTGGTCCCAGCCCTTGATGACCCGGCCACCGCCCAGCGGGAAGCGGAACGGCGCGCCCCGGTTCCAGCTGGCGTCGAACTCCTCACCGGTGCTGAACGCGACACCCACGTAGTGCACGGTGACGGTCTGACCCGCCTGGGCCACCTCGCCGTCACCCTCCCAGATGTCCTTGATCTCCAGGTCGGCCGGGGCCTCGCCCTCGGGGAAGTCGATCTCGGGCTTGTCGATGCTCACGTCTAGGGCTCCTGCTTGTGTACGACACTGAACCCGGACAGTCTTTCATCCCCGCCCGGGTCACGCCCGCGCGACTACATCGCCGCAAGAATGTCCACCGTGAACACCAGCGTCGAACCCTTCTTCACCACGCCGCCGCTCGGCGGGTTGTTCCCGTAGGCCAGGTCCGGCGGCGTGACGACCAGGATCCGGCTGCCCACCTTCTTGCCGGTGATCCCCTGCGCCAGCCCCTTGAGAACCTCCTGCATCTGCGCGATCGAGAACTGGGCCAGCCGCCCGGTCTCGTACGTCTGCTCGAAGGCCTTGCCGCTCTCCCAGACCTCGCCCTTGAACTGGCACAGGATGGTCTGCGCCGACTGCACCGCCGGGCCGTCGCCCTCCAGCACGTAGTTCGACACCAGCTTCTTCGGCGGGTCCGCCTTCGGGATGTCGATCGACGGGGCCTTGCCGTCCGTGTTCGTGCCGATCTTCGGCAGCGCGGCGTCGCTCTGCGCGACCTCCTTGCCCGTGCTGGAGCTCTTCGAGTTGAACGAGTTCAGGATGTCCACCACGAACACCAGTGTGTCCGTGCCCTTGATCCCCGCCTGCGAGTTGCCCGCGCTGCCGTACCCCCAGGTCGGCGGCACGGCCATCAGCACCCGGCTGCCGACCTTCTTCCCGGCCAGCCCGTACCGCCAGCCGTCGATGATGCTGCCCGCGGCCAGCTGCATCAGCAGCGGCGTACGGTCGTACGACTGGTCGAAGACCTTGGCCGTCGACCAGATCTGCCCCAGGTAGTTGGCCTGGATGAAGTCGTTCTCCGCGACCGCCTTGCCACCGCCCGCGATCACCGTCTTGACCGCCAGGTTCTTCGACGGATCCCCGCTGCCCTTGGCGACCGTCGGCTTCTCGTCGAACTTCGTGCCCGCCGTGATCGCCGGCAACGGCCCGTCCACGATCTTCGGCGGCGGCACCGAGGCGGAGGCCGACGGCGAGGCGCTGGCCTTGCTGGAGGAGGACGAGTTGTCACCACACCCGGCGAGCGTGACCAGCCCCGCGGGAACAGCGGCAAGGAGAAGAGAGCGTCGGCGCACGGAAGAGCCTCGTAATCGGTCGATCTTGCGGATGGCGTGCGCGCAACTCTACGACGTGAGAAGGGCGCCGTACGGAAAACGTACGGCGCCCGTGTGGCGTTCTGAGCCGATCTCTCACATACCGGCGATGAGCTTCTCCACCCGGTCGTCGACCGAACGGAACGGATCCTTGCACAACACCGTGCGCTGCGCCTGGTCGTTGAGCTTCAGATGCACCCAGTCGACCGTGAAGTCCCGGCGCTGCTCCTGCGCCCGCCGGATGAAGTCACCGCGCAACCGGGCCCGAGTCGTCTGCGGCGGTACCGACTTGCCCTCGAAGATCTTCAAGTCATTGCAGATCCGCGCGGCTTGACCCTTCTTCTCCAGCAGGTAATACAGACCCCGACGACGGTGAATGTCGTGATAAGCGAGGTCTATCTGCGCCACGCGCGGATGCGACATGGTCATGTTGTGCTTGGCCCGGTACCGCTCGATGAGCTTGTACTTCATCACCCAGTCGATCTCGGTGCCGATCCGGTCCAGGTCCTCGGCCTCGATCGCGTCCAGCGTCCGGCCCCACAGCTCCAGCACCTGCTCGACCGTGCCGGTCCGGATACCGCGGCGCTCGCAGAAGTCCACGGCCTTCTCGTAGTACTCCCGCTGCACCTCGAGGGCGGAGGCCTCCCGGCCGCTGGCCAGACGCACCTTGCGCCGGCCCGTGATGTCGTGGCTGACCTCGCGGATCGCCCGGATCGGGTTCTCCAGGGTCAGGTCCCGCATCACCGTGCCCGCCTCGATCATGCGCAGCACCAGGTCGGTGGCGCCGACCTTCAGCAGCATCGTCGTCTCGGACATGTTCGAGTCGCCGACGATGACATGCAGCCGGCGGTAGCGCTCCGCGTCCGCGTGCGGCTCGTCGCGCGTGTTGATGATCGGCCGGGAACGCGTCGTCGCCGAGGAGACGCCCTCCCAGATGTGCTCCGCCCGCTGGCTCACGCAGTACACCGCACCGCGCGGCGTCTGCAGCACCTTGCCGGCGCCGCACAGCAGCTGCCGGGTCACCAGGAACGGAATGAGGATGTCCGCGAGCCGGGAGAACTCCCCGTGCCGCGCCACCAGATAGTTCTCGTGGCAACCGTAGGAGTTGCCCGCCGAGTCCGTGTTGTTCTTGAAAAGGTAGACGTCGCCCGCGATTCCTTCCTCATGCAGGCGTCGTTCGGCGTCCACCAACAGCCCTTCGAGAATGCGCTCGCCGGCCTTGTCGTGGGTGACCAGTTCGGTCACATTGTCACACTCGGGTGTCGCGTATTCCGGATGTGAGCCCACGTCGAGATAGAGCCGGGCGCCGTTCCGCAGAAAGACATTGCTGCTACGGCCCCATGACACGACACGGCGGAAGAGGTACCGCGCCACCTCGTCAGGCGACAGGCGGCGCTGTCCCCTGAACGTGCACGTGACGCCGTACTCGTTCTCCAGCCCGAAAATGCGGCGGTCCATGACTGAACATTACGCCCGATCCCCTGAGCTGAAACGGGGTTCGGCAGCACGATTTGGATCATTTTCCGAACCGGCCGCAACCACCGCACCCCCACCGGGAGCTGCGAGGACCCGCCCCGTGACCGTCAGGACCAGCAACGACACACCCCCCGCCGCACCCGGCACGGCGAACCCCCACAGGGCCCCGCCCGCCTCGACCACCGGTCCCGCCAGGCCCGTTCCCACCGACGCCCCCACTGTGAACGTCGTCACAAGCCAGGAGAACGCCT
This sequence comes from Streptomyces sp. NPDC028289, assembly GCF_055565975.1. Taxonomy (NCBI): domain Bacteria; kingdom Bacillati; phylum Actinomycetota; class Actinomycetes; order Kitasatosporales; family Streptomycetaceae; genus Streptomyces; species Streptomyces sp. NPDC028289. The sequence continues at coordinate 197,809 of NZ_JBVHTI010000010.1, read as the reverse complement.
CGGTGACCGTACCGACCGGCGCATGCCGGTCCACCAGCACGAACGCACACGCGATCGCCGGCGCCAGGAACACCCCGGCCAACACCGTGAGCAACACCATGGCCAACGCTCCCGGCATCAGCATCAACGGCAGATAACACACCGCCAGAAGAGCCACCAGCACCCGCAGTCGCCGCGCCGGCTCCCCCGCCCACCGCCGCGCCCCGTAGACACTGCCCCCCAGCAGCGCACCCATCCCCAGAGCCGCCATCATCCAGCCGTACACCGCGTCACCGCCGTGGCCGTCCGCGTACGGCACCGACGCCACCGTGATGGAACCCAGCGCCATCCCCACGAACAGGAACGCCGCCAGCAGCGCCAGCAGCCCGGACGAACGCAGCGCCCCCAGCCAGTGCGCGTCACGCGGCGCCGAACGCCACGCCCTCGACGGCGGCGAGACCACGACCGACAGCGCCCCCAGAACCCCCACCACGTTCACGACGAGCAGCGCCGCCTGCGCCGACCACAACGACACGCACAACGTCACCAGCAACGGCCCCACCGTGAACATGACTTCCTGCGCCACCGCATCCATCGCATACGCCGTGTGCACCTGCTCCTCGGCACCGAGGACACTCGGCCACAGGGCTCGCAGACCACCCTCCAGTGGCGGGGCGAACAACCCGGCCGCCGCCACGGCCACGTACGCGACCGCCGGCGACCCGGTACCCACGAAGGCGAACACGGCCATCGCGACGGCCGACGCGAGCGCCGCGGGCAACTGGACCCGCGGCTGCCCGCACAGGTCCACCAGCCGCCCCAGCACCGGCTGCCCCACCGCGTTGGCCACCCCGTACACCGCCGCGAGCGCCCCCGCCAGGCTGTACGTACCGCCCTCCGCCCGCACGAACAGCACGATCGCGATCGCGGCCGTCGCGTTCGGCAGCCGTCCCACCAGCGTCCCCGTCAGCAGCCGGGCCGCGTGCCTCGCCCTGAGGATCTCCAGGTACCCCGCGGCCATGTCCCACCTCCACGTTTTACGTATAACCTCGCCTCCCATACGTACCATGTGCGCTGTTCACACGTCCAGACGAAGGAGCCCACCCCCCGTGCCACCCAGCAGCACGCGCCCCACGAGCCGCGACGTCGCCCAAGCCGCCGGCGTCTCCCAGGCAGCCGTGTCGCTCGTGCTCGGCGACAAATGGCGCGGCCGCGTCTCCGAAACCACCGCCCAACGCGTCCGCGAAGCCGCCCGCGACCTCGGCTACCGCCCCAACCTCGCCGCCCGCAACCTCCGCCTCGGCCACACCCGCACCGTCCTCCTCGTCGTCCCCGCCCTCACCACCGAATTCTTCGCAGGCGTCTACACCGGCGCCGCCCGCATCGCCTCCGCACACGGCTTCGGCGTCGTCCTCTACCCCTCCCCCGAAGGCATCGGCCCCGCCCGCGACCCCTTCGCCTCCGCCCAGGCCGCCCTCGACGGCGTCATCGCCTCCTCCATGGCAGCCGACGCCCTCACCGCCATCCGCGGCGACCAACTCCCCCTCGTCATGCTCGACAGCGACCCCCACGGCAGCCTCGGCGCCGCAACCGTCAACCTCGACATCGCCGACGGCGTACGCCAGGTCGCCGACCACCTCCTCGGCCTCGGCCACCGCCACTTCCTCCACCTGGCCGCCGACGTCCCCTCCTGGACCTTCGAAGTACGCGCACGCGAACTGGCCGCCCGCACCGCGCGAGTCCCCGGCACCTCGGTACGCACGGTCCGCGCCCCGATCTCCATCGAGGACGCCCACACCGCCACCGAAACCGCCCTCGCCGCACCCGGCCCCCGCCCCACCGCCCTCGTCTGCGACGACGACAAACTCGCCGCCGGCGCCTACAAAGCCCTCCGCCGCCAAGGCCTGCGCATCCCCGACGACATCTCCGTCACCGGCCTCGACGACCTCGCCCTCGCCACCGCCATCGACCCCGAACTCACCACCGTCCGCCTCGACGCCGAACTCTTCGGCGAACGCGGCATGCAAGCCCTCCTCGCCGTCCTCGACGGCCGCGAACCCGAACACGGAGACATCCCCGTCGAACTGGTCGTACGCGGCTCCACAGCGCCCCCGCAGCCGTCGTAGCCCCCAACCACAAACGCCCGCGCCCCGTCCGGTGACCACCGGACGGGGCGCGCAGAGCGGGACCGATACGAACGACTACTCGACGTCTCCGCCGGACTCCTCGGCCTCGTCAGCCTCCACCGCCGTGGCCGCACCGCCCGACTCCAGCAGCCGCGACAACTGCGGACCGACGATCCGCTTGAACTTCCGCTGCTGCGGACGCGTCCGGTCCAGCACCGCGACCTCCAGCCGCTCCGCCGGAATCTCCCGCTGCGTACCGTTCGACTCCCGCGACAACGCCGTCACAGCCAGCTTCAGAGCCTCCGCCAGGGTCATACCCTCCCGGTGCTCACGGTCCAGATACGTACTGATCTGCTCCGCACTGCCACCGACCGCCACCGAACCGTGCTCGTCCACGATCGAACCATCATGCGGCAACCGATAGATCTGGTCACCCTCCGGAGTCTCCCCCACCTCCGCCACGACCAGCTCCACCTCGTACGGCTTCTCCGCCGCCGACGAGAAGATCGTGCCCAGCGTCTGCGCGTACACGTTCGCAAGACCCCGCGCCGTCACATCGTCACGGTCATAGGTGTAACCACGCAGATCGGCGTACCGCACCCCACCGATCCGCAGATTCTCGTACTCGTTGTACTTACCGGCGGCCGCGAAACCGATCCGGTCATAGATCTCGCTGAACTTGTGCAGCGCACGGGACGGGTTCTCACCGACGAACACGATGCCGTCGGCGTACTGGAGCACAACCAGACTGCGGCCACGCGCGATGCCCTTGCGGGCGTACTCGGCACGGTCCGCCATCGCCTGCTGAGGTGAGACATAGAACGGCGTCGACACCGGTATCCGTCCCCTTCCTTAGGGTTCCGTCGAAGTCACTGGGATCACCTTGATAAGAACGCCGACGTCCTACAGCAGCGCCGCGCGCGGACCGTCCGGCTCCTCCAGCCGGCGCGCCAGCACCGCACGGGCCAGCTCGGAGGACTCGTCGTCGGTGAGCCGGCGGAAACCGCCGTCGGTGATCACGGTGATGATCGGGTAGATCCGGCGGGCGACATCCGGACCACCGGTCGCGGAGTCGTCGTCGGCCGCGTCGTACAGAGCCTGCACCACCAGTGTGGTCGCCTGCTCCTCGGACAGGTCGTCACGGAACAGCTTCTTCATCGCACCGCGCGCGAAGATCGAGCCGGACCCCGTGGCCGCGAAGTGGTGCTCCTCGGAACGGCCGCCCGTCACGTCGTACGAGAAGATCCGCCCCTTCTCCCGGTCCACGTCGAACCCGGCGAACAGCGGGACCACGGCCAGCCCCTGCATGGCCATGCCCAGGTTGGACCTGATCATCGTCGACAGCCGGTTCGCCTTGCCCTCCAGCGACAGCTGGGCGCCCTCGACCTTCTCGAAGTGCTCCAGCTCCAGCTGGAAGAGCTTCACCATCTCCACGGCTAGACCGGCGGTGCCGGCGATACCGACGGCCGAGTACTCGTCCGCCGGGAACACCTTCTCGATGTCCCGCTGCGCGATCACATTGCCCATCGTGGCCCGACGGTCACCGGCGAGCACCACGCCCCCGGGGAACGTCACCGCCACGATCGTCGTCCCGTGCGGCGCCTCGATCACCCCCTGCGTCGGCGGCAACTGCCGCCTGCCGGGCAGCAACTCCGGCTGGTGCTCACCGAGAAAGTCCATGAACGAAGAGGACCCAGGCGTCAGGAAGGCAGCTGGTAGACGCCCGGTGCTACGAGTGTTGGCTTCCACGCGTTTCCTTCCAGGTAGTCGGCGGCTCGGTTGAGCGTCTCGGGGTCGTCCCTCAACAGACCGATGGCCGAATTGCAGTTGAAGCACAGTACGCCTCGGACCCTACCCGTCTTGTGGCAGTGATCCACATGCACGGCGGGGGCGGATAGACAGATACAGCAGACGTCGCCTTGGGAGGCGATCAACTCGTCACGTTCGGATTCGGTGAGCCCGTACTTGCGTCGAAGATGCTCTGCGGGCCCCACCGCTGCCCTACAGGCCTTACAGCGGCTGGCCAGGCCGTTACCCTTTCGGTGCCACTCGCTGTGTGGCTTCGCTTCACCGCACCCGCGGCAACGCTTGTATCCGTCAGGCACGTGTGCGCGGCCGGGCGGTTCCGGGGCTCGGCAGCGGTACCTGGTCCTGCAGCCCCGGCAATGGCGCTGCAACCCATCGAGATTCGACCGCTTGCTGTCGAACGCTGCGTGCGGCTTATGTTCCCCACACCGCACGCAGCGCTTCACACTTTCTTCGTTCGCCACCCGAAACGCCCCCACCACCTTCGATTCGAAGGCTATTCGCCGCCCTTCTGAACGAATGAGCGCACGAAGTCCTCTGCATTCTCCTCGAGGACATCGTCAATCTCGTCCAGAACCGAGTCGACGTCGTCGCTCAGCTTCTCGTGCCGTTCCTTGAGGTCCTCGGAGCCCTGCGACTCTGCCGCCTGCTCCTCGACCTCCTCGGTGGAGTGCGTCGCCTTCTGCTGCCCGCCGCCGGTGTCCTTGGTTGCCATGACACTCACCCCGCTCAGTTCGCCCGACATGGTCGACAGGTCGGCTTTCCTGCCGATCGGTGATGATCAGACCCTACAAGCCGGGTCCGACATCGGCCCCGCAGTTTCTCCAACGTACGGGGGCCACCTCGATGATTCCCGGGCACCGGGGTTTTGACCCCGGCCGCCCGGTGTGCTCCGGGTATCCGTTCAGCCGCCGGAGAGGACCCTGACCAGGTCTTCTGCGGTACGGCAGCGGTCCAGGAGCGCCTTGACGTGATTTCGCGTTCCGCGTAGCGGTTCCAGGGTTGGGACGCGCTGGAGGCTGTCGCGGCCGGGGAGGTCGAAGATGACCGAGTCCCAGCTCGCGGCGGCGACGTCGTCGGCGTACTGCTCCAGGCAGCGGCCGCGGAAGTAGGCCCGGGTGTCCTCTGGCGGGCTGGTGCGGGCGCGTTCCACGTCGGCCTCGTCCAGGAGCCGCTTCATGCGTCCGCGGGCGGCGAGGCGGTTGTAGAGGCCCTTCTCGGCCCGTACGTCGGCGTACTGGAGGTCGAGGAGGTGCAGCTTGGCGGCGTCCCAGTCGAGCTCGTCGCGGCGGCGGTAGCCCTCCATGAGCTCCTTCTTGGCCACCCAGTCAAGTTCGCCGGAGAGACTCATGGGGTCGTTCTCCAGGCGGTTGAGGGTGTCCTCCCAGCGCTGCAGGACGTCGCGGGTCTGGTCGTCGGCGTCGGCGCCGTACCGCTCCTCCACGTATTTGCGCGACAGCTCGTAGTACTCCATCTGGAGCTGGACGGCGGTGAGTGTGCGTCCGCTGCGGAGGGTGACGAGGCGCTTGAGGGTGGGGTCGTGGGAGACCTGGTGGAGGGTGCGTACGGGCTGGTCGACGGCGAGGTCGACGGCGATGAAGCCGTCTTCGATCATCGACAGGACCAGGGCCGTCGTGCCCAGCTTCAGGTAGGTCGAGATCTCCGACAGGTTCGCGTCGCCGATGATCACGTGGAGGCGGCGGTATTTCTCCGCGTCGGCGTGGGGTTCGTCGCGGGTGTTGATGATGGGCCGTTTGAGGGTGGTCTCGAGGCCGACCTCGACCTCGAAGTAGTCGGCGCGCTGGCTGAGCTGGAAGCCGTGTTCGTGGCCGTCCTGGCCGATGCCGACGCGGCCGGCGCCGGTGACGACCTGACGGGAGACGAAGAAGGGGGTGAGGTGGCGCACGATGTCGGAGAAGGGGGTTTCCCGCTTCATCAGGTAGTTCTCGTGCGTGCCGTAGGAGGCGCCCTTGTTGTCGGTGTTGTTCTTGTAGAGGTGGATGGGCTGGGCGCCGGGGAGTGCGGCGGCTCGTTCGGCGGCTTCGGCCATGATGCGTTCGCCGGCCTTGTCCCAGAGGACGGCGTCGCGGGGGTTGGTGACCTCGGGGGCGCTGTATTCGGGGTGTGCGTGGTCGACGTAGAGGCGGGCGCCGTTGGTGAGGATCACGTTGGCGAGGCCGATGTCCTCGTCGGTGAGCTGGCTGGCGTCGGCGGCCTCGCGTGCGAGGTCGAAGCCTCGGGCGTCCCGCAGCGGGTTCTCCTCCTCGAAGTCCCAGCGGGCCCGGCGGGCCCGGTGCATCGCCGCCGCGTAGGCGTTGACGATCTGGGACGAGGTGAGCATGGCATTGGCGTTGGGGTGGCCGGGGACGGAGATTCCGTACTCCGTCTCGATGCCCATTACTCGCCGTACGGTCATGCGGCCCTCCTTGCCCGGCGGAGCCCTCGGTCGTGGGCTGCGCTCGCGTACCGCTGGCGCTCCGGTGCGTGTGCGGTGCCCGTCCCCGCACTGCGCGACTCGGCGGTAGGAAAGAGCCTAGAACGCCTCTGCGCTGGTGGGGAGATCATTTGCGTCATTGCCTTGCTCGCCTCGGTTCCGGTTTTGGCCGGAAAAACAGTCGGCTGCGGGTACCCGGTGAGGGCACCCGCAGCCGCCCTGTGTTTTACAGGTACTGTCCGGTGTTTGCCACCGTGTCGATGGAGCGTCCGGTGTCCGCGCCCTGCTTTCCGGTGATGAGGGTACGGATGTAGACGATCCGTTCGCCCTTCTTTCCGGAGATCCGGGCCCAGTCGTCGGGGTTGGTGGTGTTGGGCAGGTCCTCGTTCTCCTTGAACTCGTCCACGCAGGCCTGGAGGAGGTGGGAGACGCGGAGGCCCTTCTGGTTGTGCTCGAGGAAGTCCTTGATGGCCATCTTCTTGGCGCGTCCGACGATGTTTTCGATCATGGCGCCGGAGTTGAAGTCCTTGAAGTAGAGGACTTCCTTGTCTCCGTTGGCGTAGGTGACTTCCAGGAAGCGGTTTTCCTCGGATTCGGCGTACATGTGTTCCACTGCCGTCTGGATCATGCTTTCGACGGTGGTGGCCTTGCTGCCGCCGTGTTCTCCGAGGTCGTCGGAGTGGAGCGGGAGGCGTTCGGTGAGGTACTTGCCGAAGATGTCCTTGGCTGCCTCGGCGTCGGGACGCTCGATCTTGATCTTCACGTCGAGGCGGCCGGGGCGGAGGATCGCGGGGTCGATCATGTCCTCGCGGTTGGAGGCGCCGATGACGACCACGTTCTGGAGGCCTTCGACACCGTCGATCTCGGCGAGCAGCTGGGGGACGATGGTGTTCTCCACGTCCGAGCTGACGCCGGAGCCGCGGGTTCGGAAGAGGGATTCCATCTCGTCGAAGAAGACGATGACGGGGGTGCCCTCGCTGGCCTTCTCCCGGGCGCGCTGGAAGACGAGGCGGATCTGCCGCTCGGTCTCGCCGACGTACTTGTTCAGGAGCTCGGGGCCCTTGATGTTGAGGAAGAAGCTCTTGCCGGCGGCCTGGCCGGTGACTTCGGCGACCTTTTTGGCCAGCGAGTTGGCGACGGCCTTGGCGATGAGTGTCTTGCCGCATCCGGGGGGCCCGTAGAGCAGGACGCCCTTGGGCGGGCGCAGTTCGTGCTCCTTGAACAGGTCCGGGTAGAGGTACGGGAGCTCGACGGCGTCGCGGATGGCCTCGATCTGGCCGCCGAGACCGCCGATCTGCTCGTAGCCGATGTCGGGGACCTCTTCGAGGACGAGTTCCTCGACCTCGCTCTTGGGAACGATCTCGTAGACGTAGCCGGAGCGGGGTTCGAGCAGCAGGGCGTCGCCGGGGCGGATGTTCACGTCGAGCAGGGGTTCGGCGAGCCGTACCACCCGTTCTTCGTCGGTGTGCCCCAGGACGAGGGCGCGCTCGCCGTCCTCGAGGATCTCCTTGAGGGTGACGATGTCGCCGACGCGCTCGTACTCCATGGCCTCGACCACGTTGAGCGCTTCGTTGAGCATGACTTCCTGGCCGCGCCTGAGGTCGTCCAGGTCAACGCTTGGGCTGACGTTCACCCGCAGTTTGCGGCCGCCGGTGAAGATGTCGGCGGTGCCGTCCTCGTTCGCTGTGAGGAAGACACCGAAGCCGGCCGGCGGCTGTGCGAGTCGGTCGACTTCTTCCTTGAGGGCCACGATCTGGTCGCGGGCCTCGCGGAGGGTGTTCGCGAGTCGCTCGTTCTGGGCGGACACGCCGGCCAGGTTCGTCTGCAGCTCGACGATCCGCTCTTCGAGAATCCTCGTGTGTCGCGGAGAGTCGGCGAGCTTGCGTCGCAGGACGGCGATCTCCTGCTCAAGATAGGCGATCTGCTCGGACGGGTCGTCGGACCCTCGTCCCGGGCGGATGCCGCGGTTCATGTCGTCGTCGTGGGCTGCCACGGTCCTCACCTCCTCCAAGGGGAGCTGGACGCTTCCAGACCCTACCTGGGTGGGTGTCGATTGAAACCCCTAGATCACAAAGACTGTCAAGGTGTGTCGTCGGTCACCCATTGCGTTCTCCCTCGTGCCGGGTGGATACCCACTCAACGCGATTCAGAAGCGGCGTGTTCCAGGCCTGGAGTGGTCAAAACCCTTCGTGACTGACCGGAGTTGTCCGCTCCAGTGCCGGTTCAGGGGTTGTGCCCCGATGGCGGATCTCTTACACAGAGCGACCGGTCGGATGTGGTGCGTGTTCGCGGACACGGGGCGCGGGTTGGCTCAAGTCGATCGGTCAGGTGGCCGGACGCCGCCTTGCCGCGCGGTGCGGGCGCCGTGCGCGCGGGCTGAGGGAGCGGGCGGGGGCGCCCCGGAGGGTGTGCGAGGAGGGTGCGCGGGTGGCTGCGGGCCGGAGGTAGGGTCGAAGTCGTTCAACACCCGCCGGGGCGGGACCGGGTGACCCCCGGGTCCGGCCGTCCGGCGCTTTCGACGGCAGGAGAGATGACCGTGCAGCAGGAGGCCCTGGCCGACGGTGAGGCGCTCGAGGTCTGGATCGACCAGGATCTGTGTACGGGTGACGGGATCTGTGCCCAGTACGCCCCCGAGGTGTTCGAGCTGGACATCGACGGCCTGGCCTATGTGAAGGGCGCGGACGACGAGCTGCTGCAGGCGAAGGGGGCGACGGTGCCGGTGCCGCTGCCGTTGCTCACGGACGTGGTGGATTCGGCGCGGGAGTGTCCGGGCGAGTGCATCCATGTGCGTCGGGTCGCGGACCGTGTCGAGGTGTACGGGCCGGACGCGGAGTGACCTTCCGGCCACTCCGCGTGGCGTGGGCGGCCGGCCCCTCGGGCCGGCTCGGCCGGTGTGGCCGTCAGACGCTGTGGGCGGCGGCGGGGGTGGAGCGGACGAACGCGTGGCCGTTCCACTGCCACTTGGCGTTGGACTTCAGGTCCGGGCAGCAACTGGGCACATTGTCCGAGGAATAGCCGAGCAGGGTGGCGGTGACCGCTCCGCCGCCGACGGCGAAGTCGGTCACGGTGTACCGGTCCTTGGGGTCGACCAGGGTGGCGACGACGCGGGGGCTGGTGGCGCCGGCGGCCTGGGTTAGGACGTAGACGCCGTCGGGCGGGGTGCCCATGGCCGAGTCGCAGTGGACGACCACCACGGTTTCCGGTCTGCCGTCGCCGTCGAGGTCTCCGGAGGCCTTCTTGACGACCAGCTCCTTCACGGGGCCGCAGTCCAGGGGGAAGTCCACGCCGGTGGTGCTGGGCGGCGCGGCGGCCACGGGGGCGGGCTTCGTCGCGGTTCCGGCGGTGGACTGGGCGGCTTTGGCCGAGCCCGGCTGGAAGAGGGACGACAGAGCGACGACGCCGGCCACGGCAGCGGCGGTGGCCAGCCAGTGCATGGGGCGGGTGTCGGTGTGAGCGAGCTCCGGGACCACGGATTGCTGCACTAGGAGTGTCTCCTGTGAGGCCTGTGCCGGTGGGGGGGTGGCCTGCATCGTGCCACACGTCACAGCGGGAGGGAACGGCGGGGGTGGGCTTTCGTGGCTGGTGGGGTGCCGCGCCGCGTCGGCGGCGTCAACGGGTGAGCGCCGCGGCCGAGTTCCCGTGGGGTCCGGGAACTCGGCCGCGGCGCTCGTGCGTTGAAGCGGCGGCGGGGTGGGGCTCAGCGGCCGGCGCCGCCGTCGGCGTTGGGGCCGTCGTAGTCCTCGCCGTAGGCGCCCTTGGCGGGGCGGCGGCGGCGCATGGGCGGCTCGACGCCGTCGGCGAGGCGGCGGGCGGTGAGCAGGAAGCCGGTGTGGCCGATCATCCGGTGGTCGGGGCGGACGGCGAGGCCTTCCACGTGCCAGTTGCGGATCATCGTCTCCCAGGAGGTCGGCTCGTTGAAGCAGCCGATCTCGCGGATGGACTCGACGGTCCGGGCGAGCTGGGTGGTGGTGGCGACGTAGCAGCACAGGATGCCGCCGGGGACGAGGGCCTTGGAGACGGCCTCCAGGCATTCCCAGGGGGCGAGCATGTCGAGGATGACGCGGTCGACGTCGGTGTCCGAGAGGTTGTCCTGGAGGTCGCCCACGGTGAGCTGCCAGGCCGGGTGGGGGCCGCCGAAGTAGCGCTCGACGTTCTGCTGGGCGATCTCGGCGAAGTCCGCACGGCGCTCGTAGCTGTGCAGCATGCCCTGGTCGCCGATGGCGCGCAGCAGGAAGCTGCTGAGCGAGCCGGAGCCGACGCCGGCTTCGACGACGCGGGCGCCGGGGAAGATGTCGGCGAAGGAGAGGATCTGCCCCGCGTCCTTGGGGTAGACGACGGCTGCCCCGCGGGGCATGGACAGGACGTAGTCGGGGAGCAGGGGGCGCAGCGCGAGGTAGGCGACGTTGCCGGTGGTGCGGACAACGCTGCCCTCGGGAGCGCCGATCAGTTCGTCGTGCGGGAAGGAGCCCTTGTGGGTGTGGAAGTTCTTCCCGGCTTCGAGCGTGAACGTGTAGTGGCGACCCTTGGGGTCGGTCAGCTGTACCTGGTCCCCGACCTTGAAGGGCCCGCGCCTGCGGGCGGCACCGGTCGGTTCGGACATGTGAACAGCCTACCGGGCCCTGCGGGCGGCTCGGACCAACAAAGGGCGCCTTCCGTCGTGGGAACGGTGCGGGTGCGTTGTGGTTGCTCGCGCAGTTCCTCCCCCAGCCTTCGGCCGGGGGGACCCCCAGCGCCCCTTACGGGGCGCGTCCGGGCCGGGGTGCTTCCAGGCCGGGGCGTCTCAGGCCGGCCTCGCCATTGCCCTGACGAAGGCGCGTTCGACGTCGGCTGCGGACAGGACGCCGTAGATCTCGCCGGTCTCCTCGACGACCAGGTATTCGGTGGCGGGGGTGGCGCGCAGGACGTCGAGGAGGTCTTCTCCGGCCAGTTCCGCGGAGACGCGCATGCCGTCGGTGAGGTCCTGGGCGAGGCCGCTGACGGCGACCCAGGGGCGGCGGTGTTCCGGTACGCCGACGATCGCGGCCTCGCGGACGAGGGAGAGCGGGTTGCCGTCGGCGTCGACGACGACCAGGGCGCGGGCGCCGGCGGCGTTGGCGCGGCGCAGGGCCTCGGAGAGCGGGGTGTCGGTCTCGACGGGGACGGCGCGGCGGGTGAGGGTGCGGGCGCGCAGTTCCGGGAGGTGTTCGCGGAGGCGGGCCATGCGCAGGCTGTTGCCGGCGCCGGTCCAGATGATCGCGGCGAGGATGGCGGCGAGCAGGGCGTCGGTGACGGCGTCCATGCCGCTGCTGTCGTCGGTGCCGCCGCCGAAGGCGCCCCAGTGGTTGAGCAGGGGGAGGCCGATGAGGACGGAGACGGCGAGGGCGCGGCCGACCCAGGCGGCGGCGACGGTGCCGCTCATGGGCCTGCCGGTGATCTTCCATACGACGGCGCGGAGCATCCGGCCGCCGTCGAGGGGGAGGCCGGGGAGCAGGTTGAAGGCGGCGACGATGAGGTTGGAGACCATCAGGCCGGCCAGCAGGACGCCGGGGACGGTGCCGGGCTCGACGGGCTGCATGGCGAGGTAGAAGAGGCCGGAGAGGACGAGGGAGAGCAGCGGGCCGACGAAGGCCAGCACGAATTCGCGTCCGGGGGTCTCCGCCTCCTTCTCGATCTCCGAGACGCCGCCGAAGAACTGGAGCTGGATGCGGCGGACGGGGAGTTTGAAGCGGATCGCGGCGACCGTGTGGGCGAGTTCGTGGATCAGGACGGAGGCGTAGAAGGCGATGGCGAAGAAGAGGGAGACGAGGTAGCGGGCGGCGCCGAGTTCGGGCAGTACGCGGTCGAGCTGGCCGCCGAAGACCCAGGTGATCAGCGCGGCGACGACGAACCAGCTGGGGGCGACGTACACGGGGACGCCGAAGGGGCGGCCCATGAGCAGTCCGCCGCCGGGTTCCTTGGGCCGCTGCGGCGGCTGTCCCTTGGCCATGCCGGCCGCACCGGGCTGCGCGGGGGCCGGTCGGGGTTCTTCGGGTTCGGGGGTCGCGTCGGTGTGCGGTGCGGGGGCGGGTTCCGGTGCCCCGGTGGTCTCCGGTTTCTCCGGTGCCGGCGTCGTCTGCGGCTCGTCCGGCTTCTCCGGTGTCTGCGGGGCCGGGGGCGCGGGCTCCTCGCCGGTCGTCTGCTGCGCCGGTTCGGCGTTGTCCGACCGGGGCTGCCCGCTGCCGCCGCTCACGTCCACGGTGTCCCCTCGTTAGATGCGTCTTCTCCGGTCGATGGTATGCGGCCGTCGTGGCGTGTTCCGCCCCGGCACCCCCTGTGTTGGCCGGGCCGTGGTGCGGGTTGGGTGACTGTCAGTGGCGGGCCGTATGGTCTGTGGTCATGGACAGCAGCATCGGGGACGCCGCGCGGGATCGGGGCGCGGTCGTCGCGCAGGGGGAAGAGCCGGTCACCGGGGTGGCGGGGAAGGCGGCGGCGCCGCCCGCCTCGCTGTCGCCCTCGCGGGCCAGTGACTTCATGCAGTGTCCGTTGCTGTACCGGTTCCGGGTGATCGACCGGCTGCCGGAGAAGCCGAGCGAGGCGGCGACGCGGGGGACGCTGGTGCACGCGGTTCTGGAGCGGCTCTTCGACGCGCCCGCGGTGGAGCGGACGGCGCCGCGGGCCAAGTCGCTGATCCCGGGGCAGTGGGACCGGCTGCGGGAGTCCAGGCCGGAGCTCGGGGAGTTGTTCGCGGAGGATCCGCGGGGCGAGCGGCTGGCGCGCTGGCTGGGTGAGGCGGAGCAGCTGGTCGAGCGCTGGTTCACGCTGGAGGATCCGGTCCGGCTGGAGCCCGTGGAGCGGGAGCTGTTCGTGGAGACGGAGCTGGAGTCGGGGCTGCGGCTGCGCGGGATCATCGACCGGGTCGACGTGGCCGCGACGGGTGAGGTGCGGATCGTCGACTACAAGACGGGCAAGGCACCGCGGCCGGAGTACGCCGAGGGTGCGCTGTTCCAGATGAAGTTCTACGCGCTGGTGGTGTGGCGGCTGAAGAACGTGGTGCCGAGGCGGCTGCAGCTGGTCTATCTCGGCAGCGGTGACGTGCTGACGTACGACCCGGTCCTCGCCGATCTCCAGCGGGTGGAACGCAAGCTGCTCGCGCTGTGGGAGGCGATCCGGGAGGCGACGGAGTCGGGTGAGTGGCGGCCGCGTCCGACGAAGCTGTGCGGCTGGTGCGACCACCAGGCGCACTGCCCGGAGTTCGGCGGTACTCCCCCGCCGTATCCGCTGCCGGTGAGGTCGGCCGGGTCCGGGGGCGTGGCGCAGGGCAGAATGGGCGCGGACTAGCAGAAGGAGACTCACCGTGGCCATCCGCGTCCTACTGGTCGACGACCAGCCGCTGCTGCGTACCGGGTTCCGGATGATTCTGGAGGCCGAGCAGGACATCGCGGTCGTGGGCGAGGCCGGAGACGGCCTGCAGGCACTCGACCAGGTGCGCGCCCTCCAGCCCGACGTCGTGCTGATGGACATCCGGATGCCGCGGATGGACGGCGTGGAGGCGACCCGGCAGATCACCGGCCCCGGCCGGGACGGCCCGGCGAAGGTGCTGGTGCTGACCACGTTCGATCTGGACGAGTACGTGGTGGAGGCGCTGCGCGCGGGGGCCAGCGGCTTCCTGCTGAAGGACGCGCCGGCCAACGAGCTGGTGCAGGCGATCCGGGTGGTGGCGAACGGCGAGGCGATGCTGGCGCCGAGCATCACGCGCCGGCTGCTGGACAAGTACGCGACGCATCTGCCGTCCGGTGAGGAGCCGGTGCCGGACACCCTGCACACCCTCACCGACCGTGAGGTGGAGGTGCTGAAGCTGGTGGCGCGCGGGCTGTCGAACGCGGAGATCGCGGCCGACCTGTTCGTCAGCGAGACCACGGTGAAGACGCATGTGGGGCATGTGCTGACCAAGCTGGGGCTGCGGGACCGGGTGCAGGCCGCGGTGTACGCGTACGAGAGTGGCCTGGTGCGCCCGGGCGCGCAGTAGGCGGGCGGTACGACGGGAAGGGCGCCCTGCTCGTGGAGCGGGGCGCCCTTCCTGTCGTACGACCGGGTGTCAGCTGCTGGAGCCGCGGCCGAGCTCCCACAGCTGGAGGCTGGCGGAGGAGTTGAGGGCGTAGGCGACGCCCGTGATGTCGCTGCGGGCGGCGACGTACTGCTTGCCCTGCCACAGGGGCAGCACCGGGACGTCGTTGGCGACGTCGTCCTGGATCTCGGTCAGGCTGCCGGTGGCGCTGGCGCGGTCGGCCTCGCGGCGGGATTCGGGGATCAGGGTGTTGATGATCCGGTTGTTGAGGTAGGGCGACTTGAGGAAGTTGTCCTTGTCGAGGAACGGCGCGAGGAAGTTGTCGGCGTCGGGGAAGTCGGGGAACCAGCCCATGCCGTAGACGTCGTAGTCGCCCTTGCGCTCGTTGGTCTGGTAGGACGACCAGGGGGTGCCCTCGATGCTGACGTCGAACAGGCCGCTGTCGTTGAGCTGCTGCTTGAGGACCTCGAACTCCTGCTTGGTGGCCGGACCGTAGTGGTCGGTCGTGTAGTGCAGGGTGAGCTTCACCGGGGTGGTGATGTTCGCCGCGGTCAGCAGGCTCTTGGCCTTGGTGACGCTGGGGTCGCCGTACTTGTTGAAGAACGAGTTGGAGTGGCCGGTGATGGAGGCCGGGACCAGCGAGTACAGCGGCTCGGCCTGGGAGCCGTACACCTTGGCGACGAGTTCGTCGCGGTTGATGACCTGGGCCATGGCCTGGCGGACGGCCTTGGCCTTGACGGTCGGCGCGTCGGTGTTGAAGCCGAGGTAGCGGATCTCCAGGCCGGACATCTCGACGAGGTCGACGTTCTTGTCGGTGCCGGCGTCGAGCTTGTTGATCTGGGCCGGCGACATGGTGCGGGTCATGACGTCGATGTCGCCCTTGTCGATCGCCTCGCCCATGGCGTCGGCGTCCTTGTACGAGCGCAGGACGACCTGCTCGTTGTTCACCTTCACGCTGCCCTTGTAGTTCGGGTTCTTGGTGAAGGTGGCGGAGACGAGTTCGTCGTTCTTGACGTCGGCCTTGAAGGTGTAGGGGCCGGAGCCGTCGATGTCGAAGCCGTCGCGGAGCTTGTCCTTCTCGTAGTCCTTCGGGTTCACGATGCCCGCGACCGGAGTGGACAGCTTGTACGGGAAGGTGGCGTCGGCGGTCTTGAGGTGGAAGATGACCTCGCGGTCGCCCTGGGTCTCGATGGTGTCGATGTTCGAGAGGAGGGCATAGACGCCGGTGTCCGACTTGATGCGCAGGGCGCGCTCGATGGACCACTTGACGTCCTCGGCGGTGACGGCGTTGCCGTCGGAGAACTTCAGGCCCTCGCGCAGCTTGCAGGCGTAGCGCTCGCTGCCGCTGTCGGTGAAGGAGCAGCTCTCTGCGGCGTCGGGAACCGGGTCGCCCTCGCCCTTGGGCTGGGACATGAGGGTCTGCACGGTCTGGCGCAGGATGTTCCAGCCGCCGACGTCGTAGGAGTACGCGGGGTCGATCGGCGCGGGGGCGTCCTTCGTGGCAGTGAACCCGTCGGTGGTGCCGACGACGATCGCGTCGCTGCTGCTGCTCCCACTGTCGGACCCACCGCACGCGGCGAGCACCGGAGTGAGCAGGCCGACCACGGCCGGCAGCACCAAAGTCTTACGGTTCATGCTCGAAGTTCTCCAGAGCTGTTCGTGTCCGTGTATCCCGCATACATGGGGTGTCGAAGCGGATCACGGGGGTTACGGCGATGTTCTCGCGACGAGATTAGTCCGCGGCCGCAGGACGGTTGGCAGCGGCGTGAGTTGAGGGGCCATCACGCAGGGGAACCGGTTGTGGACGGACCGAAAACCCGACAGCGGCAGGATTAGTGCAGCGTCTCCCCAATCGGGACACAAGGTCACCCCGTTCCCCCCCGAACGGGGGTGGGCTGCACAGTCGGGCAACGTTGTCGAGCGTCCTGCACGTGAGGAACGTCACACGTGCATTTATGTGATGGGCTATCGGAATTCAGCCGGTTGAACAGTTGCGAATTCCGTTGAATGACAGGCGCCGGGATTTCGTCCAATGGACTTTGTACGCTGGGTGAACGGCTAGCCCATTTCCGTCATCAGGCCGCGCAGAAAAGCCAGGTCGACCTCTTCCAGGGAGGTCACCACGGTACGCCGTGCGGCCGGGGCGATCGGCGCGACCGACGGGACGGCGACGACCTGGCAGCCGGCCGCCTCGGCGGCGGCGACGCCGGTCGCGGTGTCCTCGACGACCGCGCATCGGGCCGGGTCCACCCCCAGCCCGGCGGCGGCGAGCAGGTACGGGTCCGGGTAGGGCTTGGTGCGCGAGACCTCGTCGCCGGCGACGGACAGGCTGAAGTGCTGGGGGCCCAGCGAGGTCAGGACACGGTCGATGATGCGCCGGTGCGAGGCGGAGACCAGGGCGGTGGGGATCTGCTGCTCGTACAGCTCGGCGAGCAGCCGCTGTGCGCCCGGCATCAGCGGCAGGGCGGTGCCGATGCGCGCCTCGAAGCCCTCGTTGAGCAGCACGCTGACCTCGGCGAGCGTGATGGCGGCGCCGGTGGCCTCGATGAGGAACCCGGCGCTGCGGGTCATGGGGCCGCCGACCACGACATGGCGCCAGGAGTCGTCGAGGGTGTGGCCGAGGCGGGCGAAGATCTCGACCTCGACGTCCCACCAGAAGCCCTCGGTGTCCACCAGGGTGCCGTCCATGTCGAGGAGCACCGCCTGGAGGGCCGAGCCTTCCGCCGTACGGGTTCCGAGCGCGGGGACCGTGCTGGTCAATCCACACACCTCCTTGAGGGACGACCAGGCCGGTTCCCATGCGGGGAACCGGCCTGCTGTGGACCGACCAGTGTACGACTTATCCGATCAGTGTGCTGTGTGGCACGCGTCTCGGCGTGCCACACGGCTCACCGGGCGTTGAAGTACTTCGCCTCCGGGTGGTGGATCACGATGGCGTCCGTGGACTGCTCGGGGTGCAGCTGGAACTCCTCGGACAGGTGGACGCCGATCCGCTCGGGCCGGAGCAGGTCGGCGATCTTGGCGCGGTCCTCCAGGTCGGGGCAGGCGCCGTAGCCGAGGGAGAAGCGGGCGCCCCGGTACTTCAGGGCGAACATGTCCTCGACGTCGGCCGGATCCTCGCCGGCGAAGCCGAGTTCGGAGCGCACGCGTGCGTGCCAGTACTCGGCGAGGGCCTCGGCCAGCTGGACGGACAGGCCGTGCAGTTCGAGGTAGTCGCGGTAGGAGTTGGCCTCGAACAGCTTGGCGGTCTGCTCGCCGATGCGGGAGCCGACGGTGACGACCTGGAGGCCGACCACGTCCGTCTCGCCGGACTCCTCCGGACGGAAGAAGTCGGCGAGGCAGAGCCGGCGGCCGCGGCGCTGGCGCGGGAAGGTGAACCGGGTGCGCTCGTTGCCCTGTTCGTCCAGGATGATCAGGTCGTCGTCCTTGGAGACGCAGGGGAAGTAGCCGTAGACGACGGCGGCTTCGAGCAGGTTCTCCGTCTGGAGCTTGTCGAGGAGGCCGCGCAGCCGGGGCCGGCCCTCGGTCTCGACGAGTTCCTCGTACGACGGTCCCTCGCCGGTGCGGGCCTGCTTGAGGCCCCACTGGCCCTTGAAGAGGGCGCCCTCGTCGAGCCAGCTGGCGTACTCCTTGAGCTGGATGCCCTTGATGACGCGGGTGTCCCAGAACGGCGGGGTGGGCACCGGGTTGTCGACGGCGACGTCGGAGCGGACATGGCCCTCCTCCGGCCGCTCCTCGACCTCGACGGCGGCCGCCTGCCGGACCCGGCGCTGCTTCAGTTCCGGCAGGACGGCGCCGGGCAGGCCGCGCTTGACGCCGATGAGGGCGTCCATGAGGCGCAGGCCCTCGAAGGCGTCGCGGGCGTAGCGGACCTCGCCCTCGTAGAGCTCGTGCAGGTCCTGCTCGACGTAGGCACGGGTGAGGGCGGCGCCGCCGAGGATGACCGGGTAGGTGGCGGCGAGGCCGCGCTGATTGAGCTCCTCCAGGTTCTCCTTCATGATCACCGTGGACTTGACGAGCAGGCCGGACATGCCGATGACGTCGGCCCTGTGCTCGTCGGCGGCCTCCAGGATCGCGGAGACGGGCTGCTTGATGCCGAGGTTGACGACGTTGTAGCCGTTGTTGGACAGGATGATGTCGACGAGGTTCTTGCCGATGTCGTGGACGTCGCCGCGCACGGTGGCGAGCACGATGGTGCCCTTGCCCTCGGCGTCCGACTTCTCCATGTGCGGTTCGAGGTGGGCGACCGCGGCCTTCATGACCTCGGCGGACTGGAGGACGAACGGCAGCTGCATCTGGCCGGAGCCGAACAGCTCGCCGACGACCTTCATGCCGTCCAGGAGGGTCTCGTTGACGATGTCCAGGGCGGCGCGGGTCTGGAGCGCCTCGTCGAGGTCGGCTTCGAGACCGTTCTTCTCGCCGTCGATGATGCGGCGCTTGAGGCGCTCCTCCAGCGGGAGGGCGGCCAGTTCCTCGGCCTTGCCGGCCTTCAGGGACTTGGCGGTGGCGCCCTCGAAGAGCTGCATGAGCTTCTGGAGCGGGTCGTAGCCCTCGGCGCGGCGGTCGTGGATGAGGTCGAGGGCGGTCTGCACCTCCTCCTCGCTGAACCGGGCGATCGGCAGGATCTTGCTGGCGTGCACGATCGCCGAGTCCAGGCCCGCCCTGACGCATTCGTCGAGGAAGACGGAGTTCAGCAGGATGCGGGCGGCCGGGTTGAGGCCGAAGGAGATGTTGGACAGGCCGAGGGTGGTCTGGACGTCCGGGTGGCGGCGCTTGAGCTCGCGGATCGCCTCGATGGTGGCGATGCCGTCCTTGCGGGACTCCTCCTGGCCGGTGCAGATCGTGAAGGTCAGGGTGTCGATGAGGATGTCCGACTCGTGGATGCCCCAGTTCCCGGTGAGGTCGTCGATGAGCCGTTCGGCGATCTCGACCTTCTTCTCGGGGGTGCGGGCCTGGCCCTCCTCGTCGATGGTCAACGCGATCAGCGCCGCGCCGTGCTCGCGGGCGAGCTCGGTGACCTTCGCGAAGCGGGACTCCGGGCCGTCGCCGTCCTCGTAGTTGACGGAGTTGATGACCGCGCGGCCGCCGAGCTTCTCCAGACCGGCCCGGATGACCTCGACCTCGGTGGAGTCGAGGACGATCGGCAGGGTGGAGGCGGTGGCGAAGCGGCCGGCCAGTTCCTCCATGTCGGCGACGCCGTCCCGGCCGACGTAGTCCACGCAGAGGTCCAGCATGTGGGCGCCCTCGCGGATCTGCTCGCGGGCCATCTCCACACAGTCGTCCCAGCGAGCCGCCAGCATGGCCTCGCGGAACTTCTTGGAGCCGTTGGCGTTGGTGCGCTCGCCGATGGCCAGGTAGGAGGTGTCCTGGCGGAACGGGACCGTCTGGTAGAGGGAGGCGGCGCCGGGCTCGGGGCGCGGGCTGCGCTCGGGCGGGGTGACGCCCCGGACCTTCTCCACGACCTGGCGCAGGTGCTCGGGCGTGGTGCCGCAGCAGCCGCCGATGAGGGAGAGGCCGTAGTCGCGGACGAAGTTGTCCTGGGCCTCGGCCAGGCCCTCCGGGCCGAGCGGGAAGTGGGCGCCGTCCTTGGTGAGGACCGGCAGTCCGGCGTTCGGCATGCACAGCAGCGGGATGCGGGAATGCCGGGTGAGGTAGCGCAGGTGCTCGCTCATCTCGGCGGGGCCGGTCGAGCAGTTCAGGCCGATCATGTCGATGCCGAGCGGCTCCAGGGCGGTGAGCGCGGCACCGATCTCGGAGCCGAGCAGCATGGTGCCGGTGGTCTCGAAGGCCATGGAGACCAGGAGCGGGACCTCGGTACCGAGGGCTTCCATGGCGCGGCGGGCGCCGAGGACGGAGGCCTTGGTCTGCAGGAGGTCCTGGGTGGTCTCGACGATCAGGGCGTCGGCACCGCCGGTGAGCAGGCCCTCGGCGTTCTGCTGGAAGCCGTCGCGGATGGTGGCGTACGGCACGTGGCCGAGGGTGGGCAGCTTGGTGCCGGGGCCGATGGAGCCGAGGACCCAACGCTGCCGGCCGTCCCGTGCGGTGTAGCCGTCGGCGACCTCGCGGGCGATGCGGGCACCGGACTCGGAGAGCTCGTGGACGCGGTCGGCGATGTCGTACTCGGCCATCGCGGCGTGGTTGGCCCCGAAGGTGTTGGTCTCGACGCAGTCCACGCCGACGTCGAAGTACGCCTCGTGGACCGAGCGGACGATGTCGGGGCGGGTGAGGTTGAGGATCTCGTTGCAGCCCTCGAGATTCTCGAAGTCCTCCAGGGTGGGGTCCTGCGCCTGGAGCATGGTGCCCATGGCTCCGTCGGCGACCACCACGCGTGTGGCGAGCGCCTCCCGGAGCGCGGACACCCGGGTCCGGCTGTCGGCGGAAGGGGACGGCGGCAACGAGGCCATGAAGGGCTCCCTTGGATGCGACGGCTGTCGGCTATGCGGTTTCCCCGGGTGGACCCGGCTATGGACGCACGGCGCCAGCGTAACCGGGAGTGGGCTTGGATGGGCAGGGCGTCCATGTGGCGGACGAGTGACCGGCGGGGCGGGCAGTATGACGCCGGCCATGGCGTTTTGGCCGCTCACAGGTCATGGTGCGGGGCGGATGTGTGTGGCCGGACACCGAAGGGTGGGCCACGCGGGAAGTAACGGATGTCGACCGACCATTAGCGGTGAGTCGGCATGGACCGGTAGTGTTCGGCATTGCCGAACGATGGTTACGACGTCGTGACGGCGAGGGTCACAGGGGACGGAGGCAGAACGGCGATGGCACGGAACATCCAGTCGCTCGAACGGGCGGCCGCGATGCTGCGGCTGCTCGCGGGCGGCGAGCGACGGCTCGGACTGTCGGACATCGCCTCGTCGCTGGGCCTCGCCAAGGGCACCGCCCACGGCATACTCCGCACCCTCCAACAGGAGGGGTTCGTCGAGCAGGACGACGTCTCGGGGCGCTACCAACTGGGCGCCGAGCTGCTCCGGCTGGGCACCACCTACCTGGACATCCACGAGCTGCGGGCGCGGGCGCTGGTATGGACGGACGACCTGGCCCGCTCCAGCGGGGAGAGCGTCTACCTGGGCGTGCTCCACCAGCAGGGCGTGCTGATCGTGCACCACGTCTTCCGGCCCGACGACAGCCGGCAGGTGCTGGAGATCGGCGCCATGCAGCCGCTGCACTCCACGGCCCTCGGCAAGGTGCTGTCGGCCTACGACCCGGTGGCGCACAGCGAGGCGCTGGAGGCCGACCGCAAGCCCTTCACCGACCGCACCACTTGTGACCTGGACGCCTTCGAGCACATCCTGGACATCACGCGGGCCCGCGGCTACGCGGCCGACGTCGAGGAGACCTGGGAGGGCGTGGCCTCGGTCGCGGCGCCGATCCACGACCGCCGCCGGATGCCGGTGGGGGCGGTGGGCATCACGGGCGCGGTGGAGCGGCTCTGCAAGGACGGGGAGCTGCGGCCCGACCTGATCGCGGCGGTGCGGGACTGCGCCCGTGCGGTGTCGCGGGACCTGGGCGCGGGCCGGTTCTGACGGCGCGCCCCTGATCGACGACCGAGGCCGGTTCGCGTGTGGCGGACCGGCCTCAGCCGTACCCTGAGATGGGCATAACAGGGCAAAATGGCAGATCAGCGGAGTTGACGCAGGACACCCGGGCGGACAACCCGACTCATCGATAACCCGAAGCAATCAATAACGATCGCGCTTTCGATAACAGAACTCTTGACGCACGCGTAACGCCGGAGCAAGACTCCCGTCCATCGGTCGGCATTGTCGAACACCTACCGGCAATACGCGCTAGAGTGTGACAACGCCAAAGGCCGACATCGCTCTCACCCCCGAGGGCGCCAACACCCCGAAGGGACTCGGGGTTCGGCTTCCCTGGACGAAGGACAAAGGAGTCGCGGGTGTCCAGCTCCGACATCTTCATCGGCGAGACCATCGGTACCGCCATACTCATCCTGCTCGGCGGCGGCGTGTGCGCCGCCGTCACGCTCAAGGCCTCCAAGGCCCGTAACGCCGGCTGGCTCGCCATCGCCTTCGGTTGGGGCTTCGCCGTCCTGACGGCCGTCTACATCTCCGGACCGCTGTCCGGTGCCCACCTCAACCCGGCCGTCACCGTCGCTCTCGCCATCAAGAACAGCGACTGGAGCAACGTCCCGGTCTACTTCGCCGGACAGCTGCTCGGCGCGATGATCGGCGCGAGCCTGGTGTGGGTGGCCTACTACGGCCAGTTCCAGGCGCACCTCACCGACAAGGAGATCGTCGGCGGCCCCGGCGCGCAGGCCACCACGGCCAAGGCCGTCGAGGCCCAGGAGAAGGGCGCAGGACCGGTCCTCGGCATCTTCTCCACCGGTCCGGAGATCCGCAACGCGGTCCAGAACCTCGCCACGGAGATCATCGGCACCGTCGTGCTGATCCTCGCGGTCCTCACCCAGGGCCTGAACGACAAGGGCAACGGCCTCGGCGTGCTGGGCGGCCTGATCACCGCCCTGGTGGTCGTCTCGATCGGTCTGTCGCTCGGCGGCCCGACGGGTTACGCGATCAACCCGGCCCGTGACCTGGGCCCGCGCATCGTGCACGCACTCCTCCCCCTGCCCAACAAGGGTGGTTCCGACTGGAGCTACGCCTGGATCCCGGTCGTCGGCCCGCTGATCGGCGGAGCCATAGCCGCGGGTATCTACAACGTCGCCTTCGCCTAGAGCGGCAGGCCTCGCCCAAGAGACAGACGTACCGCCACACACCACGGATCTTTGAGGAGCACACAGTGACCGACGCTCACACCGCAGGCCCCTTCATCGCCGCGATCGACCAGGGCACGACCTCCAGCCGCTGCATCGTCTTCGACAAGGACGGCCGTATCGTCTCGGTCGACCAGAAGGAGCACGAGCAGATCTTCCCGAAGCCGGGCTGGGTCGAGCACAACGCCAACGAGATCTGGACCAACGTCCAGGAAGTCGTCGCCGGGGCCATCCAGAAGGCCGGCATCACCCGCGACGACATCAAGGCCATCGGCATCACCAACCAGCGCGAGACCACCGTGCTGTGGGACAAGAACACCGGTGAGCCCGTCCACAACGCCATCGTCTGGCAGGACACCCGCACCGACGCCCTCTGCCGCGAGCTCGGCCGCAACGTCGGCCAGGACCGCTTCCGCCGCGAGACCGGCCTGCCGCTGGCCTCCTACTTCGCCGGCCCCAAGGCCCGCTGGCTGCTCGACCACGTCGACGGCCTCAAGGAGCGCGCCGAGGCGGGCGACATCCTCTTCGGCACCATGGACACCTGGGTCATCTGGAACCTGACCGGCGGTGTCAACGGCGGCAAGCACGTCACCGACGTGACCAACGCCTCCCGCACTCTGCTCATGAACCTGCACACCATGCAGTGGGACGACAAGATCGCCGAGTCCATCGGCGTGCCCCTGCAGATCCTGCCCGAGATCCGGTCCTCCGCCGAGGTCTACGGCGAGGTCACCGGCGGCAAGCTCGGCGACCTGCTCGGCGGCATCCCGGTCGCCTCCGCGCTCGGCGACCAGCAGGCGGCCCTGTTCGGCCAGTGCTGCTTCTCCGAGGGCGAGGTCAAGTCCACCTACGGCACCGGCACCTTCATGGTGATGAACACCGGTGACAAGATCATCAACTCCTACGCGGGCCTGCTGACCACGGTCGGCTACAAGATCGGCGACCAGCCGACCCAGTACGCGCTGGAGGGCTCGATCGCCGTCACCGGCTCGCTGGTGCAGTGGATGCGCGACCAGATGGGCCTGATCTCCACCGCGGCCGAGATCGAGACGCTCGCGCTCTCGGTCGAGGACAACGGCGGCGCCTACTTCGTGCCGGCCTTCTCCGGCCTGTTCGCCCCGCACTGGCGCTCCGACGCCCGCGGTGTCATCGCCGGCCTGACCCGGTACGTCACCAAGGCGCACCTGGCCCGCGCCGTCCTGGAGGCCACCGCCTGGCAGACCCGCGAGATCGCGGACGCCATGGTGAAGGACTCCGGCGACGAGCTGGTGGCCCTCAAGGTCGACGGTGGCATGACCGCCAACAACCTGCTGATGCAGACCCTCGCCGACGTCCTGGACGCACCCGTGGTGCGCCCGATGGTCGCCGAGACCACCTGCCTCGGCGCCGCCTACGCCGCCGGCCTCGCCGTCGGCTTCTGGTCCAGCACCGACGAACTGCGCGCCAACTGGCGCCGGGCCGCCGAGTGGACCCCCCGCATGGACGCGGAGACCCGCGACCGTGAGTACAAGAACTGGCTCAAGGCCGTCGACCGGACCATGGGCTGGATCGACGACGAGAGCTGACGAGAGCGTGCACCGCTCTCACGATCGAGCTCTGACGAGGAGTAAGAACCCGACATGACCAGTCAGTCCACCCTGCAGTCCGTACCTGCCCTGGGGACGCACCCGGCCTCCGGCTCGCTGCCGAGCCGCGCCGAGACCAGGGAGCAGCTCTCCAAGGCGTCGTACGACCTTCTCGTGATCGGCGGCGGCATCCTGGGCATCTCCACCGCCTGGCACGCCGCGCAGTCCGGGCTCAGGGTGGCACTGGTCGACGCCGGCGACTTCGCCGGCGCCACCTCCTCCGCCTCCTCCAAGCTCCTCCACGGCGGTCTGCGCTACCTGCAGACCGGCGCGGTGAAGCTGGTGGCGGAGAACCACTTCGAGCGCCGTGCGGTCTCCCGCCAGGTGGCCCCCCACCTGGCGAACCCGCTCACGTTCTACCTCCCCGTGTACAAGGGCGGTCCGCACGGCGCCGCGAAGCTCGGGGCGGGCGTGTTCGCCTACTCCGCGCTCTCCGCGTTCGGTGACGGCGTCGGCCACCTGCTCTCCCCCGCAAGGGCCCAGCGGGACGTGCCGGAGCTGCGCACCGAGAACCTCAAGGCCGTCGCGGTCTACGGCGACGACCAGATGAACGACGCGCGCATGGCGCTGATGACGGTCCGCGCGGCCGTCGAGGCGGGCGCGGTCGTCCTCAACCACGCCCAGGTCACCGGGCTGCGCTTCACCCGGGGCCGGGTGACCGGCGCCGACCTGAAGGACGCGGTCTCCGGCGAGGAGTTCGGCGTCAACGCCCGCCTGGTGCTCAACGCGACCGGCCCGTGGGTCGACCACCTGCGCCGGATGGAGGACCCGAACGCGGCCCCGTCCATCCGTCTCTCCAAGGGCGCCCACCTGGTCCTGAAGCGCACCTCCCCCTGGAAGGCCGCGCTGGCCACCCCCATCGACAAGTACCGCATCACCTTCGCCCTCCCCTGGGAGGACATGCTGCTGCTCGGCACCACCGACGAGGAGTACGAGGGCGACCCGGCGGACGTCTCCGTCACCGAGAAGGACATAGCCCAGATCCTGGACGAGGCCGCGTTCTCCGTCCGGGACCAGCAGCTCCGGCGCGACCTGATCACCTACGCCTTCGCCGGTCTGCGGGTGCTGCCGGGCGGCCCCGGCGACACCGCGAAGGCCAAGCGGGAGACCGTGGTCACCGAGGGCAGGGGCGGCATGCTGTCCGTCGCGGGCGGCAAGTGGACCACCTTCCGGCACATCGGCCGCACCGTGATGGAGAAGCTGGAGGCGCTGCCGGGCCACCCGCTGGGCGACGACTTCGAGCCCATCGCCTCGCTGCCGAAGAAGCTGCCGCTGCCCGGCGTCGCCAACCCCCGTGCCGTCGCCCACCGCCTGCTGGTGGACAACCCGGCCCCGGGCCCCCGGATGGCCGCCGACACGGCGAAGCACCTGGCCACCCACTACGGTTCGCTGGCCTTCGACATCGCTCGCATCGCCAACGAGGACCCGCTGCTCGCCGAGCGCGTCCACCCGGACGCCCCGGAGATCTGGGCGCAGGTCGTCTGGGCCCGCGACCACGAGTGGGCCGAGACCGCGGACGACGTGCTGCGCCGCCGTACCACCCTGACCATCCGCGGTCTGGCCACGGACGACGTCCGGGCCAGGGTCCAGGACCTGCTCGACAAGAAGTGACACCAGGAACAGGCGGCTGCCGGGTCCTCCCCTGACCGTCCCGGCAACCGCTGAAGACCCGGCCCCGCCGTACCGGGGGCGGGCATGCGAGAGGGGCGGCTCTCATCCCCTGGGGAGCCGCCCCTCTCGCATGCCCGCCGGAAAGGCGGTATGCCCTCGCCTCGTGCCTCCGGTAACTGCCCGCACGGCACATCGCACCACCAGCCGCCCCCCGAACACCCCCGCACGCTCCCTCACACGTGTTTCGAACAGCGGGTTTATCAAAGGTGCTGCGGCTGGAACGGGGCGTTACGGCACGACGGCAGGCGGTGCCGTAACGGCACGAACCGGGACCGGCGTATGCACGGCGGATGGCACAGTGCCCGGGTGCGGCGGCGCCTGGGGTTATCGGCGTGCGCCGCGGCGCTCGCCGCCCTCACGGGCGTGCTGCGGTTCTCGTGGGACGACGCCTCCACCGAGGGCGTCCTGGTTTCGGCGTCGGCACCCTGGTATCGGTCGCCGCGCTCGTGGCCGACGTACTGCGCGGCGACGCGGATCCGGCCCCGCGGTCGGCCGAGGAGGACCGGTGCCGGGCCGCCGACGCGCTGGCCGAGGCCGTACGGGAGCAGTGGGCGGCGGAGGCCCGGCTGCGGCGGCTGCAGGACCCGGAGCCGATCGAGGTGGGCTGGGCGCCCGCGGACCGGCGGCTCGCCGACCATCCGGAGAACGTGGGGCGCGGCGGCCGGCTCCCGGCGCCACGGGCGTGGCGGGTCGAGGACCTGGCCGCGTGGTTCGCCGGCCTCCCCGGCCGCCGACTGGTGGTCCTGGGCGGGCCGGGCTCGGGCAAGTCCGTGCTGGCGATGCGGTTCGTCCTCGCCCGGCTCGCCGCGCGGCGCCCGGGCGGGCCGGTCAGGGAGTGCGGCGACAGGCTCGTCTGAGCGGGGCCGCGAAGTACCGCGGTCCGGGACGAAGGCTGACCGCGGACGGCTGACCAGGCCGCATAATGTGACCGAGACATCGGATGTCTGAGCGACAGGGAGGCCGGTATGGCAGTCACCGATGAGGCGATCGAGAAGATCAAGGACATGATCGTCTCCGGTGCGCTGCGCCCCGGAGAGCGGTTGCCCAAGGAGAGCGAACTCGCCGCCGAACTGGGCCTGTCCCGCAACTCGTTGCGGGAGGCGGTGCGGGCGCTGTCGCTGATCCGGATCCTCGACGTCCGGCAGGGCGACGGCACGTATGTCACCAGCCTGGACCCCCAGTTGCTGCTGGAGGCGATGAGCTTCGTCGTGGACTTCCACCGCGACGACACGGTCCTGGAGTTCCTCGCGGTGCGCCGGATCCTGGAGCCGGCCGCGACCGCGATGGCGGCCTCCCGGATCAGCGAGCAGCAACTGGATGCGCTGGACGCCCAGTTGGACGCGCTCGGCGTCGAGCCGTCGGTGGAGGAGCTGGTCGCCTGCGATCTGGAGTTCCACCGCGGCATCGTGCAGAGCTCGGGAAACTCGGTGCTGTGCTCGCTGCTTGACGGGCTGTCGGGGCCGACCACCAGGGCGCGGATCTGGCGCGGCCTGACCCAGGAGGACGCGGTCGCCCGGACCCTGCGGGAGCACCGGGCGATCCTGGCCGCGCTGCGCGACCGGGACGCGGAGGCGGCCCGGTCCTGGGCGACCGTGCACATCGCGAGCGTCGAGCAGTGGCTGCGCAGCAGCCTGTGAAGCGCTTGCCCGCTTCCCGGAACCGGTGGTGTTCGAGGGCGGCGAACGGGGCAGTGATCCGTTCACTCCCCCGTGCAAGGGGGCTGCGGGCGCCCCCGCCTCACGCCGTAAGGTTGGGGCGTACGCGAGGGCACGTCGGAAGGAGGCACTGGGTGATCGAGCTGGAGGGGGTTCCCGAGCTGATCGACCCAGTCATGGTGGCCGCGTTCGAAGGCTGGAACGATGCCGGCGACGCCGCCTCCACCGCGGTCGCGCATCTGGAGCGCGAGTGGAAGGGCGAGGTGTTCGCGGCGCTCGACGCCGAGGACTACTACGACTTCCAGGTGAACCGCCCCACGGTGTGGATGGACGGCGGCGTGCGCAAGATCACCTGGCCGACGACACGGCTGTCGGTGGTCCGCGTCGGCGGCGAGAAGCCGCGGGACCTGGTGCTGGTCAGAGGCATCGAGCCGTCCATGCGCTGGCGCTCGTTCTGCAACGAGCTGCTGGGCTTCGCCCACGAGCTGGGCGTCGAGCTGGTGGTCGTCCTGGGCGCGCTGCTCGGTGACACCCCGCACACGCGTCCGGTGCCGGTCAGCGGGGTCACCTCGGACTCGGACCTGGCGCAGCGGATGGACCTGGAGGAGACCAAGTACGAGGGCCCGACGGGCATCGTCGGCGTCCTCCAGGAGGCGTGCACGCACGCGGGCGTCCCGGCGGTCTCGCTCTGGGCGGCCGTCCCGCACTACGTCTCCCAGCCGCCCAACCCGAAGGCCACGCTGGCGCTGCTCAACCGCCTGGAGGACCTGCTCGACCTGCGGATCCCGCTGGGCGAGCTGCCCGAGGACGCGCGCGCCTGGCAGGTCGGGGTGGACCAGCTGGCCGCGGAGGACAGCGAGGTCGCGGAGTACGTGCAGACGCTGGAGGAGGCCCGGGACACCGCCGAGCTCCCGGAGGCGTCCGGCGAGGCCATCGCCCGTGAGTTCGAGCGGTACCTGCGGCGCCGGGACGTGAACCCGCCCGGCGGTCACGCCACGGCGGACGGCAGCGACAGTGCGTCGTACCTGCGGGACACCCCGGGGAACCCGGGTGGCAAGGCCCGGCCGCGGCCGCCGAAGCCCGACACGCCCGAGAGCACGGGGAATGCCGGGGACGGCGGAGACCCGGAGGGCACCGGGCCGGACGGCGAGGACACCTCCGAGGACTGAAACAGGGGCGGTACGCGAGATGCGTGCCGCCCCTTCTTGTCGGCCTCGTCGACAAGAAGGGGGGTGCGCGTCGAGTGCTCGGGGCGGGTGAGTTGTGGCTGGTCGCGCAGTTCCCCGCGCCCCTGAAGGCAAGGGCGCGGGGGCTGCCGTTCGTCTAAAGGGCCACGCCCAGCAACGCGTCCACCGCTCGTGACACGACCCCGGGTGCGCCCGTGTCCGTGCCGCCCTCCGCTTGCTGGAGGGCCGCCCAGCGGTCCACCGCGGCCAGGGCGGCCGGGGCGTCCAGGTCGTTGCTCAGGGCGTCGCGGATCTCCTCCACCAGGGACTCGGCGGGCGGGCCGTCCGGGCGGGAGACCGCCGCGCGCCAGCGGTCCAGGCGGGCCACCGCGTCGGCCAGGACCTGGTCGGTCCACTCCCAGTCGGCCCGGTAGTGGTGGGAGAGCAGAGCGAGGCGGATGGCGGCCGGGTCGACGCCGTCCCGGCGGAGTCGGGAGACGAAGACCAGGTTGCCCTTGGACTTGGACATCTTCTCGCCGTCGAGGGCGACCATGCCGGCGTGGACGTACGCCTTGGCCATCGGGAACTCGCCGGTGAGCACCTGGGCGTGCGAGGCGCCCATCTCGTGGTGCGGGAAGGCGAGGTCGGAGCCGCCGCCCTGGACGTCGAAGGTCATGCCGAGGTGGTCGAGGGCGATGGCCACGCACTCGATGTGCCAGCCGGGGCGGCCACGGCCCAGGGATCCGCCGTCCCAGCTCGGTTCGCCCTGGCGGGCGGCCATCCACAGCATCGGGTCGAGCGGGTTCTTCTTGCCGGGGCGGTCGGGGTCGCCGCCGCGCTCGGCGGACAGCAGCCGCATCGCGGCCGCGTCGAGGTTGGAGACCTTGCCGAAGTTCGGGTCGGACTCGACGGAGAAGTAGATGTCGCCCTCGAGTTCGTAGGCGGCACCGAGATCGCGCAGACGTTCGACGAGCGGCACGATGCCGGGTATGGCCTCGACCGCGCCTATGTAGTGCTGCGGCGGCAGCATCCGCAGGGCGGTCATGTCCTCGCGGAAGAGGGTCGTCTCCTGCTCGGCGAGGGCGACCCAGTCGACGCCGTCGCGCTCCGCGCGCTCCAGGAGCGGGTCGTCGACGTCCGTCACGTTCTGGACGTAGTGCACCTGCCGCTTGGTGTCGAGCCACACGCGCTGAACCAGGTCGAACGCGTTGTAGGTCGCCGCGTGCCCCATGTGGGTCGCGTCGTACGGCGTGATGCCGCAGACGTAGATGCGGGCGACGGGACCGGGGTCAAGGGTGACGAGACCGCCGGTCGCGGTGTCGTGGATCCTCAGGTCGCGGCCCTGACCAGGCAGGGCGGGGACCTCGGAAGCGGGCCAGGCATGCATGTACATGAGCGTAACCGGACCCGAGTTCGGTATACGAACCGGACGGCCGGGAAGGCCGTCTTGATCTCGGGGCCGGAATGTGCTGGTGGCGCTATACGGGCGGCCAGGGGATGGCCGGCCACTCGCCGCTCGGCTCCGGGTGCTTGCCGGCGGTGAGCAACGTCTCGACACGCGCGCGCGTGGCGTCGAGTTCCGCGGTGGTGATCAGCTCGGCCAGGCGGCTTCCCAGCGGCCCTCCGAGGGCCGCGCGCAGGCCCACGAGGACCTCGACGGCCTCGCCGGTCAGGTCCTCCCCCGCCCAGCCCCACAGCAGGGTGCGCAGCTTGTTCTCGACGTTGAAGGTGACGCCGTGGTCGATGCCGTAGAGCCGGCCGTCCGCGGTGGGCAGCAGATGGCCGCCCTTGCGGTCGGCGTTGTTGATGACGGCGTCGAGGACGGCGAGCCGGCGCAGCCGTTCGTCGTCGGCGTGCACCAGCAGCGCGGTCTTCCCGTCGCCGACCTCGGCGAGCCCGATCGCCTTCCAGCCGGGCTCGGGCTCCTCCGCGTCCACCAGGGCGAGCAGTTCGGCGCCCTCGGGGTCGACGTCGATCCACAGCTGGACCATGCCCTCGCCGTACGGCCCGTCGCGCAGCACGGTGGGCGGGACCAGGTCCCAGCCGGTGGCCGCGGCGACCTCGTAGGCGGCCACCTCGCGCTGGGCGAGGGTGCCGTCGGGGAAGTCCCACAGCGGGCGCTCCCCGGCGACCGGCTTGTAGACGCAGGAGGCCTCCTGGCCGTCGTGCGCGACCGTGCAGAACAGTGCCGCGTTGGAGGCGTCGCGGATGCGGCCGCGTACCTTCAGCTCACCGTGGGCGAGCAGTTCGGCGGCGGTCACGCTCCGCGGCGGTATCCGTTCTGGCGCGGACATACGTGTCCTTCCGGGTCGAGCGGGAGGCTGCACAGCGGGCACGGCGGCCGCCCGGCGTTGACGACGTCCAGGGCGCGCTTGGCGAAGGCCCTGGCCTGCGCGCCGGTCAGCCGGACCCGCAGCATCGGGGGCCCGTTCTCCTCGTCCTGCAGGAGCCGCTCCTCGGCCTCGGCGAGGTCCTCCTCGGAGTCGGCCTCCAGCTCCACGAGTGCCTGCGCCTCGACGATCATGCGCTCTTCCTCGCCGTCCCAGGCGAGCGCCATGGTGCCGACGCGGAACTCCTCCTCGATGGGGGTGTCGAGGGGGGCGCTGTCGCTGATCTCGGCAGGCGCGACGGCGGGCACGGCCGCGTTGCCGCCGCTGCGGCGCACGACCTCGTCGAGGAGCTCGTCCATACGTTCGGCAAGTGCGGCGACCTGGGTCTTCTCCAGGGCCACGCTGGTCGTCCGGGGGCCGGCCGTGGCCTGGAGGAAGAACGTACGGCGTCCGGGCATTCCGACCGTGCCCGCGACGAAGCGGTCCGGCGGATCGTAGAGGAACACCTGACGGGACACGTCCTGTCTCCATGGGAATCGAGAGTGCGTGGGTTTCGGGCGGGCGACGACGCGGCCGGGGGGCCGCTTACGTGGATCGCTTCACCCTACTGCGGCTGACGATCACGGCGCGCCGGCGCCGCCACCGACCGGGGCGTCTTCCCCGGGGGGTTCCTCGCGGGGGGCGAGGGAGGCGAAATCCCCGGTGTCCCCGAGACGAACGAGAAACGGCCTGAGGCGGGTGTAACGGATCGCGGTGATGGAACACGGTTCGACGGAGATCCGCTGGAAGAGGTCGAGATGCAGACCGAGCGCGTCCGCGACGAGGGATTTGATGATGTCACCGTGCGAGCACATGAGATAGACGGCGTCCGAGCCGTGGTCGCGCTCCACGCGCGCGTTCCACTCGCGGACCGCCTCGGCGGCGCGGGTCTGCATGGCCCGCATGGACTCGCCGCCGGGGAACGCGGCCGCCGAGGGGTGGGCCTGGACGACCTCCATCAGCGGCTCGTCCTTGAGCTCGGCGAGCTTGCGGCCGGACCAGTCGCCGTAGTGGGCCTCCCCGATCCGCTCGTCGGTGTGGGCGGTGAGTTCGGGGCGGGCGTCGAGCAGGGGTCGGACCGTCTCCTGGCAGCGTTGCAGCGGGCTGGTGACGAGCTCGGAGATCGGCAGCCCGGCGAGCCGGCCGGGCAGTGCGGCGGCCTGGGCGGCCCCCCGCTCGTCGAGGGCGACGCCCGGCGTCCAGCCGGCCAGCACACCCGAGGTGTTGGCGGTGGACCGTCCGTGCCTTACGAGGATCAGCGTGGGCATGCCGCCCAGGGTAGGCGCACCCCGAAGTGCGCCGATGGACGGGCGACGGGAGAATACGCTCCGTGATCGTCGATTGCGCCATCTACCGGGACGGGGAGCGGACGGAGACCCCGCAGGACTTCTCCGACGCCCTCGCCGAGGCACGCGCGCGTGGCGACAGTTTCCTGTGGATCGGCCTGTACGAGCCGACGGAGCGCGAGTTCGACCTGGTCACCGACGAGTTCGGGCTGCATCCGCTGGCCGTCGAGGACGCCCTGACCGCCCACCAGCGGCCCAAGCTGGAGGTGTACGACGACTCGCTGTTCGTCGTCCTGAAGCCGGTGACGTACGAGCCGAAGAGCGACACGGTGACCTCCGGCGAGCTGATGATCTTCATCGGGGACTCCTTCGTGGTCACCGTGCGCCATGGGACGCCGTCGCCGCTCGGCGACATCCGGCGGCATCTGGAGGAGCAGCACGAGATGCTGAAGCACGGGCCGACGGGGGTGCTGTACTCGATCTCCGACGCGGTCGTGGACCACTACCTGGAGGTCGCGACCGAGTTGCAGACCGACCTGGAGGAACTGGAGACCGAGGTGTTCTCGCCGAGCGGCGGCGGCTCCCGGCACACCGCGTCGCGGATCTACACCTTCAAGCGGCAGATCCTGGAGTTCCGCCGCGCGACCGCGCCGCTGGCGCTGCCCATGACCAAGCTGGCCGGCGTGGGCCCGTACGGCAGCGGCGTGACCGTGCCCTTCGTGCACGCGGAGGCCCGCCCGTTCTTCCGGGACGTCAACGACCACCTGACGCGGGTGAACGAGAGCGTGGAGGGCCTGGACCGGCTGGTGTCGGACGTCCTCAACGCCCATCTCGCGCAGATGAGCGTGCGGCAGAACGACGACATGCGGAAGATCTCCGCGTGGGCGGCCATGGCCGCGGTACCGACGCTGATCGCGGGGATCTACGGCATGAACTTCGACCACATGCCCGAGCTGCACTGGCTCTGGGCGTACCCGGCGGTGATCATGCTCATGGTCCTGCTGGAGCTGTCGCTGTACCGGCTGTTCAAGCGCCGCGGGTGGATGTGAGGGACGCCTGCGGCCCTCGGGCCCCGTGGGCTCAGGCGAACTCGGGGGCGGGGGTCGCGGGGCCGCCCAGGGCCCTCCTGTGCTCTGGCATCCGCAGGGAGACCATGCGGCGCCAGCCGACGGCGCGTTCGTAGGCGTAGACGGCGTGGATGCCGAACGTCAGGAGCACGGACCTGGCCCGCGGCCAGCCGAGGATGCGGCCCAAGTGGGCCATGACGGCGAGGCTGACGTCCCGGTGGATGCGGATCTCGGCGAGGGCGCACGCGCGGAGCGTGCGCTGGATGACGCGGCCGTGCCCGGCGGCGGCGAGACGCAGCAGCTCCTCGTGGCAGTAGGCGAGGTGGTTGTCCTCGTCACCGGAGATCATGCGCACGGCGCGGCCCACGTCCGGGTGGTCGCCGAAGTACCGGCGCAGCAGCGCCATCTGCTCGGAGGCGCGCTGCTCGGTGACCCGGCTGTGGGCGAGGTAGCCGACGATGTCCGGCACCGTGAGCGGCCGGTCGGCCCGGAGCCGGTCGTGGGCGAGCCCGATGCCGTGCCGCTCCAGGATCATCGTGTAGTCGGTGTCGGCAGGCACCGGAACGGGCGCCAGCCCGCGCTTCTTCAGCAGGGCGTGGAAGACGCGCCCGTGCTTGTCCTCGTCGGCCCCGTGCCGGGCGATCCTGGGGGCGAGGTCGCGTTCGCTCCGCGGTACCAGGGCGGCGATCCGTGCGTTCTCCCAGCCGCCCTGGGACTCGCCGCTGGCCGCGATGGAGCAGAAGAGCCGGAAGGACTCGTCGTCGTCGACGATCTCCTGGAACAGGCTCCTGGCCGAAAGCATCGTGGGCACCTCCCTGGAGGACTCACCAGACCCGCAAAGAACGAGTCAAATGCCGCGTCGGAGTCGCTGCAACAGGTGCGCGGGCGGACTCGGCCGAAAGGAAGAGCAGCGCGGTCACCCCGGGGGGCGTAACCGCGCGGGCACGGGCGCGTTGTTCTGCATGACGGCCGTGGCGGGGAAGACCCCCCGAGCCCCCACCACGGCCGCTGACTTCTCTCCCGTGCCGAAGGCTCACGCGAGCCCGGCGCGCTCCAGGGCCTCGGCGCCGGCCCGCAGCGAGGCGAGCCGCTCGTCCAGGGCGAACCCGGCGGGCGCGAGGGAGAGCGTGGTGACCCCGGCGGCCGCATAGGCCTTCATCCGGTCGGCGATCCGCTCCACGGAGCCGAGCAGCGTGGTCTGGTCGATCAGGTCGTGCGGTACGGCGGCCGCGGCCCCGTTCTTGTCCCCGGACAGGTACTTGTCCTGGATCTCGGCGGCCTCCCGCTCGTAGCCCATCCGCTGGGCGAGCTGGTTGTAGAAGTTCTGCTTGCGGCTGCCCATACCGCCGACGTACAGCGCGGTGTAGGGCCGGAAGGTGTCGGCGAGCGAGGCCACGTCCTTGTCGTCGCCGACGGCGAGCGGCAGCGTCGGGCAGATGTCGAACCCGTCGAGGGTCCGGCCTGCCTTCTCCCGGCCCGCGCGCAGGTACTTCACGGCCGTCTCCTCCAGGTGCTCGGCGGAGGGGAAGATCAGCAGCGCGCCGTCGGCGATCTCGCCGGTCTGCTCCAGGTTCTTCGGGCCGATGGCGGCGATGTAGACCGGGATGTGCTCGCGCTCCGGGTGCACGGTCAGCTTGATCGGCTTGCCGGGGCCGCCCGGCAGCGGCAGCGTCCAGTGCTCGCCCTCGTACGACAGCCGTTCCCGGGTCATCGCCTTCCGCACGATCTCCACGTACTCGCGGGTGCGGGAGAGCGGCTTGTCGAACTTGACGCCGTACCAGCCCTCGGAGACCTGAGGTCCGGAGACGCCGAGGCCGAGCCGGAAACGGCCGCCGGAGAGGGAGTCGAGGGTGGCGGCCGTCATCGCGGTCATGGCGGGCTGCCGGGCCGGGATCTGGAAGATGGCCGAGCCGACGTCGATGCGCTCGGTCTGGGCGGCGACCCAGCTGAGCACGGTGGCGGCGTCGGAGCCGTAGGCCTCGGCGGCCCAGCACACGGCGTACCCGAGCCGCTCGGCTTCCTGCGCCACGGCCAGGTTGTCCCCGTCCATCCCGGCACCCCAGTAGCCGAGGTTGATCCCGAGTTTCATGGCCGCTCCCCTTACCGATCAGTAACGTCGCTGTTGCGAGAGACCTTAGCGCGGGGATTTTCCTGGCGGAGGTTCGGTTCGCGTTCGACTGCGGGCAGTGGGGGCTGGTCGCGCAGTTCCCCGCGCCCCTGGGCGGGTCGGCTCCCGTCCCCTGCAAACGCACCGCTGCCTTGTGAAATCGGTTATCCACAGGCAACCCAACGCACCAGCTCTGGCCAGTAATCTCGCGGGCATGGAGCAGAGGCATCTCGGCCGTACCGGCCTGCGTGTGTCCAGAATCGGACTCGGCACCCTCACCTGGGGCCGGGACGTCGACGAGCACGACGCCGCGGACATGCTGAAGGCGTTCTGGGAGGCCGGCGGGACCCTCGTCGACACCGCGGACGTCTACGGCGACGGTGAGGCCGAGTATCTGCTCGGGCAGCTCATAGAAGGGCTGGTGCCCCGCCGGGACCTGGTCATCTCGACGAAGGCGGGCAGCGTCCCCGACCCCGACCGGCGTTACAACGGCTCGCGCGGCCACCTGCTCGCCGCACTGGACGCCTCCCTGGCCCGCCTCGGCACCGACCACGTCGACGTCTGGCACGTGCACGCCTACGACCCGGACACCCCGCTGGAGGAGACCCTGCAGGCCCTCGACCTGGCGGTGAGCAGCGGTCGCGCCCGGTACGCCGGGGTCTCCAACTTCTGCGGCTGGCAGCTGGCGAAGGCGGCGACCTGGCAGCTCGCGGCACCGGGCACCCGCACCCGGCTGGCCAGCACGCAGCTGGAGTACTCGCTGCTCCAGCGGGGCATCGAGCGCGAGGTGCTGCCCGCCGCCCTCGACCTGGGCATCGGCCTGCTGCCGTCCTCCCCGCTGGGCCGGGGCGTGCTGACCGCGAAGTACCGGCACGCCACTCCCCCGGACTCGCGCGGCGCCTCCGAGCATCTGGCGCCGTTCGTCGAGCCGTATCTCGACGACACCGCGACCCGGATCGTGGACGCGGTGCAGACGGCGGCGGACGGGCTCGCGGTCACCCCGCTCCAGGTGGCGCTCGCTTGGGTGCGGGACCGGCCGGGCGTGACCGCGCCGATCGTCGGCGCGCGCAACGCGCAGCAGCTCTCGGGGGCGTTGTCAGTGGAGGCGCTTACGCTTCCTGACGAGATCTGCCGGGCGCTCGACGATGTGTCGGCGCCTGTGCACCGCTATCCCGATCACGACTGGAGCACGCTGTGAGCACGGAGCCGGGGCTGGGCGACAAGCCCGAGGCCGACGAGGGCACGACCGCCGGGGGAACGACGGAGACCGGCAACCTCACCGCCGGCCCGGCCGCGGCGAGCGGCACGGCCGCGAACGGCGGCCCCTCGTCCGAGGCGGCCGAGGACAGCGGAGCGGAGGCCGCCGAAGCCCTCACGGCCGGCTCCGACGGGGTGGACGCGGATGGTGACACGGCGGCCGACGGGTCCCGGTCCGGCGGCGGACCGGCCGTCGGCGAAGGGGACGCGGCGAGCGGCGAGGCCGTCGGCGAGGGGGGTGCCGAAAGCGCGGCCCAGCAGTCCGAGGCCGCGGCCGAGTTGGCCGCTCAGCGGGTCGAGCGGGAGCGGATCGAGCGGCGGAAGGCCGAGAAGTCGGCGCCGATCGAGAGCGGGACCAAGCTCAGCGGCAAGGCGGCCGACCTGCTCGCGGCGATCCGGGCCGTGGAGAGCGGCGGGAAACCGGCGGCCACCGTCTTCACCGCCCCGGAGCCGGCCCCCCGCCCGGCGGCCCCCGCCCCGGAGCCCGCCCGCAGGCCCCGGCCCGTACCGGCCGCCGCCGGGCCCGCCACGGAGACGATCGCGGACGTACGACGGGTCCTGTCCGACGGCGGTGCGCCCGAGTCCCTCGCGCCCCAGGTCGCCACCGCTCTCGGTGAGGGCGCGGAGACGCTGCTGCGGGAGGACCCCTGGCAGCTGCTCCGGGTCACCGGGGTACGGCCGGACCAGGCCGACGGGTTCGCGCGGGCGCTGCTCGGCGCCGAGTGCGGTCCGGACGACGAGCGGCGCGGCCGGGCGATGACCTGCTGGCTTCTCGAGCAGGCCGCCGTGGCCGGGCACACCGCGCTGGAGATGCCGGCGCTCGCCGCCGCACTGGCCCAGCGCGCGGTGCCCGACCCGGAGGCGGCCGTACAGGACGCGCTCGCGGAGGGCGAGGCACTGGTCTTCCAGGACCCCCTGGATCCGAGCGCCCCGGAGCCCGAGGACGACGAGGAGGAGCGGCCGGTCCGGGTCCTGGTCGCCCTGGAGCGGTACGCGCTGGCCGAGGAGAGCCTCGCCGACGGGCTGGCCCGGCTGGTCAACTCCCTGGCCAAGGACGCCTCGGAGCCCTGGGAGGCGGCCGCGGCGGCGGCCTCCGGCGGCGCGGCGGAGCTGGCCCGGGCGGTCGCCGGGCACGGCCTGGTGCTGCACACGGGCGGCGAGGCGGCCCGCGCCGAACCCGCGGGCCTGCTCAGCGCCGCCCACGCGGCCGGACTGCGCGCCTTCGCGGTCACCCACACCCCTGACGGCAGCCGGCGCCTCGGGGGCGGCGCAGAGGCCGTGGGCACCGTCGCCGACCTGCTCGCCGGCGCCGCGGGGCCCGGCCGGGACGCGGACGGCGCCCTCGACCTCGACCTGCTGGTCGTGCTGGACGCGCCCCAGCTGGACGTGGAGGGTGCGGCGATGCTCGTGGAGGCCCTGCCCGACGGGGCCCGGCTGGTGCTGAGCGGGGATCCGGCGGTGCTGTGGTCCGCGGGCCCCGGGCGGGTCTTCGCCGACCTGCTCGCGGCCCGGGTGTGCCCGCAGATCGCCTCCCGCACGCCCGACCCCGGCCCGCTCGGCGAACTGGTCTCCGGGATCGGCGTCGGCGAGCTCACCCAGGTCGAGGCGCCCGGCAAGGAGGTCGTGATCGTGCCGGTACGGGACGCGGGCGAGGCGGTGCACCGTACGGTGCAGCTGGTCGCCGACTCCGTCCCGCGCGCGCTCGGCGTCCCCGCCGAACAGACCGTGGTGATCACCCCGGGCCACGGCGGAGCGGCCGGTACCCGCACCCTCAACAGCGCCCTCAAGGAAAGGCTCAATCCGGGCCCCGGCCGCTTCGGCGGCTTCGACCCCGGTGACCGGATCGCCTACTCCCCCGCGCCGGGCCGTACGGTGCCGGGCCAGGTGGTGACGGCCGACGCGGACGGGCTGCACCTGTCGTGCGCGGGCGCGCCCGTGGTCGTGCCGAAGGAGCGGGTGGAGCAGGCGGTCCGCCACGGCTGGGCCCTGACCGCCCACCAGGCGGCGGGTGGCCGCTGGCCGGCGGCGGTCGTGGTGCTGCCCGGGGACGCGGTCCAGTCGCTCAGCCGCCCCTGGGTGTACACGGCGTTCAGCCGGGCGGAGCGCCACCTTTCGGTGGTCCACGGCGTGGAACAGGCCCTGCCCAAAGCGGTGGCCGAGACCCTGCCGAAGCCGCGGACGACCCGTCTGCCGCTGCTGTTGAAGACGCAGGTCCCGGCGGCGGGCTGACCGGCGTCCCGGCGGCTCGGCCCGGGCCGAGCCGCCGGCCGGTGGATCAACGCTCGGCGTCCAACGGCTCCAGATCCTCGTCCTCGTCCAGGTCGAGGTCGTCCAGCTCGTCGGTCTCCCCGGCGTCCTCGCCGTCCTCCGCGTCCTCGTCGTCGAAGACCGCGCTGACGTCGAAGCGGCACACCACCCGCTGCGGGTCGACCCCCTCGAAGGGTGCCTCCAGCCACTCTCCGGGCTCGGCCGGCTCGTCCGCCGCGGTCACCCAGAGCGTGGAGTCGCCCTCCTCCAGGCCGAACTCCTTGTGCCGGGAGGCGATCTCGTCCGGCTCGAACTCGCCGAACAGGACGCCCAGCGCCCCGTGGATCGTGCCGGCCGCGTCCTCGTCCGCGCCGGGGCCGTCGTCGTACTCCGCCGCCTCGACCCGCTGGGCCTGCGCCAGCAGCCGCTGCGGTTCCGCCACGGCGTAGTCGCGGCGGATCAGCACGCTGATCGCGTTCGGTTCCTCGGGGCCCGCGTACGGCGGCAGCGAGTCGTCCGTACCGGGAATCTCGAAGGGTGTGACCTCGTCGTAGCGGTCGTACAGGAGCTCGTCGTAGACCTCGGCGGCCGCGGCCAGCTGGTTGAACGCCTCGTAGACAGCCGGGTCGTCCTCCCCCGACCTGCGTTCGACCGCGGCCAGATGGCGGTCGAGCGCGGTCTTGACCGCCTCGGCGGCGGCGCGTACCTCGGCAGCGGTGGGCTGCGCAGCATCAGACATAGTGCAGACGCTATCCGTACCGGGCACCAGCCCGCACAATAGATGCGATGCCGGAATACGAATTTGTCGACGTGTACGTACCTCGCGGGGTGTCCCGCAAGGAGGCCACACGTCTGCTGACGGACCATGCCGAGTACGGACACTGGGAGTTGGACCGACTGAGCCTCATGCGCGACGGCAGCCGCAGGGTGCGGTTGCGCCGGCGGATCATCCGCCAGGTGCGTGCCACATGGTGAGACTGGCCGACTGACGGAAAGGGCCCCGCGTCGACGGGGCCCCTACCGTTCCACGCACCGCCGCCGGTGCGTCACCGTCCGTGCGCTACGCAGCGGCGCGCGCCCTGCGGTACAGGACCGCGCCCGCGAGCAGCGCGCCCGCGCCCGCCGGGAGCGCGAGACCGAGCGGCAGGTCACTGCCTGTGTGCGCGAGCTGCGGGGCGGCGACGGGCTGACTCACCGAGGCGCTGCCCAGCGGATTGACGACGCTGGAGCCGTGGGCACCGGTCGGGACGGTGTTGCCCCCGGAGTGAGCGGGAGGCGTTCCCGGGTGCTGACCCGGAGTGCCCGGGTGTCCCGGCTGGCCCGGGGTCCCCGGGTGTCCCGGGTGTCCCGGCTGCCCCGGAGTTCCGGGATTCCCCGGCTTCCCGGGCGGGTTGCCCCCGTGCCCAGGTGGCGTGCCATGGCCGCCATGCCCACCGTGACCGCCATGGCCGCCATGGCCTCCGTGACCACCATGACCTCCGTGACCACCGTGTCCGGGCGGCTGCGTGGGGTGACCCCCACCCGGATGTCCCGGAGTTCCGGGGTGCCCGGGGTGTCCTGGGTGCCCCGTGTGGCCGGAACCCCCGCCGTTGGCGCACTCGTTGCCCACCGCGGCGTTGCCGACGCCGATGACGTTGACGCTGTTGCCGCAGACATTGACCGGGACGTCGATCGGCGCCTGCACGGTGTTGCCCGAGCCGACACCGGGCGAGCCCGCGGTGTGTCCCCCGGCGTGCGAGCCGCCATGGCTGCCGTGACCACCGTGACCGCCGTAGCCTCCGGTGTCGCCGTAGCCCGTCGAAGCACCGCCCCCGCCGCCCCGGTTGGCGCACTTGTTGCCCATCGACGGGTTGAGGGCGCCGACGACGTTCACGGTGTTCCCGCAGACGTTCACCGGTACGTGTACCGGCGCCTGCACGGTGTTGCCGGAGAGCACGCCGGGTGAGTCGGTGGCGGAGCCGACGGCTCCCGAGTCGGCGTGGGCGTAACCGCCCGCCGCGGCGATCACGCCGGTCGCCGCGGCCACTGTCATAAGGCCCTTACGGGTACTCTGTCGCATTTTATGAATTCCCCCCTGCCTTGGATCCTGACCTAGCATTCACCGCAGAGAAAACCTGCGGAAAAACCGGCCGGCCCCGGAGCGCATGGCGCGCGCTCCAGGGCCGACGGAAAGACGACGCCCCTCAGGGAGTCGGCGTCACTTGTTGATGCAGGTGTTGCCGAAGGCGGGGTTCAGCAGCCCGATCACGGAGATCGTGTTGCCGCAGACGTTCACCGGGACGTGCACGGGAACCTGGATCACGTTGCCGGAGATGACACCCGGGGAACCCACGGCAGCACCCTGGGCACCCGAGTCGGCGACGGCCAGGCCCGCGCCCGCGAGAACCAGACCACCAGTGGCAGCCGCAGCAGCGACGACCTTCTTGAGCATTATTCCTCCTTGTTGGCAATGCGATTCCAAGTAGCGGATCGCATGAGATGTAACGAGGAGGGAGTAATGGAGCTACGAGCTTATCGTCGCATTCACTCTTTTCAGTCGACCTCGTACAGCCGCCCGATTAGCTGAAGCCAGGGCTTCACGACCCGTACGGCTTCACGACGCGTCGATGAAGCGGTCGAGCACGCGCACGCCGAACTGCAGCCCGTCCACCGGCACCCGCTCGTCCACGCCGTGGAACATGCCCGCGAAGTCCAGCTCCGGCGGCAGCTTGAGCGGCGCGAAGCCGAAGCCGCGGATGCCGAGGTCGTCGAAGGACTTGGCGTCGGTGCCGCCGGAGAGCATGTAGGGGATGGCCTTGGCCGTCGGGTCCTCGGCGAGCAGCGAGGACTGCATGGCCTCCACCAGGGCCCCGTCGAAGCTGGTCTCCAGGGCTTTGTCGGAGTGCACGTCCGAACGGACCACGTTCGGGCCGAGGATCCGGTCGAGGTCGGCGAGGAACTCCTCCTCGTGACCGGGCAGGAAGCGGCCGTCCACGTGCGCGGTGGCCTCGCCGGGGATGACGTTGACCTTGTAGCCGGCGTTCAGCTGGGTCGGGTTGGCGGTGTTGCTGAGGGTCGCGCCGATCAGCTTGGCGATGCCGCCGAGCCGGGCCAGCGTCGACTCCATGTCCTCCGGGTCGAGCTCGGTGCCGAGCGCGTCGCCCAGCTCGTCGAGGAAGGCCCGGGTGGTCTTGGTGACCCGCACCGGGAACCTGTGCCGGCCGAGCCGGGCCACGGCCTCGGAGAGTTCGGTGATCGCGTTGTCGCGGTGGATCATCGAGCCGTGCCCGGCGGTGCCGGCCACCTTCAGCTTCATCCAGTGCATGCCCTTCTCGGCCGTCT
Source organism: Streptomyces sp. NPDC028289 (assembly GCF_055565975.1). Taxonomy (NCBI): domain Bacteria; kingdom Bacillati; phylum Actinomycetota; class Actinomycetes; order Kitasatosporales; family Streptomycetaceae; genus Streptomyces; species Streptomyces sp. NPDC028289. The sequence continues at coordinate 154,933 of NZ_JBVHTI010000010.1, read as the reverse complement.
GGATGAGGTAGAGCCGGCGCTGCTCGTTCACCGTGAAGGAGAACCCGCCGACCTCGCTGATCGCCTCGGTGACGCCGTCGAAGAGGTCCGGGTGGTGGTCGACCAGGTGCCGGGCGCCCCAGGTGCCGCCGGCCTCCTCGTCGGCGAGGAAGGCCAGCACGATGTCCCGGGGCGGCTTCCGGCCGCTGCGCAGCCGGTCCCGGACGACCGCCAGGGTCATCGCGTCCATGTCCTTCATGTCGACGGCGCCCCGCCCCCACACGCACCCGTCCGCGATCTCGCCGGAGAAGGGGTGGTGGGTCCAGTCGTCGGCGTTGGCCGGTACGACGTCGAGGTGGCCGTGGATCAGCAGGGCGGGCCTGGAGGGGTCCGCGCCCTCGATGCGGGCCACCGTCGAGGCGCGGCCCGGGTGGGACTCGAAGATCTTCGGCTCCAGGCCGACCTCGGCGAGCTTCTCGGCGACCCACTCGGCGGCCTTGCGCTCACCGGGACCGGAGTGGTCGCCGTAGTTGCTGGTGTCGAACCGGATCAGCTCGCGGCAGAGGTCCACGACCTCGTCCTCGCCGGTGACGCCCCTGGCCGTGTCCGTCTCGCTCACGCTGCTTCCTTCCGCTGTCACTGCCGCCCGGTCCCCGCCATCCTCTCTCCCTTCCCGCTCCGGGCCCAAGGCCGGTCCCGGCCCGTCACACGCCGTTCACGCCCGCGGGTCCCGGAACGGGGTGTGATCGGCCACCCCCGAAAGCCTGGTAGTGTTTCCTCCGTCGCCGCGAGGGAAACCCGCACGGAACACTTCGCACGACAGACACCTTGTCCGGGTGGCGGAATGGCAGACGCGCTAGCTTGAGGTGCTAGTGCCCTTTATCGGGCGTGGGGGTTCAAGTCCCCCCTCGGACACCATGAAGGAAACCATGAAGAAACCCCTGCTGAGCAGGGGTTTCTTGGTTTTTGAGCGGTTTTTGGAGTGGAGCGCGGGCGACCACCTCACGGTGGGCGCCGCTGTCTCAGCCGAGGCCGTCCAGGCCGCCTATTCGGCCGTCACGCAGGGCGACGGCGGAGGTGAACGCACGGAGCGTGGTGCGGTCCAGCAGGAGCGCGGGCCCGTCGGGCCGCTTGCTGTCGCGGACGGCGACCGTCGCCTCGTCGACGATCCCGCATTCCACGCAGTCGGACTGTGATGCGGACGCCGAGGACTTCCACCAGGTCACCGGCAGAGTCGACGCGTCGTCAACGTGCTTCATTCGCTATTCGTTCTTCCTTATCTGGGTGATCAGTTCCACCGACGCCTCGACGGACTCGGCGGCAGACGTGAGGCGTTGCCACGCGGCCCGGTGCGTGGAGACCCGATCACGTTCCTCGATGTACAGGGCGGAGGTCAGCCCTTCCTGGTGGACGACGTCCAGGTCCGTGTGCGGACCGAAGCCCAGGATGCTGAAGGTGCCGGTGAGCCCGGCGTGCAGGGGAGCGTCCGATCTCAACACCTGGATGTTGATGTTCGGCCGCCGCCCCATCGTAAGCAGGCGCCCCAACTGCTCGTACATCAGGGCGGGATCCTCGGTGGTGGAGCGCAGGGCCTGTTCGGAGATGATCGCCCAGAGCGCCAGCGGGTCGCTATCCCGGGTGAGGACGGCCTGGCGTGCCAGCCGTACCTCGACGAGCGCGTCGACCCGTGCCTCGACCGCCTCGGACATGGCGGTCGCCCGGATGATCTCGCGGGCGTACTCGGCGGTCTGGAGCAGTCCGGGGACCATGCCCAGCTGCCAGGTGGAGACCGTCTCGGCCTCCGCCTCCAGGCTGATCAGGTCCTCGTACACCGGGGTGAGGACACCCCGGTACGAGTGCCACCAGCCGCGCCGGCCGCCCTCCTTGGTGAGCGTGATCAGGGCCGCGCGCAGTTCGTCGCTCACGTCGCGGCCGAGTTCGCCGTACAGGTGGAGCAGCGCCTGGATGTCCGCTGCCTTGGGGGCGGTCTTGCCGGTCTCCATCCGGGACAGCTTGGAGGAGACGAACGCGCCCTCGGAGTGCTCGGCAACCTCGTCGAGGGTGAGTTCGCCGCGCAGTTCGCGCAGCTTCGCACCGAGCCGTCGCCGGCGCACCGTGGGCGTGCTCACGGGTTCCCCCTTCTGTCCGGTGAACTGCCCGACAGTCTGCCCGTGCCGCGCCGACCCCCGCCACCGACTGACGACTTGTGCCGCAAGTCTCTCAAGGCGATGCGCAATATTTCACATCTCGTGGGACGTATTGCTATCGACTGTGCCGTGAAGGCACCATGAATCCGGGAAATACGACAGTGACCGCACTCGCATGGCGAACTACCGTGCCTGCGTTGGGACATGCCCGTGAGGGGATGCACATGATCGAACGCCAGCGGAGCACCACGACCGAACCCCGCCCCGTGCAAGTCGCCCCACCGCCGGTCCTGTTACTGGCCAGCGAACCTCAGTCGGCCAAAGCCGCCCGGCTGTTCGTGAGCGACTTCATCGCGCACCACACCCCCGACGCCTCCCGCGACCACATCGACGCGGTCGCCCTGGTCACCTGCGAGCTGGTCACCAACTCCCTGCGCTACGAGACCGACCCGGACGACCCGGTCCGTCTCGTCATCGACACCGACGGCTCCCGGACCCGGGTCGAGGTGCACGACCCGCTGGGCCGCCATCCCCGGCTGCGCCCCATCTCGGTCGAACGGGACCGGGGGCGCGGCCTGCTGATCCTCGACGCGCTCTGCTCGGGCCGCTGGGGTGTGGGCAACCTGCCCTGGGGCAAGTCCATCTGGGCCGAGGTCAGCGCCGCGTGACGTCCGGCGCCTCGTGACGTTTCCTCCGCCCCCACGGCGACGGCCGGTTCCGCGGCGTTCTCTCCCCCCTCTCCGCCGCAGGGCCGGCCGTTGTCGTACGGACCGCCGGACACATGGAGTTGACCTGCCTCACGCTGTGTGTCCCATCTCTCGTCGTGCGCGGAGAATCCCAGGTCAGGAGTTGCTTAAGATTCAAGGGACTGCTCCGAACGGCCGTCTCCAGGTGGCCGCGAGATGAACGGGAACCTAGCGTCGTACTAATATTTCCGGCTTGTTACCTAGCCGGAGCCGGACAACCCCAGGCAGACCTGCGGGCCCGCCGGCACCCCGGAGGTTCCGGGAACGAGACGCGAGGACCGGATGGCAGCGATTGACGAGAGCAGTGCTCTCGGCCTGCTCGACGAAGAGATCCGCGAGGAGTTCGGGGACACGGCACGGTTCTCGGCCGGGGCGGCGGCATCGCCGCGCACGCTCGTGGACGTGTTCGAAGCAACGGTACGGGCGCACCCCGATGAGCCCGCACTGGACGACGGCACCGCCCAGCTCACCTACCGCGCGCTCGCCACCGAGGTGGCGCGGCTGCGGGTGCGGCTCGCCGAGGCCGGGATCGGGCTCGGGGACCGCGTGGGCGTCCGGGTCCCCTCCGGGACCAATGACCTCTACATCGCCGTACTCGGCGTCCTCGCGGCCGGTGCCGCGTACGTGCCCGTCGACGCCGAGGATCCGGACGAGCGGGCCGCACTGGTGTTCGGCGAGGCGGAGGTGGCGGCCGTCCTCGGCGAGAGGCTGCACATCGACGTACGCCGCGCCTCCGAGCGGTCCTCAGGCCGTCCCGGCGCCGAGCACGACGCCTGGATCATCTTCACCTCGGGGTCCACCGGCAAGCCCAAGGGCGTCGCCGTCACCCACCGCAGCGCCGCCGCCTTCGTCGACGCCGAGGCCGCGCTGTTCCTGACCGAGGAGCCGATCGGGCCCGGCGACCGGGTCATGGCGGGCCTCTCGGTGGCCTTCGACGCCTCCTGCGAGGAGATGTGGCTCGCGTGGCGCTACGGCGCCTGTCTGGTGCCGGTGCCGCGCTCCCAGGTGCGCTCCGGCGCCGACCTCGGCCCCTGGCTGGTCGAGCAGGAGATCACCGTCGTCTCGACCGTGCCCACCCTGGCCGCCCTCTGGGAGCCCGAGACCCTCAACGACGTCCGCCTCCTCATCTTCGGCGGCGAGGCCTGCCCGCCCGAGCTGGCGCAGCGGCTGGTGACCGAGGGCCGCGAGGTCTGGAACACCTACGGCCCCACCGAGGCCACCGTGGTCGCCTGTGCCGCCCTGATGACCGGCGAGGAGCCGATCCGCATCGGGCTGCCGCTGAACGGCTGGGAGCTCGCCGTCGTGGACGACGCGGGCGTGCCCGTGGCCATGGGCGAGAGCGGCCAGCTGGTGATCGGCGGGGTCGGCCTCGCCCGGTACCTCGACGCGGAGAAGGATGCCGAGAAGTACGCGCCGCTGGAGTCGCTGGGCTGGGAGCGGGCGTACCGCAGCGGTGACCTGGTGCGCGCCGACCGTGAGGGGCTGGTCTTCCTCGGGCGCGCCGACGAGCAGATCAAGCTCGGCGGCCGCCGGATCGAGCTGGGCGAGGTCGACGCGGCCCTCCAGGCGCTCCCCGGTGTCGCGGGCGCGGCGGCGGCCGTACGGACCGCGCGCAGCGGCAACCAGCTCCTGGTCGGCTATGTCGTCACCCAGGACGGCTGGGACCACGCGGCGGCCGTCGAGAAGCTGCGCGCCGAGCTGCCCGCGGCCCTCGTGCCGCTGCTTGCGCCGGTCGCCGAGCTGCCCACCCGCACCTCCGGCAAGGTCGACCGCAACGCCCTGCCCTGGCCCCTGGAGGGCCTGGAGACCGGCGGCCCGGCCGAGCAGCTGTACGGCACCGAGGCCTGGCTCGCCGAGCAGTGGACCGAGGTCCTCGGCATCCCGGTGGGCAGCGCCTCCGACGACTTCTTCGCGATCGGCGGCGGCAGCCTGTCCGCCGCCCAGCTCACCACCCGGCTGCGCACCCGCTACCCGAGCGCGGCCGTCCTCGACATCTACCAGCAGCCGGTGCTGCGCAAGCTGGCCCGCCGGCTGGAGGAGTCCGTGCAGGACGACGGCGCCGAGCGCACCGTCGCGCCCGTGCCGCGCGGCGCCCAGCTGGTGCAGCTGCTGCTCCTGCTCCCCCTGTTCACCCTGCTCGGGCTGCGCTGGACGGTGGTCCTCGCCGCGCTCGGCAACGTGCTGGGCGGCTACGGCTGGCTGCCCACCGCGCCCTGGTGGCTGGTCGCCGTCGGGGCTCTGGTGCTGTTCACCCCGCCCGGCCGGATCGCGATCGCGGCCGGTGGCGCGCGGCTGCTGCTGCGGGACCTGAAGCCGGGCACCTACCCGCGCGGCGGCTCCGTCCATCTGCGGCTGTGGGCGGCGGAGCGGCTGGCCGAGTCCGCCGGGGCGACCACGCTGACCGGGTCCTGGCTGGAGCGGTACGCGCGGGCGCTCGGCGCCAAGATCGGTCCCGAGGTGGACCTGCACTCGCTGCCGCCGGTCACCGGCCTGCTCAGGGTCGGGCGGGGCGCGGCCGTGGAGTCCGAGGTGGACCTGTCCGGCTCCTGGCTGGACGGGGACCGGCTGGTGATCGGCCCGGTCCGGATCGGCGCCCACGCGGTCGTCGGGACGCGCAGCATGCTCTTCCCGGGCGCCCGCGTCGGCAAGCGCGCCGAGGTGGCCCCCGGCTCGGCGGTCACCGGGCAGATCCCGACCGGCCAGCGCTGGGCCGGCGCCCCGGCGGTCAAGCTGGGCAAGGCCAAGCGGAACTGGCCCAAGCACCGGCCGCAGCGCGGCACCTACTGGCGGGTGATGTACGGCCTGACGGGTCTCGGGCTCAGCGCGCTTCCGGTGCTCTCCGGTGCCGCCGCGCTGCTGGTCGCCGGGCGTTTCGTGGCCCCCGGCGACGGCCTCGCCGAGGCCCTGCGGGGCGCGGCGGTCGCGCTGGTCCCGGCCACGCTGGCCTTCGGGCTGGCGTACGCCCTGCTGATCCTGGTCTCCGTGCGGCTGCTGAGCCTGGGGCTGCGCACCGGCACCTACCCGACGCACAGCCGGACCGGCTGGCAGGCGTGGACGGTGTCCCAGCTGATGGACCGCTCCCGCGAGACGCTGTTCCCGCTGTACGCGGGCCTGGTCACGCCGGTGTGGCTGCGGCTGCTCGGGATGCGGATCGGGCGCGGGGCCGAGGTGTCGACCGTGCTCGCGCTGCCGACCCTGACGACGGTCGGCGAGGGCGCGTTCCTGGCCGACGACACGCTGACCGCGCCGTACGAGCTCGGTGGCGGGTACGTGCGGATAGGGCGTGCGGAGATCGGGCGGCGGGCGTTCCTCGGGAACTCCGGGATGACCGCGCCGGGCCGCAGCGTGCCGGACGGCGGTCTGGTGGGGGTGCTGTCGGCGACGCCGAAGAAGGCCAAGAAGGGCACGTCGTACCTGGGGCTGCCGCCGGTGAAGCTGCCGCGCAGCGCGGCCGACGGCGACCAGAGCCGGACGTACGAGCCGCCGGCCCGGCTGCTGTGGGCGCGGGCGCTGGTGGAGACGTGCCGGATCGTGCCGGTGCTGTGCTCGGTGGCGCTGGCGGGGCTGACGGTGGCCGCGCTGTGCGCGCTGGGTGCCTGGGCGCCGCTGCTGTCGGGGCTGGTGCTGCTCGGCGCCGGTGCCGTCGCCGGTCTGGTGTCCGTGCTGGCCAAGTGGGTGCTGGTCGGGCGGCACCGCAGCGGGGAGCACCCGCTGTGGAGCTCGTTCGTGTGGCGCAACGAGCTGGCCGACACGTTCGTCGAGGTGCTGGCGGTGCCGTGGCTGGCCGGCTCGGTGCCGGGTACCCCGGTGATGACGGCCTGGCTGCGCGGGCTCGGCGCCCGCATCGGCAGGGGCGTCTGGGTGGAGAGCTACTGGCTCCCGGAGACGGATCTGGTCACACTGGAGGACGCGGCCACCGTGAACCGCGGCTGTGTCCTGCAGACTCACCTCTTCCACGACCGGATCTTGCGGACGGATACTGTGGTTCTCCGTGAGGGCGCCACCCTGGGCCCTGGCGGGATCGTGCTGCCCGGCAGCACGATCGGGGCCCGCACCACCCTGGGTCCCGCGTCGCTCGTCATGGCGGCGGAGTCGGTCCCCGACGACACCCGCTGGCTCGGCAACCCGATCGAGGCATGGCGTCCCTGAGCGCGGGCCGTCCGGTGGTGGCCGCGGGCATCGGTGCACCGAGGGACGGTTCGAGCACAGCGCAGGGAGCGATCGCGGAAGTGGCAGTGCAGCAGTCAGCGGGTCCGGACCCGTACTTCCCGGACAACGGCGATTCCCGGTACCGGGTGCATCGCTATGAGCTCACGCTGGACTACCGGCCGGGACCCAACCGCCTGGCCGGCATGGCCCGGATCAACGCGATCGCGGGCCGTGCCGCGCTGCCCGAGTTCCAGCTGAACCTGGCCGACTTCAAGATCGGGCGGATTCGGGTGGACGGCCGCCAGCCGCACTGGACGCACCGCGGCGGCCGGCTGCGGGTCAAGCCCGCGAAGCCGCTGCGCGCCGGGGCCGCCTTCACCGTGGAGATCCACTGGTCGGGCAACCCCAAGCCGGTGAACAGCCCCTGGGGCGGGATCGGCTGGGAGGAGCTGACGGACGGCGCGCTGGTGGCCAGCCAGCCGGTCGGCGCGCCCTCCTGGTTCCCGTGCAACGACCGGCCGGCCGACAAGGCGTCGTACCTGCTCTCGGTCACCTGCCCGTCGGCGTACTCGGTGGTGGCCGGCGGCCGGCTGCTCACCCGGACCACGAAGGCGTCCACGACGACCTGGGTGTACGAGCAGGCGGCGCCGACGTCGAGCTACCTGGTGAGCCTGGCGATCGGCAAGTTCCAGACGGTGCTGCTCGGCGACCCGGGCTTCGGCGGGATCCCGATGCACGGCCACATACCGGCACAGCTGCTCCCGGAGTTCTCGCGGGACTTCGCGCGGCAGCCCGCCATGATGGACCTGTTCCAGCGGCTGTTCGGGCCGTATCCCTTCGACGAGTACGCCGTGGTCGTCGCCGACGAAGAGTTCGATGTCCCCGTCGAGGCCCAGGGGTTGTCGCTGTTCGGCGCCAACCACGTGGACGGGGCGCGGGGTTCGGAACGCCTGGTGGCGCACGAACTCGCCCACCAGTGGTTCGGCAACAGCGTGTCCATCGCCGACTGGCGGCACATCTGGCTGAACGAGGGGCTCGCCAAGTACGCGGAGTGGCTGTGGTCGGAGCGGTCCGGCGGCCGTAGCGCCCAGCAACTGGCGGCCGGCGCCCACCGGTTGCTGTCCGGACTGCCGCAGGACATCCGGATCGCGGCCCCGGGCAAGAAGGCGATGTTCGACGACCGGCTCTACGAACGCGGCGGGGTCACCATCCACGCGGTGCGCTGCGCGCTCGGCGACGAGCGGTTCTTCCACATGCTGCGGGCGTGGGCGGGGCTGCACCGGGGCGGGTCAGTGACGACCGCGATGTTCACGGCTCACGTCAACCGGTTCGCGGACGAGCCGCTGGACGGCCTCCTCGACGCCTGGGTGCACCGCACGGCACTGCCCGCGCTCCCCACCCTGGCGATCCCGGCACGTCCGGCCCAGCCGCCCACCAACGCCGAGTCGGCGTAGGGGGCTTGTCCGTGGCACCGAAGCGACCCCGGCAGCAGTCCGCCGCCTGCCCGTGCGGTCTCGCGGAGACGTACGAGAACTGCTGTGGCCGGTTCCACCGCGGTGCGGCGGCGCCCACCGCGGAGGCGCTGATGCGCTCGCGCTACAGCGCCTTCGTGAAGCGTGACGAGCCGTACCTGCTGCGCACCTGGCATCCCCGGACCCGGCCCGCCCGGCTCGACCTGGACCCCGGGATGCGGTGGACCGGTCTGGAGATCCTGGCGACGACCGACGGCTCGGCCTTCCACTCCACCGGCACGGTGACCTTCCGCGCCTCGTTCCGGGACGGCTCGCTGCTGGAGCGCAGCCGGTTCGAGCGGGTCGACGGGGCCTGGGTGTATCTGGACGGGGAGTTCCCGGAGCAGTAGGGCTACGGCGCGAGGATGTCCAGCTCCTGGAGGGCGCCCGCCGTGATCTCGCGGGTCAGGTGTTCCGCGCGGGACGCGTCGCCCTCGCGCACCGCCTCCGCGAGCTGGACGTGGAGGGTGACGGCGGCGGGGTCGGGGTCCTCGAACATGACCTCGTGCTGGGTACGGCCCGAGAGGACCTCGGCCACGACGTCGCCGAGCCGGGCGAACATCTCGTTGCCCGACGCCACCAGGATCACCCGGTGGAAGGCCACGTCGTGGAAGAGGTACCCCTCCAGCCTGTGGCCGCGTGAGTTGGCGACCATGCCGAGGGCGCACTCGGTGAGCTCGGCGCACTGCTCGGCCGTGGCGTGCCGCGCCGCCAGGCCTGCCGCCACCGGCTCGATCGCCGAGCGCAGCACGGTGAGCGAGCGCAGCTGGTGCGGGCGGTCGGCGCCGGCCAGGCGCCAGCGGATGACCTGCGGGTCGTAGACGTTCCACTCGGCCTTCGGGCGGACGGTGACGCCCACCCGGCGGCGGGACTCGACCAGGTGCATGGATTCGAGGACCCGGACCGCCTCGCGCATCACGGAGCGTGACACCTCGAAGTGCTGGGCGAGCTCGTCGGTGCGCAGGACGCTGCCCGGCGGGTACTCGCCCGCGGTGATGGCGGGGCCGAGGGTGTCCAGTACTCGGCCGTGCAGGCCCCGGCCCGGTGTGCTCATGCACTCAGCGTACCGAGTGGATCACAGGGCCAAAAAGTCAGACTTATTAGTCACAGACTCTTGAATTCGTCGTACCTAATGGGTTTCAGTGAGGCCGACACCGGATGTCGTACGCCGGTGTCCTCTCGTCGAGGTCTCGGCGAGGACCCGAGGCATCCGAGGAAGAGAGCGAGGCAGGGATGCGGACCCCTCACGTCGTCGTGGTGATGGGCGTCGCCGGCACGGGCAAGACCACGATCGGTCCCCTGCTCGCCGCCCGGCTCGGCGTCCCGTACGCCGAGGGCGACGACTTCCACCCGCCGGCCAACATCGCCAAGATGTCGGCCGGCCACCCGCTCGACGACGCCGACCGGTGGCCGTGGCTGGACGCCATCGGCGCCTGGGCACACGGGCGGGCGGGGCTCGGCGGAGTGGTCAGCAGCTCCGCGCTGAAGCGGTCGTACCGCGACCGGCTCCGGGCCGCCGCCCCCGGCATCGTGTTCCTGCACCTGACCGGTGACCGGCGGCTCATCGAGGACCGGATGTCGCACCGGCAGGGCCACTTCATGCCGACCGCGCTGCTGGACTCCCAGTTCGCCACGCTCCAGCCGCTGGAGGCGGACGAGGCCGGTGTCGCCGTGGAGGTCTCGGGCACCCCCGAGGAGATCACCGCACGGGCCGTCCGCGCGCTCGACGCGCTGCCCGACCGCACCCCTCAGTAATCACCCAGTTCCCGTTCCGACAACTGCAAGGAACCCCGTGACCAGACTCAGCGTCGAGATGCTGGCAGCGGACACCGTCGCGCCCATCACCTCGGCCGGACACGCCCGGCTCGGCATCGCCGTCCTGCTGGGCATCGCCGTCATCGTCCTGCTCATCACCAAGTTCAAGCTCCACGCCTTCCTGGCGCTGACCATCGGCTCGCTCGCGCTCGGCGCGTTCGCCGGGGCGCCGCTCGACAAGGTCATCACCAGCTTCACCACCGGGCTCGGCGCCACCGTCGCCGGCGTGGGTGTCCTGATCGCGCTCGGGGCGATCCTGGGCAAGCTGCTGGCCGACTCCGGCGGCGCCGACCAGATCGTCGACACGATCCTCGCCAAGGCCGGCGGGCGGGCGATGCCCTGGGCGATGGTGCTGATCGCCTCCGTGATCGGGCTGCCGCTGTTCTTCGAGGTCGGCATCGTGCTGCTCATCCCGGTGGTGCTGATGGTCGCCAAGCGCGGCCACTACTCCCTGATGCGCATCGGCATCCCGGCCCTCGCCGGTCTGTCCGTGATGCACGGCCTGGTGCCGCCGCACCCCGGCCCGCTGGTCGCGATCGACGCGGTCCACGCCAACCTGGGCGTCACCCTGGCCCTCGGCGTCCTGGTCGCGATCCCGACGGTGATCATCGCCGGTCCGCTGTTCTCGAAGGTCGCGGCCCGTTGGGTGGACGTGCAGGCCCCCGACCGGATGCTCCCGCAGCGTCCGTCCGAGGAGCTGGCGAGCCGCCCCGGCTTCGGCGCCACCCTCGCCACCATCCTGCTGCCGGTCGTGCTGATGCTGTCCAAGGCACTGGTCGACATAGTCGTCGACGACCCGGCGGACACCGTCCAGCGCGTCTTCGACGTCGTCGGCTCCCCGCTGATCGCGCTGCTCGCGGCCGTCATCGTCGGCATGTTCACGCTGGGCCGGCCGGCCGGGTTCTCCCGGGACCGGATCTCGCAGACCGTCGAGAAGGGGCTCGTGCCCATCGCGGGTATCCTCCTCATCGTCGGCGCGGGCGGCGGCTTCAAGCAGACGCTGATCGACTGCGGTGTCGGCCAGATGATCCTGGAGATCTCCAAGGACTGGTCGATCCCGGCCCTGCTGCTGGCCTGGCTGATCGCGGTCGCGATCCGCCTCGCGACCGGCTCCGCGACGGTCGCCACGGTCTCCGCGGCGGGCCTGGTGGCTCCCCTCGCCGCCGACATGTCGACGGCCCACACGGCCCTCCTGGTCCTGGCCATCGGCGCCGGCTCGCTGTTCTTCAGCCATGTCAACGACGCGGGATTCTGGCTGGTCAAGGAGTACTTCGGCCTGACCGTCGGCCAGACCCTCAAGACCTGGTCGGTCATGGAGACGATCATCTCGGTGGTGGCGGGCGGCCTGGTGCTGCTGCTGTCCCTGGTGATCTAGAGGCGGGACGGGAGCGGCGTCCGGCGGTGCGGTCGACGAGGCACCGCCGGACGCCGTCGGCATGCGTTCGGCGGCGTCTCGCGGTTACGGCCGCCACAGGGGATGTTCGCGCTTGGCCCACTCACGGCTCACCGTTCCCGTGCGCAGGCCCCGTCTCGCCTCCGGGTCGCCCAGGGCCATGCCGACGTGGCCGGCCAGGACGATGCCGATGGTGAGGGCCAGCCAGTCGTGGACGAAGGTGGCCGAGGTGCGCCACATCAGGGGGGTGAGGTGGGTGAACCACATCAAAAGGCCCGTGGCGAGCATGACGAGCGTCGCGCCGGCGATCCAGTTCGCGTAGATCTTCTGCCCGGCGTTGAACTTGCCCGCCGGCCGGGAGGACGGGCGCTTGTCACGGCTCAGGGCGGCGTGCAGCCAGAGCTTGTCGTGGGGGCCGAAGCGGTTCAGGAAGCCGAGGTCCCTGCGGAAGGCACGGGAGGCGAGGCCCAGGAGGACCGGGACCGGAAGGGCGAGGCCCGCGCACTCGTGGATGCGGACGACCAGTTCGCGGCGGCCGACCAGGATCGCCAGCTGCGGGATGTAGAGGCAGGCGGCCGTCGCGACGCAGAGGCCCATCAGCAGCGCCGTGGTGCGGTGGATCCAGCGCTCGGCCGCGGTGAAGCGGTGCAGCCGGTCCGTGGCGGCCGGGGCCTCAGCTCGTAGGCTCATCGTCACGTCCGTTCGAGCGGCCGACCCAGGCGTCGACGTCGTAGCCGAGGTTCTCCCAGTATCCCGGTTCGACCTTGTCGGTGACCGTGATGCCGGAGAGCCACTTGGCCGACTTGTAGAAGTACATGGGGGCGACGTAGAGGCGGACCGGGCCGCCGTGGTCGTGGGTGATGGCCTTGTTCTGCATGCGCAGCGCGACCAGGACGTCCGACCGGCGCGCCTGGTCGAGGGTGAGGCTCTCGGTGTACGCGCCGTCGAAGCAGGTGAAGTGGATCGCCTTGGCACTGTCCCGGACGCCCGCCAGGTCCAGGAGGTGGGAGAGGCGGACGCCCTCGAAGGGCGTGTCGGGCACCCGCCAGCCGGTCACGCACTGGACGTCCTTGACCAGCCTGGTCTGCGGCAGGGCCCGCAGGTCGGCCAGGGTGTACGTCTGCGGCTTGTCGACCAGGCCGTCGATCTTCAGCTGGTAGTCCGCGGCGGTCTTGTCCGGCACGGACCCGGTCACCGAGTAGTAGCGGAAGCCGCCGCCGTTCGGGAGGAGTCCGGTCAGACCCGTGGGGTCCTTGCCGGAGAAGGCGCCGAGGACCGTCTCGGTCATGCGCTGCAGCACCGGCGCGGTCACCAGGCCGAGCGCGCCGAGACCGATCGTGCCGAGGAACACCCGGCGGCCGACCGGGCTGCCCTCCTCGGTGCGCCGTGGTTCCTCGGATCGTTCAGAGTTCACGCACTCATTCGAACACCGTCGGGCCGTGTTCGGCCACGGAATCCGGCGGCCGTAAGGAATCCACAACCTCTTCTCATGAACCGCGCAGCGTCCGCCCGCGGGCCGCCCGGAACGCCTCGCACGGGTCGCGGTCCGGGTACGACCAGGGCGCCGCGGTGGCATGGCGGCCGATCCGCTGGAACAGGGCAGCGGCCTCGGCGTACCGGCCGGCGCCGAAGGTGGCGTGGGCGAGGTGGTTGAGGTCGATGTACCGGCGGGGGTGCTCCTCGATCCCCCACTCCAGCCACCAGTCGAAGGCGGCGCCCAGGGCGCGCAGCGCGGACGGCTCGGTCCAGTGCCCGGCGGCGGCCGGGTCGGCGGGAGCCCGGCCGGCGGCGGCCAGCGCCCGGTGGCGTTCGGTGTGGGCGACGACCGGCAGGACGGCGAGCGGGGAGTCGGCCGGGGCGTCGGCCGCCGCGCGTTCCGCGAAGGCGCGCAGCTCGTGCGTCCCCCGGGTCTCGGTCTCCGCGATCCGGGCCGCCATCAGGTGGTGGGCGTGGTGGTGCTCGGGATGCCGGCGGCGCACCTCGGTGAAGACGCGGCGCGTCTCCTCGTGGGTGCCCAGGTGGCGGGCGAGCAGCAGGAGGCCGAGCCAGGGGGTCGGGTCGGCGGGGGCGAGTGCGGCGGCGCCGGCGCAGGCCTCGCGGGCCCGGTCCGGCTCCTCCTTGCCGCGCAGGGCGCGCCGGACCAGGGTCAGGGCGTACAGGGTGGCGGCGCCTGCGGAGCCGGGCTCGGCGAGCAGCCACTCGCGGGCCCAGGCGATGGCGTAGGGCTCGCGGGCGAGGACCGTGACGCGGTGGCCCCGGCGGTCCCATTCATCACCCGTGTGGAGCAACAGGGAGCGGGCGGACTGCCAGCGGCCCTGGGCCAACGCGGCCCGCGCGGAGATGAGTTCGGCGTCGTCGAAGGCGTCGTCGGGACAGTGTTCGCACCCGGGGTGCGCTGTCGCGGGAGGAGCCTCGGCGACGGCCGGGCCGGGGCCTGCCACGGCCGGGCCTGGGCCCAAGAGGGGCGGGGTTGGGGGCACCGCGGAACTTCCTGGTTGTCGGGCTGCCATCGGCCGATCACGCACAGCAAACCCCCAGCCAAGACTTTGCGTCAAGTTGAACGGGGCTGGTACTCCGTTCAACTACCTTGCGCGGAGCGGAACTTGACGCGCGCCGGGGTCCGGTTGGCGTACGGTGGCCGTGGGGCTCCGGGTTCCGGCTGTGGTGTACGCCATGGCGCGGGCCGCCCGGGCGTCGGACCATGGCCGTAGGGTCCCGTCGCCGCTCCGCACCGCCCACCGTGATCGACCCGGGCGGCGTGACCGAGTCAACCGCCCGGTTCCGGGTACTCCCGGAGCAATCCCCATCCGGGAGCGCTACAGTCGGCCACTACGCACTCCGTAGCCCGGCCGCAGATCGAGGTACGCAGCGTGTCCGTTCTGGTTCTGATTCTCGCCGTGAGCGCGGCCTGTTGCCTGGGCTTCGGGTTCGTGCTCCAGCAGAACGTCGCCCAGAAGGCACCGCTCAGCGACTTCCTCTCGCCCCGGCTGCTGCTCGACCTGATGCGGGTGCCGCGCTGGCTCGGCGGTATCGGCCTGATGGTGGCCGGCATGATCCTCGGCGCGATCGCCCTCGGCAAGGGCGAGATCTCCCTCGTGGAACCACTGCTCGCGACGAACCTCCTGTTCGCCCTCGCGCTCTCCCGGCACCAGACCAGGCATCCCCTGAGCCACCAGGGCTGGGCGGGCCTCATCCTGCTCGCGGGCGGGGTGACCTCGTTCATCCTGGCCGGACAGCCACGCGGCGGCGACGCCGTCACCAACCCGCTGCGCCACTGGCTGATCATCGGCGTGATGGTCGGCATAGCCCTGCTGCTCACGACCTACGCCAAGCGGTCCCGCCTGAGCGCGGGCCCCACCCTGCTCGCCCTCGCCGCCGGCCTGCTCTACGGCGTCCAGGACGCCCTGACCCGGGTCACCAGCACCCGCTTCTCCGAGGGCGGCATCATGGAGGTGCTGACCGGCTGGCAGCCGTACGGCGTGCTGGTGCTCGGAGTCACCGGGCTGATCCTCGTCCAGAGCGCGTTCGAGACGGCGGAGCTGCGCAACTCGCTGCCCGCGCTCACCGCGGCCCAGCCGCTCGCCGGGATCCTGTGCGGGGTGGGGTTCCTCGGGGACCGGCTGCGCACCGACACCGGGGCGCTGGCCTGGGAGGCGGCGGGGCTCGCGGCGATCGTGGCGGGCATCGTGCTGCTCGGTCTGCATCCGGCGATGCCGCGCGGTACGGCGCCGAAGGAGCCGTCACTGGACCTCCAGCCGCGCTGACGCCGACGGCCGCCCGCCTGGTTGGATGGCGGCATGAGCGCTGCTGACGAGATCCTCGACATCGTCGACGAGAACGACCAGGTGATCGGCACGTCCCCGCGCGGTGAGGCGTACGCCCGGGGCCTGCGCCACCGCTGCGTCTTCATCCAGGCACGCGATGCCGCCGGCCGCGTCTTCGTCCACCGCCGCACCGCGACCAAGCTGGTCTTCCCCTCCCTGTACGACATGTTCGTCGGCGGTGTGGTCGGTGCGGGCGAGTCCTACGACGACGCGGCGCTGCGGGAGGCCGAGGAGGAACTGGGCGTGAGCGGTCTCCCCCGGCCGACGTTCCTCTTCAAGTTCCTGTACGACGACGGCGCCGGGCAGAGCTGGTGGTCGGCGGTGTACGAGGCGCGCTGCGAGCTGCCGGTGCGACCGCAGGTGGAGGAGGTGGCGTGGCACGACTTCCTGAGCGAGGAGGAACTGCTGTCTCGGCTCGGGGAGTGGGAGTGGGTGCCGGACGGGGTGGCGGCGTGGGAGCGGCTGCGGGAGTGGCGGGGCTGAGGCGGGGGGACGCTTACCGGCGCTGGCAGGGTGCTCCCCCGGCCGAAGGCTGGGGGAGGAACTGCGCGATCAGCCCCCACCGGCCCGCACCCGGACTACGACGGCCCCCCGGTAGGCTTCCTACACGTGATCGAATTCGTACGGAACGTCCGCCTGTGGTTCGCCCCCGAGGTCGTGCGGCAGGAGGGCACGACCCCCGACTACCGTTTCTCCCTCGCCAACGAGCGGACCTTCCTGGCCTGGCTGCGCACCGCCCTCGCCCTCATCGGCGGCGGATTCGCCGTGGACCAGTTCCTGCCCGACCTGGGCCGCGGCTGGCGCATCGGCCTCGCCCTCGCCCTCCTCGCCGCAGGTGTCCTCTGCTCGTTGCGCGCCGTGAACCACTGGATGCGCTGCGAGCGGGCGATGCGGCGCGGTGAGGACCTGCCGGTGTCCCGGTTCCCGGCACTGCTGAGCGTGGTCATCGCGGTGGTCGCCGTAGCGATGGTCGTCGTCGTGCTCGTCGGGTGGGAGGGATGACGGAGCCGTCCCGCGACCCCGGGCTCCAGCCGGAGCGGACCCGGCTGGCCTGGCGCCGTACGACCCTGTCGGCGACCGTCGCCGCGGTACTCGCGGCCAAGACCGCACTGCACGGCAGCACCTCGGCCGCCGGCGTCGTCGCCTGCGCCGCCTGCTGCATCCTGTGGCTGGGCTTCCTCCTGGTCGCCCACCGCCGTATCCGCGCCCTCGCGGTCATCGGCCACCCCCCGGCTCTCACCCCCCGGCAGGCGGCCGCGGCGGTGCTGTGCACGGTCGCCGTCGCGCTGTGCGCCGCCGCACTGGTCGTGTAGCCCCCCGTCGGCCGCCGTTCAGCCCTCCTCCGGCCAGTCCACGGTGACCACCAGCTTGCCCCGGGTGTGCCCCTGCTGGCTGCGGCGCTGCGCGTCGGCCGCCGCCCTCAGGGGAAACGTGTCGGCGACGTGGACGCTGAGCACGCCCTGCTCCGCGAGCGCGGTGAGCCGGGTGAGGTCCTCGGTGTCGGGGCGCACGAAGCAGTAGCGGCCGCCGAAGTCCACCACGTCCGGGTCGGCGATCGAGGCCATCCGGCCCTCGGGGGCGAGGAGGTTCGCCGAGACGGTCAGGGCCTCCCCGCCGACGGTGTCGAAGACGGCGGCCACGCCCTCCGGAGCCAGTCCCCGCACGCGTTCGGCCAGGCCCGCGCCGTAGGTCACCGGCTCGCCGCCGAGGCCGCGGACGAAGTCGTGGTTGGGCTCGCTCGCCGTGCCGAGGACCCGGGCGCCGAGGTGGACCGCGATCTGGACGGCGAGCGAGCCGACCCCGCCGGCTGCGGCGTGCACCAGGACCGTCTCGCCGCGCTTGACCTCCAGGGCGTGCACCAGCACCTGGTAGGCGGTGAGGCCGGCCAGCGGCAGCCCGGCGGCCTGCTCGTAGGTGAGGTTGCGCGGCTTGCGGGCGAGGGTGCGCACCGGGGCGGCGACGTACTCGGCGAACGTGCCCCGGGAGAGGAAGTCCTCGCGGACGTAGCCGATCACCTCGTCGCCGACCGCGAACTCGGTGACGGCGGCGCCCGGCTGCACGACCACCCCGGAGACGTCCCAGCCGGGGATCACCGGGAAGACGGCGTCCAGGATGCCGTGCAGTTGGCCCTCGCGGCACTTCCAGTCGACCGGGTTGACGGCCGCCGCGCGGACTTTCACCAGCACCGAGTCGGGGCCGACCTTCGGGTCCTTGACCTCGCCGTACTCCAGCACCTCGGGGCCGCCGTACCGGCTGTAGCTGATGCCTTTCATGCAAACGACCCTCCGGGGTGCTCGGACGCCACGCAACCGGGATGCCCGCATATGTGCCGTTTGCGTGGCAGCCTGGCCGTCGGCATCACGCCACACTCCTGAACCCTGTACCCCTGAAGGCGAGCACCATGACCACCCTTCATCAGGAACACACCGCACACGGCCACAGCCACGGACCGGACTGCGGGCACGACCAGGTGCCGCACGGCGACCACATCGACTACGCCCACAACGGGCACCTGCACCGCGAGCACGGCGGCCACTGGGACGAGTGCGAGCCCGACGGCCACGTCACCCACGAGGCGCACGAGCACCGGCACGGGGAGGGCTGCGGGCACACCGGGGTCCTGCACGGCGATCACATCGACTATCTGCACGACGGCCACCGGCACGCCGAGCACGACGGCCACTGGGACGATCACTGAGCCGGCCCTCACCCACGGCGGCTCCCCGCTCTGCGCGCGGGGAGCCGCCGCCCGCCGTTCGGGCCGTAGGGTGGTCCCGGTCACGTTTGGCTCACCCGCTGGACGACATACCGACTGGTCGGCATCATGAGTTGGGTCCTGTTCATTCGTTCGTAGGAGCGATGCATGAGCCCCGACCACCCGCCCGGACTCGATCTCGACCGGCTGCGCGGCCTGCTCGACCGCGAGCGCCCCGGCCTGGTGACCGGTCCGCTGACCGGAAGGCTGATCGAGGGCGGACGGTCGAACCTCACCTACGCGGTCGCCGACTCCGCCTCGAAGTGGGTCGTACGGCGGCCACCGCTGGGCCATGTCCTGGCCACCGCCCACGACATGAGACGCGAGCACCGGGTGATCAGCGCGCTGTACCCGACCGAGGTGCCGGTGCCGCGTCCGGTGCTGCTGTGCGAGGACGAGGATGTCCTCGGCGCGCCGTTCTACGTGATGGAGTTCGTGGCGGGCACCCCGTACCGCACCTCCGACCAGCTCGTCCCGCTCGGCCCGGAGCGCACCCGCGACGCCGTGCTCTCCCTGGTGGACACGCTTGTCGAACTGCACGCCGTGGATCCCGCGGAGGTCGGCCTCGCCGACTTCGGCCGCCCCGAGGGCTTCCTGGACCGCCAGCTCCGCCGCTGGGGCAAGCAGCTGGACGCCTCCCGCAACCGTGAACTGGCCGGCATCGACGAGCTCCACGCGACCCTGGGCCGCCGCCTGCCCGTGTCGCCCGCGCCCACGGTGATCCACGGCGACTACCGCCTGGACAACGTGCTGATCGGTGACGACGACCGGATCAAGGCGATCCTCGACTGGGAGATGTCCACGCTCGGCGACCCGCTGACCGACCTGGGCCTGCTGGTGATGTACAGCCTGCCGCTGGGCGCGCCGGACTCACCGGTGTCGACGACCGCCGAGGCGCCCGGCCACCCGGACCCGCGGGAGCTGGTCGAGCGGTACGCGGCCCGCTCGGGGCGGGACGTCGCGCAGATCGCCTGGTACACGGCGTTCGCCTGGTTCAAGCTCGCCGTGATCCTGGAGGGCATCCACTACCGGTACACGCTGGGCCAGACGCTCGGGCAGGGCTTCGACCGCATCGGCGACCTCGTGCCCGTCTTCATCGACCACGGACTGACCACTCTTCAGGAAGGCTGACCGGCCATGGACTTCGCGTTCGATGCGCGCACCGAGGAACTGCGCGCCAAGCTGCTCGCCTTCATGGACGAGTACGTCTACCCGGCCGAGGCGGTCGCCGAGGAGCAGCGGGCCGAACTGGCCTCGCCGTGGGACACCCCGGCCGTGGTCGAGGAGCTGAAGGCCGAGGCGCGCAGGCAGGGCCTGTGGAACCTCTTCCTGCCCGACGCCGAGTACGGCGCCGGCCTCACCAACCTCCAGTACGCGCCGCTCGCCGAGATCACCGGCCGCTCCCCACACCTGGCGCCCACCGCGCTGAACTGCGCGGCGCCGGACACCGGCAACATGGAGGTGCTGGCCCAGTTCGCCGACGAGGCGCAGAAGAAGCAGTGGCTGGAGCCGCTGCTGGCCGGCGAGATCCGCTCGGCGTTCGCGATGACCGAGCCGGAGGTGGCCTCCTCGGACGCCACCAACATCACCACGTACATCGAGCGGGACGGCGACGACTACGTCATCACCGGCCGCAAGTGGTACATCTCGGGGGCGATGAACCCGGACTGCAAGATCTTCATCGTGATGGGCAAGACCGACCCGGACGGCGCCGACATCCGGCGTCAGCAGTCCATGGTGCTGGTGCCGCGCGACACTCCGGGCGTCACCGTGAAGCGCGCGATGAAGGTCTTCGGCTACGAGGACCACTACCACGGCGGCCACGCCGAGGTGGTCTTCGACCACGTGCGCGTGCCGGTGTCGAACCTGGTCGGCGAGGAGGGCGGCGGGTTCGCCATCGCCCAGGCCCGGCTCGGCCCGGGCCGGATCCACCACTGCATGCGGCTGATCGGCATGGCCGAGCGGGCGATCGAGCTGATGTGCCGCCGGGCCGTCTCGCGCGAGGCCTTCGGCAAGGCACTGGCCCAGCAGGGTGTGGTGCACAACTGGATCGCCGACGCGCGCGTGACGGTCGAGCAGCTGCGGCTGCTGGTCCTCAAGACGGCCTGGCTGATGGACACCGTCGGCAACCGGGGCGCCCACACCGAGATCCAGGCCATCAAGATCGCCACGCCGCGTGCGGTCGTCGGCATCATCGACCGCGCGATCCAGCTGCACGGCGCGGGCGGCGTCAGCCAGGACTTCCCGCTGGCCGACCTGTACGCCGGGGCCCGCACACTGATGATCGCCGACGGCCCGGACGAGGTGCACCAGCGGTCGCTGGCGCGGCGGGAGCTGAAGAAGTACCTGTAGGACGGGAAGAGCACGAGAAAGGCCCCGGCGTCACGCCGGGGCCTTTCTCGCGGGGCCGCTCACGCCGGTGACCCTCCCGCTTCGAGGTACTGCCGGTAGACGAGGTCCAGCAGGGCCGCGTACGCGTGTTGCGAGCGGGCGGCCTCCAGGTCCGCACCCGTGGCGGCCGCACCGAGCCGGTCGAGCCGCAGCATGAGCTCCCGGAGCTCCGCGAGCACGTCGACCGGCGCCGGCTTGAAGATCCCGCTCTCCACGAACCGGATCACCGTCGTCACGTACTCGTCGGCGCCCGCCAGATCGCTGTGCGCGAGGACCAGGCCCGCGGTCGAACCGCTCCGCGGGAACGGCATCCGGCGCCACAGGACGTAGGCGTCCATGAAACCCAGCATGCTGCTCCTTGCCCGGCGGCACCGGACGATCAGGGCCGCAGTGCCCGCAGCAGCAGGTCGGCCAGATGGTCGGCGACCTCCTGGGGGGTCATGGGGCCGTCGGGGCGGTACCAGGTCGACAGGTGGTGGACCGAGCCGAAGTGATAGTCGACGACGAGGTCGGCCGGGGTCGCGGTGGAGAAGACGCCCTCGCGCTGCCCCTCCTCGATGAGCGCGCGGAAGCGTTCGTGGTAGCGGCGGCGTTCGGCGCGCACCTGCTTGTTCTTCTCCGGGCTCAGGTGGTGCATGGACCTGAAGAAGATCGACGCGTCGTCGAGGTTCTCGATGGTCGTGACGACCACGTCGGCCGCCGCGCCCCGCAGCCGCTTCTCGATCGGCTCGTCCGCGTTCGCGAAGGCGTCGAGCCGCTCCTGCTGGACGCGCAGCATGCGCGCGTACACCTCGTGCAGGAGATCGTCCTTGGAGCCGAAGTAGTGGTACAGCGCCCCCTTGGTGACGCCGGCCGCCTCCACGATCTCCTGCACGGAGGTGCGGTCGTACCCCTGCTCCGCGAAGAGCCGGGTGGCGGCGGCAAGAAGCCGCTGCGGAACAGGAGCCCCGTCTCCGTCCGTCGTCCTGGGCACTGCCGCCACCTGCCTTTCTCGTAATTCTGCTAACCCTGTTGCGGTCGGGAACGAAGTTCCCGTCGGAGGATCTTCCCACTTGCCGTCTTCGGCAGGTCGGGCAGGATCTCCACCTGGCGCGGATACTTGTAGGCGGCCAGTCTCTCCTTGCAATAGAGGGCGAGATCGTCCGGATCGGTTGCAGTTCCCGGGCGAAGACTGATGTAGGCCTTGACGGTCTCGCCGCGGTACCCGTCCGGCACCCCGACCACGGCCGCCTCGCGTACCGCCGGATGGGTGTACAGCACGTCCTCGACCTCGCGCGGCCAGACCTTGAAGCCGGACGCGTTGATCATGTCCTTCTTGCGGTCGACGACGTACAGCCAGCCCTGCGGGTCCATGAACCCGATGTCGCCGGTGCGCAGTTCGCCGTCCGGGAAGGTCTCGGCGGTGGCCTCGGGCCGCCGCCAGTAGCCGGGCACCACCTGCGGCCCGCGCACCGCGATCTCGCCCTGCTCGCCGAAGGGCACCTCGTTGCCCTCGTCGTCGATGATCCGCACGACGGTGTCCGGGCCGGGCACCCCGACCGCGAGGGTCCCGGAGACGGGGTCGACGGGCGCTTCCAGCTCCGGCGGTACGGAGGCACAGGGCGCGGTGCACTCGGTCAGCCCGTAGCCGTTGCGGATGTACGGCCCGAACCCCGCGCGGAACTTCTCCACCAGGGCCGGCGGCAGCGGGGCGCCGCCCGACGAGATGTTGACGAAGGAGGCGAAGTGCTCCGGGGTGACGTCCGGGTGGGCGGCCAGGGCCATGAAGGCGGTGGACGGGCCGACCGTGTACTGCGGGCGGTGCTCGGCGAACGCCTCCAGCACCAGGCCCGGCTCGAAGCGGTAGGTCAGGACGAGCGTGCCCACGCTGGTGAGACAGGCGCAGAGCTGGCAGACCATGCCGGTGATGTGGAAGAGGGGCGCGAGGGCGTAGTAGACCGGCGCGTCGGGCAGCGCGAGCCCGGTCCGCTGCCGCTCCGCGTTGTACATGATGTTGCCGTGCAGGTTGGTGGCGCCCTTGGGGGCGCCGCTGGTCCCCGAGGTGTAGCTGATCAGGGCGATGTCGGAGGGCTCCGGGTCCCGCCCGTCGGGCGCCGTCCCGCCCTTCCGGGCGACGGCGACCAGGTCCTCGGCGTCCGCGGCCTGCGGCAGCCGCTCGAAGGTCAGTACGCGCGCGTCGCCGCGCGTCTGGAAGTCCAGCTCGCTCGCGGTGAGCACGATCCGCACCGGCGAGTCGGCGGCCGTGTCGCGCAGGTACGACTCCCAGGCCCGCTGCGAGCAGACCAGCGCGGCCACCTCGGCGTCCCGCAGGACGTGCGTGACCTCCCCCGCCTTGTACATCGGGTTGACCGGCACGACGGTCGCGCCGGCCTTCCAGGCGCCGAGCAGCGCGAGCACGAAGTGCGGCGAGTTCTGCAGGATGACGGCGACCCGGTCCCCGCGCGCCAGACCCCGCTCGGCGAGATGCGCGGCGACGGAGTCGCTCAGCTCGTCGACCTCGCGGAAGCTGAGGCGGGCGTCGAAGTAGGCGAGGCAGGTGCGGTCGGGCGCCTCGGCCACGGCGGCCCGCAGGGCGTGCACCAGCGAGGCGGGCGGGTCGACCGGCCCGCGCTGGACGTCGTTGAGCAGCCCCACCCAGGGCCGGGCGGCGTAGATGGACTCGGTCACCGACTCGCTCACCGGGATGCCTCCCACTTCTGCTGGATGTGGTTCATGCTCGTCAGCCAGCGGTCCGGGTCGGTGGCCCGGGCCCGGTAGAAGTCGGCGACCTCGGGGTGCGGCAGGATCAGGAACCGGTCCTCGGCCATCCCCTTGAACAGCGCGTCGGCGACGGCCTCCGGTTCGATGGCGGTCGGCTGGAGCACGATATCGCCCGCGCTGCCGGTGGCGGCGAGCATGTCGGTACGGACGCCCTGCGGGCAGATGGCGTGCACTTTCAGGCCGCGATGCCGGTACGTCAGCGACAGCCACTCCGCGAAGGCGTAGGCGGCGTGCTTGGTCACGCTGTAGGGCGCGGCACCGATCATGGTGAGCAGCCCGGCCGCGGACACGGTGGACACGAACCGCCCGCTCCCCCGCTCCAGCCAGTCCGGCAGCAGCTCCTGGGCGGCGCGTACGTGAGCCATGACGTTGACGTCCCAGGCGGACTCCCACACGGCCGGCTCGGCCGCCTCGGACCCACCCGACCCGAGCCCGGCGTTGGCGCAGTAGACGTCGACGCTCCCGCCGAGCGCGTCCCTGGCGGCACCGACGATGCCGGACGCGTCCCCCGCGAGGGCGATCCCGCCGATCTCCGCGGCGACGGCGGCCGCCCTGTCCCCGTCCAGGTCGTTCACGACGACACGGGCGCCTTCGGCGGCGAACCGACGGGCGAGAGCAGCCCCGATGCCACCTCCCGCCCCGGTGACGACGACTCGGGCATCTTGCACGGCTCCCACCATCGGTCTCCTTCGACACGACGCGACCAGACTCGGCTCAGCACGGACACACTAACCGGTCGGTATGTTTGAGAAAAGGGCAGCTGTCGCATCCCCTAAGCTGCAGCGCGCCCCCGAAGGGGCGCTGGGGGTACCCCCAGCCTTCGGCTGGGGGAGGAACTGCGCGACCAACCCCATCCGGCCTGCACCCGGACGACGACGGAGGCCCCCCACATGCGCCCGTCCCGACGAAGTCTGCTCACCGCGGCCACGGCAACGGCAGCGGCCGTGACAGCCCTGCCCACGGCAACCACGGCCGACGCCCACGGCACCCTCAGAACCGGCTTCGATCACCTCGCCGCCGCCGGCTACACCCTCCTCGCCGCCCAGAAGGTCGGCATCGTCACCAACCCCACCGGCATCACCCAGGACGTCCGCCACATCGTCGACGTCATGCACGCCGACCCCCGGGTCGAACTGACGGCGGTCTTCGGCCCGGAACACGGGTTCCGCGGCACCGCCCAGGCCGGCGGCTCCGAGGGCCGCTACGACGACCCGGCGACCGGCCTCCCCGTCTACGACACGTACCTCAAGAGCGGACAGGCCCTGGCCGACGTCTTCACCGCGTCCGGCGTGGACACCGTCGTCTTCGACATCCAGGACGTCGGCGCCCGCTTCTACACGTACATCTGGACGCTCTACGACTGCATGGCGGCCGCGCAACTGGCGGGCAGGCGCTTCGTCGTCCTCGACCGCCCGAACCCGGTGACCGGCCGCACGGCCGAGGGCCCGGTCCTGCACCGGGAGTTCGCCAGCTTCGTCGGACGGCAGCCGATCGCGCAGGCGCACGGGATGACGGTCGCCGAACTCGCGCGGCTGTTCAACGCGGAGTTCCTGGGGACGCCGGTCGCCCTGGACGTCGTACCGATGACCGGCTGGCGGCGCTCGCGCTTCTACGACGCCTACGGCCTGCCGTGGGTGCCCCCGAGTCCCAACATGCCCACCCCGGACACCGCCCTGGTGTACTCGGGGACCTGTCTCTTCGAGGGCACGAACCTGTCGGAGGGACGCGGCACCACCCGCCCCTTCGAACTGCTGGGCGCGGAGGGGATCGACGCGCGCTGGGCGGCCGCCGCCAACGAGCTCGCGCTGCCCGGCGTGCGGTTCCGGGAGGCGTACTTCGCGCCGACCTTCTCCAAGTTCCAGGGCAGAACCGTCGGCGGGGTGCAGATCCATGTGCACGACCGGGCCGCCTACGACCCGGTACGCACCGGAATCGCCCTCCTGGTCACCGCGAAGAAGGTGTGGAGCGGCTTCGCCTGGCGCCCGGACGACTGGGTCGACAAGCTCACCGGGTCCGCGCGCGTGCGCACGATGATCGACGCCGGCGCGGGCCCGGACGAGATCGCCGGCGCGTGGCAGGACGAACTCGCCGCATTCCGCCGGGTCCGAAAGGAATTTCTCCTCTACAGGTGAGGCGCGGCGTATGGCCAACCTTGCCCGGTGGCGGGACGATGCGCGCACATCGCACCGGTTCGGGGGACGAGGAGCCTCGTATGGCGGATCCTGGGATGAGTGTGGCTCCCTACTGGGAACTGACCTTCGACGCGGACGGGGACCCGGACGGCGCCGAACGCGACCGGCTGCTGGGCGAGATCGGCGGCCACGGCCTCCATGACCTGATCGTCTTCGCGCACGGCTGGAACAACGACCGTTCGGGCGCGACCCGCCTGTACCGGCGGTTCTTCGCGCCGATCCCGAAGCTCGCGCCGAAGGCGCGGATCGGGTACGCGGGGGTGATCTGGCCGTCGATGCGGTTCTGCGACGAGCCGATCCCCGACTTCCCCAAGTCGGTGGTGGCCACGGAGGCGGAGGAGACACAGGCCCCCGTCCTCGACAAGGACACCCGGCACGCGCTGCTGGAGACGTTCCCGGGGCGGGCCACCGTGGTCGACCAGCTCGCGCGGATGCTGGACCAGCGGCCGGCGGGCGAACTGGACGAGTTCGGGCGCCTCGTCCGGCTGCTGGTCGAGGTCCTCCCCGGCGGCCCGCAGCCGCTGTTCGCCGCGGACACGCTCGCGGAGGGCGTCCCGCAGAGCGAACCCGTGCTGTTCAGCGGGGACACGACGACCCTGTGCGACGAGTTCGCGGCGGCGCTGGCCGCCCTCCAGGGCAGCGGTGGCACGGCCGGGTTCGCGTTGCCCGACCCCTGGGACGGCGCGAAGGAGCTGTTGCGGCAGGCGACGTACTACGCGATGAAGCGGCGCGCCGGGACCGTCGGGGAGCGTGGGCTCGGGCGGGTGATCGGGCAGCTGGCTGCGACGGTACCGGACGTGCGGGTGCATCTGGTGGGGCACAGCTTCGGCGGCCGGCTGGTGTCGTTCGCGCTGCGCGGGCTGCCCGACGGGGTGCGGACGGTGAAGTCCGTGACCCTGCTGCAGGGGGCCTTCTCGCACTACGCGTTCGCCGCCCGGCTGCCCCACGATCCGCGCGCCGGCGGAGTGCTCCAGGGGCAGCAGAACCGGATCGACGGTCCGCTGGTGTGCTGCTACTCCCACTTCGACGAGTCGCTCGGCACGCTGTACCCGCTGGCCTCGCGGATGGCGGACGACTGCGAGTCGGCGCTGGGCGGGACGTGGCGCGGATGCTGGGCGCCAGGTGGGGTGCGATGGGCCACGACGGCGTCCAGGAGGTGCCGGGGACCCGGTCGCTGGACCTGGCGGCGGCGCTGCATGGCCCGCTCGCCGCGCCGGGCTGTGTGAACGTCGACGCGGCGGCGGTCGTGAAGCGGGGCGGCCCGCCGTCCGGGGCGCACAGCGACATCGTGCACCCCGAACTGGCGCGGGTGGTGCTGGCGGCGGGGCACATCGTGTGACCCCGCCGCCGTGGGGCATCAGCCCACCGGTGGGCGGCTCACCTGTGTGAGGTGAACTCCACGACCTGCTGGAAGGTCGGCCGGTTCTGCCAGCTGATGTTGTAGTGCTTGATGCCGCCCAGGGTGCGCTGCACGATCGAGTCGGCGCACCACTGGTCGCCCGCCGAGCACAGCGAGTCCCCGGGGTAGACGGTGGACGCGCTGGTGCCGGCCGCCGTCTTGAGGGTGCTGATCAGGATGTCCCGGCAGGCGCTGAGGCTGCCGCCGCCGCAGTACTGCTCGGCGAGCGGTCCCGACACCGTCTGCCCGAGCACCGACCGGATGTCCTTGTCGACATAACTCCACCAGCCGTACTGGAAGGAGCTTCCGGCATGCGCACCGGTCGGTCCGTGGGCGGCCGAAGGGGTCTCGTCGATGTACAGGTTGTTGGTGAACGCGGTGTACAGGTCGTCACCGAGGCCGGGCTGGAACTCGGCCTTCACCAGCAGCGGCCACCATGCGTCCAGGATCCGGATGGCGTCGGCGTTGGCGTACGTCTTCGAGCCCGCCGAGGTCTCCGTGCGCTTGCCGCCCGCGGTCAGCCAGGTCTGGAGCTTGGTGACGGCCGCGGCGGCCGTGGAGTCGGTGACCGTACTGCTGTTGATCACCTTCAACAGGTCCGGCAGGACGTCCTCGGCACGCAGGTCCGTGAGCGATGCGTCCGCCATGGCCTTGACAAGCGCAGAGCGGGTGACGCCACCGGCGGCGACCAGCTTCTTGACCCGGTCGTTCAGCAGGTTGCCGCGGTGGACCGAGCCGTCGCCCCAGCTCGCGGTCGTGTAGTTCAGCGCCTGTTTGTTGTTCCAGGAGACGTAGTAGTCCTGGTCGATCGACTGGGGGTGCTGGGCGGCCGGGGTGTAGTCGGCCGTGTTGGTGGACGGGTCCCAGTTCTGCCACTCGTAGGCGGCCCGGCCCCAGACCGGGAACTCGGGGTCGACCCCGCTCGCCCGCACCGGGTTGTTGCCGCTGTTGTAGTACGCGGTGTGCGAGGAGTCGGCGTAGAACCAGTTGAAGGTGTAGTTGATGTGCTGCACCGCGCTCTGGAAGGTCTGCGGGCTCTTCACGTAGTCGGGGTCGTTGAGCATCTGGAAGCCGATGATCGAGTCGGCCTCGTGCATGTAGGAGGATCTCAGGGTGGTGTAGGCGACCTTCTTCCCGCCGACGGTGGCCCGGTACTCGACCGGGCCGTACTTCGTCTTCCAGACCTTCATGGTGTACGAACCGGCGGCCGTGCCGTCGGCCGTGGTCGGCTTCCAGGAGTTGGTCTGCTCGACCTCGTCCATGGCCGTGCAGGTGCCGTGGAACAGGTAGTGGTAGTCGTCCTGGCAGAGTTCGACCGCGTAGGAGTCGATGATGTCCTGCCCGGAGGTGGTCGCGGACCACGCGTAGTCCTGGCCGCGGCCCAGTTCGACGTACATGCTCAGACCGGCGAAGGAGGCGCCGCGGGCGCTGATGCCCGGGCCCTGGATCTCCTGGAGCATGAGCAGCTGCGGGGCGAAGTAGCCGGTCTGCGGTCCGAACACGGCGATCGGGTGGCCGCTCGCGGTGTACTTGCCGCTGACCACGAGGGCGTTGGACATGCCGCGCCTGGCCGAGCTGAGCGCGGTCTTGGTCGCCGCAGCGGAGGCGGCGCCGGCGCTCTGGTCGGCGCCGGTGCCGGTGGCGTTGTAGACCAGGGGTTCGGTGGTCACCGAGCCAGCGTCGGGCAGCGCCTCGCCCTGCGGGCTGTCAGGCTTGGTGCCGTACGGGAAGCTCTCGCCGTTGTGGACGGTGAGCACGGCCTCGGGGTCGTTGCGCTCACGGAACGACTCCCAGACCTTGGTGCCCTCCGTCACGCCGTACTTGTCCTGGGCGGCGAGCAGCGATATGGCGTTGTTGACCTCGCCGCCACCGCCGGAGCCGAACAGCGCGCCGATCACGGAGGCCAGCGCCACCAGGTCGGTGATCTTGAAGTGGTCGATCGTACCGGCGTTGGTGATCGAGTCCTTGTGCCCGGTCAGCACGTACTCGCCGGGGAAGTACCGGCCGCTGTCGGAGGCGTCGATGTAGGAGTTGATGCCGTCGAGGTAGGCGTCGGCGTCCGCGAGGGCCTGCTGGCCGCGGGCGCCGTTGTTGGCGACGGCGTTGTCGATCTGCGCCTGGAGGTCGGCCTCGGAGTAGGGGGCGTTGCGGTAGAACTCCTGCTCGAGGCCCTGGTTGGAGGCGACACCGCCGGCGAAGGTGGTGAGCTGGCCGCGGCCGACGTGCCGGAACACGTCCATGAGCCACAGCCGGTCCTCAGCGGCGGCATACCCGGCGCCGAACTCCGTGCCGTATCTGGTGGTACCGGTGATATGAGGCACCCCGGTCGCCTTGTCGCGGACGATGGTCACGTCGCTGCGGCCGGCCGGGTTCTCCGTGGAGGCGACTTGACTGGACGCGACCCCGAACGACGAGTCGTTGAAGAACGTGTTGATCTTCGCGTCGGTGAGGGTGGAGTAGCCCGTGGCGAGGTTGTTGTAGGGGCCGAGCTGGTCCTCGGCATGGCTGGGCTGGGTGCCGAAGGCCTGGTTGAGCAGGATCTGGGCGAGGGTGGCGTTGCCGTTCTCGCCGGGCGGCAGGATGTCGGAACACTGGCCGCCGCAGTAGTCGTTGGAGGCCGTGGCCGCCGCGGCCGTGGTCGCCTGGGCCAGCGGGGAGAGCAGCCCGGCGATGAGCACGCATACGGATGCGGCTTTCAGGAACCCGGGGAGCTTGCGGGGAGTTCTCAGTCTGTCGAACAACGCGTGATGTCTGGTGCGCCGCGGCATGGGGGCTCCTCACGACGAGTGGTGGTGCCGGACGTTACCGCCGGTATCCCCGAGATTGAAGATGAACATGCGTCAAGTTTTGGAGTGCTCGCCCGCGTCGGCGGTGTCACCGGCTGTCGGTCAAGGCGGGCGGCCTTATGGACGGCATCGGAAATCGGATGGAGCCGATTCGAGTGTCGATACGTCTATACGGCAACGCCGCGCGCAGCCCGTGCGGCGACGCCGAAGTGACCGAAGTACAGCTGCAGGTGTGACGGAGGTGCAGGGCGATGGCCGGTTTCCGGAGTCTGGCGAGACAGGTGCGAGACCCACGGTGCGATCTGGCGCTACGGCGTTACTCGCTGCGCAAGTGCCTGGAGCGGTTCGCTCCTTACGGGCACCGCGCGACCTGGGACCATCTCTGCTCGCGGGCCGGGTTCGGTCCCGAGGACCGTTCCCCCGATCCGGTGCGCCTCGTGGGCGCGCTGGAGGAGCTGGAAGAGGCGCGGACGGTATGGCTCGGCTATGAGAGCGAGTTCGCCGAGCGCCGCAAGAAGGAGAAGCACGACGGGCTGCGCCGCCCGGGCAGCGTGGACGACTGGCACCGGCTGACCTGGGGCGGATTCGGAGTGGCCTGGTGCGACGACCCACGGGTCCATCCCGACGAACCACTCGCCGAGGTGCTGCGACGGCTGATCGCCGCCCTGGAGCGCGAGCCGGGCACGGTCTGCCCGGTGTGCGAAGGGGAGCGCCTCATCTGGAAGTACGACCTGGACCACGAGCCCTCCGCCGGTCCGGTCTGCGCGGACTGCGGGATCCTGGTGCCGCGTCCGGTCCTCACCCCCGAGGCGCTGGCCTATGCCAGGCGCGGGCGGCTTCTCATGTCGGCCTGACCACGTGGGGGTGCGCCGGGGATGCCGCACCCCCCAACATGCCGCACCCCCCAACTGCCGGTGCCCTGGCCGTTGTCAGTGGCGACCGGCACCATCGGAGCATGGAACTGCAGGTCTGCCTGAACGGACGCCGTGGCGGTGCCGACGGCACGGGCGTGCCGCTGTCGCCGGCGGCGCTGGCGGATTCCGCCGCCGAAGCGGTCGCGGCCGGAGCCACGGAGATCCATGTGCACCCGAGGACCCCGTGCGGGCGGGAGAGCCTGTCCCCGCGCGTGGTCGAACCGACGGTGGACGCGCTCCGCGCGCGGGTGCGCGTACCGATCGGAGTGACCACCGGCGCCTGGGCCGCACCCGATCCGGCGCTGCGGCTGAAGCGCGTGGGCACCTGGTCCGTCCTGCCCGACTTCGCCTCGGTCAACTGGCACGAACCGGGCGCCGAGGACGTCGCGGAGCAGTTGCTGGTCATGGGCATCGGCGTGGAGGCGGGCATCTGGTCCGGCACGGACGGGGCGGCGCGGTTCGCGGCCTCGCCGCTGGGGCCGCAGGTGCTGCGGGTGCTGGCGGAGGTGACGGACCCCGACCCGGCCACCGCCGAGGAGTCGGCGCGGACCCTGCTCACCGAGCTGGGCACGGCCCACGGCCGCCCGGTCCTGCTGCACGGCGAGGAGGGCGGCGCCTGGCCGGTACTGCGGCTGGCGGGCCGGCTGGGCCTCGCGACCCGCATCGGCCTGGAGGACACCCTGCTGCTCCCCGACGGCGAACGGGCACTGTCCAACGCCGAGTTGGTGACCGAGGCACTGCTCCAGCACGGCCGGTGACCCGAGCACCCCCTACTGCCTGCGTTCCACCCGCTCCGGCAGCAGACTGGAACCCGCCCGCCGTTCGCCGAACGCGTCGTCCGGGTTGGACAGCACGCAGGTGGCCAGCGACAGACAGCCGCAGCCGATGCAGTCGGTCAGATGGTCCCGCAGGCGGTTGAGCTGCCGGATGCGTTCGTCCAGCTCCGTGCGCCAGGCCTCGGAGAGGCGGGCCCAGTCCTCGCGGGTCGGGGTGCGCTCCTCGGGGAGTTCCGAGAGGGCCTCACGGATCGTCGCCAGGGGGATGCCGACGCGCTGCGCCGCCCGGACGAAGGCCACCCGGCGCAGGGTGTCGCGGGTGTAGCGGCGCTGGTTGCCGGAGGTCCGCCGACTGCTGATGAGGCCCTTGGACTCGTAGAAGTGCAGCGCCGAGACGGCGGCGCCGCTGCGTGCGGACAACTGGCCCACGGTCAGCTCGTGGATCTTCTCGGGAATCTGCGGCACCCCGCAGAGCCTACCCACCGGACGCGGGCCGCGGTCCGTTGACAGGGGACGCATACCCGACCATGCTAAGCAGTTGCTTAGACAATGCACGCGTGATCCGTGAGTGCGAGAGGGCCGGCGACATGGCAGAACCGAGGATCTTCACCTCCCCCGACGAGCTGAAGGCGGCCGTGGGCGAGCAGCTGGGCTACACCGACTGGCTGGAAGTCGACCAGAAGCGGATCGACCTGTTCGCGGACGCGACCGGCGACCACCAGTGGATCCACGTCGACCCGGAGAAGGCGGCCGCCGGCCCGTTCGGCACGACCATCGCGCACGGCTACCTGACCCTGTCGCTGCTCCCGCTCTTCGGCCCCCAGCTGATCACGGTCGAGGGCGTGAAGATGGGCGTGAACTACGGCACCAACAAGGTCCGCTTCCCCGCCCCCGTCCCGGTCGGCTCCCGGCTGCGCGCCACCGCGAAGATCACCGGCGTGGAGGACGTCACGGGCGGCGTCCAGGTGACGGTCGCCTTCAGCGTGGAGCGCGAGGGCGGCGACAAGCCGGTCTGCGTCGCGGAGTCGGTGTCCCGGTACTACCTCTGAGGACGGCGGGCGGCTACTTGGCCCCGACCATCCGCAGCACGAGGTCGGCGTAGAGCGCGCCGACCTCCTCGGGGGTCCGGGGGCCGTTCACGTTGAACCAGCGGGCGACGTCGATGGAGAGCGACAGCACCGCGAGGGTGGTGCCGTGCACGTCGATCACGTCGAACTCGCCGGACTCGACGCCCTCCTGGATGATCCCGCGCACCTCGGCGTCCACCTGGCGGCGCAGGCCGAGGATCTCGGCGCGGGCGTCGGGGCCGAGGGCGTCGAGTTCGTACTGCACGACCCGGGCGGTGGTGCGCCGCCCGGCGTGCCAGCGGACGAAGGAGCTGACGGCGTCGGCGAGCCGCTCGGTGGCGGTGCCCTCGCGCCGGGCGGCCGTCTGGAGGATCTCCAGGGCCTTGTCGTGACCGATGCGGCTGATCCGGTGGAGCAGCTCTTCCTTGGTCTTGTAGTGGATGTAGAGCGCGGCGGGGCTCATGCCGGCCCGGCCCGCGATGTCGCGGGTGGTGGTGGCGTGGTAGCCGCGCTCGGCGAAGGCCTCCACGGCGGCGACCAGCAGTCGCCGGGCCGCGTCAGGGGTGACCTCTTCCCACGGCTCGACCTCGCCGCCGGTCGTCTCCTCCGCCGTACTCATCGCTCGCTCGCCCCTCTCGGTACCGGAGCTCCACCATACCGCCCCTGCTGAGCGAGCGCTTAGTGTGCCCGCTCAGAGCTTTTCACGGGCGGCAGGGAGCCTCGGAGCGCCCCGGAGGGTCAGAGCTTCTCGAAGGGGTCGTGCTCGGCGAGCAGCTTCTCCAGCCTGGCCTGGTCGACGCGGCTGACGATCTGCCCGGCCTCCTGGCGGTCGCGGACGACCTTCGCGAGGGTGAAGGCCGAGGTGACGAGGTAGAGCACGGCGATGCCGAGGAACCCGCGCACCCAGGCGTCCGCGTGCAGCCGGAAGATGCCGATGGCGGTGGCCGTGAGGGCGAGGGCGAAGGAGGCGACGGCCTGGCCGTAGAAGGCGGCCGTGTTCTGGTGTCTGACCGGTGTGTCACTCATGGTCAGAGCATCGGCGAACGCGGACCCCGCCACATCCGCCGGGATACTCAGGCAGGCACAGAGAGGTACTCAGAACGCCGAGACGCCCGTCAGCGCCCGCCCGATGAGCAGCTTCTGGATCTGGCTGGTGCCCTCGTAGAGGGTCATCACACGGGCGTCGCGCAGGAGCTTGCCCGCCGGGTACTCGTCGATGTAGCCGTAGCCGCCGAAGACCTGGAGGGCGTTGTTGGCGGCCCGCACCGCGGCCTCGGAGGCGAAGAGCTTGGCCTTGGAGGACTCGGTGGCGAAGGGCAGCCCCCGGTCGATCAGGTCGGCGACCCGCCAGGTCAGCAGCCGGGCCGCGTCCACGTCGACGGCGATGTCGCTGATGAGCTCCTGGACGAGCTGGTGCCCGGCGATCGGCGTACCGAACTGCTCGCGCTCCCCGGCGTACCGCACGGCCGCGTCCAGTGCGGCCTGCGCTATCCCGACGCAGCCGGCGGCGACCGACATCCGCCCCTTGGCGAGCGCGGACATGGCGACCGAGAAGCCCTTGCCCTCGGGGCCGAGCATCGCCGAGGCGGGGACCCTGACGTCCTCCAGGACGAGTTCGGCGGTGGCCTGGCCGCGCAGGCCGAGCTTGCCGTGCAGGGGACGGCGGGTGAGGCCGGGGGTGTCGGCCGGCACCAGGAAGGCGGAGACACCCTTGTGGCCGGGGGCGTCGGTGGAGCGGGCGAAGAGCAGGACGACGTCGGCCCAGGTGCCGTTGGTGATGAACATCTTGGTGCCGTTGACGACGTAGTCGTCGCCCTCGCGAACGGCACGGGTGGTGAGGTTGCCCGCGTCGGAGCCGGTGCCGGGTTCGGTGAGGCCGAAGCAGCCGACGTACGCGCCGGAGGTGAGCCCCGGCAGCCAGCGCCGCCTCTGCTCCTCGGTACCCCAGGCGGCAACGGTCTTGGCGACCAGCCCCAGGGACACGGACACGATCCCGCGGACCGAGGAGTCGCCCCGGCCCAGTTCCTCCGTCACCAGGCAGTACGCGAGATGGTCGCCGCCCGAGCCGCCGTACTCCTCGTCGACGGTCAGGCCCAGGAAGCCGACCTCGCCGAGCTTCTTCACGATCCCCCGGTCGACCTCCTCGGCCCGGTCCCAGGCGATCACGTTCGGGGTGATCTCGCGGTCGACGAAGTCCCGGGCGAGCTGCCGTACGGCGGTCTGCTCCTCGCTGAGCCCCAGGTTCACCATGCGACCACCCTTTAAATTAGCACTGCTAGTTTCTTTCTCCGGCCCTACTATGTGCGCCATGGCCCGACCGCGCAAGCCCCTCCTCAGCACCGACCGGATCGTCCGGGCGGCCCGGGAACTCGTGGACGCGGAGGGTCTGGCGGCCGTCTCCACCCGCCGGCTCGCGGCCGAGCTGGGGGTGAGCGGGCCCTCGCTCTACAACCACTTCCGCACCAAGGACGAGATCCTGGAGGCGGTCGCGGACTCGGTCAGTGCGCAGGTCGACCTGTCGATGTTCGAAGACATCGGGGACGGCGCCGGGCGGGACTGGCGGACCGCGCTGCACGACTGGGCGGTGTCCTACCGGACGGCTCTGCGGGACCACCCGAACATCGTCCCGGTCCTCGCCCGCGGCCCCGGCCGCCGCCCGGCGGGCCTGCGGGTCGCCGACGCGGTCTACGGCGCGATGGTGGGCGCGGGGTGGCCGCCGGCGCAGGCTACGTCGATCGGGGCGCTGATGCGGTACTTCGTCATGGGGTCGGCGCTGGGGTCGTTCGCCGGGGGCTTCGTGGACGACGCGAGCGCGTACGATCCGGCCGACTATCCGCACCTGGGCCAGGCGCATCTGCTCGCGGAGCAGCAGGAGAAAGTGGACGAGCGGGCGTTCGAGACGGGGTTGCGGGCGTTGCTGGACGGGTTGAATGAACAGTTTGAGCGGGTTGGGGGGACGGCGTAGGGGTGGTTGCGGCGGTCGTTCGGGGGCGGGTGGGTGGGGGCTTGTCGCGCAGTTCCTCCCCCAGCCTTCGGTCGGGGGTACCCCCAGCGCCCCTTACGGGGCGCTGTCCAGCCGCGTCCTACATAGCCGCGGGCAGTCGTGCCGCTGGGGCGGCACGGGTGGGCGCGGGCGGCGCGCGGCCAGCGCCGGTGAGCGTCCCCACCCAGCCGTCCGAAATCCGCCAGCCCCGGGCCGCCCCCGCTCCTTACCCTCGACCACATGAAGAAGCCCGACCACCGTCTCCTGCCCGTCGCCGCAGCGGCCGTCACCGTCGTGCTCTGGGCGTCGGCCTTCGTGTCGATCCGCAGTGCGGGCGGCTCCTACTCCCCCGGCGCGCTCGCCCTCGGCCGGCTGCTCTCCGGATCACTCGTGCTCGGGCTGCTCTGTGTGGTGCGGCGCGAAGGGCTCCCGCCCAGGCCCGCCTGGCGCGGCATCGCGGTGTCCGGCCTCCTCTGGTTCGGCTTCTACAGCGTCGTGCTGAACTGGGGCGAGCAGCAGGTGGACGCCGGCACCGCCGCCCTCGTCGTGAACATCGGCCCGATCCTGATCGCCCTGCTCGGCGCCCGGCTGCTCGGCGATCCGATGCCACCGCGGCTGCTCGCGGGAATGGCCGTGTCGTTCGCGGGCGCGGTGACCGTCGGCCTGTCGATGTCGGGCGAGGGCGGTTCCTCGGTGCTCGGCGTGGTGCTGTGCCTGCTGGCGGCCGTCGCGTACGCCGGCGGCGTCGTGGCGCAGAAGCCGGCGCTCGGCCACGCCAGCGCCCTCCAGGTGACGACGTTCGGATGCCTGATCGGCGCCGTCCTGTGTCTGCCGTTCGCCGGGCAGCTCGTCGGCGAGGCGGCCGACGCACCGCTGTCCGCGACGCTCAACATGCTGTACCTGGGCGTGTTCCCGCTCGCCCTGGCCTTCACCACCTGGGCCTACGCGCTCGCCCGTACGACGGCCAGCCGGATGGGCGCGACCACCTATGCCGTGCCCGCGCTGGTCGTCCTGATGTCGTGGCTGGCGCTCGGCGAGGTGCCCGGTGCGCTGACGCTCGCGGGCGGGGTGCTGTGCCTGACCGGTGTCGCGGTGTCCCGGTCGCGGGCACGGACCTCCCGGGTCGTGGCCGCCGCACAGGAGACGCGGCCCGAGGAGACCCGGAAGCCCGTGTGACGGCACCCGCTCAGAACACCACCAGCGCCCGGCCGCCCTTTCCGGCCAGCATGTTCTCGAAGGCGACCGGGATGTCCTCCAGGGCGATCCGTTCCGTCACCAGCGCGGTCAGGTCCAGGCGGCCGGCCCGGACGTGCTCCGCGAGCAGTGGCAGGTCGCGAGCCGGGTCCGAGTTGCCGTAGACGCAGCCGGAGAGGGTGCGGCCCCAGTGGAAGAGCTCCAGGGCGTTGAAGGTGACCTGTTCGGTCTTGGCGCCGATGCCGACCACCGTCGTACGGCCGCCCCTGCGGGTGGACTCCCAGGCGGCGCGGATGCTGACCGCGCGGCCCACGCACTCCACGGCGACGTCGACGCCCTGCCTGCCGGTGAGGGCGCGGATCGCGCGAGGCGTGGTGTCGGAGGCGACGACGTAGTCCGTGGCGCCCGCCGCCCGCGCCAGCCCCTCCTTCTCCTGCGAGACGTCCACCGCGATGATCCGGGAGGCCCCCGCGATCCGGGCCGCCTGGACGGTGGCCAGGCCCACCCCGCCGACGCCGAACACCGCCACCGTCTCGCCCTCGCGGACGCGTGCCGAGTGGTGGACGGCGCCGTAACCGGTGAGGACCGCACAGCCGAGGAGGGCCGCGTCGGTGAGCGGGATGCCCGCGGGCAGCGGGAGGACGCAGGACTCGGCGACCACGGTCTCCTCGGCGAAGGCCGCCACGTTCAGGCCGGGGTGCAGGTCGGTGCCGTCCGCCGTACGGGCGTAGACGTCGGCGGAGCCGTTCAGCGCGTTGGCGCAGAGCCAGATCTCGCCGAGTGCGCAGGCGGGGCAGCTGCCGCAGGAGGGCGCCCAGTTGAGGACGACCGGGTCGCCGGGCGCGAGACGGGTGACGCCCTCGCCCACGGCCACCACTGTGCCCGCGCCCTCGTGGCCGAGGACCGCCGGGACCGGGACCCGCATGGTGCCGTCGGAGAGGGAGAGGTCGGAGTGGCAGACACCGGCGGCTGCGAGCCGGACCCTGACCTGTCCGGGGCCGGGGTCCGGGAGTTCGATCCCGGTGACCGACAGCGGGGCGCCCACGGCGGGCAGTACGGCGGCTCGGACCGTGAAAGTCATCGCGGCGACCTCCTCAGAACTGCAGGGACTTGGTCTGGAGGTACTCGGCGAGGCCGTGCGTGCCCAGTTCGCGGCCGACGCCCGACTGCTTGTAACCGCCGAACGGGGCGAGGGGGTTGAAGCGTCCGCCGTTGATGTCGACCTGCCCGGTGTCCATCCGCCGGGCGAAGGCCACCGCCTCCGCCTCGTCCCCGGCCCAGACGGCGCCCGCGAGCCCGTAGACCGTGCCGTTGGCGATGCGCAGGGCGTCGTCCTCGTCGGTGTAGCGCAGGATCGACAGGACAGGGCCGAAGATCTCCTCCTGTGCGACGGTCATCTCGGGGGTGACGTCGGCGAAGACGGTCGGGCTGACGAAGTAGCCCTGTTCGTGCGGGGATTCGGGGCCGCCCGCGACGAGCCGGGCGCCCTCCGCGACGCCCTTCTCGATGTAACCCCGCACCCGCGCCTGCTGTTTGGCACTGACGACCGGCCCGATCCGCTCGCCGTACTTGGCGGCCGCCGTGGCCGCCAGCTCCACCGCCGCCTCGTACTGGTCGGTGTGCACCAGCATCCTGGTCCAGGCGCTGCACGTCTGGCCGG
This sequence comes from Streptomyces sp. NPDC028289, assembly GCF_055565975.1. Lineage (NCBI taxonomy): Bacteria > Bacillati > Actinomycetota > Actinomycetes > Kitasatosporales > Streptomycetaceae > Streptomyces > Streptomyces sp. NPDC028289. The sequence continues at coordinate 116,492 of NZ_JBVHTI010000010.1, read as the reverse complement.
AGTTGGACATCACGTTGGCCACGCCGACGTTGACGGCCTTGGCGAGGTCGGCGCTCGGGAGGATGACGTTCGCGGACTTGCCGCCCAGTTCGAGAGCGACCTTCTTCACGGCGGCCCCGGCCACCGCGCCGATCTGCCTGCCGACGGCCGTGGAGCCGGTGAAGGAGACCAGGTCGACGCCCGGGTGCTCGGCGAGGGCCTGCCCGGCGACCGGGCCGAGGCCGGTGACCAGGTTGAACACGCCTGCCGGGAAGCCCGCTTCGTGCACCGCCTCCGCGAACAGCTGGGCGGTGAGCGGGGTGTTCTCGGCGGGCTTCAGCACGACCGAGCAGCCCGCGGCGAGCGCCGGGGCGACCTTGGCGACGATCTGGTGCAGCGGGTAGTTCCAGGGCGTGATCGCGCCGACCACGCCCACCGGCTCCTGGTAGACGGTGGAGTTGCCGACCTTCTCCTCGAAGGGGTGGGTGGCCGCCAGTTCGGCGTACGAGCCGGCGACCGCGATCGGCACGCCCGCGTGGACCGTCTGGGAGAACTTGAGCGGTGCGCCCAGTTCGGCGGTGACCGTCTCGGCGATCTCGTCCTTCCGGGCCGCGAGCGCGTCGCGCAGCGCGCCGAGCCGGGCGGCCCGCTCGGCCGGCGGGGTCGCGGCCCAGACCGGAAGGGCGGCACGGGCGGCGCGTACGGCGGTGTCGACGTCCAGCGCGCCGCCCGCCGGGACCCGGCCGACGACCTGCTCGTCGACGGGGTTCACGACCTCGATCACGTCCCGGCTCTCGGCGGCGCGCCAGGCGCCGTCGATGTACAGGCCGTCGTGTGCCTTCATGCTGCTTCCTCCCGGCGGGGCTGCGTCGTCCGAGTCACAAACTAGCGGCGATAGTTTTAGCGCGCCAGACGCGCCCCGGGACACACGTCGGGACCATCAGAAGTCGACCTGGGCGTGTTCGTCCACCCTGCCCACGCTCTCCTGCGCGAAGGCCTTCTCGTAGGCCCGCCGGATCTCCTCGATCTTCCGGTCGCTGCCCCTGGCCGCCGATTCCGGGTACAGCAGGACCAGCACGTACGACCGCTCCTTCTCGATCGTCCCGTGCGCGTCCCGCCACTGCCCCCGCCCGCTCTGCACGGTGAGCCCGTCGGGGAAGTCCGGGGTGACTTCCCTGTCGACGAAGGCCGTGAACTGCCGGTCGGTGACGGCGGGTCCGCCGTCCGGGCGGGCGGTGCCGAAGAGCAGCCGGGTCTCGATGTACGGCCTGCCACGCGCCGGGGCGGCGGGATGGTCGTCGGCCAGCGCCGTGTACGCGGTCGGAGCGCCGGCGAGCAGGATCCCGGCCACGGCGAGGGCCGACCGGTTGCGGAGGGGTTGAGTGGGCATGCCCCCTTCCTAGAGGGATTGTCCCCCGAAGGCCCCCGCTTCCCGCCCGAGTTCACTCGTCCAGGTCGAACCGCGGCCCCCGCCCGGTCACTTCGTCGCGGTCAGGTGGGCGAAGACCACCACGTTGCTGGTGTAGCCCGTCCGCCGGCTGAAGAGGCCGCCGCAGGTGATCACGCGGAGTTCGGGACGCCGGGTCGGGCCGTACACCTCCCTGTCGGGGAAACCGGCCTTGTCGTAGACCTTCACCCGGTCCACCGTGTACACGGCGGTACGGCCGTCCGCACGCCCGGCCTCGATCCGCTTGCCCGGCCTGATCTGGGCGAGCGCCGCGAAGACGGCGGGTCCCGTCCTGGTGTCGCGGTGGCCGACGGCGATCGCGAGGCCGGACTCGCCCGGCGTGGCGCCGCCCTGGAACCAGCCGATCAGCTTCGGGTCGTCGACCGGCGGTGTCTCCAGCTGCCGGCCCCGGTCGAGCCGGACCCCGGTGACCGGCGCGTCGACACCCAGGAACGGGATGCGCATCGACGTCGGCCGGGACCGGGACAACGGGCGGGGCGGGGGCCCGGACTCGGCCACGCCCGGCCCGGACGCCGCCACAGCGTCCGACCCGTCCGGCGCGGCCGACCCGTCCTGCCCCCACCACCGGACCACTGTCACCAGGACGATCGCCAGCAGGGCCGTCCTGGCGAGGCGGTAGGCGCGGGTCCGGTACCAGGGCCTGCGTCTGCGCCTACGCGGCGCCATTGGGCCGGCGGCGGATCAGCCGGACGTACACCACACCGCTGGCCGCGACCAGGGTGACGGCCGTGGCCGCGGCCACGGGCGAGAACGCGGCCGCCGTGTCGGCGATGCCGCCGCCACCCGCGTGCACACCGCCCTGCGGGCCGTTGTGGTCACCACCCTCCCCCCAGGAAGAGTCGCTGCGCTGGTTGTCCTGGATCTGCCCGTTCGGACCGTTCTGGCCATTCTGGTCGTTCGGGCCGCCGTTCGGGCCGCCGTTCGGGCCGTTCTGGTCATTCGGACCGTTGGGGCCGTTCGGACCGTTCTGGCCGTTCTGGTCCTGCGGCCCGTCCTGCCTGCCGTCATGGCAGTTGACCCGGAAGACCTTCTCCTTCCGGGCGCCGTCCACGATCCACGTGAGCCTGTACTGCCCGTCCGCCAGCCCCAGCGGGTCGGTGTGACCGGCGCCTCCGGCGAGCTGGATGGAGCCGGCGACGGTGGCGGCGGTGGGCAGCGGGGGCTGCGGCGTGATGGTGTAGCCGATCGAGGTGAGGATGTCGAAGTTGACGGCGTCGAGGTAGAACTTGCAGACCAGCGGGTCGTCCTTCGAGACGCCGAAGGGCACACCCACACGGTGGAGCCTGATGTCGCCGTTCTCCCCTTGGGCCGCCGCGTTCGGCGCCGCCACCCACGACGCACCCGCCGCGGCGAGGGCGGAGAGGACGACGGTGGCGCCCGCACGGGAACCGGCGGTGCGCGGAAGTGTGAGCGTGACCATGCAAGCTCCTCCGAGTTAGATGATTTTCATACAAATCGGCCTTTCGTCTGGACTGTCACTCATGCACTCCACGACCCGCGGCATCCACGTCCGACGCGCCGTCAGATATCGCTCGTGCGGCGCAACGCCCGGCCCTTTCGCCGCGTCGACGGCACCGCACCGGCGCCCTCGCCCCGCCCCACCGCCCCCGGCGAGCGCACCGCCACCCCCGCCGACACCAGCAGCAACGTGCCCAGCATCACGAACGGCGCGGCCACCCCGGCCACTCCCGCCAGCAGCCCCGCCCCGGCCGGCGCGGCCACCTGGCCCAGCCGGTTGCCGGTCAGCCGCAGGGCGAGCGCCGTGGAGCGGGCGCCCTCGGGTGCGGCCTGGACGACCGTCGTCATCGACAGCGGCTGTCCGACCCCCAGGCAGAAGCCGAGTGCGGCGAGCATCAGGGCCAGCACCCACACCGGCGCCGGCACCGCGATCCCCGCGCACAGCGCGGCCGCCAGGAAGCAGGTCACCGTCAGCAGCACCGGCCGCCCGAGCAGCCGGAGCAGCGGTGTGAGGACGAGCCGGCAGGCGATCGTCGCCCCCGCCCGCACACTGAGCAGCACGCCGATCACGGCCGGGGAGATGTCCCGGTGCTCGCCGACCACGGGAAGGTACGCGGTCAGGATGTCGGTCGCGGACAGCACCGAGAGGCTGATCAGCATGCCGGCGGGAACGCCCCGGGCGCGCAGGATGCGGCCCACCGGCACCCGGTCCCCCGCCGCCGGACGGGACTTGACCGCGGTGCGGTCCTCGATGCGCCACAGTGACGTGAACGCGACCGCCGCCCCCGCACCCGCCACCACCAGCGCGAGCGCACTCGTCCCCGCCATGTCCGGGCCGCCGATGACCGCACCCGCGGCGATCGGCCCGACCAGCTGGCCCAGCGACGCGCCGATGGTGAAGTGGCCGAAGTTGCGGTCCTGTTCGTGCGGTGCCGACTGGCGGGCCACCAGCGACTGCGCGCCGATCACGAAGCAGAGGTGGCCGAGGCCCATCACCCCGCTCCACAGGGCCATCGCCCAGAGGGAGCCGGCGACTCCGCTGAGCGCGCAGCCGCCGGATATCAGGACGACGCCGACGGGCAGCAGGGGTGCGCAGCGGCCGTGGTCGGTGCGGCGGCCGAGCGGTACGGCGGCGAAGAGCGGGAGCAGGGCGTAGACACCCGCGAGGACGCCGACGGCCCGTTCGTCCGCGCCGAGGGCGAGTGCCCGGTAGGAGACGGCGGGGCGGGCCATCGACACCGCACTCTGCGCGAAGCCGAAGGCGATGACGAGGCGGAGCAGCCAGCGGCGGTTCCTGCCGGGCGCCATGGTGAACCTCCCAGTGGTATGTCACATAGTTCCCGGCGGTACCGTGTCATACAGCTCCCAGTGCTATGTCACATGGTCCCGAACAGGATTCCTGCCCCGAGCACCACCACCGATGTCAGCGCGGCCCACTTCACGACGAACCGCGTGTGGTCGCCGAACTCGACCTTGGCCATGCCGACCAGGACGTAGACGGCGGGCACGAGCGGGCTGGACATGTGCAGCGGCTGGCCGACGATCGAGGCGCGGGCGATCTCCACCGCCGGGACGCCGTGGGCCTGGCCGGCCTCGGCGAGGACCGGGAGGATGCCGAAGTAGAAGCCGTCGTTCGACATGAAGTACGTGAGCGGAATGCTCAGCACGCCGGTGACGAGGGCCATGTGCGGGCCCATGCCGTCCGGGATGTTGCCGACGAGCCAGTCGGCCATGTGGTCGACCATGCCGGTGCCCTGGAGGACGCCGGTGAAGACGGCGGCGGCGAAGACCATCCCGGAGACGTTGAGGACGTTCTCGGCGTGCGCGGCGATCCGGGCCCTCTGGGCGGGCATCTGAGGGTAGTTGACGGTCAGGGCCAGGGCCGCGCCGAGCAGGAACAGCACCGGGATCGGCAGCCACTCCATGATCATGGCGGTGAGCAGGGCGACCGTGAGCAGCGCGTTGAACCAGTAAAGCCTGGGCCGCAGGGTCTCGCGGTGCGGGTCGAGGCCCTGGAAGCCGTCGTCCGCCGGCTCGCCGGGAAGGTCCGCGCCGGTGCCCGAGCCCGGACCGCCGGTGTGGGAAGGGGCCTTGCCCACGCCCACGAGAACCGTCTCCGGCTCCTCGACCAGCACCTCGTCCAGCGTCAGCACGCCGAGCCGTGTGCGCTCGCGGCGGCCGAGGACGTAGGCGAGGGCGAAGACGAACAGCAGGCCCGTGGCCAGTGCCGGGATCATCGGCACGAAGATGTCGCTCGCGTCCAGCTTGAGCGCGGTGGCGGCACGCGCGGTGGGGCCGCCCCAGGGCAGGGTGTTCATCACGCCGTTGGCCATCGCGGCGACCCCGGTCATCACGACCAGGCTCATCTTCAGGCGCTTGTACAGCGGGTACATCGCCGAGACGGTGATCATGAAGGTGGTGGAACCGTCGCCGTCCAGCGAGACGATCGCGGCGAGTACGGCCGTGCCGACGACGATCCGCAGCGGGTCGGCCTTGCAGAACCTCAGGATCCCCTTGACGACCGGGTCGAAGAGGCCGACGTCGATCATCACGCCGAAGTAGACGATCGCGAACATCAGCATCGCCGCGGTGGGCGCGAGGCTGGTGACGCCGTCGATGACGTAGTCGCCGAGGTGGGCGCCCTTGCCGACGGCCGCGCAGAACAGCGCGGGGATCAGCACGAGCGCCGCGATCGGCGACATCTTCTTCAGCATGATCAGGACCAGGAAGGTCGCGATCATGGCGAAGCCGAGGATGGTCAGCATGAGTGGATCACCTAACGTTCGCCCTTGAACTCCCACCAGGGCCGGCGGTGCGACGACGTTAGGTCGCGTCAAACGTCCTTAACAAGACGTTGACACGCGAGCAATAAGCGCAAAACTCCAGGTCACAGGGTTGCGGTCACCTCGATGGGGATGCCGTTGAGCACGGCGTTGCCGGACAGCGGGTCGAGCAGGCTGCCGTCGAGGAGCTGGTTGACGTTGACGCCGGGGGCGGTGGCGGCGTGGCTGAGGCGGGTGCCGGGGCGGTCGTGGCCCCAGCCGTGCGGCAGGCTGACGACTCCCGGCCGGACGCCCTCGGTGACCTCGGCGGGGGTGACCACCTCGCCGCCGGCGCCCTTGACGCGGACGTCGGCCCCGTCGCGCACGCCGAGCCGTTCTGCGTCCTCGGGGTGGATGTGCAGGGTGCAGCGGTTGGAGCCGCCGGTGAGGGCGGGCACGTTGTGCATCCAGCTGTTGTTGGAGCGCAGGTGCCGGCGGCCGACGAGGACGAGCGCCGCGGGGCTGGTGCCGAGGGCCGCGCGCAGCCGGGGCAGGTCGTCGGCGATCGGCCGCGGCAGGAGTTCGACCTTGCCGCTCCTGGTCTTCAGCGGCTGCGGGAGGCGTGACGTGAGGGGGCCGAGGTCGATGCCGTGCGGGTGGGCGAGCAGGTGCTCCAGGGTGAGCCCGCCGGGCCGTACGCCGAAGCCGTCGCCGTAGGGGCCGAGGCGCAGCATCAGGTCGATCCGGCGCTCGGGCCCGCTCTCCCCGGTGAGCAGCCCGGCGAGCTCCTGCGGGTCCCGGCCGTGCACGGGCGAGTGGGGCTCCTTGACCGCTTTCCCCAGGGTCTGGCCGATGACCATGTCGTCCACGGCGGACGGTGTGGCGCCGTGCATGCCGCCGGCCGCGAGGACCAGCCGGGCCAGGATCTCGGTCTCCGCCATCCTGCCGGGCTCCAGCGGGACGGCGGGGCGGGAGTAGCGGACCTGGTTGCGCACGGCGAGGGTGTTGAAGGCGAAGTCGTGGTGCGGGCTCTGCGAGGGCGGCGGCGGGGGCAGCACGACGTCGGCGTGGCGGGCGGTCTCGTTGAGGTAGGGGTCGACGCTGACCATGAAGTCGAGGGAGTCCAGGGCCTTGTCGAGGCGGTCGCCGTCCGGGGCGGAGAGGACGGGGTTGGTGGCGACGGCGATCAGCGCCCGGATGGGCTCGCCCTCCGCCGTCGCGGTGTCGATCTCCTCGGCGAGCGCGGAGAGCGGCAACTCGCCCTTCGCCTCGGGGTGCCGGCTGACCCGGGAGTGCCAGCGCCCGAGCGCGAAGCCCCGGCCGGGACCGGCCGGTCGCGGGGTCCGGTCGGTGGCGGCCTGCGGGAAGAGCGCGCCGCCGGGCCGGTCGAGGTTGCCGGTGAGGATGTTGAGGACGTCGACGAGCCAGCTGGCCAGGGTGCCGTGCGGGACGGTGCAGCTGCCGATCCGGCCGTACACGGCGGCCGTCGGCGCGGCGGCGAGTTCGCGGGCGAGGACGCGGATGGTCCCGGCGTCGACGTCACAGGCGTCGGCGACCGCATCCGGGGTGAAGTCGCTGAGTTCGGCGCGGAGTTCGGCGAGTCCCTCGACGTGCGGGGCGAGGCGGCCGAGGTCCGCCAGGCCCTCCTCGAAGAGCACTTGGGCCATCGCGGCGAGCAACAGGGCGTCGGCACCGGGCCGGATGGCGATGTGCCGGTCGGCGAGCTTGGCGGTGCGGGTGCGGCGCGGGTCGATGACGGTGAGGGTGCCGCCGCGGGCCCTGAGCGCCTTGAGTTTGCCGGGGAAGTCGGGGGCGGTGCACAGACTCCCGTTGGACTCCAGGGGGTTGGCGCCGATGAGGAGGAGGTGGTCGGTGCGGTCGAGGTCGGGCACCGGTATGGCGTTGGCGTCGCCGAAGAGCAGTCCGCTGGAGACGTGCTTGGGCATCTGGTCGACCGTGGACGCGGTGAAGACGCTGCGGGTGCCGAGGGCGCCGACCAGGACCTGCGGGTAGAGGCCGCCGGCCACGGTGTGGACGTTGGGGTTGCCGAGGACGACCCCGACGGAGTGCGGGCCGTACCGTTCGACGACGCCGCGGATCCCGGCGGCGACGGCGTCGAAGGCCTCCGTCCAGGTGGCCTCGCGCAGCTCGCCGTCCCTGCGGACGAGGGGGGTGCGCAGCCGGTCGGGGTCGCCGTCGACGGCGCCGAAGGAGGCGCCCTTCGGGCAGATGAACCCCTTGCTGAAGACGTCCTCGCGGTCACCGCGGGCTCCGGTGACGCGGGTGCCCTCGATGGTGAGGGTCAGGCCGCAGGTGGCCTCGCAGAGGGGGCAGATGCGGAGGGCGGTGCGCGGCATGGTTCCTCCCGGGGGCGGCGGTGCCTTGGACGGTGAGCATACCGGGCGGTATGTCGCGTGGGGAGTCCACGGTGGGGGTGAGGTGGGAAGCCTGCGCGCAGACGGCAGGGTCGCGGCGCCGGCACCCAGCGGGGGCACCTCAGTCGAAGAGGATGACTCCGTTGCGGGTGCCGACGACGAGTTCGCCCCGGGGGCCGGCGGCGAGGGCGGTGCACGGGGAGGGGAGGTCCACTTCGCGGTGGACGACGCCGGTGCGGGTGCCCATGACGACCACCGCGTCCCTGCTCGCCACGGCGTAGCACTCGCCGTCCGGCAGCAGGGCGGCGTAGTCGACGTCCACTCGCGTGACGTGCTCGTGGGCCACGGGTGGCGGCGACGGCCGGCGGCGGTAGAGGCGGCGTCCGCCCGTGGCGGGACGATGCCGGGGCGGGCGCTCGCCCGGACCGGTGAAACGGGGCAGCAGGGACTCCCACGCGATGATGCGGGTGTGGTGCCCGCCGGTCAGCAGGAGTTCGTCGCCGCCCGGCCCCGTCAGGGTGAACGCCTCGGTCATGTCCAGCCCGTGCAGGACCGCCCAGCGCCGGGTCGACGTGTCCAGCACCCGTACGCCCACCCCTGCGACGTGGACCAGGACCAGCAGCCGGCCCGCGCAGCGCACCGCGCGCACCGCGCCGACCTCGGTCTCCTCCGCCTCGGCCAGACACGGTTGGTCGTGCCGGGGCCCGTGGGCGATGTCGTGGACGGCGACATGGAGGTCGGGCTCGGTGCCATAGAGCAGCGGATTGGGCCGCGCGTCCCAGACCGCCAGCGAGAGCAGCGCCTGGGCATCCGGGCCGTCCGGGAGCACGGCCAGCCGCACCCGTTCCCGGCGCTGGTGCGGTACGGGCGTGACCAGGGGCCGTCCCGCGGAGGCGACGGCTCCGCGGGTCCCGAAGTCCCAGTACTCCAGCAGGCCGTCGGTGCCCCGGGCGAACAGCAGCGGGCGGACCGGCCGGCGGGGCGACCGCCAGGCGACGGTGGCGAGTTGCTCCACCCCGCCGCCGCTGACCGGACGCAGCCGCCGCAGCAACGCCCCGGTCTCGCCGTCCCGTACCTGGAGCGACCCGTCGGCGCTGCCCGCGACGACCGCCAGGCCCCCGTCCAGCGCCACCGCCGCCACCGCCGCCACGGGCCGTACGGCGTCCAGCAGTTCCACCACGCGCCGGCCCTCGGGGGTCTCCCGCACTTGCCAGACCTGTCCCTGCTCGTCACCGCACAGCAGGCCGTCGCGGGTGGCGTACAGGGAGCCGACGGGCTGCGGCATCCGCCGCTCCCAGCCGTCGTCCAGGCACACCAGCCGGGAGTCCGTGCCGCAGCCGAAGAGCCGGCCGCCGGCGTGGGCGAGGGCGAGGACCGTGCCCCGGTGTGCGGCGCGGGCCGGTCCGAGCGGCCGGTACCCCGGCAGCGACCACTCCCGGACGGATCCGTCGGATGCGCCCGCCGCCAGCCGCCCTGTGCCGTCGGGGGCGAGGGCGAGCGCCGTGAGCCACACCGGCTCGGCCGGGGCCGGTCCCGACGCGTACATCCGCCCCGCACCCACGTCCCAGCAGAACATCCTGCCGGATCCGGTGCCGACGACCACCACGTCCCGGTCCCGGACCCGGCCCGCCGTGACGGCGGTGACGATCTCGGGAAGCGTGAACTCCTGCTCGGCCACCGGGAGTCCGTCCTGCAGCACGAGTACCGCGACCCGGCCACCATGCTCTCCTGTGACCACGTGGGACCGGCCGTCCGCCGTGTGTCCCACGGCGGCGCAGCCGATCAGCGGGACCTCCCAGGGGCCCGGGTCGAGGACCCTGCGGCGCCACAGCTCGTGCGGCCGGTCCAGGTCCCAGCAGCGGATCCGGGCGTCCACACCGACCGTGAGCAGCGCGGGCGCACCGCCCGGTCCACGGATCTCGCCGGCCGCCAGCAACGAGCCTTCGTGCGCGGTGATCTGCACCGAGTCGGCGGCGTGGACGGAGGGCCAGAACCGTACGACACCGTCGGAACCCCCCGCGCAGACCGTGCCACCCGCCGCACAGACGGCCGCGGCGGCGTGTCTGCGGACCTGGCCGCCCACGCGCTCCCCCGAGACCAGGTCATAGAGCTGGAGACCACTGTTGTTCCCCTGCACGGAGACACAGGCGGTGGGTCCGAGGTCGAAGGCGGCCACCCGGCTCGCGGTGCCGGCGTCGACCCGCAGGGGCAGACCGATCGGACGGCCGCTGTCCAGGTCGATCCGGTGCAGCTGGCCGTCGGCGGTGACCACGGCGACGATCCACTGCCGACCGACCCGGTGCACCGCGAAGGAGGCGACGGGGAAGGTGCTCCTCAACAGGGTCCGCAGCGGTCCGCGGGTGGCCACGGCGGACAGCCGGACCGTGTGGTCGTCGCCCGCGGTGACGAAGAGGCTGCCCTGCGGGTGGCCGGCCACCCACTCGATCCGGGTGACCGGCCCCTCGTGCCCGGTGTTCACCTCGACGCCCGATGTGCCGCTCTCCGCATCGAACGGCACCACCCGCCCGTCCTCGTACCCCAGCAGCAGCGTCAGGTCCGGCAGGCCCTCGGGCGCCGCGCACACGGTGATTCGGGTGCCCGGTCCCTCGGGCGTGAGGGCGAGGAGGAACTCGGCCGACAGTTCCTCCGCACGCTCCTCCCAGTTGCTGATCTGGAAGTCCCACAGTGCCCGGCGTTGTGCGCGCGTCAGCGGGGGGTGGGCGCGGGCAGCGCCGAGCCGATAGACGAGCAGCCCGCCGTCGAGCCGCAGTGCCGCCATGCCGGCCCGGCCGTCGGCCCCCGCGAGTACGGCCACTTCCGACGGCGGCTCCGGCAGGCGCCGCTCGGGTTCCGTGTCCGTCGGGCCGGGCGGAAGCAGCCAGGTCTGCCGCCCGAAGGTGCCCCACAGGTGGAGCAGGCGCGCGTAGTTCTTCGTGACGATCTTCTCGTCCTCGATCGCCAGGCGTGTGGTCCAGGTCAGGCCGGCCGCCGCGCCCTTCACCTGGGGTGTGGCCGTGATCGTCCACGCGTACGGGTCGCCCCGCTGCGGGTGCACCGCTTGCCAGGTGCCACTGTCAAGGTCGCACCACATCGCACCGTCCCAGGGCGACAGGTCCAGGAACCGGGCACCGTACCGCTCGGGCACCACCACCCCGTTCCCGACCCCGAACATCATCGCCGCGTACCGCCGGTTCCCTTCGTGCGGGTTCCACGCCGCCCAGCGTGCGCGCCACGGCAGCTCGCCCTCCCCGGTGTCGCAGGAGTCCGCCAGGGGCTGCGCCCTGCGGCACACCGCCGCCAGCCGCAGTTCGGCCCTGATCTGCGGGTCCGCGCCCGCACCCGCCCGGTCCCGCAGCCGCTCCTCCAGGTCGCGTATCGCCTGCCCGGCGCGGCGGCCCTCCCGGCTGCGGAGACCGGGCAGGGCGGCGAGCAGCGGGCCCGGCTCGGCGCCCAGCACGAAGGCCGCGTCCTGGACCAGGGGGTCGAGGACCCCGCCCGCGCCGGCGTGCAGGGCCAGGTACCGCCGGACGTAGGGGTGCTGGATGTCCCGCAGCACCTCGGTCACCGTACGCTGGATCGCCGCCGGGTCCCGCCCCTCGCGCAGGTACTCGATGAGCGCCCGGTGGTAGACGCGGTAGACCGACCCTCCGCTCTCGACGCTTTCCACCACGTACGACCCGGCCGCCTGCCGCAGCCAGACGATGTGCTCGTCGCTGTACTGCGTGCCGGTGAGCGCCGTGGCCAGCCGGGGCCAGATGCCGGCCCAGGGCAGGCCGGCGCCCTGGGCGTAGGCGAGCGGGAGGAGGAGGTCGCGGGCCCGGGCGGCCAACGGGCCGAGGCGCTGCACCAGATCGCGTTCCATCGCCTCACCGGGCAGCCGGGGGAGGCCGTCACGCCAGCGCGGGTCGTGCGGGTCCGGCGGCCGGGGTTCGCGGGCGATGGTGCGGGCGGTGATCCGGGCGACCAGGAAGGACCGGCCGGCGGCCGCCGCGACCGCCTCCGCGATCTCGTCCACCAACCGGGGTACGGCGGCCTTGAGAACCGAGCCGTCGGCGCACAGCAGCTTGCGGGTGTAGGCGCGGACGGCATCCGGGTCGCCGTACCGCTCGGAGTCGAGGTCGATGCGCGGGCCGACGGCGGCCAGACGTGCGGCGATGTGCGGGCGGGCGCCGATCAACAGGCGCAGCTGGAGGCGGCGTTCGGGGTCGGTGAGCGGGAGGAACAACTCGTCGACGGCCTCGTGCGGGGTCAACGCCTCGTCCAGCGAGTCGACGAGGACGACGAGCGGGCGGGTCCTGGTCTGGAGGTGCGCGGTGAGCGCCCCCAACGAGTCGGCGGCGCAGCCCGCGGCCGCCGACAGGGCGTCCAGGAGCTGGCGCGTGGAGAGATGGCTCGCGTTGATGCGGACGTCCACGTCGCCGGGACGGGGCAGCAGCGCGGGCAGCCCGGTGCGGGGTACGGACTCGTGGCGGTGGTCGTCGGTGAGGACGGCCACCATGCCCAGCAGCGAGGACTTCCCGGACCCGGGGTCCCCGGTGACCACGCACAGGCGTTCCCCGACCCGGCGCGGGTCGAGCCAGGTGGTGATGTCGCCCAGTGCCGCATGGCGGCCGGTGAAGTCCCAGACGTCCTCGGTGGGCACGTCGGTACCGCGGGCGCGGGGTACGAAGAACTCCCGCATGTCCTGGTCGCGGGCGCCACGTTCGCGGGCGCCGAGATCGACGATGCGGTCGATCTCCTCCAGCTTGAGCCCGGCGGAGCCGGGTACGTGCCGGGGGTTGGGGAGGAAGGCCGGGATGTCCCCGGTGGCGTGGGTGAGGGACCAGACGGGGCGCTGGGCGGCGGGAACCTCGGGGTCGCTGCGGATGGCCGCCATGACGTGTTCGAGACTGATGTGGGCGGGCGCGTGCCCGGCGGTGGCCGTACGGCGCACTGCCCGGTCGAAGGCCGCCGAAAGGGCCCCGGTGTACGCCTCCTCCTTGCGGCGCGAGGAGGAGACGAGGACCAGGCCGGTGGTCCCGTGCTCGGTGACCGGCTCCCGGAAGCGGCGGGCCTCCAGCGCACCGCGCAGCGCCCGGTCGGCCCCCTCCTCGGAGTAGCAGGCGTCGATCAGCACCAGGAGCCGCTCGACGGGAGTGTCCTCCCAGAGCTGGGCGACCAGGTCCTCGGTGGGCAGGGCGGTGCCGCGCAGATCCCGTGCGTCGCTGTCGTGCAGCAGCAGATAATGGCGTCCGCTGTGCTCGGCGGTGACCCCGTGCGTGGCGAGGTAGAGGACCACGTAATCCTCGGGACTGCGGTCCGGGGCGGTGGCGAACGCCCGTAGTGCGTCCTGGAGTTGGCGGCAGGTCGGGTCGAGGGCGAGATCCGTGCCCCGGCGGTAGCCGAGCGGTCCGAGGAAGAGTTCCTCGATCCGGTGCACGTCGTCGGCGAGTTCCGCTCGCTCCGCCTCGGGATGCGCGGCGACGGAGGTGACGGCGGCGGCGATGAGGAAGCGGCGCGAGGTGCCCGCCACCGGGCCGTCCGTCGCCTCAGCGGGGCGCGGTGCCGCGTCCATGGCCCACCCACCGGCGTCTGGCGCTCATACCCCGGCCTCCCCCGTCTCCCGGCACCCCTCCTCCACCGCGCGTCCCGCCTCCGCCGTGTTGAGATACCGCGTCGCGTCATGGGCCCGTGCCCCGTTGTGGACCACCTGACACCTGACCCGCTCGCCGAACAGCGGCCGCAGGTCCTTCACCAGGGCGACGACGTCCCCGGCGTCCGCGAGATTGGTCCACTGCCGTACGGAACCCGGCCAGTCACCAGGCGATCCGGCGGGGCCGGTGCGCAACCGGTCGAAGACCAGGTTGCGCACACCCAGCGGCGAGCCCAGCGTCAGCAGGGCGCGCACCGGCCAGTCCGGACGGGCGCACAGCGCCTCGTAGGCGACGACGCTGCCGAGCGAGTGGCCCACCACGACCCGGGTGCGCTCGGTCACCGCGTCGGCGACCCGCTGCTGGACGGCGTCCCGCAGCGCCGGATCGCACAAGTACCCGCGCACCTGCCTGAGGTCGAGTACGAGACCGCGCAGGGCGACGCCGGCGAAGAAGCGGGAGCGGCTGAGGGCGTTCAGGGCTCGCTGCACGGCCTGGGGGGTGCGGGCCAGGGTACGGGCGTCGGGCGGCAGTACCGTGCCGTCCGTCCGGGCCGCCTCCGCCCACCATGCCAGCAGGAGTTCGGTCTCGAAGCCGTCCGCGACGTCGGAGGCGTCGAGGGGCGGATCGGTGAGTGCGAGTGTGCGTCCGGGCGGCCGGAACAGGTCGCCGTAGAAGACGCAGCGCACATCGTCCGCAGCGAGGTCGGTCACGGCTCCGGCACGGATCAGGCCGTCGCAGAGGGCGGGGTGCCATGCCCCGTGCAGCTCCCGCTCCCCCGTGTGCTGCCGGCCGATTCCATGGATGCAGACCACCCGAGCCATACGTCCCCCCGTGCGCGACCCCAGCGTGCACTCAGACTAGCAACGGGAGTTCCTCCGGGACCTGTTCAGTCCAGCACCCGCCCCAGATACGCCCGCAGCAGCTCCCGCATCTCCCTGATGATCTCCTCGTCGCCCTCCGGGTCCACCCGGAAGGACAGGTGGACCAGGGTGTCGGCGGTTTCCACGGCCACCAGGAAGGTGCGGCGCAGGGCCTCGTCGGGGGTGCGGCCGAGGTAGCCGGCGAGGAGGTCGGTCAGGCGGTCGGCGACTCTGCGGTTGGGTTCGGAGTGGCGGGCGCCGACCGGGATCTGGTTGCCGAAGTCGACGAGGGAGAAGCCCGGGGCGGTGCGCTTCATGGCCAGGTACTCGTCGAGCACCGCGTCCATCGCGGTCCGCCAGTCGCCCTTCGCTGCCTCCTTCAGCCGCTCGGTGACACGCTCGGTGAAGCGCTCCAGGTTGCGCTGGGCGAGGGCGTCGGCCATCTGTCGCTTGTTGCCGAAGAAGCGGTAGACCGAGCCGATGGGCACCCCGGCGCGCACCGCGACGGCCCGGGTGCTCAGCTCGTCGTAGCCGACCTCGTCGAGGAGGTCGGCGCAGGCGTCGAGAATCCTGGTCAGTCGTTCGGCGCTGCGGCGCTGTACGGGCGCTTTTCGGAGCGAGGTCGCTGGGGGCACGGGCTTCATGATGCCTTTCCGTAGGGATCAGGTGAACCTCGCCCCCCAGTACGTGGACGGATGGCCCATGCACTCATCCGGCGGCCGCCCCGGTCGTACCGGTAGCGGTCGGTTTCGCCGTCTCCGCACCGGAGGCCGTGACATCCGCCGTGCTCTCCACCGGCTTGCCGTGCACGGCCCAGACCGTGCCGTCGTCCGCGTAGAGCCGGGCGGTGATGTGGTGGGTGCCGTGCGGGACGAGGCCGGCGGACAGGTGGTAGACGGGGGTGCGTAGCCGCGTCACCAGGCCGCCGTCCACGAAGAGGTAGGCGAGCCCCCGGCCGGCGACCGCCTTCGCCGCGGTGCCCGCCCGGGAGAACCGGAAACGGTGCACGTCGAGCCGTACGTCCCAGCCACCGGACGCGTCCGGGGTGACCACCGTGCCCACCTCGGGCGCCTGTCTCTTGTCCACCTCGCGGTAGTGGCGTCCGCTCTCGTCGGTGTCGTCGAGGATCTTGCCCACCGGTGAGGGCGACCCCGTCCCCCGCTGCCCGTGCACCGTCCCGGTCCCGCACCCCGCCGCGGCGACCAGCAGCAGCACGCAGACCGCGAGCGCACCCGGCAGTCCACGCGTCCACGACATGCCCGGGAGCGTAGAACAGCACGCCGCGGACCGGATCCCCCTGAAGTCGGGTTCTCGCCATACACCGCCGGGATGATCCCGGCCCTCTTGCACCCGTCTCCACGCAATCCTACGGTGATGCATAGGAATCGATGGCACGCAGGTTCAGGGAGCGATCATGAGCGATGGGGGCACCTCCCGCGCGAGCGCGTTCGAGCGGGAGCGCGGGGAAGCGCGGAAGACCGCCGAGGGGCTGGCGTACCTCTCCGGGTTCGGCAACGAGCACTCCTCGGAGGCGGTGCCCGGCGCCCTGCCCGAGGGCCGCAACTCCCCGCAGCGCGCCCCCCTCGGCCTGTACGCCGAGCAGCTCAGCGGTACGGCCTTCACCGAGCCGCGGGCCCACAACCGCCGCTCCTGGCTGTACCGGATCCGCCCCTCGGCCGCCCACCCGGCCTTCACCCGCGCCGCCGGCAACGGCGGGCTGCGCACCGCCCCCTTCACGGACACCACCCCGGACCCGAACCGGCTGCGCTGGAACCCCCTCCCGCAGCCCTCGCCCGGCACGGACTTCCTCACCGGCCTGTGGACCCTGGGCGGCAACGGCGACGCCACCCAGCGCACCGGCATGGCCGTGCACCTCTACCACGCCGACGTCTCCATGGAGCGGGTCTTCTCCGACGCGGACGGCGAGCTGCTGATCGTCCCGGAGCACGGCGGACTGCTGCTGCGTACGGAGTTCGGCCTGCTGCATGTGGAGCCGGGACATGTGGCGCTGATCCCCCGCGGGGTCCGCTTCCGTGTGGAGCTGCTGGATGACACGGCCCGGGGTTATGTGTGCGAGAACTACGGCGCGCCCTTCCGCCTCCCCGACCTCGGCCCGATCGGCGCCAACGGCCTCGCCGCAGCGCGGGATTTCCTGGCCCCCGTCGCCGCCTACGAGGACGTCGAGGGCCCGGTGGAGGTGGTCAACAAGTTCTGCGGCAACCTGTGGACCGCCACATATGACCACTCCCCACTGGACGTGGTCGCCTGGCATGGCACACATGTGCCGTACGCCTATGATCTGCGCCGTTTCAATGTGATCGGCAGCATCTCCTACGACCACCCCGATCCGTCGATCTTCACGGTGCTGACGTCCCCGTCCGACACTCCGGGACTGGCGGGTGTCGACTTCGTGGTCTTCGCGCCGCGCTGGCTGGTGGGCGAGAACACCTTCCGGCCGCCGTACTTCCACCGGAACGTGATGACCGAGTACATGGGGCTCGTCGAGGGCGCCTACGACGCGAAGACCGCCGGAAAGGGGGGCTTCGTGCCGGGCGGCGGGTCGCTGCACAACATGATGTCGGCGCACGGTCCGGACCGGGAGACGTTCGACCGGGCGAGCGCGGCCGAGCTGAAGCCCCAGAAGGTGGACGACGGCCTGGCCTTCATGTTCGAGACCCGCTGGCCGGTGACGCTCACCCCGCAGGCGGCGACCGCCGGACACCTCCAGCAGCGGTACGACGACGTGTGGCAGGGCCTGGAACGGCACTTCCGCCCCTTGCACTGAAAATCCCTCACCGGTACGGATGGCCCGTGACCTCCTTCGCCCCGGACTCCATCGTCCTCAACCGCAAGCTGCCGCTCTGGTACCAGGTGTCGCAGTCGCTGCGCGCCTCGATACTCGGCCGCTCGCCCCGGGACCCGCTCCGGCTGCCCACCGAGGAACAGCTCGCGGAGCACTACGGAGTCAGCGTGCTGACCATGCGGCAGGCGCTGAAGGAGCTGGAGGACGAGGGCCTGATCAGCCGGCACCGCCGCCGGGGCACCTTCATCGAGCCGGACGCCCGGCGCGGCACCCCGGTACGGCTGCTGGGCTCGGTGGACGCGATCGTGGCCCAGCAGTCGGGGATGACGGCGGAGCTGCTGGAGCACGGCACGGTGCCCGTCACCGGCGAACTCATCGAGTACTTCCCGGATCTCGCCGAGGTGGCGACGTACCACCGCCTGCGCAGTGACGAACAGACGGGCGAGCCCACCAACCACGCCCGCAACCACGTCCGCCCCGAACTGGCCGACCGCATCGATCCGGAGGACCTGTCCCGCTGGCCGATGACCAAGGTGCTCCGGGACGTCGTCGGCGCGGACATCAGCCGCATCACGGACACGGTGGCGGCCCGGCTGGCCGACCCGGAGACCGCCCGGCTGCTCCAAGTCCCGCTCCTCAGCCCGATCCTGCACTACACGGGTGTCACCTACGACACCGCAGGCCGGGTCCTGGACCTGGCGGTCATCCACTACCGCGGCGACCGTTTCTCCTTCACGGTCACGCTCGACGCCACCTGAAGTCGTCGTACGATGCCGGGCGTGACGCACGACGACGCTCCGCTGCTGGCGGACCTCATGCCGTGGTCCGTCGCACCACTGCGGCTCGGCCGGGGGTGGCCGACGGCGCCCGACCCGGCGACCCTGAAGACCCGCTGGGACGCCCTCCTCAAGGCCGAGGGCCCCGACCGGGAGACGTTGTTCGAGCCGACGCGGGCCCGGACCGTCCACTCCGCGGTCGCCCAGCTCCCCGGCCAGCCCAGCGGCACCGGACCGCTCGCCGACGCGTCGGGCCCCTGCCCGGCCCCGGTCCGCGTCCTGGCCGCCCCGTTCGACGAACAGTGGCTGATCCCGGACCACCGCCTGATCGACACCGCCCGCCCGGAGTTGTGGCGGGTGGCGGACGACCACCAGGTCTTCGCGGTGGAGTCGGCGGAGGGCGTGCCCCTGCTCGCGACTTCCCTGCTCCCCACCCTGCGTGCGGGCCGTATCCGCCCGCTGTACCGCCGCCCGGGCGGCGCCGAGCCGAACCTGGCGCCGGGACTGCCGGAACACCTGGCCGACCGGCTGGGCCGGGGCGTCGCCCCGCTGGACGTACTCGCCTGGGCCCTGACCGCGATCCGCCCGGACCGCACCCTCCCGCTCACCGACGACACGGAACTCTGGGAACAGGGCGTGGAACTCGGCCACCGGGCACTGTGGCTGCTGCGCCGCGACGGCGACCGTCCCAAGCTCCCGGGCGGCCGCCGCCCGTACGTCCGGGCCCCGCTTCCGGCCCGCCCCCTCACGATCCTCTACGACCCGGAGGAGGAAGCCCTCCACCTCGACGAGGGCCGCATCTCCCCGGTCCCGCCGGAGGCGTGGGACTTCAGGACGGGCGAGGTACGGGTCCTGGAGGCATGGTTCGCGGCACGAACGACGGAGCCGACGGAACCGGGAACCCTGGCGGCGATTACCCCGCCGGCCTGGTCCCAGTCATGGACCTCGGAACTGCTGGAACTGATCACGGTCCTGGCCCTGCTGGCCGACGTCCGCGCCCAGCAGGCCACCCTGGAGATCAAGACGCGGATCACGGCGGCAGACCTCATGACAGCGGGCGTACTCCCACCTCCGGGGACAGCCCGCAAACCAGCCTCGATCCTGGAACACACGGAAGAAGGCCCGGCGGGTCAACTAACGCTGCTGTGACGTACCCAGGGGCGCTGGGGGTACTCCCGGCCGAAGGCTGGGGGAGGAACTGCGCGACAAGCCCCCACCGACCCGCAGGCTACGACGTCGCGAACCCGTCCAACACCCTCTCCACCGCCCGCCGGAAAACCCCCTCCATGTCAACCGGCCCCGCATCCCCCGCAAACGCCGCGGCCATCCGCGGATACGCCCCCGAGGCGATCTGCCCTCCGAGATAGGCGAGCCGCGCCGCGTTCTCCCGCTCCTCGGACCAGGGCAGGTTCCGCACCCGTTCGGCCGTGTCGATCTCGTTCCGCACATAGGTCGTGACCACACCGTTCACCATGGCGATCAGCTCGAACTTGGTGCCGTACGACACGTCCAGCGGATCCAGGCAGGCCAGACAGTGCTCCAGATAGCGCAGGGCATGGGGGCTGAACCCGTAGACGGGTGACATCAGACGCGGCACCCAGGGATGCCGGCGCATCAGATCCCGCGTCTGCTCGGCGACCCGCATCATGTCGGCCCGCCAGTCCCCCGTCGGCTCCCACAGCTCGTGCTCCGAGCTGGCCGCGTCAAACATCAGCTCGTACAGGTCCTCCTTGCGGGGGACGTGGTTGTACAGGGACATCGTCCCGCACCCCACCCCGGCCGCCACATGTCGCATCGACACGGCGTCCAGCCCCTCCGCGTCGGCGATCCGCACCGCGACGGCAGCGATGTCGGCGCGCGTGAACGTCGGCTTCGGCCCTCGCCCCGTGCGCTCCGGGCGGGCCCAGATCACCCCGGGTTCGGCCCCTCGGACTGCCATCGATCATCACCTCGCCCCCCATGCTAGTTACGTACACCGTACGTAGTGCGCTATGGTCGGCCCATGACTACTACGTACGCTGTACTTAGTGAAGGTCTGGAGAAGCGCTTCGGCACGGTGTCCGCGCTGCACGGTCTCGATCTGGCCGTCCGGCAGGGCACGGTCTGCGGACTGCTCGGACCGAACGGGGCCGGGAAGACCACGGTCGTACGACTGCTGGCCACCCTCCTCCGGCCCGACGCGGGCTCCGCCCGCGTCGCGGGGCACGACGTGGTCCGGGACCCGGCGGCCGTGCGCCGCAGCATCGGCGTCACCGGCCAGTACGCCTCGGTCGACGGCGATCTCACCGGCCGTGAGAACCTGCGCCTCTTCGCCCGGCTGCTCCGGGTGCGGAGGCCGGACGACCGCGCGGCCGAACTCCTCGGCCGCTTCGGTCTCACCGAGGCGGCCGACCGCAAGGCGGCCACCTACTCCGGCGGTATGCGCCGCCGCCTCGACCTCGCCGCGAGCCTGGTCCGCCGTCCCGCCGTGCTCTTCCTCGACGAGCCCACCACCGGCCTCGACCCGGCCGGCCGCAACGGCATCTGGGAAGCGGTGCGCGACGTGACGGCCGAGGGCACGACGGTGCTGCTCACCACGCAGTACCTGGAGGAGGCCGACCGGCTCGCCGACGACATCGTGCTGATCGACCGGGGCCGGGTGGCCCACACCGGCTCTCCCGCCGAACTGAAGGCACTCATCGGCTGGTACGCGCAGGCGGTGGTCGCCGACCGGGACGCGCTGCCGCACGCGGCCGCGGTTCTCGACCGGCTCACCGGCAGGGAGCCGCAGTTCGACCACGACCGGCACACCGTCGGCGCCGTCACCACGGACCCCACCCTCACCCTCCCCCGCCTGGTGCGCGAACTCGACGCGGCGGGTGTCCCGCTGCTGGACGCGAGCCTCAGACCACCGACCCTCGACGACGTTTTCCTCCGACTGACGGGAAGTCCCGCATGAGTGCGCTCGTGTACGAAGGTGTTGCGATGACGGGCCGGCAGCTGCGCCGGGTCCGCAACAGCCCCGGCCTCGCGGTCCTCACCCAGCTGATGCCGGTCAACATGCTGCTGTTCTTCGGCTACGTCTTCGGCAGCGCACTGACGATGCCGGGCCCGGAGTACCGCTCGTTCCTCGTCCCGGGGCTGTTGGTCGCGACCGCGGCCGGCGGGGTCATGACCGGGATGTTCCAGGCCGCTCAGGACACCCACCGAGGAGTGACGGACCGCTTCAGGACCATGCCGTTGAGCCGGGCCGCGGCACCGCTCGGGCAGGCGGTGGCCGACCTCGTCGTCACCACGGCGGGTACCGTGCCCCTGCTGCTGGTGGGGCTCGCCGTGGGCTGGCGCGTCGAGGGATCGGCGGCCGCGGCGGCCGGCGCGGTGGGCCTCCTGCTCCTGTTCCGCTTCGCCTGCACGACCGTCGGCATCCACCTCGGCCTGCTCACCCGCAGCGAGGAGGCCGCCGGTCAGCTCGGCGCGTCCACCTTCGTGCTGCCGCTGCTGTCCAACGCCTACATCCCCACCGGCAACCTCCCGGGCTGGCTGCGCACGCTCGCCGAGTGGAACCCGATCAGCGCGGTGACGACCGCCCTGCGCGACCTCTTCGGCAACGCTCCCGTACCCGCCGGCGCGGCCTGGCCGGTGGCGCACCCCGTCGCGGGGTCGCTCGCCTGGAGCCTGGTCCTCATCGCCGTCTTCCTGCCCCTCGCCGTCCGCCGGTACGGGCGCTACTGACAAACCCGCCGGTCACCGGACATGATCCAGCGCATGGACCGTCTCCCGCTGCCCCTTGAAGGCATCACCGTCGTCGCCGTCGAGCAGGCCGTCGCCGCCCCCTTCGCCACCCGGCAGCTCGCCGATCTCGGCGCCCGGGTCATCAAGGTCGAACGCACCGACGGCGGGGACTTCGCCCGCGGCTACGACACCGCCGCCCGCGGTCTCGCCTCGCACTTCGTGTGGTGCAACCGGGGCAAGGAGTCCATCGCGCTGGACCTGAAGGACCCGCGCGGCCTGGACGTCGTGCGGCGGCTGGTCGCGGACGCCGACGTCTTCGTGCAGAACCTGGCCCACGGTGCCGCGTCCCGGCTCGGGCTCGACGCGGCCACGCTGTGCGCCGCGCACCCCCGGCTGGTCGCCGTGGACATCTCCGGTTACGGGGCGTCCGGGCCGTACGCCGGCAAACGCGCGTACGACATGCTCGTGCAGTGCGAGGCGGGCCTGGTGTCGGTCACCGGGACGCCGGAGCAGCCCGTGAAGGCGGGGATCCCGGCGGCGGACATCGCGGCGGCCATGTACGCCTTCTCGGGCGTCCTCGCGGCGCTGGTGCGGCGCGGCACGACCGGGCAGGGCGGGCCGGTGGAGGTGTCGATGCTGGAGGCGCTGGCCGAGTGGCTGGGGCATCCGCTGCATCACACCGTCCACGGCGGGACACCGCCCGAGCGGACCGGTCTGGCGCACGCCGTGATCGCGCCGTACGACGCCTACCCGACCGCGGACGGGGGGCGGGTGCTGCTGTCGGTGCAGAACGACCGGGAGTGGCGGCGGCTTGCCGAACAGGTGATCGGACGGCCGGAGTTGGGCACGGATGCGGCGTTCGCGACGAACGCAGCACGGGTGGCGAACCGCGCGCGGACCGACGAACTGGTCGGGACGGCTCTCCGGGCACTCGGCGCCGACGAGGCGCTGACACGGCTGGAGGCCGCGGGCATCGCGTGCGCGCGGCTGCGGGATCTGCACGAGCTGGCCGGGCACCCGCAGCTGGCGGCCCGGGAGCGGTGGCGGGAAGTGGGTTCGCCGGTCGGGCCGCTGCGTGCGTTGCTGCCGCCCATCACGCTGCCGGGCGGGGACGAGGCGCGGATGGGGGATGTGCCCGCGCTCGGACAGCACACCGAGGCGCTGCTGCGTGCCGTGGGGATGACGGACGCGGAGATCGCAGCGCTGCGCCGGGACGGTGTGGCGGCCTGGGCGCGGGCCTGACGGTCAGGCGGTCAGTGCTTGTTGCCGCCGAACAGCGAACGGCGCAGGCGGCGCAGTGGCGCGAACAGGGAGACGCGGCTGACCCGCGTGACCCGGTCGCTGCGCTGCGCGGGTTCACGCGCGGTCAGCTCACGCATCAGCGACGTCGCCTCGACCGCCTGCTGCTGCGGTATGGCGGGACCCGCCAGCACCGACAGATGGCGGTCGAGGCGCGAACTGGTCGCACCGCTCCCGCAGGTGATCGCAGGAACCCTCGCCCTGCTGCGTGTTATCTGATCCATGTCACTCCCCACCCGTACGAGTCCACCCGGCCCGGGCAGGGTAACCCTATCGCCCCGATGGGGCACTCGTGTATCGCGGTCACAGGATTCACCTTCCCCGCAAGGGTGTTGACGACCCCTCTTGAACTACGCTTCGACTACTCTCCGAATCCAACCGATTTCAGGGCGAGTTGGACAACTGGCTGGCTGGTGGGCTGCGCTGACCCGCCGGCGGGCTCCACGGTCACCGCGAGTGACGTCGCCGACTTGCTCAGACCCGTGGCGACCAGGGGCGTGTCGCCCTCGAAGAGCCCGAGGGAGCGCGGTTGCACACGGGGGCGCATGAGCCAGAGCTGGTGCACGCGGCCGTTGGACGGGGTGCCGTATCCGCTGAGCGTGACGACGGCCTGCCCCTCCGATACGGAGGCGACCGCTCCGATACTTCGGCCCTGGGCGTCCTTGTAGCTGGTCGCGCGGGCGTCGGTCGCGGCCAGAACGTGGGCGATCTCACTCGACTGGGCCCGCTCGGCGTCGAGCTGGTTCTGCGTCCGGTCGGCCTGTACCGCGAACAGCGAGGCGACGACCAGCGCGGCGGCCGCGGTGGCGGTGGCGAACGGCACGAACAGGGGGCGCGGACGGCGGCGCGGCGGCGGGGGCTGTGCGCCCCACACGTGCGGCGGCAGGTTGGGCACGCGCTCCTGGCCGGGGGCCGGCTCCTGCGGGGTGGCGCGGACGGCGGCCAGCACCCGGCCGCGCATCGCGAGGGGCGGCGGGGCCGCCGCGGAGAAGGCGAGCCGTACCGCGTCCTCGGTCAGCGCCCGGACCTCCTCGGCACACCTGTCGCAGCCCTTCAGGTGCTTCTCGAAGCGGCGCCGCTCACCGGGCTCCAGGGCGTCCAGGGCGTAGGGCGCGGCCAGCGAGTGCAGGTCCTCGCGGTGCAGCAGGCGGCCGACCAGGCTCACGCCGCACCTCCCAGGCAGTCGCGCAGCCGGGTGAGCCCGTCGCGCATCCGTGTCTTGACCGTGCCCAGCGGCAGCTTGAGCCGCTCGGCGACCTCACGGTACGTGTAGCCGTCGTAGTAGGCGAGGGTGACGGACTGGCGCTGCAGGGCGGTGAGCCGGTCCAGGCAGCGGCGTACCCACTCGCGCTCCAAGCCGGCTTCCACCGTCTCGGCGACCTGGTCGAAGGCGGGTTCGCCGGCCCGCAGCGCCTCGCGCTGTTCGCGTTCGCCGGCCGCGCGGGCGCTGCGCACCCGGTCGACGGCGCGGCGGTGGGCGAGGGTGAGGATCCAGGAGAGGGCGCTGCCCCGGCCGGGGTCGAACCTGGCGGCGGAGCGCCAGAGTTCGAGGAGCACCTCCTGGGCCACCTCCTCGGACTGGGCGGGGTCGCGGACCACGCGGCGTACGAGACCGAACACCGGCCCGGACACCAGTCCGTAGAGGTCCTCGAACGCCTTCTGGTCGCCACCGGCGACGAGCACCAGCAGTTCGTCCGCGTCCACCCTGTTCCCCCTTCTGTGGCCGCACCCGGCCCGTCCTCCCACTCCAGACATTCGCAACTGACGCACCTCCGGCAGAAGTACGTATGCGGGAGGCAAAAACGCGGGTCGAGCAGGAAGAAAAGATTTTTTTCCTCCGACCAATCCAAACGGCCCTCCGGCTCCGTATACCCGTCCGTCAAGCAAGTTGGGACCGAGGGACGGACGGCATGACACCTCTAAACTCCAGGGGCGGCGCGGGGCGCAAGGGCCTTGTCACGCTCATCTGTGGGGCACTGGCCACCGGCGGGATCACAGCCGCCAGCGTCGCCGCGCTGGAACCGGGGGCGGCCTCCGCCTCCTCCCACCGGGAGGCCCCGCTCATCTCGGGCACCCCGCAGTACGACAACACCGACCTGTACGCGTTCGTCAGCCCGGACAAGCCCGACACCACGACGATCGTGTCGGACTACATCCCCTTCGAGGAGCCGGCCGGCGGCCCGAACTTCTACCAGTTCGCCGAGGACGCCCAGTACGACATCCACATCGACAACAACGGTGACGCGAAGGACGACCTGATCTTCCGTTACACCTTCAAGACCCAGATCAAGAACAAGAAGACGTTCCTTTACAACACGGGCGTGGTCGACAGCCTGAACGACCCCGACCTGAACGTGACGCAGTCGTACGACCTCGACCTCATCAAGCTCAAGAACGGCAGGCAGCAGTACAAGACGAGGATCGCCGACAACGTCCCGGCGGCTCCCTCGGACGTCGGCAAGGCGTCGATGCCCGACTACGCGAAGCTGCGCTCCCAGGCCATCTACAAGACCTCGAACGGCGGCGCGACCTTCGCCGGCCAGGCCGACGACCCGTTCTTCGCCGACCTGCGCGTCTTCGACCTGCTGTACGGCGGCAACCTGAGCGAGGTCGGCAACGACACCCTCAAGGGCTACAACGTCAACACGATCGCCCTCCAGGTGCCGAACTCCCTGATCCGGCAGTCGGCGTCGCGTCCGACCGTCGGCATCTACGCGACGACCCAGCGCAGGAACGCGCAGGGCTACTACACGCAGGTCTCGCGCCTCGGCAACCCGCTGGTCAACGAGGTCGTCAACCCGCAGAAGGACAAGGACAAGTTCAACGCGTCCGAGCCCAAGGACGACGCGCAGTTCCTGAAGAACGTCACCAACCCGGAACTGCCGAAGCTCATCGAGGCGATCTACCACATCAAGGCGCCCTCGGAGCCCCGCAACGACCTCGTCAGCGTGTTCCTGACGGGCGTCAAGGGCCTCAACACGCTGCAGCCGCAGGCGAAGCCGTCGGAGATGCTCCGCCTCAACACGTCCATCAAGCCCACCGCCAAGCCCAAGCGGCTCGGTGTGCTGGACGGTGACAACCAGGGCTTCCCGAACGGACGCCGGCTCACCGACGACGTGATCGACGAGGCGCTCCAGGTCATGGAGGGCGAACTGGTCGGTTCCAAGAACGACCTGGGCGACGCGGTCGACAAGAACGACAAGAGCTTCGAGAAGTACTTCCCGTACGTGGCCGAGCCGACGGCGGGCTCGCGCGGCAAGATCGCCAAGGCGGCGGCCGGCAGCAGCACGAAGAGCGCGCTGGGTGACGCCCTGACCGGTTCCGGTGACAACAACATGACGCTGATCGCGGGCTCGGCGGCCGCGGGTGCGGCGGGCGTGCTGCTGATCGGCACCGGGTTCGGCTGGTGGCGGCGGCGGATGCGGCGACCTTACTGATCGCCTTTCCTACCGGGGCAGTCGGGCGGCTGCGGGTCGGCGGTGGCTGATCGCGCAGTTCCTCCCCCAGCCTTCGGCCGGGGGTGCCCCCAGCGCCCCTCACGGGGCGCTCGATTCACGCCCCTCATGTACTGGCGCGGCCCGCACCCACCCAATCCCCCACGGCGCGGGCCGCGCCGCCCCGCGCGAACAGTTACTAGGAGAGGGCATGGCCCCGGGTACGAACGAGAAGCAGCCCGTCGAGACGAAGGACGACGAGCGCGTCACCGCCCTGCGCCGGTTCGCCGCCGCGGGGCGGAACTGGCGGCGGGCCCAACTCGCCGGTTCCGCCCTGCTGATGGCGATCGCGCTGACCGGCGGGGCGATCGCCTTCGGGTCCTCGCGGGACGGCGGGACGGCGCCGGTGGCCACGTCGAGCGCGGTGGACCCGGCGCTGCTGGCGAGCGGGGACCTCGACACGACGATCGCCTCCCTGCAGGCCCATCTCCGTTCCCAGCCGAAGGACTCCGACAGCTGGGCCACCCTCGGCCTCGCCTACGTCGAGCAGGCCCGCACCAAGGGCGACCCGTCGCGCTACCCGCAGGCCGAGAAGTCCCTCGAGCGCGCGCTCCAGATCACCCCGGACAACGACCAGGCGCTGGCCGGCGAGGCCGCGCTGGCCGCCGCCCGGCACGAGTTCGCGCGGGCGCTCACCTACGCGGACCAGGCCCTGAAGCAGAACCCGTACAGCGCGAACGCCTTGTCCTCCCGTATCGACGCCCTGGTCGAACTCGGCCGCTACGACGAGGCGAGCAAGGCGGCCGACCTCGCGGACCAGCGCAAGCCCGGCGTCCCGGTGTTCACCCGGTACGCGTACGTACGAGAGCTGCGCGGTGACGTGAAGGGCGCCCAGCGGGTGCTGGAGCAGGCCCTGTCCACGGCCACGTCCAAGGGCGACATCTCCTACGTGGCCGCCCAGCTCGGCCTGCTCGCCTGGAACCAGGGTGACTACAAGAGCGCGCTGGACTACTACGCGCGCGCCCTGACCGCCGACGAGAACTACCTCCCCGCGCTGGAGGGCAGGGCCCGCGCCCAGGCGGCGACCGGTGACCGGGCCGACGCCATCAAGGGCATGGAACTGGTCGTCTCCCGCTATCCGCTCCCCCAGCCGCTGGTCGAACTCGGCGAGCTGTACGAGGACCGGAACGCCAAGGGCGACAAGGAGAAGGCCCAGGACCAGTACGCGCTGGTCGAGGCGTGGATCGCGCTCGCCCGCGCCAATGGCGTCAACGCCGACCTCGACACCGCCCTCGCCGCCGCCGACCACGGCAACAAGGCCGAGGCCCTCAAGGCCGCCCGCGCCGAGTGGGCCCGCCGCCACACCGTGCACACGGCGGACGCACTGGCCTGGGCGCTGCACGTCAACGGCAAGGACAAGGAAGCACTGCCGTACACCCGCCGGGCCACCGCCACCGGCTACCGCAACGCCTCCTTCCTCTACCACCAGGGCACGATCGAGCTGGCCAACGGCGAGAAGGCGGCCGGCCGGGCCGCCCTCACCAAGGCCCTCAAGCTCAACCCGGGCTTCTCCCCGCTGGGCGCCCGTGCGGCCCGCAAGGCGCTGGAGGCCACGAAGTGAACCTCCGCCGGATCGCCGCCCTCTTCACCACGGCCTGCGCCCTGGCCCTCCTCCCCGCCACGGCCGCGAGCGCCCACCCGCTCGGCAACTTCACCGTCAACAAGTACGACGGCCTCGTCGCCGCCCCCGGGCAGCTCCGCGTCGACCACGTCGAGGACCTCGCCGAGATCCCGGCGACCCAGGCCAAGCCCGACCTGAAGCGGCTGGGCACGGCGAAGTGGGCCGAGCAGCGCTGCACGACCGCGGCCGACGGCAGCAAGCTCACCGTCGACGGCCGTACCACCCCGCTGACCGTGCGGACCAGCCACGCCGAACTCCGCCCCGGCCAGGCGGGCCTGAACACCCTCCGGGTGGAGTGCCGCTTCACCGCGCCCCTCCCCGAGGGCACCACCGCCACCCTCACCTTCCACAGCGCGGGCGCCGACACCGGGCCCGGCTGGCGGGAGATCACGGCGCGCGGCGACCGGATGACCCTGACGAAGACGGACGTACCGAAGACGTCCGTCTCCCACGAACTCACCAGCTACCCCAAGGACCTGCTCTCCTCCCCGGCCGACATCACGACCGCCGCCGTCCACGTGCGGCCCGGCGGCCCGGCCCTCGCGCAGGAACGGCAGGACACCCCGGGCGCCGAGATCCTCCCCCGGGGCATCGACCGCTGGACCCAGGCCCTGACCGACCTGGTCGCCCGCAACCACCTCACCGTCGGCTTCGCGGTGCTCGCGCTCCTCATCTCGATCGGCCTCGGCGCGATGCACGCCCTCGCACCGGGCCACGGCAAGACCCTGATGGCGGCGACGGCAGCGGCCCGCGGCGGCCGCGCCCGCCTCCGCGACGTCCTCCCGCTGGCCGCGTCGGTCACGGTCACCCACACCCTGGGCGTGGTCGCCCTCGGCGTCATGGTGACGGCGGGCTCGGCGGCCACACCGTCCGTGATCGCCTGGCTGGGCATCGCGAGCGGCCTCATGGTCCTGGCGGCGGGCGCGAACCTGACCCGCAGGGCATGGCGGAACCGGAGCCACGAGCAGGCACACGCGCACGGCCACCAGCACGAGCACGACCACGAGCACGAGCACGACCACGAGCACGAGCACGAGGCGGCCGGGAATCAGGAGCTGGCCCTCGTGGGGGCACACGAGCACGCCCGTGCCCACACCCACGACCACGGCCACACCCACGACCACGGCCACGGCCACACGCACGATCACGGCCACACGCACGATCACGGGCACGACCACTCTCATGGCAACGAACACCCTCATGACCACCACCACGCTCATGGCCATGACCGCGGCGCCCAGCCACATTCTTCAGCCCGTCCCGCGTTTGAGGACGAGGCCGTTCAGGCCGAAGGAGGGTCCGGGGGCGCAGCCCCCGATCACGGCCACACCGACATGCCGCACAGTCACGGCGGGTTCACCCACACCCACCCCACGACCCCCACCCTCCGCGGCACCATCCTCCTCGGCTTCGCCGGCGGCCTCGTCCCCAGCCCCTCCGCCGTGGTCGTGCTCGTCGGCGCCGCCGCCCTCGGCCAGGCCTGGTTCGGGCTGCTTCTCGTGGTCGCCTACGGCGTCGGTCTCGCACTGACGCTGACCGCCGCCGGGTTCGCCGTCGTCAAGCTGGGTACGGGAATGACTCGGGTGATGGACAAACGCCCTAGCTGGACCACCCACCCCATGGCGGCGCTGGTCCGCAGGACCATTCCGCTCGTCTCGGCACTCGTGGTCGTGGCCCTGGGCGCCGGACTGGTGCTCAAGGGGGCCGCGTCCGCACTTCTCTGAGTTACGTTTGTGATGAATTCGCGCGAGCTGCCGTGGGGGGCACCCGTGACCGAAGAGCCCGGCCGTGAGCGAGTGATCGCGGGCCGCTACCGACTGCTGTCCCCGCTGGGCGAGGGTGGCATGGGCACCGTGTGGCGGGCCCGCGACGAGGTGCTGGGCCGTGACGTCGCCGTCAAGGAGGTGCGGGCGCCCGCCGGGCTGCCCGGCTCCGACGTCGAGCGGATGTACGCCCGGCTGGAACGCGAGGCCTGGGCCGCGGCCCGGGTCGCGAACCGCAATGTGGTGACGGTGTACGACGTGGCGATGGAGGGCGGACGGCCCTGGATCGTCATGGAGTTGATCCCGGGCGTGTCCCTCGCCGACGTGCTGGAGGCGGAGGGGCCGATGTCCCCGCAGCGGGCGGCCGGCGTCGGCGCCGAGGTGCTGTCCGCACTGCGGGCCGCGCATGCCGCCGGGGTGCTGCACCGGGACGTGAAACCCGGCAACGTGCTGCTGTCGAACGACGGCCGGGTGGTGCTCACCGACTTCGGCATCGCCACCGTCGAGGGCAGCTCGGCGCTGACGATGACCGGCGAGGTGATCGGCTCACCGGAGTTCCTCGCCCCGGAGCGGGCGCTCGGGCGGGCGTTCGGCCCCGAGTCCGACCTGTGGTCGCTGGGCGTCCTGCTGTACGCGGCGGTCGAGGGCGCCTCGCCGTTCCGGCAGGACACCCCGCTGAGCACCCTGCGGGCCGTGGTCGACGAGGAGTTGCCGCCGCCGTACCGGGCCGGACCGCTCACCCCCGTCATCGAGGGGCTGCTCCGCAAGGACCCGGCCGCGCGGATCTCCGCCGAACAGGCCGAGCACGACCTGCGACTGGTCGCGGCCGGGGGCACCCCGGGCACGGCCGCCACCGTCCCGGTCCCGGCGCCGTACGAGGCCCCGACCCTCTACGCCCGGCAGACCCGGCCGTTCTCCCCCACGCCCCCGTTGCCCACCCCGACGGACACCCCGCCGCCCGCCTCCGACCGCGACGGCAACCGCAGGGCGGGCACCGTGCTGCTCGTCGGCCTGGTGCTGGTCGCCCTGGCGCTCGGCGGACTGACGTACGCCCTCCTCAACCACGACAACGGCGACGGCGGCGGTGGCAACGCCGGGGCGAGCCAGTCGGCCAGCAACCTCAGCTCCCCGGCGCCCAGCCAGAGCAGCCGTGCCGCCTCCAAGTCCCCGTCGGCGTCCGCGAGCAGCAGTGCGCCCGAGCAGAGCGTGAAGGTCAGTGTGACCGGGTCCCGGACGGACTATTCGGGGTCCTGTCCGCCGTCGACGGCGCAGGCGCCCACGTTCACGGCGACGATCACCGTCGGGAGCGTGCCCGAGGACGTGCAGTACCGGTGGGTGCTGAAGAACGGGAAGCTCGACGACCAGGGCTGGAAGACGCTGTCCTTCCCGGACGGCGGCGGGAAGAGCCGGCAGACGGGGGTGACCGTGACGACCTGGTCCGACAGCGGGACGCTGAGCGACGCGATCGCCGTCGAGGTGCGCAGCCCGGTGGAGACGACGTCCAACTCGGTACCGTTCTCGGTCACCTGCACCAAGACGACGGAGACCCCGACCGACGGGGCCTCCGCTTCGCCTTCGCCCTCTGGTTCGTACTAGAACTCAGGACGCGTTGCTGGTCAGGATCGGCAGATAGCCGCCGGACTGGCCGGACGCGGTGGGGTGGTAGGACTCGGTGATGTCCAGCCAGTTGACGCTGTGCAGCCAGGAGCTGCTGGAGCAGATCTCGTGGCTCGAGAACGGCGTGCGGACGTCGCCGAAGGTGAACCCGTGGTCGGCGGCGCGCTTGGCGATCGCGGTGTCGATGTAGTCGGCGGCGTTGTTGATGGCGGTGCGCTTGGTCGAGGAGAGGCCGAGGCAGGTGGTACCCAGCAGGTAGAAGCGGGGGTAGCCGAGGACGACGACCTTGGCGTTGGGGGCCTTGGCGCTGATCGCGTCGTACACGTTGTCGAGCTTGCCGGGGAGGGTGGAGTCGACGTACGCCTCGGCGGTGCTGATGCGGGACAGGCAGGTGCTGTCCGAGCTGAGCACACAGGTCGTCATGACGTCGGCGAAGCCCGCGTCGTTGCCGCCGATGGTG
Source organism: Streptomyces sp. NPDC028289 (assembly GCF_055565975.1). Classification (NCBI taxonomy): domain Bacteria; kingdom Bacillati; phylum Actinomycetota; class Actinomycetes; order Kitasatosporales; family Streptomycetaceae; genus Streptomyces; species Streptomyces sp. NPDC028289. Next base: position 84,413 of record NZ_JBVHTI010000010.1, on the reverse strand, counting down.
ATGGAGACCAGGGCGGTGGAGGAGCTGAGCGTGCCGAGCTGACCGGAGAGCACGTCGTCGGTGGTGGCGCCCGAGCAGGCGAGGAACGAGAACGAGGACGGGCTGTGGGCGGCGTTCCACAGGTAGGGGTAGGCGTTGGTGCTGCGGTCGCAGCTGCCGCTTGAGCTGATGTAGCTGCCTGCGCCGACGCCGGACGCGTACGAGTCGCCGAGCGCCACATAGCCCCCGGTCGCGGCCTGCGCGTCCGCCGCGGCCGCTCCGGTGAGGGCAAGGCCGGTGGCGAGGAGGAGTGAAGTCACGTATGCCGTAATTCGGGAACGTCTCATGGAACCTCCCTTTAGCAGGATCTCTGCCACAACCGTCGTAGCAACTACGCGTGTTGACGGGAAGTGTCCATGCCAAAACTGTTCAGGACCTCAACCTGACAGCCCTTCGGGAGAAACGAGCCCCCTGAAGCCCGGGTCGTAATCGATCACCGAAACGCACCGGAATCGAGCGACTTGTTCCCCGGAGGCATCAGGTGTCTCCGGGGAACGGTCATGTCCGGAGACCCGCTTGACGCCTCCAGTTCGGCTGCGCGACATTGAAGTCCGGCATCCGACGCCTTGGGGGGCAAAGTCGGCCATGCAGGCCATACGTCTCAAGACATCATCAACAGCGGACGAACGGGCACGGCCAGGACCAGGGAGGGACCTGAGACCCCTGCTCGCAGGGGCCGCGACGGCCGTAGCCGGTACGGGTGCGCTGCTCGCACTCACCGACTCCGGCTCGTCGTTGCGCGGGCCGTTCGCGCTGTTCTTCCTGCTCGCCGCGCCGGCCGCGGCGATCGGTGCGGCACTGCGCGGATTCGACCCGTTCGCCCGCGCACTCACCGCACTGGCGGGCGCCGTCGCTCTGGACATGCTTGTCGCCCAGGGAATGCTCGCCTTTCACCGCTGGTCCTGGCGCGGCGGCATCGTCGCCGTGACCGCGATCAGCCTTCTGCTGCTTCTGCTGGTACTCCTGCGACCGGTGGAACGCATTCTCGAACGGATGCCCCGACGAACCGGGAAAATCCGTTCGAGTTGAAGAACGAGGTCGGCCAAAGTTTCGTAACGGCCAAACCAATAAAAACGTGAGAACCAGTTCCGGGACTTGCCATACTGGTTCAATCGTCAATACCGTCATACATCTCACCCGCATCGGATCGTCATCAAGCGGCTCCAGGGGAGGGCTCAAGGACCGCGATGTTCCGGGGCGGGGCGCGGTAGGGGGGTGCCGTGCTCGGTGACCGCAATGACCACTGTCGTTTCCGAGTCGTGCCGCGCGACCGGCTGCCGTTTGCCGGCAGACCGGGCAGCTTTACCAGCTCACCTGCGAGTACGGAGATCCTTTCTCCGTGCCACGGGTGAGAAGAACCCCCCTTTCGAACCGGACACCAATGCGGGCTGCCCAAGGGGCGGGCGGTCCACCGGACGAGAGGGACAAGACTCGTGAGTTCTGTTCTGCGTCAGCCGACTTCGGGCCAAGATCCGTTCATGGCCGCCGAATACCGGCCGATCTCCTCCCACCTGGCGATCACACCGCCGGTGAGTGTGGTGATTCCCGCCATGAATGAGGCGGAGAATCTCCCCTACGTCTTCAAGACACTTCCCGGCTGGATACACGAAGTGGTCCTTGTGGACGGTAATTCCACCGACAACACCGTGGAAGTAGCGCGGGAGTTGTGGCCCGAAGTGAAAGTCGTCGAACAGAGTGGCAAGGGCAAGGGAGATGCCCTCATCACCGGGTTCGAGGCGTGCACCGGCGACATCATCGTCATGGTGGACGCGGACGGCTCGGCCGACGGCCACGAGATCGTGTCGTACGTCTCCGCCCTGGTCTCGGGCGCCGACTTCGCCAAGGGCTCGCGCTTCGCCAACGGCGGCGGCACGGACGACATGACCTTCATCCGCAAGCTCGGCAACTGGGCGCTGTGCACCGTCGTCAACCGTAAGTTCGGCGCCCGGTACACCGACCTCTGCTACGGATACAACGCGTTCTGGCGGCACTGCCTCGACAAGATCGACCTCGACTGCACCGGCTTCGAGATCGAGACCCTGATCAACATCCGGGTGGTCAAGGCGGGCCTGAAGGTGCAGGAGATCCCGAGCTACGAGTACCTCCGCATCCACGGCACCAGCAACCTGCGGGCCGTACGCGACGGGCTGCGGGTGCTCAAGGTGATCCTGAAGGAGCGCTCCAACCGGCGTGACCTGCGACGGCAGGTGCGGCACTCCCCGATGCTCACCACGGGCCAGGGAGAGTCGTCTTGAGCGATCCCGACATCTCCGTCGTGATCTGCGTGTACACCGAGGACCGCTGGGAGGACATCCTCGCGGCGGTCTCCTCGGTGCGCGCCCAGTCGTATCCGGCGCTGGAGACCCTGCTGGTCGTCGACCACAACGCGGCGCTCCTGGAACGGCTCACGAAGGAGTACAAGGAGGCCACGGGGGTGCGGGTGCTCGCCAACGCGGGTCCCCGCGGCCTGTCCGCGGGCCGCAACACGGGCATCGCCGCCTCCTACGGCGAGGTGATCGCCTTCCTGGACGACGACGCCGTGGCCGAGCGGGACTGGCTGCGCCGCTTCGCCGAGGGGTACGCCGACCCGAAGGTGATGGCCGTCGGCGGCCGGACCATGCCGATCTGGGCCTCGGGCCGCCGCCCGGACTGGTTCCCGGAGGAGTTCGACTGGGTCGTCGGCTGCACCTACCGGGGGCTGCCGGCGGGCCGCGTCCGGGTCCGGAACGTCCTCGGCGGAAACGCTTCTTTCCGGCGTACCGCCTTCGACGCGGCGGGCGGCTTCGCCACCGGCATCGGCCGCGACGGCGACAGACGCCCGCTGGGCTGCGAGGAGACGGAGCTGTGCATCCGGCTCACCCGGGCCCGCCCGGACGCCGTGCTGCTCATCGACGACCGCGCGGTGATCCACCACCGGGTCCCGGAAGTCCGTGAGCACTTCGGGTACTTCCGCACCCGGGCCTACGCCGAGGGCCTCTCCAAGGCCCTGGTCGCCCGCAGTGTGGGCGCCGGGAAGGGCCTGGAGTCCGAACGCCGGTACACCACGCGTGTGCTGCCCGCGGGGGTCGCTCGTGGCCTGCGGGACGCACTGCTGGCCCGGCCGGGCGGCGCGGGCCGGGCGGGCGCGATCGTCGCCGGGGTGCTGACGGCGGCGGGCGGCTACGTGGTGGGGAGCGTGCGGGCGCGGCGGGGCGGGGCGGCCTTCGCCGTCGCCGGGATCGAGGGCGGACCGGGCTGCACGTCCGCCCCTGCCGACGGGGGTGGCTCATGAGAGACGCCCCGGTCCCGATCCTCATGTACCACTCGGTCGCGACCGCGCCCAACGACGCCACCCGCGCGCTGTCGGTGGCGCCGGAGGCGTTCGCCGAGCAGATGGCGCTCGTCGGCGACCTGGGCCTCACCCCCGTCAGCACGGCCGACCTGGCCGCGGGTTGGCGTTCGGGCGGCTCGCTCCCCGACCGTCCGGTCCTGATCACCTTCGACGACGGCTACGAGGGCGTGCACCGGCACGCCCTGTCCGTGCTCGCCAAGCACGGCTTCGCCTCCACGCTGTTCGTCTCGACGGGCTGGATCAGGGGCGCGTACGACACCGGAGGCGGCCTGGACGCCATGCTCGACTGGGACCAGGTACGCGAACTCGCGGGCGCCGGCTGCGAGATCGGCGGGCACAGCCACACCCACCCGCAGCTCGACCAGCTGGACGACGACCGGCTGCGCACCGAACTGGTGCGCAGCCGGGAGATCGTCACCGACGAACTCGGCGCGGCGCCCGCCTCGTTCGCCTACCCGTACGGCTACTCCAGCCGCCGGGTCCGGCAGGCCGTGCGGGCGGCCGGGTACACCCAGGCGCTCGCCGTCGGCAACGATCTCGCCCGCCGTCGTCAGGGTCCGTTCGCGCTGCAGCGCGTCACCGTGCGCCGCAGTACGGACGCCGCGGAGTTCGCGCGGCTGCTCGAAGGCCGTTCGATCGCCCGCAACTTCGCCAGGGACCGTGCCCTCACCAAGGGGTACGCCGTTCTCCGCAGAGCACGCCAGGTCCGCCGGAAGGCCATCCGTTCCCGTGTCTGACACGACGACCACAACCGAGACCGCGACAACCGAGACGCCGGCGCCCGAGCAGTCGGGGCGCCGTCTTCGCCTGCCCGGACGGGGCGGCTCGTCCGGCGGCAGTCCGCTCTTCCGGAACGCCTATGCGCTGATGCTGAACACCGGCATCTCCGCCGTCCTGGGGCTCGGCTTCTGGCTGGCCGCCGCCCGCTACTACTCCGAATCGGCCGTCGGCCAGGGCTCCGCCGCCATCGCCGCCATGAAGCTCCTCGCGGGACTCACCGCGGTGACCCTGACCGGCGCCCTGGCCCGCTTCATCCCGGTCGCCGGACGCCAGACCGGCAAGCTCATCTTCCGCACCTACGCCGGCAGTTCGCTGGTCGTGGCGCTGGCGGCCGGGGTCTTCCTGATGACGCTCGGCGTGTGGGGGCCGTCGTACCGCTTCCTGCACGGGCCGCTGCCCGGGCTCGGGTTCGTCGTGGCGGTGATCGCCTGGAACCTGCTCACGCTCCAGGACGGGGTGCTGACCGGGCTGCGCAACGCGCCCTGGGTGCCGGTGGGCAACACCGTGTTCTCGGCCGTCAAGCTGGCGCTGCTCGTCGCCTTCGCGGCGGCGGTCCCGATGGCCGGTGTCTTCGTCTCCTGGGTCGCCGCGATCGCCACCTCCTTCGTCCCGCTGGGCTGGCTGGTGTTCCGGCGCCTGGTGCCGCGGCACGTCAAGGCGACCGCGGACCACGCCAAGCCGCCCACGCTGCAGGAGATCGGCAGGTTCCTGGCCGGCGACTACACCGGCTCGCTGTTCTCCCTCGCCGTGGTCTACCTGGTCCCGGTCATCATCGCCTCGCAGGTCAGCTCCGAGGACAACGCGTACTTCTACATCACCACCACCATCGGCGGCACCACCAACCTGCTCGCCATCAACATGGGCGCCTCGCTCACCGTCGAGGGCTCGCACGACCCGGCCCGGCTGGCCGGCAACGCCCGGGCCGCGCTGCGGCGGATGGCCCGGATCATGATCCCCATCTGCGCGCTGCTGTTCTTCGGGGCGCCCTGGATCCTCGGCGTGTTCGGCCCCGGCTACGCGGACGCGGCGACCCCGCTGCTGCGCTGGTTCGCGGTCGGCGCCCTGCTCCGGGTCGTGATGGAGACGTACTTCGCGGTGCTGCGCGCGCAGAGCCGTACCGGCGGCCTCGCCTGGCTGCAGGGCCTGTTGTGCGTGCTGGTGCTCGGGCTGACCCTGCTCCTGCTGCCCCGGATGGGGCTGACCGGCGCGGGCGTGGCCGAGATCTCCAGCCTCGCGGTGATCGTGACGATCGCGGCGCCCCGGCTGTGGCGGACCCTGCGGGCCGCCCCGGCCGAGGTCCCCGCGGACACCGCTCCGGACGGGGACCTCGCCGACCTGGGGACGCGCGAGGTCCCGCCCGCCACCGCCCCGCGCAGGCGGGGCCCGGCGTGGGCGCTGGACACCGACACCCTCGCCCTCGGCATCCATGTGGACTTCGACCATGTGGAGCGGCGGCCGGACGTCCGGCCCGGTCCGGGAACCCCGCCCACGGGTACGCCCGTTGTCCGACCGGGCGACCGGCCGACGCGGGCACTGCGGCCGCCGCGGAATCCGGGGCTGCCGGTGGAGGAGAGGGAGCCGCACTCGGAGGCCTCGCTCGGGCCTGCCGAGGCCTCGCTGCTGAGGGAGGCGGAGGTCGACGCACCGTTCGGGAAGGCGGTTGTACCCGAGGAGCCGGACGTACCGGCCGAGGCTCCGGAGGAGTCCGCGCCCGCGTCCGCGCGCTCGCTGCGGGAGCGGCTGACGCCGACCCGCCCGGGGGTCGTCCTCGGCTGCCTGCTGATCGCCGCTCTGCTGCTCTACTGGGTGCCGGCGGCCCGGCTCGACGACGCCGACCTGGACCGGATGGGCGGGCTCGGGCTGGTCTCGGTGCTGCCGCTGCCTACGCTGGTCGGGGCGGCGCTGCTGGTCACGGTGTTCGCCGCGCTGCTGTGGCTGCGCCGGGAGCACAAGGCGCTGCTCCTCGTCACCCTGCTGGCGACGGTCGTGTCGCTCCATGCCCTGCCCTCCGTGATCGAGACGGAGCCGCGCTTCCCGACCGCCTGGCAGCACCTCGGGTTCATCGACTACATCGACCGCACCGGCTCGGCCGTACCGGACCTGGACGCCCGCTGGAGCTGGCCGGGCTTCTTCGCGGCGGCCGCGTTCATCGGCCGGGCGTGCGGGGTCACGGACTTCACCGAGGTCATCCGCTGGTGGCCGACGTTCATCCAGCTCGCCTACCTGGCCCCGATGTTCCTGCTCGCGCGGTCGCTGCGGGCGAGCTGGCGGGCGAAGTGGACCGGCATCTGGTTCTTCGTGCTGTGCGGCTGGGTCGGCCAGGACTACTTCTCCCCGCAGGGCTTCACGTACCTGCTCTATCTGCTGTTCGTGGCGATCCTGCTCGTGTGGTTCCGCGCCCCGCACGTCGTCTGGGCGAAGTTCCGGCCGGGCGAGGCGGAGGTCGAGCCGGCCGACCGCCGTCAGCAGGCCGTGCTGCTCATGGTGCTGATCGGCCTCTACGCGGCGACGGTCCCGGCGCACCAGCTCACCCCGTTCGTGATGCTGGGCGTGCTGGCGGTCCTGGTACTGGTCGGCCGGTCCGAACTGCGGGGCCTGCCCATCCTGTTCGGGGTGGTCGCGGCCGTCTGGCTGGGCTTCATGGCCGAGCCGTACTGGTCGGGGCACTTCAACGACCTGTTCGGCGGGGTCGGCGGGGTCGGCAGCAATGTCACCACCTCGGTCTCCGGCCGTATCCAGGGCGGCAGTTCCACCCACAAGCTGGTGCTGTACGTCCGGGTCCTGCTGGCCGGGAGCATGATGGCGTTCGCCGTCTGGGGCTGGTGGCGCCGCCGCTTCCACAGGTACCGCGAGCGTTCCCTGCCGGTCCTGACCTTCGTCCCGTTCCTGGGCTTCGGCATGCAGTCGTACGGCGGCGAGATGGCGCTGCGCGTCTTCATGTTCGCGGTGCCGGGCGCGGCCCTGCTGGCCGGGCTGGCCCTGTTCCCGCGCACCGGGGTCACGGCGAAGGAGCGCGAGAAGGACCGGGTCAGCCTGGCGCCGGTGGCCGCGCTCATGGCCGGGTTGCTGCTCGTGGGCGGTTTCCTGGTGGCCCGTTGGGGCAACGAGTCCTTCGAGCGGGTCCGGCCCGGCGAGGTCGCCGCCATGGACTACGTCTACGCCCACGACCAGCCGACGGTACGGCTGCTGTGGCTGAGCAACGACACCGTCAACGACGTGACCCCGGCGATACCGTGGGGCGCGAAGGACATGGAGCGGGTCGACTACGTGCCGACGCTCGCCCCGGCCGACCCGGTACTGGTGTCGAGCCTGGTCAAGGCGCTGAAGGACGCGGGCCCGCACTCGTATCTGATGGTCAACAGCAGTCAGGTCACCTATCTTCGGCTGGACGCCGGCTACTCGGCGACCTGGGAGAGCCGGCTGATCCGGAACCTGGACAACCGGCAGGACCTGACGAAGGTCCTGGTCAACGACGACGTCACCATGTACGCGCTGCGCAGGCAGCCCGCGGGCGCGGTGGAGAAGCCGGATCCGGGACCGATCGGGCCGCGGATCACCTGGACGCCGTGGTCGGTGATCGGCGGTCTCGCCGCCGTCGCGCTGGTCCTGCTGCTGACGGCGCGTGAGGTGGTCCGGGTCGCGGTCCGGCCCGGAGTGCGTCAACTGCGGTTGCTGCAGGGCAGCTTCTGGTTCTCGCTGCCGCTGCTGGCGGTGCTGCTGGCCTCGTTGGCGCAGCGGTTCCTGACCATCAAGTGACCTCAGGCGACGGGGTCGAAGTGGCTCACCCGGTTCAGCCGGTTCACCCGGCTCAACCGGTTCACCTGGTGAGCCACTTCACCTCGTAGGCCTTCATCCCGAACCGCTTCCCGTCCACCTGCGCGCTGATCGCCCGGTCGAGGGTGTTGACCACCAGGACCGTCCTGTCACTGGCGAGGACGCGGACGTTGGGCACGTCGTCCTGGGCGACGGAGACCGTCTCGTACCTGGTCCCCGGCGGGAACGCCTTCCCGAACCGTGCCACCAGGTCGTACATGGGCAGTGCCCGCCCGCCGTTCGCGCTGTCGGTCGTCGTCCACAGGCAGCCGGCGCAGTCGCCGCCCTTCTCGTCCTCCGGGTTCCAGTAGAAGCCGGAGTCGGCGCCGCCCCTGACCAGGGCGATCATGCCGGCGGCCTGGACGGCGACCCGGTGGTCCTCGGTCCAGCCGTCGCGCCGGTCCTGGCCGTCGGCGGGCTCGACGTAGTACTCGGCCCACCACAGCGGCAGGTCGTGCGTCTGCTTGCGCACCCACTCGCTGACGTAGGTCAGTTTCTCCGTGGCGGCGAACTCGTCCGGCAGCATGTCGTCGTCGTTGGTGTAGCTGGACCCGTCGACGACCACGAAGTCGGCGCCCGCCTTGTGGGCGTTCCAGTAGCCGAAGGCGTCGACGACCCGCTGGTCCATGACGCCCCACGAGCCCTTGAGGGTGGCGGAGGCGTTCTCGGTCTGGCGCGGGTCGAAGCTGTCCATGACGAGGTAGGGCCCGCCGACCATGATGTCCTTGTTCACCGCCTTCAACGCCTTGTAGACGAGGTTGTAGAGCTCGGTGTAGCCCTCGTAGTCCCAGCGGCCCTTCGCGTTGTTCCAGAAACCCTTGAACTCGTTCCAGACGATGAAGTGCCGCACGTCCGGATAGCGCCTCGCGACGGTCGCGGCGAGATCGGCGTAGTCCTGGTAGTGGTCGGGGGTGGGCGCGGTCTCCAGGGCGGTCTGGCTCCAGTCGGTGTTGTCCACCCCGGCCCTGCCGCCCTTCATCCAGTCCGGGGAGCAGCACAGGGTGATCACCGGGGTGCCGCCCGACCTGCGCATGAAGTCGACGCGCCGGTCCAGTGCGCCGAAGTCGTAACGCCCCTTCACCGGCTCGGGGTTGTCGGCGCCCCAGCCCATGATGGCCTGGTCCTGCGGCATGCCGGCGTCCTGGGAGAGCCGGTCCTCGACCCGCTCGGTGGCGGTCGTGCTGCCCTCGTCGGCGCTGTACTGGGTGTGGGTGAAGCCCCAGCCCACGGACGGCCCGGTGGTCTCCGGCGGGGTGGCGGGGGTGCCGTGCACCTTGTCGCCGTCGCGGGTCGTCCCCGCGGTGCCGGCGCCGCCCCCGGGAAGTGTGTTGACCAGTGTCACGATCAGGGCGAGCACGGCCACACCCACCCCGAGCAGGGCGGTGAGCCGCCACCGCCGAGCCCCCGAATTCCACCCATGACGTCCCATCAAGGACAACTTTAACGGCGGAAATCGCCCCCGGGGGCAGGTATCGGGGATCGACAGCCGTGTAACAGGGGCGCGAGCACCCGGGGGCTGCGTGCGTGACCATTTCGGAATACTCCGGAAGCTCGGTGCACACCCGACACTCCCCTCCCACTTCGGAAAACGGGTGCGCTGCGGGCCCCGGTGACGGATCATGGCGGCATGTCTGCCAAGCCGCACGAGACGCTGCCGATCCGGCTCAACGTCGACGACTCCGACTCCCCGTCCGATGTCGTCGACGCGCTGTTCCTCGGCCGCTTCGCGACGGGCGAGCAGCCGTACTCGCACGCGGCCAACATCGACCGGGTGCGTTCCGGGGCGACCCTGCTGCCGAAGGAGGCGCGGGTGCTGCGGGTGGCCCGCGACGACGACCGCAGCGCGACCCTCGCGGAGGGCGACGGCTGGACCCTCCTCGTCTCCCGCTGGAACCGGGGTGCCGACGTCACCGTCACCGCCACCACCGCCGAGCTGGCCGCCAAGGTGCTCAACGAGGCGACGGACGGCGCGGCCGACGAGCCGGAACCGCAGCCGGAGAACGTGACCATGGGCTTCTGGTACGTCTCCCCGCGCCGTGGCCCGCACCGCACCACCCGGCAGATCTCCGCGGGCACCTGGGACGAGGTCCGCGCCAACTACACCGCGCCGGTCGCGGATGCGATGGACCACCTGATGAAGACGACGCCCGAGGACATCGCGGGCCGTCTGCTCCTCCTGCACGGACCGCCCGGCACCGGCAAGACCTCCGCGCTGCGCACCCTCGCCCGTTCCTGGCGGGACTGGTGCCAGGTGGACTGCGTCCTCGACCCGGAGCGGCTCTTCTCCGACGTCGGCTATCTGATGGACATCGCGATCGGCGAGGAGGACGGCGCCGGCAAGGGCCGCTGGCGGCTCCTGCTGCTCGAGGACTGCGACGAACTGATCCGCGGCGAGGCCAAGCACACGGCCGGGCAGGCGCTGTCCCGGCTGCTGAACCTCACCGACGGTCTGCTCGGCCAGGGCCGCAACGTCCTGGTCGGCGTCACCACCAACGAGGACCTGGAGCGGCTGCACCCCGCGGTGGTCCGCCCCGGCCGCTGCCTGGCCCGGATCGAGGTGGGCCCGCTGACCCACCGCGAGGCGGTGAACTGGCTGGGCGCGGAGGAGGGTGTGGGCCGGGACGGGGCGACCCTGGCGGAGCTGTACGCACTGCGCCGGGGCACGGCGCCGACGTCGGTGCCGGGGGCGCGGGAGGGCACGGACGCGGGGCTGTACCTGTAGTGCTTTGATGGGGGGTATGCCCCTGTTCATCGGAACCTCGGGCTGGCAGTACAAGGACTGGCGGAACGTCCTGTACCCGGCCGACGTGCCCCTGCGCTCGTGGCTGGAGGAGTACGCACGGCACTTCACGACGGTCGAGCTGAACAACGCGTTCTACCGCCTCCCGAGCCGCGAGAACTTCGAGTCCTGGCGGGACCGGGTCCCGCCGGACTTCGTGATCGCGGTCAAGGCGAGCCGCTACCTCTCGCACATCAAACGGCTCAAGGACCCCGAGGAGCCGGTCGACCGCCTGATGACCCACGCGGCGGGCCTCGGCGACCGGCTGGGCCCGGTCCTGCTCCAGCTCCCGCCGACGCTCAGGGCGGACCCGCCCCTGCTGGACGCCTGTCTGTCGTGCTTCCCGCGCGGTACGAGGGTGGCGGTGGAACCCCGCCACGACTCCTGGTGGACGCGGGAGACCCGGGAGGTCCTTGAGTCCCGGGGCGCGGCCCTGTGCTGGGCCGACATCCAGGCCCGCCCCATGACCCCGCTCTGGCGCACCGCCGACTGGGCCTACGTCCGCTTCCACGAGGGCCGGGCCCAGCCTTGGCCCCGCTACGGCCGCCGCTCCCTGGAGACGTGGGTCGACCGCATCGCCACGGCGTACCCCAGGAAGGCCGACGTCTACACGTACTTCAACAACGACCCGGGCGGGGCGGCGGTGCGGGACGCGGTGGCGTTCGGGAGGGCGGCGGAACGGGCGGGGCTGACGGCGACCAGGACGCCGGAGCTGAGCACGAGCGGCTGACGGCGACCAGGACGCTGGAGCTGAGCACGAGCGGCTGACGCCGCGCTTGCCACGTCGGGGCCGAGCAAAGTACGGCACCGCCGTGGCTGATCGCCGTTGCGGCGGAGAAAGAGAGCCGACGGAGGAGAAGGACCACAGGCAACCATCATCGGACTTCCCCACCACCTCAGGGTTTCCCGCCGCCTCGGTCCCTTCCGCCGACTCACCCCACCCCACCAACCCGGCCCCTCCCTCCGGCTCTTTTTCTTCCGCCGCGGCGGTGATCAGCCGCGACGGCGGATTTCGGCGGTGCCGAGCCGGCCTCAGCTCGCCCCGTACGCCGCCCGCACCGCATCCCGCACCGCGGACAGCGCCTCCTCCTCGGCCAGCCCGAGTCGCCGGACCCGGTCGGCATAGGCCTGCGCGGCGACCGCCGCTTCCCGCTCCGCCGCCGACCCCGCCGCCGCGACGAACGTGCCGTTGCGCCCCCGCGTCTCGATCACCCCGTCGGTCTCCAGGGCCCGGTACGCCTTGGCCACGGTGTTCACCGCCAGGCCCAGCGACTCGGCCAGCCCCCGCACCGTCGGCAGCCGGTATCCCACCGGCAGCACCCCGCCCCGCGCCTGCTCGGAGATCTGCGCCCGCACCTGCTCGTACGGCGGCGCGCTGTCATCGATGTGGATCTTCAAGGTCACGGCCCGATTCTCCCGTACCCGCCGGAAAATGAGAGGCATCCCGCACACGTCCCGCATAGCGTGCGCCCCATGACAGTGATCGTGCGCGACCTGCGCCCGGACGTCCGGTCCGACGCCGAGGGCTTCGCCCGGGTCCGGCAGCTCGCCCTCCCCTTCATGCTGTACACCCCGGAGTCGCTGGTCCACGACCTCACGCACGCCCACCCCGACGCCCGCTTCCGCCAGCTGGTCGCGGAGGAGGACGGCGAGGTGATCGGCACCGCCCAGGTCGGCCTCGCCCACGAGAGCACGGAGCCGGGCCAGGGCTTCGCCAACGTGTACGTGCATCCGGAGCGCACCGGCCGGGGCGCCGGCGCCCTCCTGGTCCGTACGGCGGAGGCGCACCTGTCGGCGGTGGGCGCGAGCACGTCGTACGCCTGGGTGCTGGACGCCCCGGCCAACCGTGCCTTCGCCGAGCGCCGCGGCTACACCGCGAGCCGCTCGGCCCACTTCCTCCGTCTCGACCTCGCGCACGGCGAGCTGCCCCCGCTGCGGACTCCCCCGCCCGGTGTGGAGCTGCGCACCGCCGCCGACTTCGCCGACGACCCCCGTCCGCTCTTCGACCTCGACGCGGAGACGCTGCTGGACGAACCGAGCGACATCGACTTCGAGTTCGCCGACTACGAGGCCTGGCTGGACGAGACCTGGCGACACCCGCTGCTCAGCCATGAGCTGTCGTCGGTCGTCCTGGTCGACGGCCGCCCCGCGGCCTTCAGCGCGGCCCGCACCGACGGCGGCACCCGGTACGGCACCGTCATGACCGGCACCGCCCGCGCCTTCCGCGGCCAGGGGCTGGCCAAGCTCGCCAAGAACGACTCACTGCACCGTGCCCGCGCCGCCGGCTTCACCCAGGCGTTGACGGGCAACGACAGCGGCAACGGCCCGATGCTGGCGATCAACAAGTGGTTCGGGTACGAAATCTGCGCGACGGAGGTCAGGTATGTCCGTGAACTCGGCTGAGCCGACCGGCACGGTGGACGTCGAGCTGGTCAAGGCGGGCCGTACGAAGATCCGTTACCCCGCCGAGCTGCTGCACGACGACGGTACCCGGATCGCCGTGCGTGCCCCCTGGGCCGGCGACACGCCGCGCGACTTCGGCTTCGTCCGCTTCGAACAGGGCGATGTCTTCACCGAGTTCTACTGGCGGGACCGCTGGTACGCGGTGAAGGAGGTCCGCGCCGCCGACGGCACGCTGAAGGGCTGGTACTGCGACGTCACCCGTCCGGCGACGCTCAGCGGCGGCCGGCTGGTCGTCGAGGACCTCGACCTGGACCTGTGGCGTTCCGCCGACGGCACGGACGTACGCCGCCTGGACGAGGACGAGTTCGCCGAGAGCGGGCTGGCGGAGCGGGACCCGGAGGCCGCGGCGGCGGCCGAGGCCGCGCTGGACACGCTGGAGAGCCTGGCCCGGAAGCCGGATTTCACCGCCCTGCTGTCCTGAAGCCCCCGAGACCCCCTCACACCGTCGCCACCACCGCGTACCGCTCGTCGTCCACCTCCTTGCCCCACAGCACCGCCTGCGCCGACAGCGGCTCCACGCGCACGTCCGCGGCGAGCGGCGCGAGGAGGGCGGCGAGCCGGTCGGCGGGTATGCCGACCGGGGTCACGGTCCCCCATACCCCTTCCACCAGCACGAACCGCCCTCCGGGCCGCAGCAGGCCCCGCCAGTGCCGCAGCACGCGCGCGGGGTCGGGCAGCGCCCACAGCACATGCCGTACGAGAAGGACGTCGAAGAGCCGCTCGCCCACCGGCGGCGCCGCCGCGTCGCCGGGCAGGAACACCGCGTCACGGCCGGCCAGCTTGGCGCGGGCCCGCTCCACCATCGCCGGGGAGCTGTCGACCCCTGTGACGCGATGGCCCTGCTCGGCGGCGAGGAGGGCCAGGCTGCCGGTGCCGCAGCCGAGGTCGAGGAGGTCGGCGGGGCGCTCGGGCAGCCACGCCCTCAGCCGCGCCGCCCAGGCCGCCCGGACCTCGGGGGCGCCGAGGCCGTGATCCGGCTCCTCGTCGAACCGGGCCGCCTCGGCATCCCAGTCGACACTCACCGCAACCGTCCGATCACTTTCATTCCTCATGCCCCCAGCGTGACACCCACCACTGACACTCGATCCGTGTGACAGCGACCACTGACAGACCGGCATCGATGAGGAACTCTCGCCAAAAGCGTCTACCTCCGTGACAACGCGGAACTCGGTAGGCCCTGAAGGAGGCAGCCATGCGCCGCACAACTGTGCAGAAGCCCCTGAAGAGGACAGACAGCCGCCGGATCCGCGAGGAGGCCGACGAGCGCCCCGCCGGCCGCCCCGAGGTGCGCAAGGACATCGCACGCACCTGGTGGCCGGACGGCTGACATGCGCCCCCACGCCCTTCAGTCCAGCCGCTTGCGGTAGTGGATACGGTCGTAGGGCCCGTCCGCACGCCGCTCGACGACTTCGTACCCGTACTTCGGGTAGATCTTCTGGTTCTCCCACATCGACGCGTTCATGTAGAGCCTGACCTCGGGCAGGCCGAGCGCACGCGCGCGTGCGTCCACGAACTCCAGCAGCCGCCGTCCCACCCCCGCCGTGCGCGTCGGGGTGGACGGCGATGCTGTCGAGGAACAGGTGGCCGTCGTGGGCCTCGATGACGACGAGCCCGGTCACCGGCTCTCCGACGACGAACACCCGGCCCGCTGCCACGTTCGCCATGTGGTCCGCCTCCATGGGCTGCGGCACCACCCCGATCCGCGCGATGTAGTGGTGGTACGCCATGTCGGTCACGGCCTTCACGGCCGGTACGTCGGCGGGCCGGGCGGGCCGGATCTCGTCGTTCGTCATGGCGTGAACGCTAGCTACCTCAGCGCAGTCCGAACACTCCCTTAAGGCGACCATAAGGATCTCCGTCGCCCGCTCCCAGCAGGCGATTTCACGGTTTCTTGGGGCTAGCTTTCTGATCGCCCCCACGGGATCCAGCAGGCGGGACCGAGCCCGCCCCGAGGACCGTTCCGAGGAGTCTCCGCATGCTCGCAACACGCCGTCAGATCGCCGTCGCCGTCGCGCTCGGCGTGGGTGCGGTCACGCTCGCCGCCGCGCCGGCGTCCGCGCACGGCACGATGGGCGACCCGGTCAGCCGGGTCGCCCAGTGTTACGCGGAGAACCCGGAGAGCCCGACGTCGGACGCGTGCAAGGCGGCGGTCGCGGCCGGCGGCACGCAGGCCCTCTACGACTGGAACGGCATCCGCATCGGCGACGCGAACGGCCGGCACCAGGCGCTGATCCCGGACGGGAAGCTGTGCAGCGCGGGCAACGACGAGTTCAAGGGTCTCGACCTGGCCCGCGCCGACTGGCCGGCGACCAACGTGAGCAGCGGGTCGTACACCTTCAGGTACCGGGTGACCGCGCCGCACAAGGGCACCTTCAAGGTGTACCTCACCAAGGCCGGTTACGACCCGGCCAAGCCGCCGGCCTGGGCGGACCTGGACCTCGACCACCCGGTGGCGACGGCCACCGACCCGGTTGCCGCCGGCGGCTTCTACACGTTCTCCGGCACCCTCCCCGAGCGCACCGGCCGCCAGCTGCTGTACGCGATCTGGCAGCGCTCGGACAGCCCGGAGGCCTTCTACTCCTGCTCGGACGTCGACTTCGGGGGCGGTGACAAAGCCCACACAGGTACGGCCACGAACGCCTCCCCGGCCCCGACCGCCTCCACCCCCACCGACGAGCAGATCGCGGCCGGTGCCGGCAGGTCGACGATCGGGCACGGCGGTCACGGCGACGACGACGCGAGCACCTCGGCGGCACCGGCCACGGAGGCCAACGCGCCCGAGCCCGCCGGAAGTACGGAGACGACACTCGCCGCGACCGGCGGCGACGGCTCCGCGCCGTACCTCGCGATCGGCGGGGCGGCCGCTCTGGCGCTGGGCTCCAGCGCGCTCCTCCTGTCGGTTCGGCGGGGGGCGCCGCGGCGCTGATCCCTCATGGCTCCGGGGCCTGACCGGCGGCTCAGGCCGGACAGGCCCCGGCGGCGTTCAGTTGGGCGAAGGCTCAGCTGAACGCCGACGCACAGGTGGTGGCGGTGGCGTGGGCCGGGTCGAGCGCGTTGGCCACCTCGTGGAACGCGATCCGGTCGAAGAGCCCGATCGCCACGTGCTCGGAGAGGTCGAGCGAGCAGAGGTCCTGGAGCAGGACGTTGTGGACGTCGGAGCCGCTCAGGTACTGGCTCTGCCAGGGCGTGGCCACCTCGTCGTACTTGGTGGCGATGACCGTGTAGTGCACCCCGGGGACGGTGTCGCCGCCCGCGTTGAGCTTGGCGAGGAAGTCGGAGCCCGGGATCTGGTCGGCGAGGCCTGGGGTGGTGGCCTTGATCAGGTCCGAGGCGCCGGGGAAGTACGGCAGCAGGTTGGTGAGGCCGCTGAGGGTGGCGCCGTGGTTGTCGGGGGCGAGGCCGACGAGGGCGTTCACCTTGGCGGAGCCGCCGAGGAACTTCAGGTAGTAGCGGGGCATCATGCCGCCCTGGGAGTGGCCGACGAGGTCGGCCTTGGCGGCGCCGGTCGCGGCGAGCACTTTGTCTACGAAGGCGGAGAGTTGCTCTGCCGACTTGTCGATGGGGCCGAGTCCGTAGAAGACGGGGACGCCGGACAGCTGGCCGTAGTCGAGGGAGAAGACGCAGTAGCCGCGGTCCTCCAAATACGGGGCGAGGGAGAGCCAGTTGTCGACGGAGTTGCCGAGGGTGCCGTGGACCAGGATCACCGGGCGGGGGTGGGCGGCGGAGGGGCGGCAGGAGTAGTCGTTCCAGCCGGTGGTGGGGGCGCTGGAGGCGTGGGCGGTGGCGGCGGGAACGGTGGCGACGGCGGCGGCGAGGAGCAGCGCGGTGAGGGGTCTGAGCACTCGTTTCCAGGGCAGCATCGGGTGATCTCCTTGCGGCTCAAGGGAGGTACGACGGCCTTACGCCCTGTGATCCGGATCACGAAGGATGCTGTTCACCCATCAAGTTACGGGCGAGTAGTGAAAGCGTGAAGTTACGCGTCGGTAAAACTTCCGAGTAACCGGTCGCGCGCAACTCACCTGACGGGGTGTCACCAGATGGGCCTGAGGGGACCATAGGGGGCGATACGGGCCAAAGAGTGCCGCAACACGCGCACCCCCTCCTCCCCCAGCACATCACCCCAGCCCCGCACGACCTCCGCGGCCGCCTCCTCCGCGGCCCGCGTGCACGCCCACCCCCGCCCGGTGAGCACGATCAGCCGCGCCCGCGCGTCCCCGGGGTGCGGCCGGCGCTCGGCATACCCCTTGCGCACGATTTCATCGACGAGCTGGCTCGCCGCCTGCTTGGTCACCCCGAGATGCGCGGCGAGTTCGGTGACGGTGGCCCCGTCCGGGGCGAGCCGCGAGAAGGCGAAGCCGTGGGCGGGCCTCATCCCGTCGAAGCCGCGGGCGACGACCCCGTCGTTGATGCGCTGGGTCAGCTCACCGGCTGCGGCGAGCAGGGCTGCGGACAGGGCCATGGCCTCGGAGTTCTGCACGGAGGCATTGAAACACCCTTGACGGATCGGTCAAGCCACTTGACCATATAGTCAAGCTACTTGACCACTTCGCCAGGAGGTACCCATGCCCGTCGTCCGCTCCGCCGAGGCCACCACCCACGAGATCCACGGCGCCCGCTTCGTCTCCTACGCCACTCCCCGCACCGGCAGCAAGGAACTCTGCGCCTGGCGAGGGGAGATACCGGCCGGGACCAGGGCGCCCGCCCACACCGTCAACCGGGAGGAGATCTTCCACCTGCTCGTCGGCGAGCTCCTGATCACCGTCGACGGCCGCACCGAGCGCGTCCGGGCCGGCGACACCGTCATCGTCAACCCCGGCGCCACCCTCACCGTCGAGAACCCGACCGACCACACCGCGCTCTCCTGGGTCACCACGTCCGTCGGCCTGGAGGCCGAGCTGGCCGACGGCAGCAGGATCGTGCCGCCGTGGGCCAACTGACGTACCGGGGCCGACGGCCCCACCCGTGGGCCCGTCCTGCCGGACCGGTGCGCAGTTCATGGCGGCGACACCCGCGGCACGAACCCCGCCGGAACGGCCGCCAGGCGGCCGGCACACCCCCTGAGAGCCACGATCCCCCCGAGCGCCGCGCTCACGCGTGGGCCCCGTCCACCCATCTCGAATCGCCGAATCCCTGCAGCGCGAGACACGCCGCGGAGGCGATTCCCTCCAACTGCATCGCCCGGTCAGGGAACTGACCGGGCGATGCCTGTTTCGGGCGTCACCCGCCCTCGAAGAATCGTTTGCATGTTCGATTAAGAGTCGCTGACCGGGGTTGATGGGGTTAGAGTAATCGAACGAGAGTACGATGAACATATAGGGCGTACGTGCTGAAAAGGGGTGGAGTGATGGAGGTGCGGCATGACGGGCTTCGCCCATCTGCACGTCGCGTCCGGTTACTCCGCCCGCTACGGCGCCTCCCACCCCGAGCAGCTCGTCCAGCGGGCGGCCGAGCGCGGCATGACGACCCTCGCACTCACCGACCGGGACACGGTCACCGGGACTGTTCGATTCGCGCAGGCCTGCCTGAAGGGCGGGGTCAAGCCGGTCTTCGGTATCGACCTCGCGGTGGCGGCCCTGGCACCCCCGCCGCCGGTCCGGCGGCGCCGCACCCCGGCGCGCGGCGGCGCGCACGTGATCGAGCCGCCGTTGCGGTTCGTGCTGCTCGCCCAGGACCGGGAGGGCTGGGCCCGGCTGTGCCGGATCACGTCGGCCGCCCACGTCGGCGCCGTGTCCGGCACACCCCCGGTGGTGCCATGGGAGGCGCTGCGCGAGCACGGCGGCCCCGGCCTGACCGTGCTGCTCGGGCCGCTCTCGGAGCCGGTACGGGCGCTGTCGGTGGGCCGGGAGGACGTCGCGGTGAAGCTGCTCACACCCTGGCAGGAGATCTTCGGAAGGGATGTTCGATTGGAAGCCGTCGCGCAGAAACGTTCCGGCACCGGCCCGGGATCCCTGCGCCTGGCCGCCCGCACCCTCGCCCTGGCCGACCGCACCGGCACCACCGCCGTGCTCTCCAACGCCGTCCGCTACGCCGACCCCGACCAGCACCGCCTCGCCGACGTCCTGGACGCCGCCCGGCTGCTGCGGCCGATCGACCGGCGCCGGCTGGACAGCGGGCAGCGTTGGCTCAGGGACGAAAGGGGGATGGCGGCCGTCGCCCGCATGATCACTGACTGCGCCGGAACAGACCCCCACCGGGCCCACCGGCTGATGGCCGACACCGCGGACACCGCGGCCGCCTGCACCGTGGATCCGGCGGCCGACCTCGGCCTCGGCACCCCGCACCTCCCCGAACCGGCACTCTTCGGCGCCGAGCCCGGGGCCGACGGCGCGGCCCGGCTGCTCCGCCTGCGCAGTGAGGCCGGCCTGGTCCGGCGCGGCCTCGACCGCGACCGGGAGGCGCTCGCCCGGCTGGACGAGGAACTCGCCGTCATCTCCCACTGGAACTACGACGCGTACTTCCTCGCCGTCGCGCAGGTCGTCGCCGACATCCGGGCCAAGGGCATCCGGGTCGCGGCCCGCGGCTCCGGCGCCGGCTCCCTGGTCTGCCACGCCCTGGACATCGCCACCGCCAACCCGCTCGACCACAGCCTGCTGTTCGAACGCTTCCTCAGCGTGCGCAGGGCCTCGCTGCCCGACATCGACATCGACGTGGAGTCCGCCCGCCGCCTGGAGTGCTACGACACGATCTTCGAACGCTTCGGGAAGGAGCGGGTGGCCGTCACCGCCATGCCCGAGACCTACCGCGCCCGCCGCGCCCTGCGCGACACCGGCCTCGCCCTCGGCATCCCGCCCGCCGACGTGGACCGGATCGCCAAGAGCTTCCCGCACCTGCGCGCCTGCGACATCACCGGTGCCCTCGCCGAACTGCCCGAGCTACGGCAGCTGGCGGGCGAGGCACACCGGTACGGCCCGCTGTGGGAGCTCGCCGAGGGCCTCGACTCCCTGGTCCACGGCATGGCCATGCACCCCTGCGGCGTGGTCATCAGCGACGCCACCCTCCTGGACCGGCTGCCGGTGCAGCCCACCCCGCAGGGCGACTACCCCATGGCCATGGCCGCGAAGGAGGAGATCGAGGCGCTGGGCAACATCAAACTCGACGTCCTGGGCGTCCGGATGCAGTCCGCGATGGCCCACGCCGTCACCGAAATCGAACGGACCACCGGCAACCACATCGATCTCGACAACCCCCGGCAGGTGCCGCTCGACGACGTCTTCGCCTTCAAGCTCATCCAGGCCAGCCAGACCCTGGGCCTGTTCCAGCTGGAGTCGCCCGGCCAGCAGGACCTCCTGTCCCGGCTCCAGCCGCGCGACGTCCAGGACGTCATCGCCGACATCAGCCTCTTCCGTCCCGGCCCGGTCGCCGGTGGCATGCCCGAGCGGTACATCGCCGCCCGCCACGGCGGCGCACCCGCCTACGCCCACCCGGACCTGGAGCCGGTGCTCGCCGACACCTACGGCGTGACCATCTGGCACGAGCAGATCATCGAGACGCTGCGGGTGCTGACCGGCTGCGACCGGGCCTTCGGGGAGATCACCCGGCGGGCGCTCGGCGACAAGGAACAACTGCCCAGGATCAGGAACTGGTTCCACGAGCGGGCCGGTGCGCGCGGCTACAGCGCGGCCGTACGGGACGAGGTGTGGAAGACCGTCGAGGCCTTCGGCGCGTACGGCTTCTGCCGCGCCCACGCGGTCGCCTTCGCCGTACCCGCCCTGCAGAGCGCCTGGCTCAAGGCGCACTACCCGGCGTTCCTGCTGGCCGGCCTGCTCGAACACGACCCCGGGATGTGGCCCAAGCGGGTCCTGGTCGCCGACGCCCGCCGGGGCGGGGTTCCCGTTCTGCCCGTCGACGTCAACAACTCCCGCGTGCGGCACACCGTGGAGAAGACCGACGGCGACCAGTGGGGCGTACGCCTCGCTCTCTCCGCGGTGCACGGCATCAGCGAGGCGGAGTGTGCGCGGATCGAGGAAGGGCAACCGTACGGATCGCTGTCGGACTTCTGGCAGCGGGCACACCCCAGCAGACCGATCGCCGAACACCTCGCCGAGATCGGTGCGCTGAGCTCTCTGCACGACGGCCGGCTCACCCGGCGTGATCTGCTGCTCCAGATCGCCGAGTTGCACCGGCAGTCCCGCACCCGGTCCGCGGGTGCGGGACAACTGCCCATCGAAGCGGGCGCCATCGGCGGGACGGAGCCGAGCGGCCTGCCGGAGATGACCGGCCGCGAGGCCCTGAGCGCCGAGCTGAGCACCCTCGGCATCGACGTCTCCCGGCACCTGATGGAACACCACCACCGGTTGCTGCGCGAGATCGGCGCGACCGACGCGGCGCACCTGGCCGGACTGCGGGCGGGTCAGCAGGTCCTCGTGGCCGGGGTCCGGGCCTCGACCCAGACGCCGCCGATCGCGAGCGGCAAGCGGATCATCTTCGTCACGCTGGAGGACGGGTCGGGCCTGGTCGACCTGGCCTTCTTCGAGGACTCCCATCCGGCGTGCGCGTACACGGTCTTCCACAGCGGGCTGCTCTTGGTCCGGGGCACGGTCCAGGTGCGCGGTACCCGTCGTACCGTCGTCGGCTCCATGGCCTGGGACCTGGACGAGATCGCCGCGGCCCGCCGGGACAACGGCCCCGAGGCCGCCCTCGCTCTGCTCGGCCGAAGCCGCGCGCACCCGACGCCCGCCCAGCCGCAGCGCACCCTGGTCGACGGCACCGCGGGCGCACGGCTGCATCCGTACGCCGACCTCCAGCCCGCCGGCACCCGCTCGGCCGACCTGAAGAAGTTCGGCCACCGAAGCCCCGGGAGCGCGGGATGAGCGGGATGAGTACACGGCAGCGGCACATCGCCCACCTGCACCTGCACGCGGCACTGACCGAGGCTCAGTACGCCGACATAATCGAACTGATGTCTGATGTCACGCCTCATGTGCAGGCCATCCCGCCCAACGCCGTCCAACTGGATCTGACGTCGGCGCTTCGGTACTTCGACCTGTCCCCCTACGACGTGGTCCAGCTGGCGAAGCTCAAACTGAAGGCCCTCTACGGTGTCGACAGCAGCGCCGGGCTCGCGGGCAACCGCATGCTGGCGGCGATGGCCGCCGACGCCGCCGCGCCCGGCGCGACCACCTGGGTCCCCGCCGAGCGGGTCGCCGAATGGCTGTACCCCCGCCCGGTCACCGCGCTGCCGGGGATCGGACGTGCCATGGCAGACACACTTCGCCGATACGGTCTGCACACCATCGGCCAGATCGCCGACCTGCCCTCGGCGACCCTGCAACGGCTCCTCGGCGCAGGCCAGGCCCGGCTATTGACCGAACGCGCCCGCGGCCACGACCCCCGTCCGGTCGTCCCCACGGAACCCGCGGCGCACCAGATCGCCGACCTCGTCCTGGAACGGGACTGCCTCGATCCTGCCCAACACCACCGCGCGGTACTGGGACTTGCCGACCAGGTCGGTCAACGGCTGCGCGGCGAAGGTCAGATCGCGAGCCGGCTCACCCTCACGGTGCGGTACGCCGACCGCAGCTCGACCACCCGCACGCGCACACTGCCGGAACCCAGCAACCACTCACCCTCCCTCGCCGCGACCGCACTGGGTCTGCTGACCGGTCTCGGCCTGCAGCGAGCGAGGGTGCGCGCCTTCGTGATCCGCGCGGACGACCTGCTGCCGGCCGACCGGGCCTACCGCCAGCTTTCCCTGGACCCCGGCGACGCCCGCGCCCGCGCCCGCGCCGCCGAAGCCGCCGCGGACCGTGCCCGACGACGCTTCGGACCGGAAGCCGTACGTCCGGCCACCATGGCGAACTGACCGCCTGCGCCGACAGACCGCCGTAGTGTCCCAGGCCAGGAGGCGGCGCCTCTCCCCATGCCTCGGGGTGATGTGGACTGACGAGGCACGGGTGACGTTCTTCGTGACAACTTCGGCGCCGCCGTGCGCCACTGCGCATTCGAGGAGGAGAGACCGATCAACGCTGTGACAGGTCGAGGCTCCCTCCTCTGCGTGGTCCAGGGAGCGCCCGCACAGGGCACTTCCGAAAGCCTTGAAACGCCGATGCGGTTCACTTCCCAGGCGTCGTCGGACGGCGTCACCGAACAGTTCTTCACCCTCGACGAGATCACCGGCGTGCTGTGGACGCCGGAGGGAACCTGCGGTACTCGCCCCCTGATTCTGCTGGGCCACGGCGGCGGGCAGCACTGGACGCCCCCCACACCGTGTCCCGCGCACGCCACTACGCCGCCGGGGGTTCCGCGATCGTCGCGATCGACGCGCCCCACCGCGGCGACCGGCCCAAGGACGTTAAGTTCGGCCGAATCGCCGCCGAGATGCGGGCAGGCACGGCCGCCGGCGCCGACCCGGGCGAGCTGGTCGCCGCGATGCACAGCTGCCTCGCCTCTCAGGCCGTTGCCGACTGACACCAGGTCACCCTGCGAGCCAGCGACGACGTGCACGACGAAGGGCCTGCCCTCTCGAAGGGGGCAGGCCCTCGCCGGGATACGGCGCAGGTCGCCGAACCGGATACCGGAACCGTCAGCCGATCTGCGCCCCCGTCGCCGACAACGCCTCCGTCACCGGCTGGAAGAACGTCTCCCCGCCGGAGGTGCAGTCGCCGCTGCCGCCGGAGGTCAGGCCGATCGCGTTGCTGCCGGAGAAGAGCGAGCCGCCGCTGTCGCCGGGCTCGGCGCACACGTCGGTCTGGATGAGTCCGCCGACCGTGCCCTCGGAGTAGTTCACGGTGGCGTTGAGGCCGGTGACCGTGCCGTCGTGGACCTGGGTGGTGGAGCCGCTGCGGGTCACCTTCATGCCGACGGTGGCCTCGGCCGCGCCGGTGATCTGCCGGGCGGAGCCGTTGTAGAGGTCGACCTCGCTCGGGTGGTCCACGTCCGAGGTGTACTTGACCAGGCCGAAGTCGTTGCCGGGGAAGCTGGACCGGGCGTTCTGGCCGATCACGTTCCCGGAGGAGTCCGACCAGGTGGAGATGGCCTGGGTGCAGTGCCCGGCGGTCAGGAAGTACGGCTCGCCGTCCTTGACCACGTTGAAGCCGAGCGAGCAGCGGCCGCCCGACCCGCTGATGGCGTCGCCGCCGGCGATGAAGGGTTTGTACTCCCCCTTCGAGTGCCGGAGTTCGGCCTTGCCGCCGAGTGCGTCGACGACCTTGGTGAGTTTGGCCAGTTCGGCCCCGGTGACCGTTCTGTCGGCGGTGACGACGACCTTGTTGCCGACCGGGTCGGTCGCCCACGAGGTGCCGGGGATGGTCGCGTCCTGCTTCAGGGTGGTGCGTGCGCCGTCGAGTTCGGCGAGGGAGTTGGCGACGAGTCTCGCCTTCGCCCCGGCCGCCTCGACGGCCTTGGCCGCGGTGTCGTCGAGCACGTTGACGACGAGGTTCTTCGACCGGGCGTCGTAGTAGGTGCCCGCCGTGTCGGTGCCGAGGTCGGCGGTGAGCGTCGAGGCGAGCTTTCCGGCCGCCGGGGCGGACAGGATCTGGGGCAGGGCGGTCCTGGCGGGCTCGCTCGCGTTCGCACTCTGGAAGGTCACTCCGGCGGCGGCGAGCGCTGCGACACCCGCGCCGGCGAGCGCCGCCCGGCGCCTGGGTATGCGTCGGTGCTTCAACTCATGTCCTCCTGTGGGGGGTCGGCCCGTAAGGTTGTGGGGACCTCAGGAGCCGGAAGGCTGGTTGACGGCCGCCCACTATTCCGACCCCCACAGGGAGCACACAAGGTCGACTGCAGGTCTCGTGTGCGCGGATGTTGTGCGCCCCCCGTGTGCGGACCGTTCACAGTCGCCCCCGGGTCGCTCCGGGATCGCCCGGGGTCGCCCGGCGTCGCCCGCGGAGGATTCGCACTGCAAACAACACGTGTGAGCAACGCACGGCGGACAGTGACGTCCGCGCCCAGCAGTCCCTCCGCTACCCCTGGCCGGAATCCGCCCCCGTCGACCCGACGGAACCGTCGGCCCCTCCCCCCGGGGGCAGTTGCTGCTGGGCCCGCTCCAGGAACCTCAGCAGCTCCACCGGGAACGGCAGCACCAGCGTCGAGTTCTTCTCGGCGGCGACCGCCACCACCGTCTGCAGCAAGCGCAGTTGGAGCGCGGCGGGCTGCTCCGACATCTCCTTCGCCGCCTCCGCGAGCTTCTTGGATGCCTGCAGTTCGGCGTCGGCGTTGATGACGCGGGCCCGGCGCTCCCGGTCCGCCTCGGCCTGCCGGGCCATGGACCGCTTCATGGTCTCGGGCAGCGAGACGTCCTTGATCTCGACGCGGTCGATGGTGACGCCCCACTCCACGGCCGGGCTGTCGATCATCAGCTCCAGGCCCTGGTTGAGCTTCTCGCGATTCGACAGCAGGTCGTCCAGTTCGCTCTTGCCGATGATGGACCTGAGCGAGGTCTGCGCCATCTGCGAGACCGCGAACCGGTAGTCCTCGACCCGGACCACCGCCTCGGCGGGCGCGGTCACCTTGAAGTAGACGACCGCGTCGACGCGCACGGTCACGTTGTCGCGGGTGATGCCCTCCTGCGCGGGCACCGGCATCGTGACGATCTGCATGTTGACCTTCTGGAGCCGGTCCACGAACGGGACGATCATGGTGAACCCGGGCTCGCGCACCTCCGGTCGCAGCCGTCCGAGGCGGAACACCACGCCTCGCTCGTACTGCCTGACGACCCGTGCCGCGGCCAGCGCGTAGACCGCTCCGACGGACACGAGAGCGGCTCCGGCCGCCACCAACGCCTCGACCATGCCGGCCCCCAGAGGGTGACTGACTTCAACGGTCCTTCGACGGTAACTCCGGGGTCGTACAAGGGCGAGCCCCCGTACGCCGGTTGCGTACGGGGGCTCGCCGGAAGCCGGCCGGAAGCCGATCCGAGGGGTCGTCAGCCGACGCTCACGCCGTAGTAGCTCAGCGCCTCGGTGACCGGCTGGAAGAAGGTCGTACCGCCGGAGGTGCAGTCGCCGCTGCCGCCGGAGGTCAGACCGTAGGCGACGGAACCGCCGTAGAGCGGGCCGCCGCTGTCGCCGCCCTCGGCGCAGACCGTGGTCTGGATCATGCCGTAGACGATGTCACCACTGCCGTAGTTGACGGTGGCGTTGAGCGCGGTGACCCGGCCGCTGTGCGTGCCGGTGGTCGAACCGCGACGGTACACCGTCGTCCCGACGCTGGGCGTGGCCGCGCTGGAGATGGTCTGGCTGCCGACCGCGCTCGGGTGCGCGATCGAGGTGTTGGTGTACTTCACCAGCGCGAAGTCGTTCGTCGGGAAGCTGTAGCCGACGTTCGTGCCCAGGACCGTGGTGTGACCGGAGTTGCTGTACCAGGTCGAGGCCACCTCGCCGCAGTGCCCGGCGGTCAGGAAGTAGTACGTGCTGCCGCTGTGCACGTTGAAGCCGAGCGAGCAGCGGTAGGCGCCGCCGTAGATGGCGTCGCCGCCGGTGATCAGCTTCTTGAAGGTGCCGGGGGTGTGCTTGATGGTGAGCGCGCCGGAGTTGACGCCCGCCTGCCGCTTGATCTTGGCGATCTCGGCCTGGGAGACCGTGGAGTCGACGGTGACGACGACACGGTTGGTCTTGCTGTCCACGGCCCAGGCGGTGCCGGGGACGTCCGCCTTCAGGACGGAGCTGTTCACGGCCTTCAGCTCGGTGGTGCTGAAGGTGTGGGTGTCACTCGCGCTCGCGGTGGGGACGGCGAGCGCCGCCGCGGCCAGGAAGCCGGTGCCCACGGCGATCAGCCGGGTCCGTCTCGTGATACCGCTGCGGGGGGTCGTGCGCTTGATCCTCACTTTTCGTTCCCTCCCAGGGGAAGTCGGGGGCCCGCGTGGGGTCGGGGCCCGTGAGGCGCAGCCAGTGGGCGGCGCCCGGATTTCGGACACGCAATGCCCCTGACAAGCGCTGAGGGGGAGTATTCGGGCGAACGACCGGTACCCGCAAGGGTGCCTTTCGGCCGTGCGACCGTGTTCGAACCATGCCGACTTTGTGTGATCCTGTCGTGGTCCGGGCGAGTTGACGCCCTGTCGAATGTCCGTCGAATGCCTCAGGCGAGCTTCCGCTCGCCCGCCTCGACCGCGAGGTCCAGCGTGTTGCCCGGCGGCGGGAACGGGCAGATGAAGTGGTCCGCGAAGGCGCACTGCGGCAGCTGCGCCCGGTTGAAGTCGACGGTGGTGGAGCCGTCGGCGGCCGGTGCGGCCGAATAGAGGAACCTGAACCGGAAGCTGCCGGCCCCGCTGGTGGTGTCGGCGAACACCGCCCACAGCCGGCCGTCGGCCTGCTCGGCGACCTGCAGCGTCAGGTCTTGGCCGGCCACGGCGAAGCCGAGCTCCCCGGCGAGCACGAGCGCGCGCTCCACTCCGTCCGCGGTGCCGACGCGGACCGTGCGCGGGTCGTCGTCGTACGGCGTGAAGCGCCCCGGCACCGACCAGCGCGGGTCGTACGGGGTGGCGTCGATGCCCCGGAAGGCGTGGCGGGTCCCGGCGGCCGGGTCGTACTCCCGTATGCCCCAGACGCCCTCGCGGACCAGGACGACCAGCCGGCGTGCGCCGAGCGTGACCCGGGCCGACGGTTCGGGGTCGGCGGCGAGCCGGACCTCGCCGGCGAAGGGCTCGCCGTCCAGGGCGAGGCCGTCGGCCGCCGTCGCGGTGAGCACGACGCCGTCCCCGTCGGCCGCCCAGCTGCCGGGGACGGCCGGGAGCCTGCCGTCCGGGTGGTCCTCGATCCAGTGGCTGCCGACCAGGGCGAGCGGCCCGTACGGCGCCGACACCGTCTCCTCGCGGTGTTCGTGCCAGCGCTTCCAGTCCCCGGCCGCGTCCGCGTTCATACGATCAGCCCTTCCGTGGCCCTCGTGGTCACTCATGTCGTGTCTCTCCTATGCGCAAGGTATTTCACGGAGCCGCGAGTTGCCCGGCGGGCCGGGCGAGGCCCAGGTGCTCGCGCAGGGTGCTGCCCGGGTAGAAGGTACGGAACAGACCGCGGTGCTGGAGGAGCGCCACGGTGCCGTTGACCAGCCGCTCCAGGTCGCGGCGCGGTTCGGCGGGGACCAGGTGGAAGCCGTCGGTGGCGCCCTCACCGTGCCAGCCGGCGACCAGCTCCGCCAGATCCACCGGGCCGCCCCGGTACAGCGGCCCCTGCACGGTCTGCCGGGGCCCGCCGCCACCGTGCCCCGGCTCGGCGGCGCGCTCCCCGTCGCCCAGATCCACCACGAGACTCACCAGCACCCGCAAGGCCTCCGGCTCCCGCCCGAACTCCGCCGCCTGCTGCCGCAGTTCCTCCCGTACGGCAGCGGCCTGCGCGGCGCTCGCGGCCCGCACCAGGGCGACGTCCGCGTACCGGGCGGCGGCCTGCCGGGCGGCGGGCTCGGTGGCGTCGGCCACCCGGACCGGCTGCTCCGGTGCGGGTCCGGGAGCCTCGCTCCACCGGCCGGCCCGGCCCCGGCTGACCCGGTCGAGGTGGGCGACGGCGGACTCGGGACCGGTCGTCACCGGCACCAGCCCGATCCGCCGGGTGGCAGGGGCGACCTGGGCCAGCACGGTGAGCGCGTCGGTCTCCGGCCACCCGAACCGGTCGTCGAGCGTCACGAAGTCCAGTCCCCCGCTCTCGGCCAGCCGCACCAGCTCGACATAGCGCTCCGCGTCGAACACGCCGACCTGATCCACGGCGGCGGCCAGATGCAGCAGCCCCCGGCCGTACGAGCCGGTCATCACCACGAACCTCCCTGTAAGACAGCCTGTGAGACAGCCGGGCGCCGACCGTGACGCCCGCTCATGACACGACTCCCGCCAGGTCGGCCAGGAAGGCGAGGGCGGCGCGGGCCGTGGCGTCGTTCTGCCGGAACGCGGGCCCTCCGGTGCGCGGACGGGTGAAAGCGCCGGGCGTACGGCCGTTCGTGAACGGCCCGAGCGCGAACCGCCGCGGATGCGGCCGCCCGCCCCCGTCGAGGATCCGCCCGTCGGCGGGGTCCACCCTGAGCAGCCCGTCGGCCGTCTCGGCGGCCTCGTCGGCGGGCAGCCCGCGCAGCAAGGTGTCCCGGGCCCGCCCCACGGTGGGTTCGGGCAGCCGCGCCTCGACCAGGGCCCGCGCCTCGACGGAGAACCCGGGCACGGTGTCGGCGGACGCCCGGAACACCCCGTCCTCGGCCGTCACCGTCATCCCGGCGCCGACGAACCGCAGCACCCCGGCCCGGGACAGCGCGAGCATCTGCCGCAGCCGGGGACCGGGCGGCCCGGAGGCGAGGTAGCTGAAGAACCCGTGCCACCAGGACCCGATGTCGCCGAGCCGCACCAATTGCCCGTAAACGGAGAGCAGTCCGAGGAACACCGCCAGGTCGGCGCTGTACTCGGGATCGTGCCGGCGGCCCAGGTCCGCCTCGATGTAGCCGCGCAGCCCCTCCTGGAGCTCCTCGTGCGAGCCGTACCGCACCCCGTCCAGCGGGTGGTCGAGCGCCGCGAGATCGAGCCGGTCGGCCGGGTCGGGTACGGCGGCCGCCACCAGCGCCCGCACTTCCGCCTCGCCCTCGGCGGCGGCGTACTTCTCCTCGAAGTCCCGCCAGGCGACGGCCGTCCGCTCGGGATGGACGGTGAACAGCCGGTGGTAGTGGGCGAAGCCCAGCTCCTTCGCCACCAGCGGCCACACGTCCCGCCGGAAGTCGAAGCCCCCGGGCCGGGCGAGCAGTCCGTCGATCTCGCCGGGGCCGAGGAAACGGGGCAGCGGCGGGCGTTCGCCGGTCCAGTCGTACCCGATCTTCGAGTGGTACGGCACGCCGCGCCGCGACCCGACGTACAGCACCGGCTCCTGCCCGGACGGCACGTAGGTGTCGCCGTCGTGGCGGCCGCCCCGCCCCTCCGTGAGCAGCACCATCAGGTCGACGAAGGCGAGCCCGAAGCCCCGCACGAGCACCGGTTCGCCGGGCCGCAGCCCGGACAGGTCGCTGTCGGCGGTGAAGTCGGGCGGCAGGTGGACCAGGCCGTGCTCGTCGGCGTACGCGGCCAACGCGGCCTGTTCCGGGTCGAGTTCGGCATCCAGGTGGCCGAGGGCGAGGACGACGAGGTCGGCGAGGAGCGGGCGCGGCCGGCCCTCCAGCCAGACCTGCTGGCGTCCTTCGCGCGGTCCGCTGACCCGCAGGGCCCGGCGCGGGTGGTGGTGGACGGTGATGCCGTCCGGGAGGTCGGCGACGGCGCGGTCGTGGACGTGGCGCAGATAGCGGCCCTGGATCTGCCGGTCGGCGAAGGTGCGGCCGTCCAGGCCCGCCCACTCGTGCAGGGTGGGTCCCTCCCGCACCGGCCCGGCCATCCGCACCGACTCGTCCGTGAACATGGTGACGTCCTCGGCGTGCGAGTTCATCCACAGCAGCGGCGACTGTGCGGCCCGCCAGATGCGCCCGGCGCCCGGCGGATGCGGGTCGACCAGGTGGATGTCGAGACCCGAACCGGCGTACAGCTCGGGCGCGTTGGCGGCGATGCGCTCCAGGAGTCCGGTCCCCCGCGGCCCGGCTCCCACGATCACCAGCTGGGGCCTCATCGGACGGCCTCGGGCCCGGGTATGCCGGGGACGGAAGCGGGGACGGTTCTGGCAAGGGTTTCGGAAGACATGCGAAGGCTCCGTGGCGGATCAATCGAACACGTTGGACGCGCACACGGGGGTGCGGGTGCCTTCACACGGAACGCCGGTGTACGGCGCTCTTACGGCCGAGCCCCTCAGCAGGGCCGTCCGTCGACTCTACGGTGCCGTTTCCCCTCGTTGTCAAGGGTGTCCAGAGTGTGAGCGGCGCGTCTCAGGTCAGTTGACGGAAAACCGGAGACCTGTTCCACTTGGCCCATGCATCCGCAGCAGTGGCTGGTCAAGCGCTCCCACATCGACTTCGGTCGAGTGTGGTCCTGTTCCTGTTGAGCTGACCCCCTGCGCGCCCCGCGACCCGCGGGGACTCTTCGCGTTCTCCCTCCGCCTTCACACGCACCCCCTCCCTCGCACTCTGCACGCAGAAACAGACGCCGGATTCACGCGCCCCAAAGGGGCGCGGGGAACTGCGCGATCAGCCACGGCGAATCCCGCGGCCGCCACACACCCCCGCGCCCCACCCCCTACCGCGACATCACCGCCACCCTCCTCTTCGCGGGCCCGACCCGCTGCCCGATCACCCGGTCCATCAACGCCCCCAGCACATCCCGCACCGCCCCCCGCTCCCGCGCATCGCACTCCAGCACCGGCACATCGGCCCCCAGGCCCAGCGCCTCCCGCACCTCCTCCAGCTCGAACCGCTCGGCTCCGTCGAAGCGGTTCACGGCGAGGACGAAGGGCGCCCCATGGGCCTCGAAGTAGTCGACGGCGGGAAAGCAGTCCTCGATCCGGCGGGTGTCCGCGAGGACCACCGTGCCCAGCGCCCCCTCCACCAGGTCGTCCCACAGGAACGAGAACCGGTCCTGGCCGGGCGTCCCGAACAGGTACAGCGCGACGGCCGGATCCAGCGTGATCCGGCCGAAGTCGAGCGCCACGGTCGTCGTGGTCTTGGACTCGACCCCGGCGAGCGAGTCGACGCCGACCGACACCTGGGTGATCGCCGCCTCGGTGTCCAGCGGCTCGATCTCCGAGATCGCCCCGATGAACGTCGTCTTGCCGACCCCCAGCCCCCCACTCACCACGATCTTCACGGCGAGCGGCACGACCTTCTCAGAGCGCCCGGACATGGTCCCTGATCCTTTCCAGCATCTGGAGCGGCAGCTCCGCGGGTTGCCGGCAGGCGAGCTGCCCGGCGACGACGAGATCGGAGATCAGCACCTTGGCGACTCCGAGGGGTACGCCGACCCGGTGCGCCACCTCGGCGACCGTGGTCGGCTGCGCGCACACCGCCACGATGTGCCGGCGTTCGAACGTGAGCGACTCGTCCGGCGCGCCCACGGCCACGACCAGCGTCTCCAGCCGCAGATCGGTCTGGAGCGGCTCGGCCCGCCCGCCGGTGATGATGAACGGCCGTACGAAGGACGTCTCCTCGACGGGTTCGGCAGGCTCCCGCTCGCTCATCGTGGCAACGCCTGCCGCAGATCGGCGATGAGCGTCGGGGTCAGCAGGTCACCGGCCCGTTCCGCGAGCACCGCCATCTCGTAGCCGACGAGGCCCAGCTCGCCGCTGGAGTCGGCGAGGACGCCGAGACAGCTGCCGTCCCGGATCGCGGAGACCAGCAGGAAGCCGCGTCCCATCTCGATCATGATGAGCTTGACCCCGTCGAAGCTGTACCGCTTGGACGCGCTGCGCGCGAGCGACGAGAGTCCCGACACGATCGCCGCCAGATGGTCGGCCTCGGTGCGCCCGAGCCCGTCCGAGACGGCGATCAGCAGCCCGTCGGAGGAGACGGCGACCGCGTCCCGTACCCCGTCCGTGGACCTGACGAAGTTCGCGAGCAGCCAGTTGAAGGTCCGCGAGTCGTTGGGGGTGCCGACGGTGGTCACTCGCCGTCCTCCTCGGTACGCGCCTCGGACGCCTGGGCCTGCGCCTGCCCCTGTTCTTTTTCTTTCTCCTTCTGCTTCTCCTTCTCCTTCTGCTTCTCCTTCTCCTTCTGCTTCTCCTTCTCGACGCTGATCCCGCCCCGCATGTGCGCGCTGCGCAGGGTGGCGAGCATTCCGGAGACCTCCTCGGGGCTGCGGTCGGGGGTGCGCTCGGCGGGCGCGGGGCGGCTGGGCCGGTCCGTCTCGCTGACGGCCTCCGAGATCGCGCTGCGCTGGGGCCGCTTCACGAGCCCGTTGCGGGTCCGGGCGGCCGAGGCGCCCTTCTTCTGCGGCTGTTCGGGCCCGGCCTCGGCGGCGACGGAGACGAGCTGCGTCTCGTCGGGCTCCTTGCGCGGGGCCGGTACGACGGCGGCCGCCTGCTGCTTCGGGGCTGCCGCGACCTCGGTGAGCAGGCTGTCCGGGACGAGCACCCGGGCCACCACTCCGGCGGCCGGCGCCTCCCCCAGCCGTACCTCGATCCCGCACTTGCGGGCGAGCGCGCCGACCACGAAGTGGCCGAGGAACCGGGTGGGTTCGGCCATGAAGCTGGCGGTGCCGGAGAGCCGTACGTTGGCCTCGGCGATCGCCTGGGCGTCCATGCCGAGGCCGTGGTCGACGATGGCGACCAGGTAGCCGGCGCTGGTGCGGCGGCCCTCGATCTCGACGTCCGAGTCCGGCGGGGAGAAGCTGAGCGCGTTCTCGATCAGCTCGGCGAGGAGGTGGGCGATCTCGGCGACGACCGCGCCGGTGAGATGGGCCGGCTCGACCCGGCGCAGGGTGACCCGGCGGTACTCCTCGACCTCCGCGAGGGAGGCGCGCAGGACGTCCGTGACGGACAGCGGGGTGGACCAGGGGCGGGGGCTGGACTCCCCGGCGAGGACGAGCAGGCTCTCTGCGTTGCGGCGCATCCGGGTGGCGAGGTGGTCCAGTTCGAAGAGGTTGGCGAGGGTGGCGGGGTCGGCGTCCTCGTGCTCCAGCCGGTTGATGAAGCTGATCTGGCGGCGTACCAGGTTCTGGTTGCGGCGGCCCAGGCTGACCAGCGAGTCGGTGGCGTTGCGGCGCAGCACGGCCTGCTCGGTGGCCAGGTCGTAGGCGGCCCGCTGCACCCGGTCGAAGGCCTCGGCGACCTCCTTGACCTCGGCGCCGGCCCGGCCGGAGACGGCGAGCGGGGCGGGCGGCTCGGGGTGCTCGCCGTAGGAGCCGTCCTGGACGGCGGCGACGGCCTTCGGCAGCCTCTCCCCGGCGACCTCGCGAGCCTGCTGGGCGAGTTCGGCGAGCGGCGCGGAGACGGACCGTACGCAGTCGAGGGCGAGCGCGCCGAGCGCGGCGACGGTGCCGAGGGCGAGCAGCAGGAAGAGCAGCAGGTCGCGCTGGGCGGTGCCCTCCAGGGCCGAGGCCCGGTTCTCGACGTCGGTGCCGAGCGAGACCTGGACGTCCCGCAGCCCGTTGATGGTGGCGGTCATCGCGTCCCACCACTGCATGGGCGGGATGTCGTTCCACTTCAGCTTCCCGCCGCCCTTGACGGCGGTGTCCTCGTACGCCAGCGCGCGCTCGGCGTCCGGGGTGGTCATGGCCGCGTCCAGGCGGCGCTGCTGGGCGTCGGTGGCCGAGCGCGGGAAGGCGTCGAGGGCGGCGAGGCGGCCGGCCCGGATCTCCATGAACCGGCTGTAGTCGTCACCCTGGAACTGCCCGGCGCGCACCGAGCCGAGCACGATGGCGCGCTCCTCGCCGGTGAACTCCTTGGCGTTGCCGAGGATCTGCAGCGCCTGGTAGGCGTCGCGCAGGGTGGCGTCGTGGACGTCGCCGATGCCGAGGTCGAGCCGGTCGAGGACGGTGATGGTGGTGGTGAAGTAGTCGAAGGTGTCCTTCACCACGCCGGTGTGGTCGTCCGCGTGCTTGCGGATGCCGGCGAGGCCGTCGAGCCGTCCCAGGGACTCGCGCACCGCGCCGGCGGCGTTGTCGCCACGGCCGCGGAGCGCCTGGTCGAGCCGGTCCCGGGCGGTGTCGGTGGCCCTGCGCTGCGCGGGCAGCTTGGCCGCGAACTCCTTGATGCCGCCGACGTATCCGGTGGTGAGGCCGCGTTCCTTCTGGAGTTCGTGGATGAGGCCCTGCAGCGTGATCTCCAGCCGGGCGTTGTCCGCGGTCGCTGAGGCGTTGCGGTAGGCGGAGATCTGCTCGGCCGCCGCGACGCCGAGCAGCGTCAGCAGGACGGCGAGGGCCAGGACCAGGATCCTCAGGAGCCTGGTGCGAATGGTGGCTGCTTGCACGGAAGTGCCTTAATCATGAGGCGAGTTGATGGATGTGCAGAACCTGGGCAGAAATGGTTCTGCGTTCCGGCCAACGAACCTCTCCGGGCAGCGGTCACCCGATCATGTTTTTGTTTTACGTCACGGAAACAGGATCAAGGTGAATCCCGAGGCGAGCGTCCCGGCGCCGCGCACCCGTATACGGTGACGGGCGCTCACCCCGGTTGACGCCGCCCGTCGCCGCACCCGGGCCGGCCGAGGACCCCTGAGTGTGCGTCAGACCGCCCCGAAGGCGGCCCGACGAGGGCCGGAGGACGCTCCGAAGCCACCCCGGACCGCCCCGCACCGTTCACCCGGACGCACCGTTCATCACCCGGACGCCAGGAACAATCATATTTCACTCTCAGTCAGCAGCTGCGTGAGCTACCGCCCTTGGGGTACCTGGGCTCTCGACGTTTTGGCTCTGCACCAGTACCGTCACAAACCCCCCGTGCGGCGTCTATCCACTTGGCGCGACATCCGCATCATGGACGACCATAGGGATGCGGAAGCAAGAAAGACCGCTGTGAGAGGAGGCGTCCATGGGATCGGTACGCAAGGCGAGTGCCTGGCTTGGCCTCGTCGACGACAACGATGACGAGCGCTACTACGACGACGACTACTCCGAAGGGACCGAGCAGCCCGGGGATGCCTGGGTCACCGACCCCCGGGTCAAGGTGGCCACGGACACCGCCGAGGAGAAGGGCCGCCGGATCGGCACGGTCACCCCGGACAGCTTCCGGGACGCCCGCGCGATCGGCGAGCTGTTCCGCGAGGGCGTGCCGGTCATCGTGAACCTCACGGCCATGGAGCCGGGCGACGCCAAGCGCGTGGTCGACTTCGCGGCCGGGCTGACCTTCGGCCTGCGCGGCACGATCGAGCGGGTCGCCAACCGGGTCTTCCTGCTGACCCCCGCGAACACCGAGATCGTCAGCGGTGAGCCGGCCAGGCGCCGCGAGGACGGCTTCTTCAACCAGAGCTGAGGCAGGGCCGCTCACCGGCCCTGCCCCCGCGCGGGGTTCACCGGAAGGCGTCGAGCCCGGTGAGTGCCTTGCCCAGCACCAGCTGGTGCATCTCGACGGTGCCCTCGTAGGTGAGCACCGACTCGAGGTTGGTCGCGTGCCGCATGACGGGATATTCCAGGGAGATCCCGTTGGCGCCCAGGATCGTCCGCGCCGTACGGCAGATCTCGATCGCCTCCCGTACGTTGTTGAGCTTGCCGAAGCTGACCTGCTCGGGACGCAGGCGGCCGGCATCCATCCGCCGCCCCAGGTGATGGGCGAGCAGGATTCCCTTGTGCAGTTCGACCGCCATGTCGGCGAGTTTGGCCTGGGTGAGCTGGAAGCCGCCGATGGGCCGACCGAACTGCTCGCGCGACTTCGCGTAGTCGACGGCGGACTCGAAGCAGGTGCGGGCCGCGCCCATGGCGCCCCACACGATCCCGTACCGGGCGTGCGACAGACAGCTGAGCGGCCCCTTGAGCCCGGTGACCTCCGGCAGCACGGCATCGGCGGGCAGCCGTACGTCGTCCATCACCAGCTCGCTGGTGACACTCGCCCGCAGCGACCACTTGTGCCTGATCTCCGGCGCCGAGAACCCCGGCGTGTCGGTGGGCACGACGAACCCGCGGATCCCGTTCTCCGTCTGCGCCCACACGACGGCGACGCCCGCCACCGACCCGTTGGTGATCCACATCTTCCGCCCGCTGAGCACCCAGTCGCCGCCGGCGTCGCGCCGGGCGTACGTCCGCATGGCGGCGGGGTCGGACCCGTGGTCCGGCTCGGTGAGCCCGAAGCACCCGATGACGTCACCGGCGGCCATGCCCGGCAGCCATCGCGACTTCTGTTCCTCACTCCCGAACCGGTGGATCGCGTACATGGCGAGCGACCCCTGCACGGACACGAGCGACCGGATGCCCGAGTCGGCGGCCTCCAGCTCCAGGCAGGCGAGCCCGTACTGCACGGCGGACGCCCCGGCGCACCCGTACCCGCTGAGCGACATCCCGAGCGCCCCGATCGACCCGAGCTCCTTCGCGAGCTCCCTGATGCCGGGCAGCTCCCCGCTCTCGTACCACTCGGCGACGAACGGCAGCACCCGGTCCGCCGCCCAGCTCCGCACGGTCTCCCGTACGGCGAGATCCTCCGGCTCCAGAAGATCGTCGATCCCGAGCGGGTCACCGGCATCGAACGGAGGCAACTTCACGGACGCGGACATCAGAACCCTCCCAAAACTAGCACCGCTAGTTACACCAGCTTAGGCACAGTCTCCCTGTTCCCCCACCCACGCACCACCCGTGCGGGTCACCTGAGAAGCAGACCCCTCCCGTGGACCATCGGCGACCGCGGGCAGCCGTCTACCGGTCTCCACCACAGACACGGAACCCCCGCACCCGCCAACGACGAACCACCCCCACAGGTCGGCAAGCCCCTCCCCCGACCCGCACGGGCGGTGCGCGGGTGGGAGAAGGCCCTGACCCGCACCCGCAGATCGGCCCCCTCCCCGGAGGGGCTACGCCGACACGCGGGAGCGTTCGGCTTCGCGCGGGGCAGGGAGGTCCACCGCGGCGGCCGTGTCCTCGCAGTGCATGGTGCGCGGCAGGCGCAGCGCCATCACCGCCCCCAGCAACAACAGCCCCGCACTCACCAGCAACGTCACATGCAACCCGTGCACATAGGAATCCCGCGCCGCCCGCCGCAACGCCGCCCCGGCCGCCCCGCCCAGCCGCCCGGCGACCTCGTACGCCTCCCCCAGCGAATGCCCCGCCGCGGCCGACGCCGACGCCGGCACCCCCGGCACCCCGGCCAGCCCCGGCGCGTACGCCGCGTTCATCACGCTGCCGAGGAGCGCGATCCCGATCCCGGCGCCCAGCTGGTACGACGTCTCACCGATCGCCGCCGCCCCGCCGGCCTGCGCCGCCGGCGCCTCGCTCAGCATCGACTCGTACGCCCCGAAAAGCGTGGTCTCCAGACCGAAGCCGAGCAGCAGGAAGCCGACAAGCAGCAGGACCGCGTTGTCGGCCCCGCCCATCGCCGTCAGCGTGAGCACCGCCGCCGCGGTCAGGCAGAAGCCGAAGCACACCATCCGGCGCGGCCCGAAGCGCCGGAGCATCCGCGCCCCGGCCAGCCCCGCCGCCATCGCAGCGAGCGTCAGCGGCAGCAGTCGTAGCCCCGTCTGCAACGGTGAGAGGCCCAGCACGAGTTGCAGGTACTGCGCGGCGATCAGCTCGAGACCCACCAGCGCCAGCATCGCCAGCACGATGCAGCCCACCGCCGTGGAGAACGCCGGCCGCGCGAACATCTTCAGGTCCACCAGCGGGAACGCCCGCCGCCGTTGCCGTCGTACGAAGAACACCAGCAGCAGCGCGCCGAGCACGAGCGGTGCCACCGTCAGCGCACTGCCCGCCGGCTCGCCGCCGCCCAGGCGCTTCACCGCGAACACCACGCCGAACAGCCCGACCGCCGCCATCAGCGCGCCGACCACGTCCCAGGGGCCGTCGCGGTCACCGCGGGACTCGGGGAGGAGCAGACGCCCCACCGGAAGGCTGACCAGCATCAGCGGGATGTTCACCAGGAAGACGGAGCCCCACCAGAAGTGTTCGAGGAGGAAGCCGCCGAGGAGGGGGCCGACGGCCGCGCCGACCGCGGCGACCGCGCTCCAGATGCCGATGGCGAGGGCCCGCTCACGACGGTCGGGGAAGACCTGGCGAAGGATGGAGAGGGTCGCCGGCATGATCATCGCACCGCCGACGCCGAGCAGCGCCCGGGCCCCGATCAGCGCCGCCGCGCTCGGCGCGAGGGCGGCCGCCGCGGAGGCGATGCCGAACAGGGTGTAGCCGAGGAGCAGGACCCGCCGCCGGCCCACCCGGTCGCCGAGCGTGCCGAACAGGATCAGCAGCGAGGCGCAGACCAGCGGGTAGACGTCGACGATCCAGAGCAGCTCCATGGCCCCGGGCTTGAGGTCCTCGGTGACAGCGGGCACCGCGACGTGCAGCACGGTGGCGTCGAGGGCGACCAGCAGCAGGCTGACGCAGAGGACGACGAGGACGACCCAGCGGTTGGCACCGGCACCGGCCCCGGACACCGCACGACGGCGCGGTCGTACGGCGGCCGTGGTCGTCCCGGACATGTACGTACCTCCCAGATGGTCCCTCGCGTGCGGCGGACCGGCGGGGTGGGGACTCCCCGTCGTACGGCCGGAGAGGAGCGGGGTCTCCGGCCCGCGCATACGAACGCGAGTGACACGTCAGCGTACGCGAGTTCGTTACGGGGGCACGTGGCGGACCTCTCACACGCTCCGGAGAACTCGTGTGGCGTACGCCACTGCCCTCGCCCCGCACCACGCCCGCGCGCACCTCGCGGTTCCGCGCCCCGTCGATAATCGAGCCCGTGACCGATCTTGAGACTTCCCCGGCGGCACCGCGCACCCCCGCCCTGCGCCGGGCGGCGCCGGCCCTGCTCGGGTACGCGGCCGTACGCGCCCTCGGACTGGTCGTGCTGGCCGGGTGGAGCGCGGCCCGCGGCAGGAGCGCCTACACCTTGTTGACGGCGCGCTGGGACTCGCTGTGGTACACGCGGGTCGCCGAACTGGGGTACGGCTACGAGGTGCGGCTGCCGAACGGCGACGTCCACTCGAACCTGGCCTTCTTCCCGCTGCTGCCCTGGCTGGAGCGTCTGCTGCACGCGTTCGCGCCCCTGTCGTACGCCGACGCCGGCTTCACGGTGAGCCTGCTCGCCTCGCTCGCCGCGGCCTGGGGGGTCTTCGCGGTCACGGATCTCGTGTACGGCCGGCGGGTGGGGGTCTGCGCCGTGTTGCTGTGGGCCGTGCTGCCCGTCGGGATCGTGCAGTCGATGGCGTACAGCGAGTCGCTGTTCACGGCACTGGCCGCGTGGTCGCTGTACGCCGCGCTGACCGGCCGCTGGGTGGGCGCCGGGGTGCTGGCCGCGCTGGCGGGGCTGACCCGGCCGGTGGGGCTCGCCGTGGTGGCGGCGGTGTGGGCCGCGGGGGTGGTCTCGTTCGTGCGGGATCGTGGCAGGGGCGCGCGGGACGGTGGTACGGATCAGCCGGGCGGCGCGCATCTCGACGAACGCGCCCCCGAAGCGCCCAGCGCCGCCCGCGCCCGGCGTGCCCCGCAGGCAACCAGCGCACCGCACGCAACACGCGCTCCCCATGTCACCACCCCCAGCGCCCCCGCCTGGCGCCGCGCCCTCGGCATGCTCCTCGCCCCCCTCGGCACCGCCGCCTATGTCCTGTGGGTCGGCCACCGCACCGGCCGGGGCCCGCTCGGCTACCTGGACGTCCAGGCGGGCTGGCGTAACGGCTTCGACGGCGGCTATGCGTTCGCACGCTTCGCCGCCGACAAGTTCACGTCATTTCCGTCCGCTGCGGCCGGAGCGGGTTTGATCCTCGGCGTCGGCCTGCTGCTGTGGCTCTACGTGACCGGCGTCCGCCAGCGGCAGCCGCTTCCCCTGCTGGTCTACACGGGTGTCGTCCTCGCCCTCGCGCTGTGCGCGTCGAGCTACTTCGGATCCAAGCCGCGGCTGCTGATGCCGGCCTTCCCGGTGCTGCTGCCGCTCACCCGGCCCCTCGCCCGGCTGCGCACCAGCAGATCGGTGCTGGTCACGGCGGGTGTGGCGGTGGCCTCGGCGGTCTATGGCGCGTTCTGGCTGAACGGCTCCGGACCTCCATGATCATTTCGGTGACCTCGATGAGCAGCGGGAGAATTCCACCCCATGCTTTGGTTAACGAATTCATAAGTGCCATAAAACGGCGACCCGGCATGATCAAAGGAATTGAAGGGCGCACCCGCCGAGGATTACGGAATCCTTAGAATTCGGAGGCCTCCTGAGAGGTTTCCCACATCACATCGTCATCACAAAGCCGCTGTTTCGACCGGGAACAGAGCTCACTCGCTGTAACGTCGATTGGGTGCGTACCGAACGAAACCTCACCCGTCTGGACCGGGTGTTCGCCAGGCTGGACCGTGAGCCGGAACGGCCGGCCCACATTGATGTGCCGAAGATGAGCCGGCACCGGGTCGTGTTGTTCACCGCGACCCTCGCCTTCTACCTGGCGATCGTGTGGGCCGTCGTGATCACGTCCTGGCTGGTCCGGCTCGACTGGCAGGTCATGTTCTTCCGGCCGTACCAGCAGTGGTCGGGAATCCACTGGTTCGTCGACTACTACGTGGTCCTCGGCCAGCGCGGCCCGACCGCCGTGATGGTCGCGGCCTGGCTGGGCTGGCGCTCATGGCGGCAGCACACCCTGCGCCCGCTGCTCACGCTCGGTGCCTCGCTGCTGCTGCTCAACATCACGGTCGGCGCCGCCAAGCTCGGCATGGGGCGCCTCGGACCGCACTACGCGACCATCATCGGCTCGAACGAGATGGGCCTGGGCGGCGATATATTCCCCAGCGGACACACCGCCAACGCGGTGGTGACCTGGGGAATTCTGGCATATCTGGCCTCCACCCCGAGAGCCCGCCGCTGGCTCTCCGCCGCCTCGGCGGTCACCTCCCTCGGCGTCGGCATGTCCACCGTCTACCTCGGTACGCACTGGCTGAGCGACGTGTTGCTGGGCTGGGCGGCGGGGCTGCTGATCCTGCTGGCGCTGCCGTGGTGCGAGCCGTTCATCGCCCGCGCCGAGACCTGGCTCTTCGACCTGCGCGACCGCTGGCGCGCCCGCCGCGGCAGCACGGTGCCCGCGCCGGTCCCGGTGCCCGTGGTCCTCAAGCCGCGCCCGGCGCCCGTCGAGCAGACGGCGCCGGAGCCCGAGCCGGTCTCCCTGGCCCGCCCGCCCAGGGCCCCGATCCACCTGGCACCCGGTCCGCACACGGCCCGCTCGGAGCGCACCCCGGTGACCCCGGCGGGCAGCCGCCGCCCGCAGCACCCCGAGCGGCAGCCGCGCGGCACCGCCGCCCAGGCGGCCCGCCCGCTGACGGGCGGCTGACGGCCGTACGGACGCGACAGCGGGGTCCCGGTACGCACCACCGGCCCCGGCACGGCGAAGGCCCCGGTTCCCGCGGTGCGGGAACCGGGGCCTTCGCCGTCGTACGGTCAGCCCTTCCAGGCGCGTGCCACGACGCCGTCCCGTACCTCGAAGTTGAGCCGCCCCATCCGGTACTCCATGGTGATGATCGCGCCCGGCGGCAGCGAGCGCACCGTGGTCCATCCCCGCTGGCGGGCGAGCCGTTCCGCGTCGCCCGCGTCGCGGCCTACGTACCCTTGCGGGCTGTCCTGGGGCTCCGTCGGCGGAGCGGTGTCCGGTGCCATGCGGCCCACGCTAGGCCGCTTCCGGCACAGACGGAAGCCGAAGTCCCGCGTCCGTACCCGGTCACGCTTCTGTCACAGAATCACGACACGCGTTTCGATCGAACTCCGTCACACGTTCGAGCGGTTCCATGCGCCTTCCCGGCGCATTCGAGCGCAATTCCCCGATGCCGGTAGGGTCTTCCGAAAAACCGCCGGAAAGAACCGGACACCGGGATCCGGGGCACTCCGGCACGCGCATTCCATTCCGATTCCGGCGGCCCGCACCGAAGCTGACACCGCATAAGAGATTCACCGGTTCGGCACAGAACCCCCGTACCGCGCGGGCAGGACCGGGGTTGCGGCAACGTGAACTCGGAGCGTGCCGTCCGCACGTGAATCGCCCTCGCATACGGGCACGCGCCCCCATTCGGATCATGTACATGTCCCTGCAAAACGCACCGTGCCCCGCCCGGTCGGACCGGGCGGGGCAGGGCGGTGCGGGGTGCGGGGCAGGGTTCCGCGTCAGAGCGCGAGGCGCTGCCCGGGCACGATGAGGTTCGGGTCGTCGCCGATGACGGCCTCGTTGGCGGCGTAGAGGCGCTGCCAGGTGGTGCCGTGCCGCTCCGCGATCTGGCTCAGGGTGTCCCCCTCGCGGACGGTGTAGTCGCCCTTGGCCGAGGTGCGGCCGGTGCCGGCCGCCGAGCGCTGCGGCGCCTTCGCCGCGGGGGCCGACTTCCGGGTGGTCGACGTGGTCGACGACTTCGTCGACTTCGTCGCCGACTCCGTGCTGCTCTTCGTGGTCACCGAGGCGCTCTCGGGCGCCGAACCGGTAGCCCCGGCCCGCGCCGAGCAGACCGGCCACGCGCCCCAGCCCTGGGCGTGCTGGACCTTGGTGGCGACGGCTATCTGCGCTTCCCTGGAGGCCTGGTCGGCCGTCGCCGCGTAGGCGGAGCCGCCGTACGCGCGCCAGGTGGAGGCGGAGAACTGGAGTCCGCCGTAGTAGCCGTTGCCGGTGTTGATGTGCCAGTTGCCGCCGCTCTCGCACTGGGCGATGCGGTCCCACACTCCGTTGTCCGCCGCCACGGCGTTGCCGGTGGCTGCCAGCAGGCCCAGCGGGGCGAGCAGCGCCGCTCCGGCCAGGGCGGCCGTCGTACGGCCCTTGCGGGAGCCGTTCTTGTTCGCGGCGGTCTCACGGGTGGTATCGGCACACTCGGACATGTATTTCCCTCTCCACATACCCGGGGTCCCCCAGGCGGGACGCGGTCCCCGCGCAATGGACGCGGTTCCTCGCGCTCGCCCCGTCCGCCGCGGCCGGTACTGCGGTGGTGCTCTGTCTGGTGCCGGCCGGCGGACGTACCCGAGCGGTGCTCGCTGCACACGGCGGAGGAATCTAGAGATCGGGAACGCCCGAAATCAACCAACTCCCCGTCAGGCCAGGCCAGTTCGGTGTTACCTTGGGTAGCGGCGATTTTCGGCCACCCACTACATTCCAGGATTTCGTGATTTGTCGACCACGGGTTCGACGGATCTGTGATTCACTTCACCGCGTCAAACTCCTTTGGCTTGCGAAGAGTTGACGGGGAGTGCCGGATTCCGCACGAGGAGTGACCCTGCGCAGTGGATGGTTCGATCCCGATCCCCCCAATGCGTGACCCCCACCACAGATCGCCCGTTGTCTTCTTCATGAGCCCACGACCGCGGGGGCTCACGGACCGGGAGCCACCCGGGCCTTCACGTACCGCATCCCGAGGGAGCCACCGTGCCGCGCATGCTCGACGTCAGCGACGAGGTACGCGCCGAGATCGGCGACGAAGAAGCCGACCGGCTGCTCGCCGGAGACAACGCCCCAGGCAGTTACGACTGCACGTCCTGCCGTACCCCGGGCGACTCCGAACAGGAGCGCACCAGCACCGTCCTGTTCATCGGCGACGAGACCGCCGTCCTCGCCTTCGCCCACGCCACCTGCCTGCCCTCGCAGGTCGTCCAGGTCACCGAGGAGCAGCTGCAGGGCGCGGTCCGCTCCATCAGCGGCGACGGCGCGCCCGGCGGCGGGTCGCAGAAGGCCGTGCCCGAGCAGGCGGTGCTCGGGGTGACCAGCGGACTCGTGCTGATCGCCGGGGAGTTGCACCCCGCGCTGGTGGTGGAGCCGACCTCGCCGATCGTGCGGCCCGGCACGGACGGGGTGGGCGACGACTTCCTGCCGCTCCTCATCGAGCAGGGCTTCATGCCGGTGCCGGAGCTGACGGCCGTGCCGCCGGTGCTGCACGGGTG
This sequence comes from Streptomyces sp. NPDC028289, assembly GCF_055565975.1. NCBI lineage: Bacteria > Bacillati > Actinomycetota > Actinomycetes > Kitasatosporales > Streptomycetaceae > Streptomyces > Streptomyces sp. NPDC028289. The sequence goes on along the minus strand of NZ_JBVHTI010000010.1, from coordinate 39,961 downwards.
GTCGGTGCTGCTGGCGGTGGGTCAGCTGCACGCGGTGCTGCAGCCGGGGCCGGCGGGCGGGCAGCCGGTGGCCTGGTGGCAGGCGCATCAGCCGCTGCAGGTGACCGACGGGTGGCGGGCGGCCGCCAACAAGCACCAGCAGGTGCTGATGTTCGCGGCGCCGGTGGGGTCGATCGGGCGGCAGCCCCGGGAGGACCTGCTGCGCGACGCGATCGACAAGGCGGCGGCGAACGGGAAGCTGGTGGCGGCGGCGTTGCCGCTTGCGGGGGTTTGAGGGGCGCCCACGGGGGGTGGGAGCTGCGGTGCGTGAGCGGCTGCGGGTAGTCCGTGGCTGGTCGCGCAGTTCCCCGCGCCCCTAAAGGGGCGCCTCAGGGCCGCATCTCTTTGAAGACCTGGTCGTTTGGACATACGTGCACGCATACGACCTTCCTCACCACCGGCCGTCCTTCTCCGCCGTTCCCGCTGCTCGAGTGTCTCAGGAGGCCCAGGGCGGGATCTCGGCCACGCCGATCTACGACTCGCTGTACACGGAGTGGGTCAAGGCCTTCCGTACGCTGCCGGGTGATCGCAGCGGGGAGGAGTCCCTGGGGTTCGTCGCCTTCGGGAACGCCCCGTTCAGTACCGGCACCCACGGTCTGGGCTCGTACGGAGGGAACTCGTACAGCGCGTACAGCGCGGGTGCCTACAGCGCCCGGAGCGGCGGCGGGCAGCCGCAGCCGCCGCAGTGGCAGCGGATCGGGACGCTCGGGAGGGCCCAGGAGGCCGGGATGGCGCCCGTCCCGGTGGCGCTACCGCCGGCTCCGCGCCGGGGGATGTGAGACAGGGGAGAGGGGGGGGGGGGGGGGGGGGGGGGGGGGGGGGGCCCCCCCCGCGGGCCGGGGGGGGGGGGGGGGCGGCCGCGGGGGGGGGGGGGGCCCCCCGCGCGCCCCGCCCCCCCCCCCTCTCCCCTGTCTCCCTACTTCTTCTTCGCGCCGCGCTTCTCGCGCACCCGCACGGAGATATGGATCGGCGTGCCCTCGAAGCCGAACTCCTCGCGCAGCCGGCGTTCGATGAAGCGGCGGTAGCCCGCCTCGATGAAGCCGGAGGCGAACAGGACGAACCGCGGCGGCTTGGTGCCGGCCTGGGTGCCGAACAGGATGCGCGGCTGCTTGCCGCCCCGGACCGGGTGCGGGTGGGCCGAGACCAGCTCGCCGAGGAAGGCGTTGAGGCGGCCGGTGGGGACGCGGGTCTCCCAGCCGGCGAGGGCGGTCTCGATCGCGGGGACCAGCTTCTCCATGTGGCGGCCGGTGCGGGCCGAGACGTTGACCCGGGGTGCCCAGGCGACCTGGCCGAGCTCGGTCTCGATCTCGCGCTCCAGGTAGTAGCGGCGCTCCTCGTCGAGGGTGTCCCACTTGTTGAAGGCGAGGACGACCGCGCGGCCCGCCTCGACGGCCATGGTGACGATCCGCTGGTCCTGCACCGAGATGTTCTCTGAGGCGTCGAGCAGGATGACCGCGAGCTCGGCCTTCTCGACGGCGGCCGCGGTGCGCAGCGAGGCGTAGTAGTCGGCGCCCTGCTGGAGGTGGACGCGCTTGCGGATGCCGGCGGTGTCGACGAACTTCCAGGTCACCCCGCCGAGTTCGATCAGCTCGTCGACCGGGTCGCGGGTGGTGCCGGCGAGCTCGTTGACGACGACGCGCTCTTCGCCCGCCACCTTGTTGAGGAGGGAGGACTTGCCGACGTTGGGGCGGCCGATGAGGGCGATCCGGCGGGGGCCGCCGACGCCGGGGCCGCCGAAGGTCTGCTCGGGCGCCTCGGGCAGCGCCTCCAGGACGGCGTCCAGCATGTCGCCGGTGCCGCGGCCGTGCAGGGCGGAGACCGGGTGCGGCTCGCCGAGGCCGAGGGACCAGAGGTAGGCCGCGTCGGCCTCGCCGCTCGGGCCGTCGACCTTGTTGGCGGCCAGCACGACCGGCTTGCCGGCCTTGCGCAGCAGGCGTACGACCGCCTCGTCGGTGTCGGTCGCGCCGACCTTGGCGTCGACGACGAAGACGACCGCGTCGGCCGCCTCGATCGCGTACTCGGCCTGGGCGGCCACGGAGGCGTCGATGCCGAGGACGTCCTGCTCCCAGCCGCCGGTGTCGACGACCTTGAAGCGGCGGCCGGCCCACTCGGCCTCGTACGTCACGCGGTCCCGGGTGACACCGGGCTTGTCCTCGACGACGGCCTCGCGGCGGCCGATGATGCGGTTGACCAGAGTCGACTTGCCGACGTTGGGGCGGCCCACGACGGCGAGGACGGGCAGCGGGCCGTGACCGGCCGCCTCGATGGCGCCCTCGACGTCCTCGATGTCGAAGCCCTCTTCGGCGGCGAGCTCCATGAACTCCGCGTACTCGGTGTCACCGAGCGCCCCGTGGTCGTACTCGTGCTCAGCCGAGTCGCCGGGCTGGATGTGGTCGTTCATGAAGTCCGTACCTCGTCGTTCATCGTGGTGATCGGTGGACCAGCCGCACAAGGGCTGATCCACTACTCAGTTTCGCCCTAGGGCCTGTCCGGCGGATCATGCCGGAGACGCGGGGGTGGCACGCACATCTGCCGCGTTGTCGTCACTCGCCGACGTCCCCCAGCCTACGGCCGGGAGGTGCCCCCACCGCGTCGACTCCCTCCTCCGCCTTGCAGCTGCACGCACCGCATCCCGCTCACCCGAGAGTAATGGGCACCGCTGCTCTTCTCCGACCTGATCCGCCGGACAGGCCCTAGCGTCCGGTGAGACGCCTGGCGTTTTCCAGGTGGCCGGCGAGCTGCTTCTGGATGCGCTCGGTGGCCTCGTCCAGGGCCTTGCGGGTGCGCCGGCCGGTGCCGTCGCCCGCCTCGAAGGGGTCGCCGAAGACGACGTCGACGCGGGAGCGCAGCGGGGGCAGCCCCTTGACCAACCGTCCGCGCCGCTCGGAACTTCCCAGCACGGCCACCGGGACGATCGGCGCACCGGAGCGCACCGCGAAGTAGGCGAGGCCCGCGCGGAGCGCGGCGAAGTCGCCGTCGCCGCGGCTGCCCTCGGGGAATATGCCGAGCACTCCCCCGGCCTCCAGGACGCCGAGCGCCCGGGTGACCGCCGTGCGGTCGGTGGACTGGCGGTCCACCTTCAGCTGCCCGATCCGGGTCAGGAACGGGTCGAGCGGGCCGACGAACGCCTCCTTCTTGATGAGGAAGTGCGTCGGCCGGGGCGCCACGCCCATGACCATGGGGCCGTCGATGTTGTGGGAGTGGTTCACGGCGAGGATCGCCGGGCCCTGCGCCGGTACCTTCCAGGCGCCGAGCACGCGTGGCTTCCACAGCCCGTACATCAGGCCGACCCCGATGCGGCGCCCGGTCTCGGCGCCGCGCTGCGACGGAAGGCTCACTTCCCGGCCCGCTTCTCCTCGACGAGGGTGACGACGCACTCGATGACCTGGGCCAGCGTCAGCTCGGTGGTGTCCACCTCGACCGCGTCGCCGGCCTTGGCGAGCGGCGAGGTCTTGCGGGTGGAGTCGGCGGCGTCCCGCTTGACCAGGGCCTCGCGCGTGGCGTTGACGTCGGCGCCTTTCAGCTCGCCGCTGCGGCGGGCCGCGCGGGCCTCCGGGGAGGCGGTGAGGAAGACCTTCAGGTCGGCGTCGGGCAGCACGGTCGTACCGATGTCGCGGCCCTCGACGACGATGCCGTGCGCGGCGGCACGGGCCAGCGACCGCTGCAGCTCGCTGATCCTGGTCCGCACCTCCGGTACCGCGCTGACCGCGCTGACCTTGGAGGTGACCTCCTCGGTGCGGATCGGGCCGGAGACGTCCACGCCGTCGACGGTGATCGTCGGCTTGACCGGGTCGGTCCCCGAGACGATCTCCGGCTTGCCGGCGACCGCGGCGATCGCGGTCGGATCGGTGAGGTCGATGCCGCTGTTCACCATCCACCAGGTGATGGCCCGGTACTGGGCGCCGGTGTCCAGGTAGCTCAGGCCGAGCTGCTCGGCCACGGCCTTGGACGTGCTCGACTTGCCGGTGCCCGAGGGGCCGTCGATCGCGACAATCACGGGCTTTACGGCGCCGTTTTCCACGGGTGGACACCTTCCGGGTGCAGGGTGGTGGGTGGGGTGCGGGCGGCGGTGCGCCCCCGCACAAGGTTACCGGCCCCCGGGACCGCCGTTTTCAGCGCTACTGGCGCAGCGCCCAGCCCCGGTCCCGCAGCGCCGACGTGAGCACGGGCACCGCCTTCGGTTCCACCCAGAGCTGGACGTGACCGGCCTGCTGACCGGTCGCGTGCTCGATCCGCACGTCCTCGATGTTGACCCCGGCCGCCCCGGCGTCCGCGAAGATCCGGGCCAGCTGACCGGGCTGGTCGTCGATGAGCACCGCCACGACCTCGTACACCCGCGGCGCCGAGCCGTGCTTGCCGGGTACCCGCACCTGGCCGGCGTTGCCGCGGCGCAGCACGTCCTCGATGCCGGCCCCGCCCGCCCGCCGCTTGGCCTCGTCCGAGGACTGCAGGGCGCGCAGGGCGCCGACCGTCTCGTCGAGGTCGGCGGAGACGTCGGCGAGCAGGTCGGCGACCGGGCCGGGGTTCGCGGAGAGGATGTCGATCCACATCCGGGGGTCGGAGGCGGCGATCCGGGTGACGTCCCGGATGCCCTGTCCGCACAGCCGTACGGCCGACTCGTCGGCGTGCTCCAGGCGGGCGGCGACCATGCTGGAGACCAGGTGGGGCATGTGGGAGACCAGGGCGACGGCGCGGTCGTGGGCGTCGGCGTCCATGACGACCGGCAGGGCCCGGCAGTGCGAGACCAGTTCCAGGGCGAGGTTGAGCACCTCGGTGTCGGTGTCCCGGGTCGGGGTGAGCACCCAGGGCCGGCCCTCGAAGAGGTCGGCGGTGGCCGCCAGCGGTCCGGACTTCTCCCGGCCCGACATGGGATGCGTCCCGATGTACGACGACAGGTCCAGGCCCTTCGCCTCCAGTTCCCGGCGCGGGCCGCCCTTGACGCTGGCCACGTCGGCGTAGCCGCGGGCCAGGCCCCTGCTCATCGCGTCCGCGAGGACGGCGGCGACATGGGCGGGCGGGGCGGCGACGATGGCCAGGTCGACCGGGCCCTCGGGCGCCTCGTCGGTGCCGGCGCCGAGCGCGGCCGCGGTACGGGCCTGCTCGGGGTCGTGGTCGGCGAGGTGCACGACGACGCCCCGCTGGGCGAGGGCGAGCGCGGCGGACGTACCGATGAGACCGGTACCGATGACGAGCGCGGTTCTCACTGGGCGATGTCCTTGCGCAGGGCGGCCGCGGCGCCGAGGTAGACGTGGTTGATGTCGGCGCGGGGCCGGTCGGACTCGATGTGCGCGAGTATCCGTACGACGCGGGGCATGGCGCCCGCGATGTCCAGCTCCTGGGCGCAGATCAGCGGCACGTCGACGATGCCGAGCTTGCGCGCGGCGGCGGCCGGGAAGTCGCTGTGCAGGTCCGGGGTGGCCGTGAACCAGATGCTGATCAGGTCGTCCGCGGTCAGGCCGTTCCGCTCCAGGATGGCCGTGAGCAGCGCTCCGACCTGCTGGTCCATGTGACCGGCATCGTCCCGCTCCAGCTGGACGGCCCCCCGGACCGCTCGTACCGCCACGGCACCGCTCCTGTTCTGACGTCGGTCTCTTGGTCCGTCCAGCCTAGTCAGGCCGCCGCCGGTCCCGTGCGTCGTGCCCGCCCGCTGAGACGCCGCCCAGGGGCTGTCCGGCGGATCAGGTCGCCGGAAGGCAGCGGTGACTGATCAGCCGAGGTGAGCAGGGTCGTGGGGGTACCTCCCGGCCGGAGGCTGGGGGACGTCGGCGAGCGGCGACAACGCCGCTGGGGATACCCCCTCTGGGGGAGGGCGTGCCAGACCCCGCGTCTGCGGCATGACCCGCCGGACAGCCCCTGGTCCTTTAGTCCTTGCGGACGGCCGGGGCCGACTTCGCGAGGGTCTCCAGGAGCCCGCCGAGCGAGCTGCCGCCCTGGCCGTGGCTCATCGCGCCGATCAGCGTGGTCAGCCTCCCGGCGGCCTCGTCGTCGTCACCGAGGAGGCTGCCGAGTATGTTCTCAAGGTCATTGCCTGCCATGGCCCCAATGTCACGCGTATGACCCAATTCCGCTACTTGGGGTGAAACACCCCTGTGCGCCTCTTTACGTCGGGCCTGCGGGTCCGCTCTGATGGCAGCCAGACCCGCCTCGGGGGAGGTCCGCCATGAAACGTCCCGGTCCGCTGCTGACCCTGCTCGCGGGTCTGCTGCTCGGCCTGCTCACGCTGGCGCTCGACGCGACGGCGGGGACGAGGAACGCCTCGTCGTCGTACCAGGAGAAGCCACCGGCTCCGACGCCCACGAGCAGCACGGCGTCCCCGGCCCCGGCCACGGCCACGGCCCCGTCGCCGTCGCCGTCTCGGTCCGCGACGGGAGGGCGATCGCGTACTTCTGCGACGGGCGCAGCAAGGAGTCCTGGCTCAAGGGCCGGGTGCGGCCCGACGGCGGCATGCGGCTGACCGGCGGCCACGGCGCCGCGCTGACCGGGACGCTGCGGGACGGCAGCCGCATCCGCGGGGCCGTCGACCTGGACGGCGGCCACTACGCCTTCACCGCCCGGAAGGCCGTCAAGGGGTCGGGGCTGTACCGGGCCACGGCGACCGTGCGCGGAGCGAAGGTCGACGGCGGCTGGATCGTGCTCGCCGACGGCCGCCAGGTCGGCATCGTCGACCGTGAAGGCACACCGTCGTCCGCACCCCGCATCGACCCGGAGACCGGCGCCGTGACGGTCGACGGACAGCCGCTGACGGCGAACCCGGTCCTCCCCTGACATCCGGCCGTGACCCGAGGGAGCCGACATGAGCGTCGACCCGAACGCCGCCACCCAGAGCTGGCCGCCGCCCGAGCCGAACCGCCGAAGCCCGAACCCCGCCCGCTATCTCGTCCCCGTCCTGGTGGCCGGCGCGGTCGCGGTCGCCCTCGGCGTGTACGGCAGGGTCCACCACCCGACCGGGGCCGTCTTCGGCCTCGGCGCCTTCAGCAGCACATTCGCCGGGAAGACGTGGCTGGCCTCGATCGCGCTCTTCTTCGCGCTCGTCCAGCTGGTCTCCGCGCTGATGCTGTACGGGAAGCTGCCGGGACCACGCTGGGCCTCGGGCCTGCACCGCTGGTCGGGGCGGATCGCCTTCCTGGTCGCCGTCCCCGTGGCGGTGCACTGCCTGTACGCGTTGGGCTATCAGACGTACGAAACACGCGTTTTGTGGCACTCCATCCTGGGTTGCTTCTTCTTCGGCGTTTTCAGTGCCAAGATGCTGCTGCTCCGTTGGGAGCGACTCCCTGGCTGGCTGCTGCCGATCGTCGGTGGGCTGGTGTTCGCCGTGCTCACGCTCGTCTGGCTGACGTCCGCATTCTGGTTCTTCCGCACGTTCGGGGTGACGACATGACCGAGGGCTCCACTCGGCGCACCATGCTCGCGACGGGTACCGCGGCGCTCGCCGCGACCTGCGTGGGCTGCGGCAACAACAACGGCAACGGCTCCTCCAGCTCGACCGCGACGCCCACCTCGTCCGAGACGCCCACCGCCTCCGCGGCGTCGCCCACCGCCGGATCGTCCGCCTCCGGGTCCGCGAGCGCGGCCGCCGGGAGTGCGCTGGCGCAGACGAGTGAGATCCCGGAGGGCGGCGGCACGATCTTCAAGGACCAGAAGATCGTGGTGACCCAGCCGAGGAAGGGCGAGTTCAAGGCCTTCTCGGCGATCTGCACCCACATGGGCTGCACCGTGGCCAAGGTGGCGGACGGCACCATCGACTGCCCCTGCCACGGCAGCAAGTTCCACATCGCCGACGGCTCGGTCGCCCACGGCCCGGCGACGAGGCCGCTGCCGGCCGAGTCGATCACGGTGAGCGGAAATTCGATCACCCTGGGCTGACCGGCCACGTACGCTCCCGGGCATGCAGCCCGAGGACCTGGTACGCGACCACACCATCTACGCCTGTGTCATGGGGTCGCGGGCCTTCGGCCTGGCCACCGAGGGCAGCGACACCGACCGCCGGGGTGTGTTCCTCGCCCCCACTCCGCTGTTCTGGGGTTTCGAGAAGCCGCCCACGCATGCCGAGGGGCCGGGCGAGGAGCGGTTCTCCTGGGAGCTGGAGCGGTTCTGCGAGCTGGCGCTGCGGGCCAATCCGAACATCCTGGAGTGCCTGCACTCGCCCCTGGTCGAGCACATCGACGAGACGGGTCGCGAACTCCTCGCGCTGCGCGACGCCTTCCTCTCCCGGCGCGCCTACGACACGTTCACCCGCTACGCCCTCGGCCAGCGCCGGAAGCTCGACGCGGACGTCCGGACGCACGGCGCCCCGCGCTGGAAGCACGCGATGCACCTGCTGCGGCTCCTGACGAGCGCCCGCGACCTGCTGCGCACCGGCGAGCTGACGATCGACGTCGGCGACCGGCGCGCGGAGTTCCTGGCGGTGAAGCGGGGCGAGGTCTCCTGGCCGGAGGTCGAGTCCCGGATGGCCCGGCTCGCCGCGGAGACCGAGCGGGCCCTGCACGGCACCCCACTCCCGGCGGAACCGGACCACGCGCGCGTGGCCGACTTCCTCTTCCGGGCGCGCCGGGACTCAGCCCTCCGGACGCACGCGGATCACCAGGTCGTGCAGGGCGTCGTGCGCACCGGCCGCGTCGGGCAGCGCTGAACCGTTCCACGCCTCGTCGAGCAGCACGTGCAGCCGCTCGACGTCGGCCTCCACGCGCGCGTGCCCGACAACGGGTGAGGAGGTCCGTCCGGACGCCGTGGCGCACCGCACTCAGGCGTCCCAGAGCGCGCCCAGGGTGAGCAGGTCGCCGCCGTACTCGATCCGGTCGGCCCACTGCGTCGGCCAGGCGTCCGCGCCCTGCGACGCGCCCGCGAAGGCGCCGGTGAGGCAGGCGATCGAGTCCGAGTCGCCGGAGGAACAGGCGGCCCGGCGCAGGGCGAGCAGCGGCTCGCCGGGGAAGAGCAGGAAGCAGAGCAGACCGGTGGCCAGGGACTCCTCGGCGATCCAGCCGGCACCGGTGGCCAGGCACGGGTCGGCCTCCGGCGAGGCGGTCCGCACGGCCTCCTGGAGCCGGTCGAGGATCTCCAGGCACTCGTCCCAGCCGCGCGCCGTGAACTCCTCGGGGGTCGCGTCCTGGCTGCGCGTCCACAGGTCGCCGAGCCAGGTGTGGTGGTAGCGGGTGCGGTTCTCGTGGGCGTACGACCGCAACTGCCCGACGAGCCCGTCCGGTTCGGCTCCCTGCGCGAGCAGGTGCACGGCGCGCGCGGTGAGGTCGGAGGCGGCCAGGGCGGTGGGGTGGCCGTGGGTGAGCGCGGCCTGCAACTGGGCGGCCCCCGCGCGCTGTTCGTCGCTCAGGCCGGGCGCGAGTCCGAGGGGCGCGACCCGCATGTTGGCGCCGCAGCCCTTGGAGTCGATCTGGCTGGCGTCCTGCCAGGCGCGGTCCTCGTCCTTCAGGAGCGCGCACGCACGCAGACAGGTGTTGCCCGGCGCCCGGTTGTTGTCCGGCGACTCGTACCAGGCCACGAACTCGTCGCGCAGCGGCCGTTCCAGGTGCTCGGGCGCGAGTACTCCGCGGTCCATCGCGGTGCGCATCGCGTGTCCCACGGCGAGGGTCATCTGGGTGTCGTCGGAGACGACGGCCGGGCTCGGCAGCGCCATCTCCCGCCACGGTCCGGACTTGGCGAGGATGGAGGGCACGTCGTTGAACTCGGTGGGGAAGCCGAGCGCGTCCCCGAGGGCGAGGCCGATCAGGGAGCCGGTGGCGGCGCGCTTGTCGCCGATGTTCGTGGTCATGCGGGGCGTCCTTCCCGGGTCGGGCGGAGCAGGGGCGGGTGCAGCGCGGTGGCGGTGCCCGCGCGGTAGAGGGCGGCCGGTTTGCCGCGGCCGCCGGTCAGCCGGGCGGCGCCGGGGACGGGTTCGACGAAGTCGGGGGTGGCGAGCACCTTGCGGCGGAAGTTGGGGCGGTCCAGCGCGACGCCCCACACGGTCTCGTAGACGTGCTGCAGCTCGCCGAGCGTGAACTCGGGCGGGCAGAAGGCGGTGGCGAGACAGCTGTACTCCAGCTTGGCGCCGACCCGTTCGTGGGCGTCGGCCAGGATCCGGTCGTGGTCGAAGGCGAGCGGCCGGCCCGGGTCGTACGGCAGCCAGCGCGCCTGGGCCGCGTCCCCGCCGCCGTGCGGCTCGGGGGCGTCGGGCAGCAGCGCCGTGAAGGCGACGGAGACGACCCGCATCCTCGGGTCCCGGTCGGGCCCGCTGTAGGTGCGCAGTTGCTCCAGATGCAGTCCGGACACGTCCGACAGTCCGGTCTCCTCGGCGAGTTCCCGCCGGGCCGCCGCCTCGGCCGACTCCCGCGGCAGCAGGAAGCCGCCGGGCAGCGCCCACTGTCCGGCGTACGGCTCCTGCCCGCGCTCGACGAGCAGCACGTGCAGGGCTCCGGCGCGGAGGGTGAGGACGGCGAGGTCGACGGTGACGGCGAAGGGTTCGAAGGCGTACTTGTCGTAGCCCTGCATGCGCCCGTCCACCCCCCTCGATGATCGGTGCGAGTAATAGTCTCTGCGACTATAAAGAAATCCGCCGGGACCGCGCAATCCCTCAGGGACCACCGGAGCCCCGCTGACGGATACGGCGGCGGCCGGTCCCGGGATGCCCGGAACCGGCCGCCAGAAAGCCGCACACACCCCTGTACGGGGTTCGTAGGGTCTAGAGGTCGACTTCCTTCATGAGCATCCCGACCTCGGTGTTGGACAGGCGGCGCAGCCAGCCCGACTTCTGGTCGCCGAGGGTGATGGGCCCGAAGGCGACCCGCACCAGCTTGTCGACCGGGAACCCGGCCTCCGCCAGCATGCGCCGCACGATGTGCTTGCGCCCCTCGTGCAGGGTGACCTCGACGAGGTAGTTCTTGCCGGTCTGCTCGACGACCCGGAAGTGGTCCGCGCGCGCGTACCCGTCCTCCAGCTGGATGCCGTCCTTGAGCTTCTTGCCGAGGTCGCGCGGGATGGGGCCCACGATGTGCGCGAGGTAGGTCTTCTTCACGCCGTACTTGGGGTGGGTCAGCCGGTGCGCCAGCTCGCCGTGGTTGGTGAGCAGGATGACGCCCTCGGTCTCGGTGTCCAGGCGCCCCACGTGGAAGAGCCGGGTCTCCCGGTTGGTGACGTAGTCGCCGAGGCACTGCCGGCCGTCCGGGTCCTCCATGGTCGAGACGACACCGGCCGGCTTGTTCAGCGAGAAGAACTGGTACGACTGCGTGGCGACGGTCAGCCCGTCGACGCGGACCTCGTCCTTCTCCGGGTCGACGCGCTTGCCCTGCTCCAGGACGATCTCGCCGTTCACCTCGACGCGAGCCTGCTCGATCAGCTCCTCGCAGGCGCGCCGGGAGCCGTAGCCCGCGCGGGCGAGGACCTTCTGGAGCCGCTCGCCCTCCTGCTCGGCGCCCGGGAAGGTCTTCGGGAGCTTCACGTCCTTCTTGCCGGCGTACCGCTCCCGGTTGCGCTCCTCGGCGCGGGCGTCGTACTCACGGGAGCTCGCCGGAGCCGTCCGGCCGCGGCCCGTGCCCTGGCTCTGCCGGGGCCCGCCCTTGGCGCCGCCGCGCGCCGAGGCGCCACGGCCCGACTTCGGGCCGTCCTGGGTGGCGCCCGGGCCTACGTCGTAGCGCCGCTCCTCCGGGCGCGGCTTCTTCGGCCGGCCGGCCCCCTGCTTGTCGTCGCGGGCGTTTCCGGCGCCGCGGTAGTTACCGCGGCCACCGCTGCTCCCGCCGCGGCCGCCGCTGTTGCCACCACGGCTCCCGCCGTTGTTTCCGCTGCTGTTCCTGCCGCTGCTGCTTCGCATCAAAGTTCCGTCTTGTCGTCTGCGTCCTCGGAATCCGGAGCGTCCGGATCGAACGACGGCACGCCCTCCTGGGTCTCGGCCTCGATCGCCTCGGCCTCCGGGAGGAAGGGCGCGAGCTCCGGGAGCTCGTCCAGGCCGCGCAGGCCCATCCGCTCCAGGAAGTAGTTCGTCGTCCTGTACAGGATCGCACCTGTTTCGGGTTCCGCGCCCGCCTCCTCGACCAGACCGCGCTGGAGCAGGGTGCGCATCACACCGTCGCAGTTGACCCCGCGTACGACGGAGACCCGGCTGCGGCTCACCGGCTGGCGGTACGCGACGACCGCGAGGGTCTCCAGGGCGGCCTGGGTCAGCCGGGCGGTCTGCCCCTCCAGGACCAGCCGCTCGACGGCGGGCGCGTACTCGCCGCGCGTGTAGAAGCGCCAGCCTCCCGCGACGAACCGCAGCTCGAAGCCGCGGCCCTGCGCGGTGTACTCCTCGGCCAGCGCCCGCAGCGCCTTCGTGATCGTCTGCTTCGGCCGCTCCAGGAGCTTGGACAGGTGCTCGGCTGTGGCCGGCTCGTCCACGACCATGAGCACCGCCTCCAGGGCCGGCTTGAGGTCGAGCTCGGCGACGGGCCGCAGCCCCGCCGGCAGCTCCGTGGTCTCCTCACTCACGCCTTCTCCTCCTTGGGCGGCTCGGGCGGCCGGTCGAATTCGTCGGTCACCGTCGGCTGGGTCCCCCCGTCCCCGCCGGTCCACCGCACGATCAGGTCCCCGAGGGCGGTCTCCTGGTCGAGGGCGACGGCCTTCTCCCGGTACAGCTCCAGGAGCGCCAGGAAACGGGCGACGACGGTGAGCGTGCTGTCGGTGTCCTCGACGAGCACCCGGAAGCTGGCCTCCCCCAGCTCGCGCAGCCGCGCCACCACGATCCCGGCCTGCTCCTGCACACTGACCAGCGGGGCGTGGATGTGGTCGACGTACACCTGCGGCTTGGGCTTGGGCTGCATCGCCTTGACCGCGAGCTTGGCGAACCCCTCAGGACCGATGCTGATGACGACCTCGGGCAGCAGCTCGGCGAGGTGCGGCTCCAGGCCGACCGTACGGGGCCAGCGGCGGGCCTCGTCGTCCAGGCGCCGGTTGAAGATGTCGGCGATCTGTTTGTACGCCCGGTACTGCAGCAGCCGCGCGAACAGCAGGTCCCGGGCTTCCAGCAACGCGAGGTCGGCCTCGTCCTCGACCTCGGCGGCGGGCAGCAGCCGGGCGGCCTTCAGGTCGAGCAGCGTGGCGGCGACGACGAGGAACTCGGTCGTCTGGTCCAGGTCCCAGTCCGGCCCCATGGCCCGGATGTGCGCCATGAACTCGTCGGTCACCTTGGAGAGCGCGACCTCGGTGACGTCCAGCTTGTGCTTGGAGATCAGCTGGAGGAGCAGGTCGAAGGGCCCCTCGAAGTTGGCGAGCCGGACCTTGAAGACGCCGTCGGGAACGTCTTGCGGCTCGGCAGCGCCGGGCTCCTCATCAGGCGCCCCGGCGTTGTGGGCAGGCGTTCCGCTGGGGGTCCCCCCAGGCCCTGCAGGCACTGGGGGAGGAACGGGTGGGCACAACGCCCCACCGGCCTCAGCAGGAGCCACGACCTCGGCCGACGACGGCCCCTCGTCCAGCAACGGCACTGCTTCCGGCGCCGGAGGCGAAATTCCCGGCCCCCGCCCCAACGCACGCCGACGTCCGCCGGAGCCGGCACCGGAAGCGGAAACGTCGTTCGAGGTCATAGCCCCCGCAGGCTACCCCTACCGCCCGCGCAGCCGTCGTACGAGGATGCTCGCGTCCCCGCGGGACTCCAGGTCGGCGAGGACCACGGCGACCGCCTCGCGGACGATCCTGCCCCGGTCCACGGCCAGCCCGTGCTCGCCCCGGAGCACGAGACGGGCGTGCTCCAGGTCCATCAGCTCCTCGGCGGAGACGTACACGGTGATCTTCTCGTCGTGCCGCTCCCGCCCGCTGGGCCGCCGGGCGGGCGCCCTGCCCCCGCGCTTGCGCGGCTGGGCCTGGGCGTCGGCGCCAGAACCTTCCTGCGGCCCCGGCCGGCGCGGCCCGGACGGCGCCACCGTGGCCGACGCCACGCGGTTGCGGGACTCCCCGGCGTCCGCCGGCTCGGCCTCCGCCGCCACGTGCTCCGCGCCCTCGCCGTCGCCGCCCTGCACGGGCACCGCGTGCGGCGCGTCGTCCGCGGCCTCGGCCGCCGTGTCGTCGTTCTCCCCCACGGGAGTCGCGGGAGCCGGCACCCGGGCCTCGCCGTTGGCCGGGCGCCTGGGGGTGGACGGCTGCAGCGCCATCCCCCCGGTCGTACGGAACAGTTCGTCGGCCCCGGGCAGACTCACTCGGCGTGACACCGGGCGAGCACCTCCCTGGCGAGCTGGCGATAGGCGGCGGCACCGACGGAGTTGGAGGCGTACGTGGTGATCGGCTCGCCGGCGACCGTGGTCTCCGGGAAGCGGACCGTGCGGCCGATGACCGTGTGGTAGACGTGGTCGTCGAACGCCTCGACCACACGGGCCAGCACCTCACGGCTGTGGACCGTGCGCGAGTCGTACATCGTGGCGAGGATGCCGTCGAGCTCCAGCTCCGGGTTGAGCCGCTCCTGGACCTTCTCGATGGTCTCGGTCAGCAGGGCCACACCACGCAGGGCGAAGAACTCGCACTCCAGCGGCACGATCACCTTGTGAGCCGCCGTCAGCGCGTTGACCGTGAGCAGGCCGAGCGAGGGCTGACAGTCGATCACGATGTAGTCGTAGTCGGGCATCAGCGGCTTCAGGGCGCGCTGCAGCGTCGACTCGCGGGCGACCTCGGAGACCAGCTGGACCTCGGCGGCCGACAGGTCGATGTTGGAGGGCAGCAGGTCCATGTTGGGGACCGCGGTCTTCAGGAGGACCTCGTCGGCCGCCATGCCCCGCTCCATGAGCAGGTTGTAGACGGTGAGGTCGAGCTCCATCGGGTTGACGCCGAGACCGACCGACAGCGCGCCCTGCGGGTCGAAGTCCACGAGCAGCACCCGCCGGCCGTACTCCGCGAGCGCGGCACCCAGGTTGATGGTCGACGTGGTCTTGCCGACGCCGCCCTTCTGGTTGCACATCGCGATGATCGTCGCGGGGCCGTGACTGGTCACCGGGCCCGGGATCGGGAAGTACGGCAGCGGGCGGCCGGTCGGGCCGACGCGCTCGCGGCGCTGGCGGGCCGCGTCGGGCGCGAGCGTGGCCGCGTACTCCGGATCGGGCTCGTACTCGGCGTCGGGGTCGTAGAAGTGCCCGTCGGGCAGTTCGTCGTAGTCGGCGAATTGGTTGTGGGGCGCGCCACTTCCGTCGCCGGCCATGGCGTTCACGTGATGGCCATCCATGCTCTGGTGTGCTGTCCGCGTGGTCAGCGGAGTCCGGGCTGCTGCGAAGGTACGCACCGCGACGGAGCCGACAGCCTCGAACCCCGCGGGACCCTGGTCCCGTACCGGCATTCCTGGTTGACCACCCCCGGGAGAAAATGTCGACTCATTCACAAGTCGTCTTACCTCCTTGGTGACCAGGAAACTTCTAGACAGGTCAGCGTGGCACTATGCCGACGGTTGGCGACTCTATGGCGTGTCGGGCGTTCGCAGCAACACAATCCGCCGGACCCGGCAGGATGTGTCGGCAATGAAACATCCCGCTGTCAAGGGCGTACGGCCGTCGCACAGCAGGTTTCACCGGTGTGCGAATCGGTCGAAGGGTTACGTTCGAGGCGAGTTGACCGCAAGTCGCAAAGTGACCATACACACATCCGGCCGGACCTTGTCGGGCAAGGTCCGGCCGGATGTGCGCGATTGACGCGGCTTGTTGACGTATCGCCTTTACGAAAAGGTGACTTGCCCGTCCGGGCCGGCTCAGCCGATGAGCGTGTCGAGGTCCACGTGCTCCAGGCCGTGCGCCTCGGCGACCTCCTTGTAGACGACCTTGCCGTCATGGGTGTTGAGGCCCTTGGCGAGCGCGGCGTCGCGGCGCAGCGCCTCGACCCAGCCGTTGTCCGCGAGCGAGACGATGTACGGGAGCGTGGCGTTGGTGAGCGCGTAGGTGGAGGTGTTCGGCACCGCGCCCGGCATGTTGGCGACGCAGTAGAAGACCGACTCGTGGACCTTGAAGGTCGGCTCGGCGTGCGTGGTGGGGCGGGAGTCCTCGAAGCAGCCGCCCTGGTCGATCGCGATGTCGACAAGGACACTTCCCGGCTTCATGCGGGAGACCAGCTCGTTGGTGACGAGCTTCGGGGCCTTGGCGCCCGGGATGAGCACCGCACCGACCACGAGGTCGGCCTCCAGGCAGGCTTTCTCCAGCTCGAAGGCGTTGGACATGACGGCCTTGACCTTGGTGCCGAAGATCCGGTCGGCCTCGCGCAGCTTGTTGATGTCGCGGTCGAGCAGGGTCACGTCGAAGCCCATGCCGATGGCGATCTGCACGGCGTTCCAGCCGGAGACGCCGCCGCCGATGACGACGGCCTTCGCGGGCAGCACACCCGGGACACCGCCGGGCAGGACGCCACGGCCGCCGGCGGCGCGCATCAGGTGGTAGGCGCCGACCTGCGGGGCGAGCCGGCCCGCGACCTCGGACATGGGCGCGAGCAGCGGGAGCGCGCGGCTGGGCAGCTCGACGGTCTCGTAGGCGATCGCCGTGGTGCCGGACTCCAGGAGGGCGTCCGTGCACTCCTTGGACGCGGCCAGGTGCAGGTAGGTGAAGAGGGTCTGGTCCTTGCGGAGGCGGTGGTACTCCTCCGCGATCGGCTCCTTGACCTTCAGCAGCAGGTCGGCGGTGGCCCACACCTCGTCCGCGGTGTCCAGGATCGCGGCGCCGGCGGCGACGTACTCGTCGTCCGGGATCGAGGAACCGAGACCTGCGCCGCGCTCGATGACGACCTGGTGGCCGTGGCGCACGAGCTCGTGCACGCCGGCCGGGGTGATGGCCACCCGGAACTCGTTGTTCTTGACCTCGCGGGGGATGCCGACCTTCACGTCGATCACGGTCCTTGGCTCAGAGGGTGTGGGGGCATAGACACGCATACCCGGCATGCGGCGGCATACCAGGAGACACCGCGGAAGAACCGGCGGCAGAGCCAGTTTAATGAAGGCGTTCCGACTGTCTAGCCTTTCATTGCATCAATCTTCGCCGGATGCACTACGGATTTCGTAGGCGTTAGGGCCGTGTTCCGGCTCGGAGTCGGGGTCCGAGGGGCCGAAGAGGTCCGGTGGCTCCTCCCCCAGCATGCGCTCGGCGGCCGAGCGGTGCAGGCTCGCGGCGGTGGAGTCGCCGAGGCGCTCCAGCGTGTCGGCGAGTCGCAGCTGGAGCGCGGCCTGGAGCCGGGTGTCCTCGGCGCGGCGCGCCCACTCCACCGCCTCCTGGCAGGTACGCAGCGACTCCTCGGGCCGTCCCGCGTACTCCTGGACCCGGGCCAGCTCGCTCAACGCCCTTGCCTGCGCGGGCACATCACCGTTCTTGCGGTGGCCGGAAACGGCCGCCCGCCACGCCCGCAGCGCCTCGCCGTAGCGGCCCGCGTAGGTGTGCGCGCCGGCGATACGGCCGTAGAGCCGGGCGGCCTCGGCACGCTCGCCCCGGGCCAGGCGCTCGGCGAGGGCCCGGCCGAACCAGTCGGCGGCCCGGTCGTAGTCCCCCATCTCCTGGTAGGTGCCGCCTACGGATTCCATTGCGCGACCGGTCGCGTACGGGTCATTTGCTCTGCGTCCGGCGTCCAAAGCAGACCGATACCGCACCAGTGCATCCGCCGTCCGCCCGGTCTGCGCGTCCAGGTCGCCGAGGTTCAGCAGCGCCGCGGCCTGCTCGCGGGGCAGGTCCCGGCGCCGGGCGACATCGAGGACGAGCCCGTGGATGCCGTACAGGTCGGGGGCCGCGGCCTGGGTGCCGAGGTGCGCCACCATGGCCTTGACCAGCTGCGCCATCAGGCGGCGGGCCAGCGTGTCGAGCTCGCCGTCGGCGACCGCCGCGCGGGCGGCGGCCAGCAGGGCCGGGCGCCGGACGCGCAGCCACTGCGCGGCGGCCCTGGGGGTCGGGAAGCGCAGCTCGCGCGGCAGGGCCTGGAGCTTCTCGCGGGCCTGCGGGTTGTCGGTCTCGGTGATCGCCCTGCAGGACTGCAGCAGCCGTACCGTGCGCTCCAGCATCCGGGCGCGGGCCAGCTGGAGCTCGCCGGCCCGCTCGTGGCTCTCGGCCAGCAGCAGGAGCAGCGGGTGCAGGCAGCCGGGGACCTCGTACTGGGGCAGCGGGGAGCCCACGGTGTGCAGCAGGCCGAGGCGGACCAACTCGTCCAGGGTGGTGCGGGCGGTGTCGACCGAGCAGCCGGCCAGGGCCGAGGCGGTGTGCGGGTCGGCCAGGCCGGCCGGGGCCAGGCTGAGGAGGCGCAGTATCCGCGCGGACCGGTCCGGCAGCTGTTCGTGCACGAACCGGAAGACCCGGGCCAGCGCCGTACCGTCGTCCGGCTCCGCGTGCAGCCGTTTGGCGAGGTCGGAGACGGCGGCCTGGGGGCGGGCGGCGAGCCAGCCGCCGGCCAGGGCCAGCGCGGCGGGTTGGGCCTGGCACACCTCGACCAGCGACTCGGCGGACCGGGGGTCGACGGTGATGCGGACCGACCCGGTGTACCGGCTGAGCAGTTCCACGGCCGACTTGGTGTCGAGGCCGCCCAGGGTGCACGGGCGGACGTCCGAGATCCCGGTGAGCGGGCCGCCGGAGACGGCGACGGCCAGGCAGTCCGGGCTGTCGGGGAGCAGGACGTCGACCTCCTCGGCGCCGGGCGCGTCGTCGAGGAGGAGCAGCATCCGGCGCCCCGCGAGGGCCGTGCGCAGGGCGTGGGTGAGGTCGTCCGCGGCGGCGCCGGGCGGGGTGGGCAGCCGCAGGGCGGTGAGGAGGTCGCGGGCGGTGCGCTCGACGGGGACCGGGGTGCCGTCGGGCTCGGCGAGGCGGGCGCGCAACACGCCGTCGGGGTAGCCGGCGGCGACCTGCCGGACGAGTTCCGCGGCGAGGGCGGTGCGGCCGGAGCCGGGCCTGCCGGCGATCAGCAGCACCCGGGCACGGGGGGCCTTGCGGCCGGCGATGGTGTCCAGGCCCGCGCGCTCGATGTCGGCGCGCAGCTCCTTCAACTCCCTTGTACGGCCCAGGAACCGGTCGTCCGTGGCCGCGGGCGCCGACCGCCGTACGCCGCCTGTGTCCACCGCCTGATCCGTCACGGGCCACACTCCCGTCCCACCGCACACGCAGGCCCGCCGGGGCTCCGGTTCGGGCGTTTCGGCTCAATCGCATCGAGCCTAGTTCACGTGCGCGGACCTTCCCGGCGGAGCACGGCGGGCACATCGCCCGATCGGATCAGGCGATGGTCACACCGGTACACCCGGAGGGTGGGTTCAGGACTCGGACGGGAGGGTTCAGGACTCGAAGGGCCGGGCCGGCCAGGGCGCGTCGGCCGGGCGCAGCGCGTCGAGGCCGTCGCCGGTGCGGGCGGCGACCAGCGAGAGGACGCCCGTCACGAGGCAGTTGTTGTGCAGGTCGCCGGCGAGCACAAGGCGCACCAGCTCGTCGACCGGCACGCGCGCGTACTCCAGGTCGATCTCCTCGTGCTCCGTCTCGAAGCGCTCCCCCTCGGCCTCCGAGAGATCACGGGCGAGGAAGATCCGTACCGCCTCGTCGCAGCCGCCGGGGGTGGTGTACAGGTCGGTCAGCACCCGCCAGTCCTCGGCCTTGACGTGCGCCTCCTCGTACAGCTCGCGCTGGGCGGCGTGCAGCGGGTTCTCGCCGGGGACGTCGAGCAGGCCGGCCGGGATCTCCCAGAGCTTCTGCCGGACCGGGTGCCGGTACTGGCGGATGAGCAGCACCCGGTCCTCCTCGTCGAGGGCCAGGATCGCGACCGAGCCGGGGTGGACCTGGTAGTCGCGGCGGACCACCGAGCCGTCGGGCATGACGACCTCGTCCGTGCGGACGGAGGTCTTGTTGCCCACGAAGGGGGTCTCCGTCGCGCGGATCTCCCACTCCTCGGGGGTGTCCTTGATCGTCATGCCCTGCCGCCCTTCGAAGTGCACAGATGAAACCGGGGTGCCCACCCTTTGAAGGTATGCACCCCGGCCACCGTACAACTGGTGTGTTACTTCGAATTCGCCTGCTCGCCCTCGGCCTGCTGACGCGCGACGGCCGCCTTCACCAGGCCCGCGAACAGCGGGTGCGGGCGGGTCGGGCGGGAGCGCAGCTCCGGGTGGGCCTGGGTGGCGACCAGGTAGGGGTGGACGTCGCGCGGGTACTCGACGTACTCGACGAGCTTGCCGTCCGGGGAGGTGCCGGAGAACTGGATGCCGGCCTTCTTCTCCAGCTCCGCGCGGTAGGCGTTGTTGACCTCGTAGCGGTGCCGGTGGCGCTCCTCGACGTACTCCTTGCCGTCGTAGACCTCGCGCACGATGGAGCCCTCGGCCAGCTTGGCCGGGTACATGCCCAGGCGCATGGTGCCGCCCATGTCGCCCTCGCCGGCGACGATGTCCAGCTGCTCGGCCATGGTGGAGATGACCGGGTGGCCGGTGGCCGAGTCGAACTCGGTGGAGTTGGCGTCCGGGATGCCGGCCAGGTTGCGCGCGGCCTCGATCACGATGCACTGCAGGCCCAGGCAGAGGCCGAGCAGCGGGATCCGGTTCTCGCGGGCGTAGCGGATGGCGCCGACCTTGCCGAGCACACCGCGGTCGCCGAAGCCGCCCGGGATGCAGATGCCGTCGACGTCGGCGAGCTGGGCCGCCGCGCCGGCCGGGGTCCGGCAGTCGTCCGACGTCACCCACTTGATCTTCACACGGGCCTTGTTGGCGAAGCCGCCGGCGCGCAGCGCCTCGGTGACCGAGAGGTAGGCGTCGGGCAGGTCGATGTACTTGCCGACCAGCGCGAGGGTGATCTCGTGGTCGGGGTTGTGGACGCGGTCGAGCAGGTCGTCCCAGGTCCGCCAGTCCACGTCCCGGAACGGCAGGTCCAGCTTGCGGACGACGTAGGCGTCCAGGCCCTCGCCGTGCACGGTCTTCGGGATGTCGTAGATCGAGCGGGCGTCCGGGCAGGCCACGACGGCGGCCTCGTCGACGTCGCACATCAGCGAGATCTTGCGCTTGATGGCGGTGGGGACCTCGCGGTCGCAGCGCAGCACGATCGCGTCCGGCTGGATACCGATGTTCCGCAGGGCGGCCACGGAGTGCTGGGTGGGCTTGGTCTTCAGCTCGCCGGAGGGACCGATGTACGGCAGGAGCGAGATGTGCACCACGAAGACGTTGTCCCGGCCGACCTCGTGCCGGACCTGGCGGACGGTCTCCAGGAACGGCAGCGACTCGATGTCGCCGACCGTGCCGCCCACCTCGGTGATGACGACGTCGACCTCGTCGGTGGCCATGCGGCGGATGCGGTGCTTGATCTCGTTGGTGATGTGCGGGATGACCTGGACGGTGTCGCCCAGGTACTCGCCACGCCGTTCCTTGGCAATCACCGTGGAGTAGACCTGACCCGTGGTGACGTTGGCGGAGCCGTCCAGGTCGCGGTCAAGGAAACGCTCGTAGTGGCCGATGTCCAGGTCGGTCTCGGCACCGTCGTTGGTGACGAACACCTCACCGTGCTGGAAGGGGTTCATCGTGCCCGGGTCGACGTTCAGGTACGGGTCGAGCTTCTGCATCACGACGCGCAGGCCCCGGGCCTTGAGCAGCATGCCCAGGCTGGAGGCCGTCAGGCCCTTGCCGAGCGAGGAGGCGACACCCCCGGTGACGAAGATGTGCTTGGTCGTCGTAGATTTCGGCGGCATGGCCAAGAGGGGGCTCCCGTGGTCGCGGTCTGTCGTGCGGTACGGCTGCCGTCCTGGAGTTTCCGGGGTGGTGCCGTCGCTGCGGTTCGGGGGATTCACGCCCACCGGTCCACGGGCTACCAGGGTATCAGCGCCGCGGAGAGATGGCTTCCGGCCACGCTCCGTACACAGGTCGGCACGGACATGGAGCCTCCATTACCGGCTTTTCACCCAGGGCTCACCCGTTCGGCCCACACAGGTTGCCCGGAGCGGCACGCAGATCATCTACGTGCGTCGTATCCTGCTCGGACACTCGCTGCCGAGCCCGGCCGGAGAAGACGGCACACCCCCGCCCGTAACTCCCGGAACAACGAGAGCTTGGCAGTTCGTTGAGCTATGACTGTCGTTTTGCCTCCGGGCAGGGCGGGCTGCTTTGCTTCACCGCTCAACGACGCACAACAACAACCCCCCTTGACCGCACTAGCGACAGCCCCCCGTTTGCCTGGGGGGTGACGTGGCCGTTCGACTGGAGTTGCACGTGGCCGGGCGCATCGAAGACTACGCACTCATCGGAGACATGCAGACCGCTGCCCTGGTCTGCCGGGACGGCACAGTCGACTGGCTGTGCCTGCCCCGCTTCGACTCGCATGCCATCTTCGCCGGTCTGCTGGGCACCGAGGAACACGGCTTCTGGCGGCTCGGCCCGGCGCACGCGGCCGACTCCCAGCCGCCGACCGCGGCGCGCCGCACCTACCGGGGCGACTCGCTGATCCTGGAGTCCGAGTGGGACACCCCGCGCGGCACGGTCCGGGTCACCGACTT
The DNA here is from genome assembly GCF_055565975.1 of Streptomyces sp. NPDC028289. Lineage (NCBI taxonomy): Bacteria > Bacillati > Actinomycetota > Actinomycetes > Kitasatosporales > Streptomycetaceae > Streptomyces > Streptomyces sp. NPDC028289. The sequence goes on along the minus strand of NZ_JBVHTI010000010.1, from coordinate 17,530 downwards.
CATGCCCCCGCGTGACGGCGCGCCCCAGCTGATCCGCATCGTCGAGGGTGTCACCGGCCGGGTGCCGATGCGCTCGGTGCTGCGGATGCGGTTCTCCTACGGCCGTGTCGTCCCCTGGGTGCACAAGCACGACGGCCGTACGGTCGCCGTCGCGGGCCCCGACTCGGTGTGGTTCGACACCTCGGCGGAGACCTACGGCAAGGCGCTGACCACGTACGCGGACTTCACGGTGGCCCCGGGTGACCGGATCGCGTTCACGATCTCCTGGGAGCCCTCGCACAAGGAGCCGCCCGCGCTGCCGGAGCCGGAGCAGTCGCTGCAGGCGACCGAGGACTTCTGGCGGGAGTGGGTCGAGCACTGCACCTACCACGGCCCGTACCGCGAGGCGGTGGTCCGCTCGCTGATCACGCTGAAGGCCCTGACCTACGCCCCCACCGGCGGCATCGTCGCGGCCCCCACCACCTCCCTGCCCGAGGACATCGGCGGCGTCCGCAACTGGGACTACCGCTACACCTGGCTCCGCGACGCGGCGATCACCCTGTCCTCCCTGCTGCGCACCGGCTACCGCGAGGAGGCCCGCGCCTGGCGCGAGTGGCTGCTGCGCGCGGTCGCCGGCGACCCCGAGAACCTGCAGATCATGTACGGCATCGCGGGCGAGCGGGAGCTGGGCGAGGCCGAGCTGGACTGGCTGCCCGGCTACGAGAACTCGGCGCCGGTCCGGGTCGGCAACGGCGCGGCGCACCAGCTCCAGCTCGACGTCTACGGCGAGGTCACCGAGGCCCTGCACCTGGCCCACATGACCGGCCTCGCCCGCAACGACTACGCCTCCCTCCTCCAGCTGAAGCTGATCCGCTACCTGGAGGACCACTGGGACGAGCCGGACGAGGGCATCTGGGAGGTGCGCGGGCCGCGCCGGCACTTCGTGCACTCCAAGGTGATGGCCTGGGTCGCCGTGGACCGGACCATCAAGCTGATCGAGTCCGGGGACGCGGACGGCCCGCTGGAGCGCTGGAAGGAGCTGCGCGACGACATCCACCGGGACGTCTGCGAGCGGGGCTACGACAAGGAGCGCAACACCTTCACGCAGTCGTACGGCTCGCAGGAGCTGGACGCGTCGCTGCTGCTGATCCCCCAGATGGGTTTCCTGCCGCCGGACGACAAGCGGGTCATCGGCACCATCGAGGCGATCCAGCGGGAGCTGTCCACCTCGGACGGCTTCATCCTGCGCTACCCGACCTCGGGCGGCGACGAGGGCGTGGACGGCCTTCCCGGTGACGAGGGGGCGTTCCTGGCCTGCTCGTTCTGGATGGCCGACGACCTCGCGATGATCGGCCGCGTCGACGAGGCCCGCAAGCTGTTCGAGAAGCTGCTCGCGCTGCGCAACGACCTCGGGCTGCTGGCGGAGGAGTGGGATCCGCGGCTGAAGCGGCAGGTGGGGAACTTTCCGCAGGCGTTCAGTCATGTGCCGTTGATCGACACGGCGCTGCGGCTGACTGCGTCGGGCGCGTACGGGGGGTAGCGCCGCCGGTCGTCGGTTGTCCGCGGGTGCGTGGGGGCTGGTCGCGCAGTTCCTCCCCCAGCCTTCGGCCGGGGGTACCCCCAGCGCCCCTGACGGGGCGCTCCTGCTTAGGCTGGTATATGGCTTTCGGGTCGAAGGCACGCACGGCACTCGTTGAGTTGCGTGAGGATCTGGTCGGCGGCGTGTTCGCCCCCGGGGACCCGGGGTACGACGAGGCCCGCACCGTTTTCAACGGCATGGTCGACCGGCGGCCGGCCGTGATCGCCCAGTGTGTGGACGACGCCGACGTGGTCCGTGCCGTGCGGTTCGGGCGGGAGCTGGATCTGCACATCGCGGTGCGCGGTGGCGGGCACGGCGTGGCGGGCTCGGCGGTTGCCGACGCCGCGCTGGTGGTGGATCTGCGCCGGATGAACGGGGTGACCGTCGACCCGGTGGCGGAGGCCGTACGGGTGCAGGGCGGGGCCGTGATGAGCCGTCTGGACCGGGCGGCCCAGGCCTACGGTCTCGCCACCACCGGTTCCCGGGGTTCCACCACCGGAGTCGGCGGTTTCGTGCTGGGCGGTGGGTCGGGGTGGCTGGACCGTGCCTTTGGCCTGGCCGCCGACAACCTGCTGGGCGTCGAGCTGGTGACCGCCGACGGTGAGCGCGTCCGCGCGGACGCCGACGAGAACCCGGAGCTGTTCTGGGCGCTGCACGGTGGCGGCGGGAACTTCGGCGTCGTCACCGCGCTCACGCTCCGACTGCACGAACTGACGGTGTTCTCGGTCGCGCTGCTGCGGTACCCGCCGTCGTCCGGTCCGGACGTCGTCCGCGCCTTCCGCGAGGCCATCGGCACCGGTCCCCGGGAGGCGGGCGGCGCGGTGGCGTACCTCTCCGGCGCCGAGCCGGTGTGTACCGCGCTCGTGACCTACGCGGGCGGCGAGGAAGGGCTGCGCAAGGCCGCCGGCCCCCTGCTCACGCTGCCGCACGCGGCGGAGGCCGTCGGCCCGATGCCGTACAGCGAGGCGCAGTGTCTGCTCGACCTTCCGTCCGGGCTGAGGAACCACTGGTCGGCCGAGTGTCTGGCCGCTCTGCCCGACGAGGCGGTGGACGCCTGGTGCGGCTGTGCGGAGGGCATGCCGGTGTCGAGCGGCTCGCAGCATCTGTTGTTCCCGCTGGGCGGCGCGATCGCCTCGGGGCCGGCGGAGTATCCGGTGGCGTATCAGGACGCGGCCTGGGTGGTGCACCCCGTCGGGATCTGGGCGGACCCGGCCGACGACGAGCGGGCGATCGCCTGGGTGCGGGGCGTCCGTGCCGGGGTGCGGCCGTGGGTCACCGGCGCGGTCCCCCTGAACCTCGTCGGGGACGAGGGCCCGGAGCGGGTGCGGGCCGGTCTGGGCGTGGGGAACGCACTACGGCTCGGCAAGGTGAAGCGGCGGTGGGACCCCGACAACGTCTTCCGCTTCAACCACACCATCAGGCCGCTCTGAGCAGCACCCCAAAGGGGCGTACCCCCGGCCGAAGGCTGGGGGAGGAACTGCGCGACCAGCCACGACGGCGCCGCACCTGGCAGACGGCATACCACGGCCCTTCCAGCGGAGCGCCCAGCGCAAGGTGCCCTGAAGGCGTTCACCCAGGTAGCGTCCGCTCCATGGACAGCGGTAGGGGTAGCGGACCCGACGACCAGGGCGCCGGGATCACCGTGCAGCGGGCACTGGAGCTGCCCGGGCTGCGCAGCGGGCTGCCGGAGATCCTGGCGGGTGCCGACCGGCTGAGCCGCACCGTGCGCTGGGTGCACGCGGGCGAGGTGCCGAACATCGCCTCACTGCTGAAGGGCGGCGAACTGCTGCTGACCACCGGCTACGGCCTGGGCACCCGCCCCGCCGAGCAGCGGGCGTTCGTGCGCACGCTCGCCGAGCGGGGCATCGCCGCCCTGGTGGTGGAGCTGGGCGCGCGTTTCTCCCGGCTGCCCGCCACCCTCGTCGACACCGCCCGGGCGACCGGGCTGCCGCTGGTCGTGCTGCACCGCGAGGTGCCGTTCGTGACGGTGACGGAGGAGATCCACACCGAGATCGTCAACCACCACTACGCCCTCCTGCAGCGCGCCGAGGAGGTGCACCGCCGCTGCACCGAGGCCCTGCTGGGCGGCGGCGGGGTCCCCCAGGTGCTGGCCATCCTGGCCGACTTCGGCGGCAACCCGGTCTTCCTGGAGACCGCCGACGGCCAGCTCCTGTACGCCGCCGGTTCGGGGCCCGAGGGAGCCGACCCGCTCCAGGTGTGGGAGGGGCTGCGCGGCCAGCACAAGGACACGCCGCCGACCGGGGTGGTCCTGGTGGACGTGCCCGGCGGGGGGCCGGGGGCGGGGTCGGTGCGCGCCCGGCTGGTCCTCCTGCCCGTCCGCGGGCCGCTCGCGCCCGTGCACCGGATCGCCGCGGAACGCGCCGCCGGCATCCTGGCCGTCGTGCTGATGCAGGCCCGTCAGGAGGAGGAGCTGGCGGCGCGCGGGCGCGGCGACTTCCTGACCGACCTCGCCGAGGGCCGCATCTCCGCCGAGGACGCCCCGGCGCAGGCAAGGGTCCTCGGTTTCAAGCCCGGCAGCAGCCCGCTGCTGCCGGTGGTCATGCGGGTCGGCGACTCCCTGCCCCCCGGCGGCGGCTGGGCGGTGCTGGCCCGCGCGGTGGGTGAGGAACTCGCCACCGTGGGCGTGCCCGTCCTGCTCGGCGTACGACCGGTCGAGGGCCGCGTCCCGCTGCTCCTGGGCCTGCGCTCGGAGGCGGAGCGGACCACGGTCGCGGACCGGGTCGCGGCGGCGCTCAGGGCGGGGGTGGAACGCGCCGGGATGCAGCGCCCCGGAGCCGCTCCGCCGGTCGTGGTGGTCGGCGCGGCCGGCGGCTGGGCGGCGGTGTCCGCGGGCCTGCGGCACGCGGCGGAGACGGCGACCGCGGCCCAGGGCCTCTCCGACCGGCCCTGGTTCGACGCCCGCCGTCTCGACATCGACCTCCTCCTGTGGCGGCTGCGCGACCATCCCGACCTGGCGGCGTTCGTCGACCGCGCGATCGGCCCGCTGCGCGACCACGACCACCGCTCCAAGCCGCCGCTGCTGCCGACCCTGGAGACCTACCTGGCGCACGCGGGCCGCAAGGCGGAGACGGCCCGTGAACTCCACCTCAACCGGCAGACCCTCTACAACCGGCTCGCCCGCATCGGGGAGTTGCTGGGCACGGACCTCGACGACCCGCAGGTGGTCATGGCGTTGAGCCTGGCGCTGCGGGCCCGCCGGCACGTCCCCTAGGGCCCGAGGCGCCCGGCAGGTCCTACGGAAGAGGCCGGGGCTGCGTCAACTCGTCGTACACGCTCAGCACTTGGGCCACGGTCTCGTCCTCCGTGGGCCAGCTCGCCGCCTGCCGGGAACCCCGCTCGCGCAGCTCCGCACAGCGCTCGGGGTCGTCGAGCAGCCGTACGACGGCGTCGGCGAGGGCCCGTGCGTCGCCGTACGCGACCAGCTCGGCCGCGTCCCCCACCAGGTCGGGGATACCGCCGACGGAGGTCGCGACGAGCGGCACGCGCGCGTGCAGGGCCTCCTGGGCGAGGACGGAGCGGGACTCCCAACTGCTGGGCAGCAGCGCCAGATCGGCGGCGGCGAGCAGTTCGGTGACGTCGTCGCGGCGTCCGATCAGCCGCACGGGCAGCTCCTCGTCCTCGATCCGCCGCTGCAACGCCGGGCGCAGCGGCCCCTCGCCGGCGACCACGAGGAGCGGTACGGGATCGAGGCGGCACCAGGCACGCGCCGCGTCCAGCAGGACGTCGTAGCCGCGGTGCCGGTCGAGGGAGCCGACGGCGATGAGCAACGGCCGCCCCATAGCGCCGAGTTCGGCACGGACCTTGGGCCGCAGCAGCTCCGCCTCGTCCTGGTCCGCGGGCCGCCGCAGGCCGGGCAGCGCCACGGCGGCCAGCCGGGCGTCCCGGGCGCCGGTACGGCGGGCCCGGTCCACCAGGTCGGAGGTGGTCCCGAGCACCACGGTGGCCGCCCGTACCACCCGCCGCTCCAGCATCCGCAGCAGATGCGCCCGGGCGCCTTCGGCATGCGCCCGGTTGTGCCAGGTGACGACGAGCGGGGTGCTGCGGCCGCTCAGCGCCAGCGCCGCGCGGAAGGAGGCGTGCAGGCCGTGGGCGTGCACCAGGTCGGCGTCCGTGCAGGCCGCGCGGAGCGCCGCCACCGACCCCGGGTCACTGCTGCGCGGCACGTGCACGTGGTCGGCGCCGACGCCCGAGAAGCCGTAGGTGTGATCGGCCTCGGCGGGGGCGCACACCGTGACCCGCACGCCCCGCGCGACCAGGCCGGCGGCCAGCGAACGCACGTGCACACTGCTGCCGGCGTTGCCGCCGCCCAGCACCTGCACGGTGCGCAGCGGCGACTGACCGTGCGGTGCGTTGCTGCTCACGGGGCTCACGCGGCCGGGGCTCCTGGTTCGGCGTGGGGCGGTCACGAGGGAACGTACAGAAGGTATCGGGGCCGAGGGCATCACCGCGCGCGCCTCCCCCGGACACCGCTTTCCCCTCAAGGATGCCAGCACACAGGGGTGTTCCGGGCACTCGGGGAAGGCACATACCGAGGCGGGCCGGGGCAATGCGCCGGACTGTGTCACCCGGGAGGGTGACGAAAGCGCCGCCGCGGAGGAAGCGGCCGGCAGCTTCCGGCCGGCTGAGGGAAGGCGGGGCGTCCGGGGAACGGCCGGGGGGACGGGTGACGCACCGCCGCCCGCCCCCTCGGTCAGCGGTGCGTCAGCGGTCCGCCCGTGCCGTCGCCAGCAGTTCCTCGGCGTGCGCCCGTGCCGTCTCCGAGTCCTCCTGGCCCGCCAGCATGCGGGACAGCTCCCGTACCCGCTCCTCGCCCTCCAGGACCTTCACGCCCGACCGGGTGACCGAGCCGTCGTTGGTCTTCTCGACCAGCAACTGGCGGTCGGCGAAGGCGGCGACCTGGGGAAGGTGCGTGACGACGACCACCTGCGCGGACCTGGCGAGCTTGGCCAGGCGCCGGCCGATCTCCACCGCCGCCTTGCCGCCCACGCCCGCGTCGACCTCGTCGAAGAGGTAGGTCGGGACCGGGTCGGTGCCCGCGAAGACGACCTCCACGGCGAGCATCACGCGGGACAGCTCACCGCCGGACGCGCCCTTGGCGATGGGGCGGGGCGGGGCGCCGGGGTGCGGGGCGAGGAGCAGCTCGACCTCGTCGGCGCCCGCCGGGCCGTAGGCCACCGCCCGGCCGCCGACCTCCACGCCCTCCGGGTCCTCGGTCTGCCGGATGGCGAAGGACACTCGCGCGTGCGGCATCGCCAGGGAGCCCAGCTCGGCGGTGACGGCGGCCGCGAACCGTTCGGCGGCCTCGGTGCGCGCATCGGTCAAGGCCTGCGCGAGACCGCCCAGTTCGACCCGCAGGGCATCCCGCTCGGCGGTCAGCTCGTCGATCCGCTCGTCGTCGCCGTCGAGTTCGGTGAGCCGCGCGGCGCCCTGCTCGGCCCACGCCAGCACCGCATCGATGCCGTCACCGTGCCCACCGTACTTGCGGGTGAGCGCCGTGAGCGCGGCGCGCCGCTCCTCCACGGCCGCGAGCCGCAGCGGATCGGCGTCCAGGTCGTCGGCGTACCCGGCCAGCTCGCCCGCCACGTCGCCCAGCAGGATCCCGACCTCGCCGATCCGGTCGGCGAGCGCGGCGAGCGCCGGGTCGTGCGACCGTACGGCCTCCAGGGCCCGGTGGGCGCCCGCGACGAGGGTGGCCGCGTCGATGCCCTCGGGGTCCTCGGGGTTGCCCGCGAGCGCGGAGTGCGCGGCGGTCGCGGCGGACGACAGCGCCTCGGCGTGTCCGAGCCGCTCGGCCTCCTCGGCGAGCTCGACGTCCTCGCCGGCCCGCGGCTCCACACCCGCGATCTCGTCCAGCCCGTAGCGCAGCATGTCGGCCTCCTGGGCCCGCTCACGCGCGCGCGTGACGATCTCCTCCAGCTCGACCGCCACGGCCCGCAGCCGCCGGTAGGCCTCGCCGTACTTGGCCAGCGGCACGGCGACCCCGTCGCCCGCGTACCGGTCGAGGGCCTGCCGCTGCCGGGACAGCTTCAGCAGCCCCTGCTGGTCGGTCTGCCCGTGCACGGCCACCAGGTCGTCGGCGAGGTCCGCGAGCAGCCCCACGGGCACGCTCCGCCCGCCCAGGTGCGCCCGCGAGCGCCCCTCGGCGGAAACGGTACGGCTGATCAGCAGCGCCCCGTCGTCCAGCTCGGCACCGGCCTCCTCGGCCCGTACGGCCGCCGAGGCTCCGGCGGGCACGGTGACCCGGCCCTCGACGACCGCCTTCTCGGACCCGATCCGCACGAGCGCGGGATCGGCCCGCCCACCGAGCAGCAGCCCCAGGCTGGTGACCACCATGGTCTTGCCCGCACCGGTCTCACCGGTGACGGCGGTGAACCCCGGCGACAACTCGACGACGGCATCGTCGATGACCCCGAGTGACCGTATCCGCATTTCTTCCAGCACGGGGAAGACCTTACGAGGTCGAGATGGCGAAGTGCGAGGCCCCCTGTCACCCGGGCGAGTGGAGAAACCGCGAGGGCTGGTCACCGGGGAGCGGAGGCGCCCCCGAAGGGGCGCGGGGCCGTACCAAGTCGCGGCTGCCGCCGCGCGGGCGCGACCGGCCACCTCCGCACCCCGGCGACCGGACCTACCCAGGGGCGCGGGGAACTGCGCGACCAGCCCCCACGCACCCGCAGCCGCCGACGCACCGAGACCGGCCCCCACGAACCGCTACTGCGGCGCCCCCCGCCACCCGGACACCGGCAAGGCGAACTTCGCCACCAGGCGGTCCGTGAACGACGCATGATGCAGCCGCGCCAGCCGCACCGGCACGGCCCCCCGCCGCACCTCGACCCGGGCCCCCGGCGGAAGCTCGACGGTCCGGCGCCCGTCGCACCACAGCACCCCCGGCTGGATGTGCGGCAGCACCTCCACCGCGAGCACCGAGTCCGGCGACGTCACCAGCGGCTTCGCGAACAGCGCGTGCGCGGAGATCGGCACCATCAGCAGCGCCTCCACCTCCGGCCACACCACCGGCCCACCGGCGGAGAACGCATAGGCGGTGGACCCGGTCGGCGTCGACAGCACGATCCCGTCACAGCCGAACCCCGTCACCGGCCGCCCGTCGATCTCCAGCACCACTTCGAGGAGCTTCTCGGCGCCCGCCTTCTGCACGGCCGCCTCGTTCAGCGCCCAGTCGGTGTGCACGATGTCCCCGTTGCGGTGCACGACGACGTCGACGGTCATCCGCTCCTCGACCTCGTACGCCCGGCTCACCACCCGGTCCACGACCTTGTCGAGGTCGTCCCGCTCGGCCTCCGCGAGGAACCCGACGCTCCCGAGGTTGACGCCGAGCATCGGCACCCCGGACGCCCGCGCGAACTCGGCGCCGCGCAGCAGCGTCCCGTCACCGCCGAGCACGATCAGCAGCTCGCAGCCGTCGAGGCTGTGCGGCGAGGCCTCCTCGACGAGTTCGACCTCGTCGGGCAGCGGCAGGTCGCGGGCCTCGAAATCCAGGACCCGTACACCGACTCCGGCCGCCAGCAGCCCCTTCACCACAAGCTCCGCGCTGCGGATCGCCGCGGGCCGCCCGGTGTGGGCCAGCAGAAAAACAGTACGAGCTCGGTTCTGTGTCAACGCGGCCCCTCCGCCACTGCACGGTCAACATCGGCCGGATCCAACTGGGGTGCGCCGGCCCGCAGCCACAGAAAGTACTCGACGTTGCCGGACGGCCCGGGCAGCGGACTGGCGGTGACACCGTTCACCCCGAGCCCCAGCTCCCACGCCTTCTCGGCAACCCCCCGCACGGCCTCCGCCCGCAGCTGCGGACTCCGCACGACTCCCCCGCTGCCCAGCCTCTCCTTGCCCACCTCGAACTGCGGCTTGACCATCATCACCAGGTCGGCGTCCGGCTTCACGCACCGCGCCAGGGCCGGCAGCACCAGCCCGAGCGGGATGAAGGACAGATCACCCACGACAAGATCCACAGGCTCCCCATCGATCGCTTCAAGCGTCAACTCGCGTACGTTCGTACGGTCCTTGACGGTGACGCGTTCATCGCTCTGCAGAGACCACGCGAGTTGGCCGTATCCGACGTCGACGGCGACGACGTGCGCGGCCCCCGCGCGCAGCAGCACATCGGTGAAGCCCCCGGTCGACGCCCCGGCGTCCAGCGCCCGCCGTCCCTCGACCACGAGGCCCTGCGGGACGAACACCGCCAGCGCGCCGGCGAGCTTGTGGCCGCCCCGCGACACGTACTCGGGATCGCTGTCGTCGGACTGGACGACGATGGCGGCGGCGGTCTCCACCTGGGTGGCCGGCTTGGTCGCGAGGGTCTTGCCGACGGTGACCCGCCCGGCGGCGATCAGCTGGCTGGCGTGCTCGCGCGAGCGCGCCAGCTTCCGGCGGACCAGCTCCGCGTCCAGACGGCGACGTGCGACTCCTGCCACGGTGGGTTCAGCTCCTGCTCTGGTGGTACGACGGTGCGGGCGCCCGGTGGCCGTGCGGCGGCGCGGGCGCCGGGGGGCCCGGAGGTCCCGGGCGGGTGTCGAGCGCGGTCAGCGCGTCGCGCAGCCCCCCGTGTACATCCTCGTACACCTCCAGATGCCCGTCCGTGGCGAGGTGGTCGGCGTCGGCCAGCCGGTCGAGCTGTGCGTCGACCTCGGCGTCGCCGGTGGGGGTGCGGGGGACGTTCAGCGGGGCGGGCGCGGCGGGGTCGTACTCGGGTTCGACGGCGGCCGTTTCCTCGGCCTCCGTCACCGGGGCCGCCACCAGGCCTTCGGGCGCAGAGTCGGTCATGCCCCGACGCTACATGGAAGCCCTGGGGTACCGTCGATCGCGATGGCCACGATCGAGGAGTGCCGCGCCGCACTCGACAAGCTCTCGCACAGCATGGGCGGCGCCGAGGGCGACGTCCGCGCGGCCGCCGCGATGGACCGCACGGTCAGCTGCCACATCACCGACCTGGACGTCACCTTCGCGGGCCGGCTCACCGGCGGCCGGATCGAGGTCGAGGAGACGTTCCCCGGCCCACCGCGGGAGAAGGCGCAGATCAGACTCGCCATGGCCGGCGACGACCTGCTGGCCCTGGTCGACGGCGAGCTCAACTTCGCCGGCGCCTGGGGTTCGGGCCGGGTGAAGCTGGAGGCGAACCTGCTGGACCTGTTCCGGCTCAGGAAGCTGTTGTGACCCTGGCCTTGCGCGCCGCCGGCACCACCAGCGGGGTCCCCGTCTCCGGGTCGTCGATGACCTGGCAGCGCAGTCCGAAGACCTCCTCGACCAGTTCGGCGGTGACGACGTCGTTCGGGGCGCCCTCGGCGACGACCCGGCCGCTCTTCAGCGCGATGAGGTGGGTGGCGTACCGGGCCGCGTGGTTGAGGTCGTGCAGCACGGCGACCAGCGTCCGCCCCTGCTCCTCGTGGAGTTCGGCGCACAGGTCGAGGACGTCGATCTGGTGCTGGATGTCCAGGTAGGTGGTCGGCTCGTCGAGGAGCAGCAGCGGGGTCTGCTGGGCGAGCGCCATGGCGATCCAGACGCGCTGCCGCTGACCGCCGGAGAGTTCGTCGACGTAACGGTCGGCGAGTTCGGCGACGCCCGTCTGCTCCATCGACTCCTGGACGACCCGTTCGTCCTCGGCGGACCACTGGCGCAGGATGCCCTGGTGCGGGTAGCGGCCGCGGCCGACCAGGTCGCCGACGGTGATGCCGTCGGGTGCGAGGGACGACTGCGGGAGCAGGCCGAGCGTGCGTGCGACCTTCTTCGCGGGCATCGACTGGATGACCTGGCCGTCGAGCAGCACCCGGCCCTGGCTGGGCCTGAGCATCCGGGACAGCGCGCGCAGCAGCGTCGACTTGCCGCAGGCGTTGGGTCCGACGATCACCGTGAAGGAGTTGTCGGGGATCTCCACCGACAGCTGCTCGGCGATGACACGCTGGTCGTAGGCGAGGGTGACGTTCTCTGCGGACAGGCGGTTCACGGTGCTCCTCTTGCTGTCTGGCTCGCTGTCTGACGCGCGGTGCGGCTGGGGGGTCGCGCTCATATCCGGCCCGCCCGGCGCTCGGTGACGAGGAGCCAGAGCAGGTAGACCCCGCCGAGGACGCCGGTGACCACGCCCACGGGCAGCTGGTCGGCGCCGAAGGCGCGTTGGGAGGCCCAGTCGGCGGTGACCAGGAGGGTGGCGCCCATGCAGAGGGAGGGCACCAGGTTGGGGCCGGGCGAGCGGGTGAGGCGGCGGGCGAGCTGGGGGGCGGTGAGGGCCACGAAACTGACGGGACCGGCCGCGGCGGTGGCGGCCGCGGTCAGCAGGACGGCGGCCACCATCAGCAGCAGCCGCACCCGTTCGACCCGTACCCCGAGGGCGTTCGACACGTCGTCGCCCATCTCCATCATCCGCAGGCCCCGTGCATTGGCGAGGACCAGCGGCACGAGGACCGCGCACAGCGCGAGCAGCGGCCAGACCTGGCTCCAGTCCCGGCCATCGAGGGAGCCGGTCATCCAGACGACCGCGCGGGTCGCGTCGACCAGGTCGGCCTTGGTGAGCAGATAGCCGTTGACCGCGGTGACGACCGCGGAGACGCCGATGCCGACCAGGACCAGCCGGTAGCCGTGCACGCCCTGCTTCCAGGCCAGGAGGTAGATGGCGAGGCCGGTCACCAGACCGCCGAGCAGCGCGCCGACGGTGACCTGGGCGGCGGTCCCGGACAGCAGCACGATAACGACGAGCGCGCCGGAGGTGGCGCCCTGCGAGAGGCCGAGCACGTCCGGGCTGCCCAGCGGGTTGCGGGAGATCGACTGGAACAGCGCGCCGCCGAGCCCGAGCGAGGCGCCGACCAGCAGACCGACCAGTACCCGCGGCAGCCGAAGCTCGTTGACGATGAAGTCCTGCCCGGCGGTGCCGTGCCCGGCCAGCGTCTTCAGCACGTCACCGAAGGAGATCGGGAAGTCTCCGGTGCCGATCAGTACGACGCTCGCGGCGCACGCGGCCAGCAGCAGCGCGACGACAACGACCAGTGCGCGCACGCCGGTCCGCAGGGAGAGTCCGCCGGGGGTGCGTAGGGTAAGGGTGGTCTTCACAGCGGTTTTCACAGCGGTCCTCACAGTTGGGCCGTCCTCCGCCGTCGTACGAGAAGAATGAAGACCGGCCCTCCGATGATCGCGGTGACGATGCCGACCTGGAGCTCCGCGGGACGGGCCACGATCCGGCCGACGACATCGGCGCCGAGCAGCAGCACGGGCGACAGGACCGTCGCGTACGGCAGGATCCAGCGCAGGTCGGGGCCGGTGAACGAGCGCACGACGTGCGGGACCATCAGGCCGACGAAGGCGATCGGGCCGCAGGCGGCGGTGGCCGCGCCGCACAGCACGGTGGCGGCGAGCATGGCGAGGGCCCGGGTACGGCCCAGGTTGGCGCCGAGGGCGCGCGCGGTGTCGTCGCCCATCGCCACCGCGTTCAGCGGCCGGGCGAGGCCGAGGGCGAGCAGGGTGCCGGCCGCGAGGAACGGCAGCACCTGCAGGATCGTCGAGTTGCTCGCCGAGGCGAGCGAACCCACCGTCCAGAAGCGCAGCTTGTTGAGTGCCGCGTCGTCCGTGATCATCACGGCCTGGAGGTAGCCGTAGAGCGCGGCGCTGATCGCCGTACCGGCGAGCGCCAGCCGGACCGGTGTGGCGCCGCGGCTGCCGCCCAGGAACCACACCAGCGCGCCCACCGCGGCCGCCCCGAAGAAGGCGAACCACACATAGCCGCTGAGGGTGCTGACGCCGAAGTAGGTGATGGCGGTGACCACGGCGGCCGACGCGCCCGCGTTGATGCCGAGCAGGCCGGGGTCGGCGAGCGGGTTGCGGGTGAGCGCCTGGAGCACCGCCCCGGACAGGCCGAGGGCGGCTCCGGCCAGCAGGCCGAGGACGGTCCGCGACAGCCGCGCGTCGACGACGACGTCACCGTACGTCCCCGTGTCGTGGAACAGGCCGTGCCAGACCTGGTCCAGCGGCAGTTCCTTCGCCCCGATCGCGATGCTCGCCAAGGCGACGAGCAGCAGGATCATGACGGAGACGAGGAGCCCGAGGGTCCGGATCGCCCGACGGGTCGGGGGCGCGGCTGCGGTGGCCGCGCGCTGTTCGGGGGGACTGTCGACCAACACGAGGTTAGGTTAGCCTACCCTCGCATTCTGCCTCGATGCCGTGTCCCCGTGGGCCCCGGTGCCGACGCCGACAAGTCCCCGTCGAGTGCGGGGGTCTCAGAGCCCCAGCCGCGCCAGTGACTTGCCTCCGTCCAGCTCACAGGCGCCCTCCCCGGCCGCCGTCCAGGCCGCCGCGCACAGCGCCCGCAGCCCGTCCAGCGCCGCGCCGTCGCCCTCCAGCTCCAGCCGGTCGGCACCCGCCGTCGCCGTCCAGCCACCGCACCGGAAGCCGTCGCCGTCCGCCGTGACCTCCGGCTGCCCGGTGAGCAGCCCGCGCAGGTCGGCGTCGACATAGGTCGGCCGGTGCTGCGGCGGCGCGGCGAGCAACTGGCGCCCGTCGGTGACCCCGGTCAGTACGAGCAGCGAGTCGACCCCGCCGTTGAACGCGCCCTCGATGTCGGTGTCCAGCCGGTCCCCGACCACCAACGGCCGCTCCGCACCCGTGCGCAGGATCGTCTCCCGGTGCATCGGCGGCAGCGGCTTGCCCGCCACCTGCGGCTCGGCACCCGTAGCGATCCGGACCACCGCCACCGCCGCGCCGTTGCCCGGCGCGATCCCGCGCCCGCTCGGGATCGTCAGATCGGTGTTGGACGCGAACCACGGCACCCCGCGCGCGACGGCGTACGACGCCTCGGCGAACCGCCCCCAGGGCAGGTCGAGGCCGCCGTACCCCTGCACAACGGCCGCCGGATCGTCGTCGGCGGACTCCACCGGCTCAAGACCCCGCTCCCGCAGTGCGGCCCGCAGCCCCTCCCCGCCGATCACCAGCACCCGCGCCCCGGCCGGCACCTGCTCACTGATCAGCCGCGCGACCGCCTGCGCCGAGGTGATGACATCACCGGCCCCCGTCGGGATGCCCAGCTCGGTGAGGTGCCCGGCCACCGCGTCCGGCGTCCGCAGCGCGTTGTTGGTGACGTACGCCAGACGCATGCCGCCCGCGCGGGCGACCTCCAGCGACTCCACAGCGTGCGCGATCGCACTGCCGCCCGCGTACACCACACCGTCCAGATCGAGCAGCGCCGTGTCATACGCCGTGCTCAGGGCCTGTCCGCTGCCCTCGGGACCAGTCCTGACGCCCTGGCTCATCCCCATCGCTCCTCGTCACTCCTCGTCACTTTTCGTCCGCCCGCCTTTCACCGTCGATCATCCCGCACGCCACTGACACACGTACGATGCCGGGATGAACACTGCAGGTCACTCGGAAGCAACGGAGCGCCGAGGCCTGGAACTCACCCCGTTCCGAGGCCTTCGCTACGACCCGGACCGGGTCGGCAGTTTGGCCGCCGTCACCTCCCCGCCGTACGACGTCGTCGTGCGCCCCGACGGCGTACACCATCTCCAGTCCGCCGACCCGCACAACATCGTCCGTCTCATCCTCCCCCAGGCCGGTACCCTCAGCGCCGGTACCGAACAGGCGGCCGACACCCTCCGCCGCTGGCAGGACGAGGGCATCCTCGCCACGGATCCCGAACCGGGCCTGTACGTCTACGAACAGCACGACGGAAACGGCCTGCTCCAGCGCGGGGTGATCGGCGCCCTGCGGGTCTCGGAGCCGTCCGAGGGCGTGGTGCTCCCGCACGAGGAGGTCATGCCCCCGGTCGTCGCCGACCGCGCGGCGCTGATGCGCGCCACCTCGGCGAACCTCGAACCCCTCCTGCTCACCTACCGGGGCAACGGCGCGGCCGCCGAGGTCGTCGAAGCGGTGGCCGAGCGCCCCCCGCTCCTCGCCACCACCACGGAGGACGGTTTCCACCACCGCCTCTGGTCGATCACCGACCCCGCCGAGCTGGCCCTCGTCCAGTCGGACCTGGCCCACCGCCAGGCTCTGATCGCCGACGGCCACCATCGCTGGGCCACCTACTTGCGTCTACGCGCGGAGCATCCCTCTCCGAGCCCGTGGGACTACGGCCTGGTCCTCCTCGTCGACACCGCCCGCTACCCGCTGCGCGTCCGCGCCATCCACCGCCTGCTGCACGGCCTGCCGGTGGCGGAGGCGCTGGAGCACGTCAAGGGCCTGTTCCGGGTACGACGGCTCGACGTCTCCCTGCCGGCGGCCCAGGAGGCGCTGGCGGACGCGGCCAGCGCCGGCAACGCGTTCCTGCTGGCAGGCGACGGTGCGTTCCATCTCATCGACCGCCCGGACCCGGACCTCCTGGCCCGTACGATCCCCGACGACCGCCCGGCCGCCTGGCGCACCCTGGACGCCACCGTCCTGCACGCCACGCTCCTCGACCACGTCTGGCGCATCCCCGAGGACTCGCCCGCGCACATCGCGTACATCCACGACACGGCGGCGACGGTCGCCAAGGCCGAGCGCGACGGCGGTACGGCCGTCCTCATGCACCCGGTCCGCGAGGAGGTCGTCCGCGACCTGGCCCGCCAGGGTGTGACGATGCCCCGCAAGTCGACGTCGTTCGGCCCGAAGCCGGCATCCGGGCTGGTACTGCGGGCGCTCGACGTCTGACACGGAGAGGGCGGACCCCGGTCGGGGTCCGCCCTCTCCGTGTCAGTGACGTGTCAGTGACTCAAGACGCCGAGCTCAGTCCTTCTCGCCCTCGGACTCGACGCCGCTCTCGGTCACGGACCCGGACTCGGTCTCGGTCTCGGTCCCCGTCCCGTCGGAGGCCTCCTCGGACTCCTCCTCGTCCAGAGCGTCGACGAACTCGACCCCGTCCAGCTCGGCCAGCCGGTCGGAGGCGTCCGTACTGCCGTCCCGGTCGGCCTCCACGGCCTTGGCGAACCATTCCCGCGCCTCGTCGGCACGCCCGGCGGCGAGCAGGGCGTCGGCGTAGGCGTACCGCAGCCGCGCGGTCCACGGCTGTACGGAGTTGGAGGCCAGCTCGGGGCTCTGCAGCGTCACGATCGCCGCGTCCAGCTGCCCCATGTCACGCCGGGCACCGGCGGCGACGAGCCGCATCTCGACCTGGCCGGCCTTGTCGAGCTTGTGCACCTCGGGGGCGCCGGCCATGTCCAGCGCCTTCTCCGGCCGCCCGAGCCCACGCTCACAGTCGGCCATCACCGGCCACAGGTCGGCGCTGCCGGTCATGCGCCGGGCGGCCCGGAACTCGGCCAGCGCCTCGGAGTACTTCTGGTTCGCGTACGCGGCGAACCCGGCGGCCTCGCGTACGGCGGCGACACGGGAGGCCAGCCGCAGGGCCACCTTGGAGTAGCCGTAAGCGCCCTCGGGGTCGTCGTCGATGAGCCGGGCGACCATCACCAGGTTCCTGGCGACATCGTCCGCGAGCGTCTTGGGCAGGCTCTGCAGCTCCTGCCGTACGTCCTTGTCGATCTCCTCGCCGGTGACGTCCTCCGGGATGGGCAGGCGCTTGATCGGCTCACGGTCCCGGTCCCGGTCCCGGTCGTCACGGAAGCGGCCGCCGCCGCGGCGGTCGTCACGCCGGTCATCACGCCGGTCGTCACGGCCGCGGTAGCCGCCACCGCGGCTGTCGTCCCGACGGCCGTACCCGCCGCCACCGCGGTTGTCGTCGCGGCGGGGGCCACGGTCCCGGTCATCGCGCCGCCCGTAGCCACCCCGGTCGCCGCCGCGGTCGTCGCGCTGGAACCCCGGGCGGGAGCCGCGGTTGTCGTCCCGCCGGCCGTACCCGCCGCCACCGCGGTTGTCATCGCGCCGGTCGTCACGACGGAAGCCGCCACGGTCGCCACGGTCGTCGCGGTCGTCACGCCGGAAAGCGGGACGGTCACCACGGTCATCACGGCGATCGTCGCGACGGTCATCACGACGGAAAGCAGGACGGTCCCCACGGTCGTCACGACGAGGACCACGGTCCCGGTCGTCACG